>JAGTRT010000080.1 GCA_018261895.1 Pseudomonadota bacterium
CGGCTTCTTGGCCGGCGCTGCCTTGCGGGCAACTGCTTTGGTGGCCGCAGGAACTGCTGCAGCCTTGACAGCAGGTTTCACCGCAGCCTTGGTGGCCGGCTTGGCGGCAGGCTTCACTGCAGCTGGCTTGGCGGCGGGTTTGGCGGCCGGCTTGACCACCACTTTCTTGGCGACACCTTCACCGCCGTCGTTCAATTTCTGGACGGTCGCAGTAAGTTCGGCAACGCGCTTGGACAGCTTGTCGATTTCCTTCTTTGTCGGCACGCCAAGGCTGGACAGAGCGCGGGCGACGCGATCCTCGAAGACCTGCTCAAGGCGATCCCAAGTACCGGCCGCTCCGTCTTGCGGACAACGGAAAACTTCTCGTCGGCCATCTTGCGTGTCTTCTTCTGGATGGCTTCACCTTCCTTGACCAGTGCGTCGAAAACCTTGCCGCCTTCTTCCTGGGCCTTGGCAAAAGCACCGAGCCCGGCCAACCAGATTTGCTGCGCGGATTCCTTGACGGTTTGCGTCAATTGACCTTCAGACAGGGATTTGAATTTTTTGACCATGATTAACTCCTTCAATACGAATCAGTAAGGCAACCCATCTGTTGCCGACAGAGTCAGTGTAGGATATTCAATTAGTGGACGCACACTAATGCACTGGGTAAGCTGCTCTAAAATTCATTTCAAGACACTTTATTCAAAGGAGAGAAAAGTGCAGTATTTCCTCACCGGAGCATCGGGATTCATCGGCAAGCGCCTGGTCAAGAAGATTCTGGAACGCGAAGGCAGTACCGTATTTTTTCTGATTCGCGAATCAGACAAGGATGCGCTCGAGCATCTGTATGAATTCTGGAATTGCGATTCGCACCGGGCGGTCCCGGTAGTGGGCGATCTGACTCAGCCGCTGCTTGGCGTTTCTGCGGCCGACCGCAAGAAGATCGGCAAGAAGACGGCTCATTTCTTTCATCTGGCGGCGATATACGATCTGAACGCGGATGCCGAAAGCCAGCTCCGGGTCAACGTCGAGGGTACGCGCAATACCGTGCAGTTCGCCGAAGCGATCGGCGCCAAACATTTCCACCTGTTCAGTTCGATCGCCTCGGCCGGGCTCTTCGAGGGTCTGTTCCGCGAAGACATGTTCGAGGAGGCGGAAGGGCTGGAACACCCGTATTTCCGGACCAAGCACGACTCCGAGGGAATCGTTCGCCGCGAGTGCAGCATTCCCTGGCGCATTTACCGGCCGGCGCTGGTCGTCGGGGATTCACGCACCGGCGAGATGGACAAGATCGATGGCCCCTACTATTTCTTCAAGCTGATCCAGAAGTTGCGCAAGATGCTGCCCAGCTGGATGCCGACCATCGGCATCGAGGGTGGCCGGATCAACGTGGTGCCGGTGGATTTCGTGGTCAGCGCCGTTGACTACATCGCCCACCTCAAGGGCGAGGACGGCAAATGTTTCCACATCGTCGACCCGACCCCGATGCGCGTCGGCGACCTGCTCAACACTTTTGCCCGTGCCGCGCACGCGCCCGAGATGTCGATGCGAATCAATGCCGCGCTGTTCAGTTTCATTCCGTTCCATATACGCAAGGCCTTGATGGCACTGACGCCGGTGCGGCGCATCCGCACTGCCGTGATGAAGGATCTCGGTCTGCCGGAAGACATGTTCCGCTTCGTCAATTACCCGACCCGCTTCGATTGCCGCGAGACCACGCGCGCGCTCAAGGGAACGGGGATCGCGGTGCCGCCGCTCGATACCTATGCCTGGCGCTTGTGGGACTACTGGGAGCGCCATCTCGACCCCGACCTTTTCATCGACCGCAGCCTGCAGGGCCAGGTCAACGGCCGGGTCGTCGTCGTCACCGGCGCATCGTCGGGCATCGGCAAGGCGACTGCCTGGAAACTGGCGGAGGCCGGCGCACAGGTCATCACCGTTGCCCGCAACAAGGAGCAACTCGACGAAGTGGCGAACGAGTTCGCGGCGGCCGGACTCAAGCTGCATACCTACGTCGGTGACCTGGCCGACATGGCTTCGGTCGAGGCGGTGACCCAGCAGATCCTGGCCGAGCACGGGGTTGTCGATATCCTGATCAACAATGCCGGCCGTTCGATCCGCCGCGCCATCGAGAACTCCTTCGACCGCTTCCACGATTTCGAGCGCACCATGCAGCTCAACTATTTTGGGGCCCTGAAGATCAGCATGGGTGTCCTGCCGAAGATGATCGAGCAGAAGCGCGGCCACATCATCAATATTTCGTCGATTGGCGTACTGACCAATGCTCCGCGCTTCTCGGCCTATGTCGCGTCGAAATCGGCCCTCGATGCGTGGACCCGTTGTGCGGCCTCCGAGTTTGCCGACCGCGGCATTCACTTCACGACGATCAACATGCCGCTGGTCAAAACCCCGATGATCGCCCCGACCAAGCTTTACGATCAGGTACCGACCCTGACGCCGGAAGAGGCTGCTGCCCTGATCTGTGATGCCATCATCCACAAGCAGGTGCGTGTGGCGACCCGCATGGGCATCACCGGCCAGGTTCTGCATGCGCTGGTGCCGCGCGTGGCGCAGATCATCATGAACACGACCTTCCGCATGTTCCCGGATTCGGATGCCGCGAAGAAGGATGGTAGTGCATTGCCAAACAAGCCGTCGGCTGATCAGGTGGCTTTCCAGCAATTCATGCGCGGCATCCACTTCTGATGGGAACCCACCTGAAGGCAGGCGATCCGGCACCTGATTTCGCGGCGCCGGCAACCGATGGCGGCGTGTTGCGGCTGGCGGATTTTCGCGGGCGCAAGCTGGTTCTGTATTTTTATCCGATGGACGACACACCCGGCTGTACGAAACAGGCCTGCAGCCTGCGCGATTCGAATGCCGAGATTGCCGCCAGGGGGGCGGCGATTCTCGGTGTTTCGGCCCAGGGCCCGGAATCCCACCAGCGTTTCACGGAGAAATTCAGCCTCAACTTTCCGTTGCTGGCGGATACCGACCTGACGGTCGCCAAGGCCTACGGTGTCGCTGGGTCAGGTCTGGGCGGTCTGCTGCGCAGCGTGGTCGGCGTCAGCGAACGGGTAACCTTCATCATCGACGAGCAGGGGCGGATCAGTCGTGTGATTGACGACCCGAACTGCCCCGATCACGGCGC
>JAGTRT010000081.1 GCA_018261895.1 Pseudomonadota bacterium
ACCAGCATTTCCCCGGCATCGGTCAGGGTCACGCCGCGACCGATGCGCTCGAACAAAGGGAGACCGATGTTGTCCTCAAGTTGCCGCAATTGCATGGAAACGGCGGGCGGACTCAAGTACAGCTCCTCCGCAGCGCGCGCGTAGCTGAGATTACGGGCCGCGACGACGAAGATTTGCAACTGGCGCAGGGTGAGGGTCCGGACAAAATTCATTGTTAGCGGTTGCGTAACCGGCGCCGTGCTGGGTTAATGAGGAGTTTAACTCTAGGGGGCCGGCCAGGCGCTGTCAACAATAGGCAAACCTTACCGGGACGGACGCGTCCGGTTTCAGCGGGTCAGGCTGAGATAGAGCAGGGGCAGTTGCTCGGGCAGACGCTCGATGCGGTCCAGCACCTGCCAGCGGCTGCCAAAAATGTCGCCAACGTATTCATCGGCCTTGGGGTCGAGGCTCATGCAGAAGGTGGTGATGCCTGCGGTCGACAGCTCTTCGACGGCTTTTTTTGTATCGGCGATCAGGTGCCTGGGGTTGGCTTCGTCGATGTCCGCCGGTTCGCCATCGGTCAGAATCAGCAGTATCCGCTTCTCGGTCTTGCGCGCCCCGAGCAGATTCCCGGCATGGCGGATGGCGGCGCCCATGCGCGTTGACCAGCCGGCCTCAACTGCTGCCAGGCGGGCTTTCACTGTGTCATCCCAGCCTTCCGAAAAGCCCTTGATGTGGTGATAACGCACGTCGTGCCGGGTGTTCGAGTGGAAGCCGGCAATCGCGCAGGCGTCACCCAGCTGGTCGATTGCCCAGCCAAGCAGGGCAACTGCTTCGCGTGCCGTCTCCAGAATGCTTTGGCCGCTGCCGGGCAGCGTTTCGTTGAGCGATTGCGAGAGGTCGATCAGCAGCAGCACGCTGATGTCGCGCCCATCGGTGCGATGGCTCATGTTGATCCGTGTGTCAGGCGTGTTGCCGCTTTTGAAGTCAATCAGCGAGCGCAGCGCGATATCCAGATCAAGCTCGCTGCCTTCCTCCTGATAGCGGATGCGCACCTTGTCCTGCGGCTTAAGCATTTCTAGCAGGCGCTTTAGTTGTTTGGCCAGTGCGGCATGCTTTTGCAGCAGCTTGTCGATGTCGCTCGCCTTGCCAGATGCATGCAGCGCTTCATAAAGGCTGGCCCAGTCAGGACGATAGGTCTGGCTCTGGAAATCCCATTCCGGATAGTGGCGTGGCGGCAGGCTAACAATTTCTTCGTTGCGCTTGGCGTTGTGTTCTTCGCTGACGAATTCACCTTCATCGTCTTCTTCAATAAAGCGCCAGAGATGCCGGTTGTCATCGCGATAGTCGATGACCGTGTTTTCGAAATGCACCTTTGCCAACTGGTCGCTTTGGCGACGGGTTTTGGCGACATAGGAGAGGGCAAGCGTGGCGATATCACTGGTTGTTGATTCGCCTTCTGCCAATAGCGCGTTGAAGCGGCCGACGAAGATTTTCAGCGTCGGGTCGCTGTAGGGGTGAGCGGGGTCGAGCAGGGCGCGTGACAAAACGGTAAGTCGATGGCGCAGGCAGGAAGTCGTCTCCGGGTCGCAGGCATCTTCAAGTGGCGCGGGATGCAAGGACAAAAATATTCGACGCAAGCCAGGGAATTCGCGGCACAACAGGGTTTCGATACGGGCGTCCTCGAAAAACTCTACCGCCATGCGCTGGAAGGGACTCCAGTTGTCAGCCACCTGCTGCGTGCTCCAGCGCCGGTGACCGACCATGTGGGCGAGCACGGCGCGATAGCGGTCAAGGCCGCTGATGCCGCGATCATCATCCATGACGTCAGGGATGCGCATGCCGAAGTGATCGAAATAAGGCATCGCCAGGCGCCCGGTGTCGAACAGGGTCGAATAAGGCACCAGCTGCTCGCTGTCCTGCCATAACGCACGCAGATACAGGTCGAGTGAGCGTTCGACGTCGTGGAACAGCGTGCCGTGCCGTTCGCGTTGCAAGACGGCACGGCTGTCAGCCGAGTCAATACGGAAAAACTCTTCTTGCCGTTCGGGGTGATGAGCGTAGTTGCGGATGCCGTAATCGGCCCAATTTTTGAGGCCGACCGTTGACAAAAGGCCGAGCAGGCGGGGGGCCTGTTCGAAGAAAAACGGCAGGCCCGGGCTGGGAAAGGTGGTGTGATGGCCGTGAATCGAGACCGAGGTGCGAACCATCAGATTCAAGGCAATTTCGATGTAAATCTCAAGTTGCTCGGCGGATTTCAGGCGCCTTGCAACAGCCGCCAGGGTTTGCAGGAAGGGCGTAATGGCACCGCTGTTGGGCGATTTCTGCATGGCGCGAATGGCGCCCATGACTTGCGGTAGCAGTGGTTCCTGGTCGCCGCTGACCGAGCTGGCAACCGCTGGCCATTCCTCGAGGAAAGCCAGCAGCGGTTCGGCCCCGCGCCCCAGTTTGCCAATCACGCGCGCTGCTTCAATGTAGGCGTCGAGTTGCTTTTTGTTGAAGCGCGTCAACGCTTCGTAGACGCATTCTTCAAAGACATCGGCGACCTGCGCAAAGCCACAATCAAGGGTCGCCCACGCGCTTTGCACCTGCGGATGAGCAAATTCGCGGTGGCGCGGATCGGCGGCGGGGTTGTTTGCTGTGGCCATGGCCGGCTAGCGTTTTCTTAGGCCGGCAGGGCTTCGAAAACCGTGTCGATAGCGTGATCGAGGGTGCTGCGGATATCCACATCGTCAGTAATCGGGCGCACCATTGCCATGCGGCAGGCATCCTGCGGCGCAACGCCGCGTCCTTGGCAATGATTTCGCTTTCCAGCGCAGCTTCGGGGTAATCAAAATCAAAGGCGGTAAAGCGTTGCTTGGTCGACTGCTTGAGGTCTTTCATCAGCGACTGGTAGCCAGGATTGTAGGAAATCACCAGCTGAAAATCGGGATGCGCTTCGATCAGTTCGCCCTTTTTGTCCAGCGGTAAGGTGCGGCGGTGATCGGTGAGCGGGTGGATGACGACGGTAGTGTCCTGGCGCGCCTCGACAATTTCGTCGAGGTAGCAGATGGCGCCGATGCGCGCAGCCGTCGTCAGCGGGCCGTCGAGCCAGCGCGTACCGTTGGCGTCGAGCAAGTAGCGGCCAACGAGATCGGAGGCGGTCATGTCTTCGTTGCAGGCGACGGTAATCAGCGGCTTGTTGAGCTTCCACGCCATGTATTCGACAAAGCGGGACTTGCCACAGCCGGTCGGCCCTTTGACCATCACCGGCAGGCGCGCCGCGTAAGCCGCCTCGTAAAGCGTTACTTCATTGCCCTGGGCTCGGTAGAAAGGCTCCTGGCGTACTTTGTATTGGTCTTTGTCGATGGTCATGGCTTTATCCGATTAAATTAGTCAGGATTGAGGGCCGAAAAAACCCCGCCGTAGCGGGGTCTATCTTGTCAGAGTCCGTCTTACTTGTGGACACCGAGTTTTTCACGCCAGCCCGGGAAGAGCTTGTCAGCATCGCCCGGGAAGGACTCAAAGGCGCGGGCAAATTCCTTGTGCTCTTTGGCATACTCGATCGGGTCAGCACCGGATTTCCAGCACTCGTAAGACTGACGCAGGGAAATCGCGCCGGCTGCCGGGCTGTCGATGTGGCCGTAGGAGCCGCCACCGGAGGTGTTGATCACGTTGCCGTGGCCGAGGTTCTCGAAGAAGCCAGGCAGGCGCAGGGCGTTCATGCCGCCGGAGATGATGGGCGTGGTCGGCTTCATGCCGTACCACTTCTGGTAGTAAACCGGGCCTTGGCACTCGTCACGTTCGATCATGTAAGCGATATTCTTGTCGCTGTTCTCGCCTTCCATCTTGCCGTAACCCATGGTACCGACGTGGATGCCGGAAGCACCTTGCAGACGGGAAATCTTGGACAGCACGAAAGCAGTGTAGCCACGTTTGGCCGACGGCGAGGTAATCATGCCATGGCCGGCGCGGTGGTAGTGCAGGTACTGGTTGGGGTACTGGCGACGGGCGGTGGTGATCAT
>JAGTRT010000048.1 GCA_018261895.1 Pseudomonadota bacterium
GAGCAACTGAAGGATGACCGGCTGGTCTTTGCCGAGCATTTCGCCGGAGGCGATGCGGAACAGCAGGCTATAACCGATCTGGCCGGCGGCGCCGGTAATGGCAACGCGCATGGGGGCTTTGGACATGTATCGCTCCTGTTTGAAACAGCGTGGTTAAAATTGTTCGTATTCGCCCGAACCCTGCTTGGTTTGGATTCTTGCGTCAGCGGGTACGAGAACTCAAGATGGTAAAAGTTCGGGGACAGGCTGTCAATTCATCATCTGTCTTATATAAGATAACTTTTCGTGGACGCTGGGTCCGAAATGTGCTGAAATTTGGACCATGACTCGTGACGCCGCTCGTCCTGCACCCCGTTTGACCTCGCCTACATTTAGCCCGCTCTATCGCCAGATCAAGGATTTCCTGATCCGCAGCCTGGAAGAGGGTGAGTGGAGGCCGGGCGACGCCATACCCAGCGAGGGGGAATTGGCTGTTCGGTTCAATGTCAGTCAGGGGACCGTGCGCAAGGCCATTGACGAAATGGCTGCGGAAAACCTGCTGGTTCGGCGTCAGGGTAAAGGGACATTTGTCGCCACGCACAGCGACCCGCGCTCTTTCTACCGCTTTTTGCGTCTGGTCCCCGATGATGGCGATGCGACGCATGCGGTCAGTGATCCATTCTATTGCGAAACCATAGGCGCTTCTCCGGAAGTGGCTTCGGTGCTGGGCTTGGCGGTCGGTGACAAAGTGGTCCTCGTCAAACGCCTGTTGCGGTTCAGTGGCGAGCCGGTCGTTTTTGATCAGATTTATTTGCTGGCAGATCTGTTCAGCGGGCTTACCCTGGAACGTTTGCGCGGAGGGGAGCGGTCCTTGTACAGTCTGTTCGAAACCGAGTTTGGTGTGCGCATGATTCACGCGGAAGAGCATCTGCGTGCTGTCGGGGCCGATGCGCAAAGCGCGGGCATGATGGGTGTGCAGTTGGGCGAGCCATTGCTGCTTGTCGAGCGGACCGCGTACACCTATGGAAACAAACCGGTCGAGTGGCGTCGTGGTCTCTATTCCACCCGCCACCATTATTACCGGAATGATTTGGGGTAAGAGAGAGGGGCGATAATCTGCCCTCAAAGCGCCCAGCGAGGCGTGTTCTACATAGTTTTGAATGTATAATTACAGTTCTTTTCAAACCACGTAAAAGCGGATATCCGCATCTTCACGCGAGGGATGACGTTCATGGCAGAAATGACCATCAAGAAACGTCCAAAAAACTTGGACTTGACCACAATAAAGTTGCCGCTGCCGGGCAAGGTTTCAATTCTTCATCGTGTCAGCGGTGCGGGCTTGTTTCTTTGTATTCCGGTTCTGCTCTGGCTTTTTGGAGCCAGCCTGGCTTCTCAGGAAAGTTTTGCTGCCTTCAAGGCAATTGCAGGAATGTTGCCAGTCAAGGTAATCCTTGCTGGTCTTCTTTGGGCGTTTGTCCATCATTTCTGCGCCGGTATCCGCTTCCTGCTGCTTGACCTGCATGTCGGTATCGAAAAAGAGGCTGCACGCAAGTCTGCCGGTGTTGTTCTGGCTGTCAGTATCCCGCTGACCCTGGTTTTGTGGGGGGTGTTGCTGTGATCAACCGTACTGTTGTTGGTGCCCATTACGGCCTGAAGGACTGGATCATTCAGCGTGCTACCGCTGTCATCATGGCCGTCTATTCCGTGCTGATCGCTGCCGTTCTGCTGGCCGTTCGTCCGTCGACTTTCGAGGCCTGGCAAGGTGTGTTTGCCAATGGCGTCATCAAGTTCCTGACCTTCCTTTTCTTCGTTAGTCTGTTCTACCACGCCTGGATCGGCGTGCGTGACATCTGGATGGACTACGTGAAGCCGACCGGTCTTCGCCTGTCGCTGCACGTTCTGACCGCTGCTGCGCTGGTGGGTTACACCGCGTGGGCTGCTGCGATTCTCTGGAGGCTGTAAGCGTGAGTATTCCTGTTCTCAAGTTTGATGCGGTTATCGTCGGTGCTGGTGGTGCCGGTCTGCGTTCCGCTATCCAATTGTCTGAAGCCGGCCTCAAGACGGCTGTGCTTTCCAAGGTCTTCCCGACCCGCTCGCACACCGTGGCGGCGCAGGGTGGTGTGGCTGCCTCGCTCGGTAACTCCGAGGAAGATCATTGGACGTGGCACATGTACGATACCGTCAAGGGTTCCGACTGGCTCGGCGACCAGGACGCGATCGAATTCATGTGCAAGAAGGCCAACGAAGTGGTCGTTGAGCTCGAACACTACGGCATGCCTTTCGACCGTACCGATGACGGCAAGATCTATCAGCGCCCGTTCGGTGGCCACATGTCCAACTTCGGCGAAAAGCCGGTGCGTCGTTCCTGTGCTGCCGCTGACCGTACCGGTCACGCCATGCTGCACGCCATGTACCAGCGTAACGTCAAGGCCAACACGCAGTTCTTCGTTGAGTGGATGGCACTGGACCTGATTCGTGACGAAGAAGGCCATGTCCTCGGCGTGACCGCGATGGAAATGGAAACCGGTCAGGTCGTGATTTTCCACGCCCGTGCCACGATTTTTGCAACCGGTGGTGCCGGCCGCATCTTCTATTCGTCGACCAATGCCTTCATCAATACCGGCGACGGCCTGGGTATGGCGGCACGTGCCGGTATCCCCCTTGAAGACATGGAGTTCTGGCAGTTCCACCCGACCGGCGTGGCCGGTGCCGGTGTGCTGATTACCGAAGGCGTGCGCGGCGAAGGCGGCATCCTGCGTAATTCCAGCAAGGAACGCTTCATGGAGCGCTATGCGCCGAACGCCAAGGATCTGGCTTCGCGCGACGTGGTGTCCCGTGCCATGGCGACCGAAATCAAGGAAGGTCGTGGTTGTGGTGTCAACAAGGATTACGTCCTGCTCGACATCACCCACCTTGACCCCGCCACCATCATGAAGCGTCTGCCGGGTATTCATGAAATCGGTATCCAGTTCGCCGGCGTCGATTGCCTGAAAGAGCCGCTGCCGGTTGTGCCGACCTGTCACTACCAGATGGGTGGCATTCCGACCCATTACTCCGGCCGTGTCGTGGCGCCGAAGAATGGCGATGTGAATTCTGTCGTGCCAGGCTTCTACGCTGGTGGCGAATGCGCCTGCGCATCGGTCCACGGCGCCAATCGTCTCGGTACCAACTCGCTGCTCGACCTGTTGGTCTTCGGCAAGTCGGCCGGCGACTCGGCGGTTGAAGATCTCAAGGCGGGCAAGGCTCACCGCGATCTGCCGAAGGATGTCGCCGACAAGACCCTGGCTCGCATTGCTGCCCTGGACAATCGCAAGGGTGGTGCCAATGTTCACGAGACCCGTCTCGCCATGCAGCGCACCATGCAGGATCACGCAGGCGTGTTCCGTTTCGGCGACATGCTGAAGCAGGGCGTCGAGAAGATTCTTGAAGTCGAAAAGGCGGCTCGTCAGCTCGAGATCAAGGACAAGTCGATGGCCTGGAATACGGCTCGTACCGAAGCGCTCGAAATGGAAAACCTGATCGAGGTCGCCAAGGCCACCATGATCTCCGCCGAAGCCCGCAAGGAATCCCGTGGTGCTCACGTCCGTGACGATGCGCCGGATACCGCTGAATTCCCGAATGGCCGCAATGACAAGGAATGGCTGAAGCACACGCTGTTCTCGCCGGTGGATAACACGATTACCTACAAGCCGGTAAACATGCAACCCCAGACCGTCGAGCCTGTTGCGCTCAAGACGCGCTCGTACTAATTGGAGTTGAGAATGAGCAAACGCATGGTTCAATTCAGTATCTATCGCTACGATCCGGACAAGGATGATGCGCCATACATGCAGGATATTTCGGTCGAGATCGAGCCGACCGACCGCAAACTGCTGGATGCGCTGACCAAGCTCAAGGCCAAGGACGACACGATTTCCTACCGTCGTTCCTGCCGTGAGGGTGTCTGCGGATCGGATGCGATGAACATTAACGGCAAGAATGGTCTGGCCTGTCTGACCGACATCGACAGCCTCAAGCAGCCGATCGTCCTGCGTCCGCTGCCCGGCCTGCCGGTCATCCGTGACCTGATCGTCGATATGACCCAGTTCTTCAAGCAATATCACTCGATCAAACCGTATCTGATCAACAATGATCCTCCGCCGGAGCGCGAGCGTCTGCAATCGCCGGAAGATCGTGAAGAGTTGAACGGTCTTTACGAGTGCATCCTGTGTGCCTGTTGTTCCACTTCTTGTCCTTCTTTCTGGTGGAATCCGGACAAGTTCGTTGGTCCGGCTGGCTTGCTGGCAGCTTATCGCTTTATCGCGGATACGCGTGACCAGGCTACGAACGAGCGTCTCGACAACCTCGAGGATCCGTACCGCTTGTTCCGTTGCCACACCATCATGAATTGTGTCGATGTTTGTCCGAAGGGCCTGAATCCCACCAAGGCCATCGGCAAGATCAAGGACATGATGGTTCGTCGCGCCGTCTGATGGATAGAGCTGACTACGAGCGCCTGCGTTGGCGTTGCATTCGGCGTGCGCTTCTCGAGCTCGATATCACCCTCACACGTTTTCTCGACGGGGGAGAGTTTGAAAAGCTGAACGACGACCAGCAACAGGCGTTCGTGGAGCTTGCTGACATGGAGGATTACGATCTCTGGGACTTGGTAACCGGAAAAGCAGAGATCGATGATCCTCGTTTGGCGCAAATCGTTGCGTTGATTCGTAAGAGTTGAGTAAGGTTTACATTTTATCTTTGGAATGTTGACCGCTTTTTTGGCAGTGCAGTGACCACCAACACCTGAACAGGGAAATAACCATGACAACCGAACGCAAGGCAATTTTGACAATCGATGGACAGGCTCCCGTCGATTTTCCGATCATGTCCCCGACGCATGGCAATGACTGTGTCGATATTCGTACGCTGGGCGGCAAGACCGGCTTGTTCACATATGACTCCGGTTTTCTGTCGACCGCGAGCTGCAAGTCGAAAATTACCTTCATCGATGGTGACAAGGGCGAACTCCTGTATCGCGGTTACCCGATCGAGCAACTGGCTGAAAACTGCAACTTCCTGGAAGTTACTTACTTGCTGAAGAACGGCGAGCTGCCGAACGCCCAGCAGAAGACCGATTTCGAAAGCACCATCAAGAAGCACACGATGGTGCATGAGCAACTGACCAAGTTCTATTCCGGCTTCCGTCGCGACGCGCACCCGATGGCCGTCATGACCGGCGTCGTTGGCGCGCTGTCCGCCTTCTACCATGACGCGATGGACTTCTCCGATGTCGAGCACCGCAACGTCAGCTTCAACCGCCTCGTTGCCAAGCTGCCGACCATCGTGGCGATGGCCTACAAGTACAACACCGGTGCGCCGTTCATGTATCCGGACAACGATCTGGACTACACCGCCAACTTCATGCGCATGATGTTCGGCAACCCGTGCGAGAAGTATGTGCCGAATCCGGTTCTGGTCAATGCGCTGGATACCATCTTCACCCTGCATGCCGATCACGAACAGAACGCCTCCACCTCCACGGTGCGTCTGGCTGGTTCCTCGGGTGCCAATCCGTTCGCCTGTATCGCTGCCGGTATCGCCTGTCTGTGGGGTCCTGCCCACGGCGGTGCCAACGAAGCCTGTCTGCAGATGCTCGAAGAAATCGGCGACGTTTCCAAGGTTGGTGAGTACATCAATCGCGCGAAGGACAAGAACGATTCCTTCAAACTCATGGGCTTCGGTCACCGCGTTTACAAGAACTTCGACCCGCGCGCCAAGCTCATGCGCAAGGTCTGTGGCGATGTGCTGGCCGAACTGGGTCTGCAGAACGACCGTCTGTTCAAGCTGGCCATGGAACTCGAAAAGATCGCTCTGGAAGATCCGTACTTCGTCGAGAAGAAGCTCTACCCGAACGTCGACTTCTACTCCGGCATCGTCCAGAAGGCCATCGGCATCCCGACGGAAATGTTCACCTGTATCTTCGCGCTGGCCCGTACGGTTGGCTGGATGACGCAGTGGGAAGAAATGATCACCGATCCGGAATACAAGATCGGTCGTCCGCGTCAGCTGTACATGGGCGCTGCCAAGCGCGACGTAGTGCCGCTTGCCCAGCGCGGCTAAGGAAAGGAATGGGCGGCCCGGTGAGGCCGCCCTTTTTTTACCTATGGAGATGGATGGTCCGGTGAATTCGGGCCACCGATAGAAAAACACCCTAGAGGGGATGCCTATGACTACGATGAACCAACTGTTCGACAGCACCATGTATTTTGGCGGCAATGCGCCGTTTGTCGAAGAACAGTATGAAAATTATCTGAACGACCCGACCTCGGTTTCCGCCGAGTGGCGGGAATATTTTGACCGCCTGGCCCAGATGCCGGGCTTTGTTGCCCGTGATGTGGCCCATGCGCCGGTCATTGCAGCCTTTGCCGAACTGGCCAAGGACGGTGGTTTCCGTCAGGCGGCACCGACTTCCGCTTCCAGCGAGCACAAGAAGCAATCCGCTGTGGGTCAGCTGGTTACTGCCTACCGTTCACTCGGTACCCGTTGGGCGGATCTTGATCCGCTGAAGCGCCTTGCACGTCCGAAAATTGATGAACTGGAGCCGTCTTTTTACGGCTTTACCGATGGTGACCTGAATCAGACCTTCAGCGTTGGCTCGCTCAAGGGCCTGCCGGAAACCGCAAAGCTCGGCGACATTCTGGAAACCTTGAAGCAAACCTACTGCGGCACCATTGGTGTCGAGTACATGTACATGATGGATTACAACGAGAAGCGCTGGTTGCAAGAGCGCCTCGAAAGCATCCGTTCGCGTCCGTCCTACAACGCCGACCAGAAAAAGCGCATCCTCGAGCGCCTGACTGCTGCTGAAACGCTGGAACGCTACCTGCACACCAAGTACGTTGGCCAGAAGCGCTTCTCGCTCGAAGGCGGAGAATCCCTCATCGTCTCCATGGACGAAGCCATCCGCAGCGGCGGCAAGCTGGGCGTTGACGAAGTTGTTGTGGGCATGGCTCACCGCGGCCGTCTGAATGTTCTGGTTAACACGCTGGGTAAAGCGCCGTCGATGCTCTTCGCCGAATTCGAAGGCAAGAAGAAGAGCGATTTGTCGGCAGGCGACGTCAAGTACCACATGGGCTTCTCGTCCGATGTGTCCACCCCGGGAGGCGCCTGCCACCTGACGTTGGCCTTCAATCCGTCGCACCTCGAAATCGTCAACCCGGTTGTTGCCGGATCCGTCTACGCCCGTCAGGTGCGTCGCGGCGAAGGCAGCAAGACCAAGGTTCTGCCGATCCTTGTGCATGGCGATGCGGCCGTGGCCGGTCAGGGCGTCAACCAGGAAATGGCAAACTTTGCGCAGACGCGCGGCTACGGTGTTGGCGGCACGCTGCACATCGTCGTCAACAACCAGGTCGGCTTCACCACCTCCGACCCGCGCGACTACCGCTCCGGTCATTACTGTACCGACATCTTCAAGATGATCGATGCGCCGATCTTCCACGTGAACGGGGATGATCCGGAAGCCGTTGCTCTGGTGACGCAGCTGGCCGTGGAATACCGCCAGCAGTTCCAGAAGGACGTCGTGGTCGACATCATCTGTTTCCGCAAGCTTGGTCACAACGAGCAGGACGAGCCGATGGTGACCCAGCCGCTGATGTACAAGATCATCAGCAAGCATCCGGGTACCCGCAAGCTCTATGGCGACAAGCTGATTGCCGAAGGCGTGTTGCCGGCCGATGGTCCGGACAACATGATCGCCGAGTACCGCGCGCACCTGGACAAGGGCGAGTTGCTCTACAACCCGGTCCTGGCTGGCTACAAGCATCCGAACACGATCGACTGGACGCCGTTCCTGACCAAGAACTACATCGAGAACTGCGACACCACCGTGCCGGCCAAGGAGCTTAAGCGCCTGGCCAAGCGCCTGACCACGTTGCCGGAAGGTTTCACGCTGCACTCCCGCGTCAAGAAGATTGTCGAGGATCGTGCCGCGATGGGCGAGGGCAAGATGCCGGTCGACTGGGGTATGGCCGAGAACCTGGCTTACGCTTCCTTGCTGGTGTCCGGCTACGGCGTCCGCATTTCCGGTGAAGACGTCGGTCGCGGTACCTTCTTCCACCGCCATGCCGCATTCCATGACCAGAACCGCGCCAGCTGGGATCAGGGTACCTATTACACCCTGAAGCACCTGCAGGAAAAGCAGGCTGGCTTCCAGTGTTTCGATTCCGTGCTGTCGGAAGAAGCCGTTCTGGCTTTCGACTATGGCTACGCTTCGGCCAATCCGTACGAACTCGTGATCTGGGAAGGTCAGTTCGGCGACTTCGCCAACGGTGCCCAGGTCGTCATCGACCAGTTCATCGCCTCCGGCGAAGCCAAGTGGGGCCGTGCCTGCGGTCTCGTCATGCTGCTGCCGCACGGTTATGAAGGTCAGGGTCCGGAGCACTCCTCCGCGCGCCTCGAGCGCTTCATGCAGCTTTGTGCCGAAATGAACATGGAAGTCTGCGTGCCGACCACGGCAGCCCAGGTCTTCCACATGCTGCGCCGGCAAGGTGTCCGCATGCAGCGCAAGCCGCTGATCGTGATGTCGCCGAAATCGCTGCTGCGTCACAAGGATGCCGCCTCTTCGCTGGACGAACTGGCCAAGGGTCAATTCCAGCCGGTCATCGGTGAAGTTGACGATATCGACGCCAAGAAGGTCAAGCGCGTCCTCCTCTGTTCCGGCAAGGTCTACTACGATCTGGTCAATGCCCGCCGGGAACGGAAGATCAACGACATCGCCATCGTTCGTGTGGAACAGCTGTATCCGTTCCCGAAGGAAGCGCTGGAAGCCGAGCTGGCGAAGTATCCGAAGGCGACCGAAATCGTCTGGACCCAGGAAGAGCCGCGCAATCAAGGCGCCTGGTACTGGATCGCCTCGCGCCACCATCTGGATACCCAACTGGGCACCAAGCAGAAGCTGTTGCTGGTTTCCCGTCCGGCCTCTTCTTCGCCGGCCGTCGGTTACCTGGCAAAGCACAACGAGCAAACCAAGGCACTGATCGAGTCCGCACTGGGCAAGATTGAGTACTAATAACTAGAGCAGAGTGGAGTCACTATGAGCATTATTGAAGTTCAAGTTCCCCAGCTTTCCGAGTCTGTTGCCGAAGGCACGCTCGCTTCCTGGAAAAAGAAAATTGGTGAGGCCGTCGCCCGCGACGAGATCCTGATCGACATCGAAACCGACAAGGTTGTTCTCGAAGTGCCGTCGCCGGGCGCCGGCGTACTGGTCGAAATCATCAAGGGTGATGGCGAAACCGTCGTCTCAGGCGAATTGATCGCCAGGATCGACACTGCCGCCAAGGCTGGTGCTGCTGCACCTGCTGCCGAGGCACCGAAGGCTGCTGCCGCTGCACCGGCTGCCGCACCGGCTCCGGCCGCTGCTGCGCCGGCCGGTACGGCCAGCCCGTCGGCTCGCAAGATTCTCGACGAGAAGGGCGTTGCTGCTGCCGACGTCGCCGGTACGGGTCGTGGCGGTCGCGTCACCAAGGAAGATGCCGTTGCTGCTGCACCGAAGGCCATCCCGGCTTCGCCGGCTGCTGCCCCGGCCGCTTCCATCGCTGCGCCGAGCACCGGCGTGGCCTTGGGTGACCGCACCGAACAGCGCGTGCCGATGACCCGCCTGCGTGCCCGTATCGCCGAGCGTCTGCTGCAGTCGCAACAGACCAACGCCATCCTGACCACGTTCAACGAAGTCAACATGGGTCCGATCATGGCGCTGCGCAAGCAGTATGGCGAGAAGTTCGAGAAGGCCCATGGCGTTCGCCTCGGCTTCATGGGCTTCTTCGTCAAGGCTGCCTGTGCCGCCCTGCAGAAGTTCCCGATCCTGAACGCCTCGGTGGATGGCAACGACATCGTCTATCACGGCTTCATCGACATCGGTATCGCCGTCGGTTCGCCGCGTGGCCTGGTTGTCCCGATCATCCGCAATGCCGACCAGATGAGCATTGCCGAGATCGAGAAGAAGATTGCCGAATTCGGCGTCAAGGCCAAGGATGGCAAAATCTCCATCGAAGACCTGACCGGTGGCACGTTCTCCATCTCCAACGGTGGCATCTTCGGTTCGATGATGTCTACCCCGATCATCAACCCGCCGCAGTCCGCGATCCTCGGCATCCATGCCACCAAGGACCGTGCAATGGTTGAGAACGGTCAAGTCGTGGTGCGTCCGATGAACTATCTGGCCATGTCCTACGATCACCGCATCATCGATGGCCGCGAAGCCGTCCTCGGTCTGGTGACCATGAAGGAAGCGCTGGAAGATCCGTCACGCCTGCTGCTCGGCGTCTAGTCTTCGCCCTCCGGCGCCAGTGCTCCGCAACGGGCGCTGGCGCTTTTGCACATCTGAATTCTGAAAGGTTGTCCCATGTCCAAGCAATTTGACGTTGTCGTCATCGGCGGTGGTCCCGGCGGTTATGTTGCTGCCATCCGCGCAGCCCAGCTCGGTTTCAACACGGCCTGTGCCGAATCCGCCGCCTACGCCGACCCGAAGGGTGAGCCGCGTCTCGGTGGTACCTGCCTGAACGTTGGCTGTATCCCGTCCAAGGCCCTGCTGCGTTCCTCCGAACTGTTCGAGGAAGCCAACCATTCCTTCGAAATGCACGGCATTTCGGCCAAGGGCGTCAGCATCGACGTGAAGACCATGGTCGGTCGCAAGAACACCATCGTCACCCAGCTGACCGGCGGTATCCGTGGCCTGTTCAAGAAGAACAAGGTCACCGGCCTGAACGGCCACGCCAGCTTCGTCGGCAAGGAAGGCGACCTGTGGAAGCTGA
Source organism: Pseudomonadota bacterium (assembly GCA_018261895.1). Lineage (GTDB taxonomy): Bacteria > Pseudomonadota > Gammaproteobacteria > Burkholderiales > Rhodocyclaceae > Azonexus. Next base: position 10,767 of record JAGTRT010000048.1, read on the forward strand.
AGGTCGACAAGGAAGAAGTGCTGGCCAAGCACGTCATCATCGCCACCGGCTCCAAGCCGCGTCATCTGGATGGCATCCCGGTCGACAACAAGATCATCTGCGACAACGTCGGCGCGCTCGACTTTGAAGCTGCCCCGAAGCGTCTCGGCGTCATCGGCGCCGGCGTCATCGGCCTGGAAATGGGCTCGGTCTGGCGTCGCCTGGGCACGGATGTGACCGTGCTCGAAGCCGCCCCGGATTTCATGCCGTTTGCTGACCAGGACGTTGCCAAGGAAGCGCTCAAGCTGTTCACCAAGCAGGGCCTGAAGATCACCACCGGCATCAAGATCACCAAGGTCGCCGTCGCCAAGAAGGGCGTCACGGTTGACTACGAGGACAAGGATGGCGCCAAGAAGCTGGAATGCGACAAGCTGATCGTTTCCGTCGGCCGTATCCCGAACACCGATGGCCTGAATGCCGAAGCTGTCGGCCTCAAGATCAACGACCGCGGTCAGGTCGATGTCGACGGTCACTGCAAGACCAACCTGCCGAACGTCTGGGCGGTCGGTGACGTCGTGCGCGGCCCGATGCTGGCGCACAAGGCTTCCGAAGAAGGCGTCATGGTTGCCGAACTGATTGCCGGTCAGGCCGGTCACTGCAACTTCGACACCATCCCGGGCGTGGTCTACACCCATCCGGAAATCGCCTGGGTCGGCAAGAACGAGCAGCAGCTCAAGGCCGAAGGCATCGCCTACAAGCCGGGCAAGGTGCCTTTCCTGGCCAGCGGTCGTGCGCTCGGTCACGGCGATGCCAGCGGCTTCGTCAAGGTACTGGCCGATGCCAAGACCGACCGTATCCTCGGCGTACACATCATCGGCAACAATGCTTCCGAGCTGATCGCCGAAGCCGTCGTCACGATGGAGTTTGCTGGTGCGTCCGAAGACCTCGGCCGTATCTGCCACGCTCACCCGACCCTGTCGGAAATCGTGCACGAAGCGGCACTGGCCTGCGACAAGCGCTCGCTGCACTTCTAAGCCGGAACTTCTGTTCGCGAAAGGCGGTTGCGGTAACGCAACCGCCTTTTTTCATGGGCGCGAAAATTTCAATTTTGGCCATTTTTTCCGGTTGACCGTGAGATTCGCCATCTGCCCCGGGAATTTGCGAAAATAGGCACTTCCGGAAACACATAACGATTCATGATGCCCCACAGAAAACTCAACGTCGCTGCCCAGGGCATGCTCGACGCCTACCAGAACCTGCTCGATGCCCGTGGCTATATCGCCGATGCCGCGCAACTGACGGCCGCGACGGCGTTGCAGGCGCTCTACACCAATCTGCTGGCATTCAAGGTCCATCGCGGCAGCACGCTCAAGCGCCTGCTGGCGCCGCCGACGCCGCCGAAGGGCGTGTATTTCTGGGGTGGGGTGGGTCGTGGCAAGAGCTTCCTGATGGACTGTTTTTACGATTCCGTGCCATACCGGCGCAAGCGGCGGATTCACTTCCACGCCTTCATGCAGCAGATCCACCACGATCTAGAGAAATACAAGGGCGAGCAGGACCCGATGCTCAAGCTCGCCGAGCAGATCGCCAAGGATGTCCGCCTGCTGTGCTTCGACGAGTTCCACGTTTCCGACATCGCCGACGCGATGATTCTCGGTCGCCTCATGGATGGCCTGTTTTCGAAAGGCGTCATCGTGGTCATGACGTCGAACTATCCGCCCGACATGCTCTATCCGAACGGCCTGCATCGCGAAAGCTTCCTGCCGACCATCGCGCTGCTCAAGAAGCACCTCGATGTTTTCGAGGTCGATGCCGGCACCGATTACCGCCTGCGCGCGCTGGAACAGGTCGAGATCTACCACCATCCGGCTGATGCCACGGCCGAGAAGAAAATGCTCGACTACTTCCGCATGGTGGCCGGCGAGGAGGGCAAGAAGGGCGGTCATATCGAAGTGCTCGGTCGCAACATCGACACCGTGCGCCGTGGCCACGGCGTGATCTGGTTCGACTTCCGCACCCTGTGCGGCGGTCCGCGCTCGCAGAACGACTACCTCGAGATCGCCCGTGCCTATCACACGGTGCTGCTTTCCCACATCCCGAAGATGACCCAGCACCAAGCCTCGGAGGCGCGCCGCTTTACCTGGCTGGTCGACGTTTTCTACGATCACAAGGTCAAGTTGATCGCCACTGCCGACTGCGCGGCTGAAGGCCTTTATACTGAAGGCACCCAGGCCGGCGAATTTGCCCGTACGGTGAGCCGCCTGACCGAAATGAATTCCAGGGAATACCTGGCCTTGCCCCACAACGTGAGCTGAGCGCATGACTGAAACGATCGTCCCGGCTGAACTCGAAATTGACCTGCGGCAACTGGTCATGACCATTGCCAACACGGTCGATCTGGTCGGCGTCGATGACGTCCTGCACGGTCGGCGCGTTGGCATGCTGGCCCGCGAAATGGCGATCCGCATGGGATGGGGCGAAGCGGAACAACTGATCCTCTATGACGCGGGGCTGCTGCACGACTGCGGTGTTTCGTCGACGCGAGTGCACCACCGTTTGGTCGTCGATCTGGAATGGTCCGGCGCCGAGGAGCACTGCATCCGCGGCTACGAACTGCTCAAGGATTTCCAGCCGCTGGCCCATCTGGCGCTCATCATCCGCTACCACCACAGCGCCTGGTCCTGGCTCGAACAGCAATCCCTGCCGGGCAACACGGCGCTGCTCGCCAACCTGATCTACCTCGCCGACCGCATCGACGTGCTCGCCGCGCCGTATCACGCCGACCAGTCCGTGCTGTCGCATGCCGACGAAATCCGCGCCCGGCTGCTTGCGGCCAGTGGCCGCCTGTTCTCGCCGGAATTACTGGCGGCCTTCGATAAAGTGTCGCAGGAAGAGGCTTTCTGGCTCGGCATGCAGCCCGAGTGGGTTCAGCAATATCTCGTCGACATGGAAGAACACGGCGACTTGCGCCTGATCGGCTGGACCGAGTTCAAGCAGTGCGCCGGCATTTTTTCGCACATCATCGACGCCAAATCGCCCTACACCGAGCAGCATTCGCAGGGCGTGTCGCGCCTGGCGCGCCATTTGGCCGAGCGTTCCGGGCTCGATGCGATGACCTGCGAGAAGATCGAGGTCGCGGGCCTGCTCCACGACATCGGCAAGCTGCAGATTCCCGACGAGATCATCGAAGGCGAAAGCGCGCTGACGCCGCACGAATTCGACATCATGAAAAGCCACAGCTACGGCACGCTGCAGGTGCTCAAGCGCCTGCACGCCATCGCCGACATCGCGCGCTGGGCGTCGCTGCATCACGAAACGCCGGATGGCCACGGCTATCCCTTCCGCGTGGGCGGGGCGGATTTGCCCATCGAGGCGCGCATCATCAATGTCGCCGACATCTTCCAGGCGCTGGCCCAGAATCGGCCCTACCGCAAGTCGATGACCCCGGAACAGATTCTCTCCATCCTGCAGGAACGCGCCGCCCAGGGGCGCGCGGATGCCGGTGTGGTTGCCTTGGTCGCCGACGATTTGGACAACTGCCACCAAATTGCGATCTGTCACGAATAAACCCAACCCCGTCGGGAGCGCTGCCATGATGCGTCGTCTGTTTTGCCTGCTGGCTTTCCTGTTCTGCTCGTCGCTCTGGGCGCAGCAGCTCGAGGTCATCGAACTGCGCAGCAAGAGCGCCGACGAGGTCCTGCCGGTACTCCTGCCGCTGGTCGAGCCGGGCGGCACGCTGACCGGCATGAACAACCAGCTTTTCCTCAAGGTGTCGCCGCGCAACCGCGCCGACATCAAGCGGGCGCTGGCGGCGCTCGATACGCCGACGCGACGCCTGATCATCCGGGTCGCGCAGAATCGTCAGGCCGAAGAGGCCTCACGGGGCGCCGAGGCGAGCGGCCAGGTGGTGCTCGGCAGCACGCGGCGCAGCAACATCGACGCCCGCGTCTGGGATACCAAGAGCGTGCGTGGCGAGAGCGGCTCGCAGATGGTGCAGACCGTCGAAGGCGGTCAGGCCTTCATTCAGGTCGGCCGCTCGCTGCCGATTCCCATGCGCCAGGTCGCCATCGGGCCGGGCGGGGTCGTGGTCAATGAAAGCGTCGTCTATCAGGACGTCGGCCGCGGCTTCTATGCCGTGCCGCGCCTGAACGGCAACCGCGTGACGCTCGACATCAGCCAGCAGGCGGCCAGCCAGGGTGGCTACGGGAGCATCAACAGCCAGCGCCTGTCGACCACCGTGTCCGGACGCCTCGGCGAGTGGATCGAACTCGGTGGCAGCGGCCGTCAGGCCTCGGGCAGCCAGGGCGGCACCTTCAGCGCCTCGACGAGCGATGCCCGCGACAATCGCTCGATCTGGCTCATGGTCGAAGAGGTCGACTAGGCACCTAGCCAACCAGCCGGCTGATCAAGGACGCATCGGCCACGCCGGTGGCCGGCAGCTTGAGCTTGCCCTGCAGCTGTTTGAGCAGATTGGCGCTGGTCTGGCCGAAGATGCCGTCGGCCTTGATCGCAACGCCTTGTTCCGACATGCCCAACTGGACGAGACGGACATCCAGCCCGCGTGCCAGCGGACTTTGCAGCGCGATGCTGCGCGTGCCGGGCTGCGGGCCGTCGTAGCAGCCGGGTGGCGTGGCGCGCAGGGCATCGAGCGAAATTTCGGCGCCGCGAATGACGAGCGGCAACTCCAGCCCCCAATAGCCCTGGTCGATCAGGCGCTGGAAGGTTTCCATGCGGTAAGCCGTCTTGCGCAGATCGCTGCGCGGGTGGATGGTCAGCCAGGCGCGTCGCGTGCTCACGTAGGCAGCGATCCATTTCTTCTCGCCCATTGCGGCGAGGCTGCCGGCCTGGGCAATGGTCCTGTCGCGCATGGCTTTCCACGAGCCGTGCACGGTGCTGTCGTAAACGACGGCGGTACCCAGCGCCGAGGTGATGCCGAGATTGGCGGCGATACGGGCGGCGGTTTGCCAGTAAACCTCGTCGAAAAACTGGTCCTGCGTGTCGCGCATGATCGGATCGTCGGCCGTCGCCCGAAGCAGGTTGTGCAGACGTAGCTCGTTGTCCAGGCTCAGGTCGACGGCCTCGAAGCGGGGCAGCCAGTGGGCCAGCCGCTTGCCGAAGCGGGCGCCGTCATTGGCGCAGTAGCGTTGCAGGAGATCGAGCAGGTTGCCTGAGCTCAGCGTCGTTTGCGAGCGACCGAAGGTGAGGTGGCCGGTGTCGCCAGCAATGACGGTGACACTGCCGTAATCGCCCAGTACGGCGCCGGTTTCAAACAGGTTGACGATGGATTGGGCCGTTTGCTTCTGGGTTGAGGTCAGCATGGATCAACTCCTGGTCGTGGGCGGAAAGTCAGGCTCGAAATTCAGTCCAGCATAGCACGATGACATGCCGTTCCGCATGCATCAAGCCGGGAGCGGCGATTTGACGGTCAACCGGAAAAAATGCCCAAAATCGAAATTTTCGGGTGGCGCCAGAAACAAAAAACCCGGCCAGAAGCCGGGTTCGGGTGTCGGGTTGGCAGCGTGGTTTCAGGCGGCTGCCTTGACCAGTGGAGCCGGGACGACGGCCGGGCCCTTGCGGATGAGGCCGAGCGGGGCGCCCAGCGAAAGCACGGTACGGCCGAAGAAATTGTTGAGGAAGATGGCGCCCGTTGCATAGAAGCCGAGCAAAGCGATCCCGAGTTCTGAATAGGCAGCCAGCGTGCCGAACAGCGGCGGATTGACACCGAGCATCGACAGGGCGAGCGACGGCAGCAGGACGTTGATCAGCACGAGGATGGCGGCGAAAACCTTGTTGGCTTCAAAAGCCGCGACCATGATGAACAGCGAGAAGATGAAATAGCCGATGCAGGCAAAGGCGAACTGCTTCGGATCGGCCTTGTCGCCGATGGCGCCGAACCAGCCAAGGCTCATCGCCCAGTGCATAGCGACGGCGATCCAGAACAGGCCGTAGGCGCCGAGGACGATAGAGCCAAAGTAATTGTTCTTCTTGAAGTCGACCATCGAGGCCCAGATCTGCGCGATCGAACCGAGGAAGAGGGCCCACGGAATGATGTAGGTGACACCGCTGGTCCAACCCAACTTCGCCGAGGCGGCGACGAAGGTCACCATGGAAAGCCCGAAGACGCCCAGGGCGGTTGGGTCGGACATGACGATTTTGACTTCACTGACTGGCTGCTGCATGGCTGTATCCCCTTTTATGGCTTATGTAATTGTGTCGGTCGTTCGAATTCCTGAACGATCGTGTGGGGCATTCTCTGGTCATAAATCGGGACTGATCATGATCCAGGTCAACAGATTGATTGGTTTTTGGTGAATTACTTATGTGTTTTTGTACGCTGTTTTAAATGATTGAATTTATTGTTTAATGTTAAATTGATTGGCATTTTCCGGCCATAACAAACCCGGCGAATGGCCGGGTTGTTTAATCGTTGATGGATGCGTGTCAGCCGGCGTTCAGGGCGAACAAGCCGGCCGTGATTTCCAGCGAGCGCAGACGCAGCGCCGGGTCGAAAATGTCGCTGACCAGGATCATTTCATCTGCGCCGGTGGCCTGCAGCAAGGCATTCAAGCCGGCGCGCACGGTCTCCGGCCCGCCGATGACGGCGGCGCCCAGGAAATCGGCGATGCCCGAGCGTTCCTGCGGATGCAGGCCACTCAGGTAGTCGGCGACTGGTGGTGGCAGGCAGCGCCGGTCGCCGCGCAGAATACCGAGGACGCGCTGGTAGGTGCTGCTGGCCAGGAACTCGGCCTCGTCGTCGGTCGGTGCGGCAATGACGGGCACGCCGATCATCACGTAGGGTTTGGCTAGCTTGGCCGACGGGCGGAAATTGCGCCGGTAGATCTCGATGGCCGGCAACAGCATGGCCGGCGCGAAATGCGAGGCGAAGGAATAGGGCAGGCCGCGCTCGGCTGCCAGGCGGGCCGAGAACAGGCTGGAGCCAAGCAGCCAGATCGGCACTTCGGTGCCGTTGCCGGGCACGGCGACGACCTGCTGCTCTGGCAAACGCGGGCCGAGCAATTGCTGCAGTTCGCTGACGGCGCGGGGAAAATCGGCTTCCGTCTCGATGCGGTCGCGACGCAGCGCGCGCATGGTCATCTGGTCGGTGCCCGGGGCGCGGCCGAGGCCAAGATCGATCCGGCCGGGATAGAGCTCGGCCAGCGTGCCGAAGGCTTCGGCAACGACCAGCGGCGCATGGTTGGGCAGCATGATGCCGCCCGAACCGACGCGGATGCGGTTGGTCGCCCCGGCGATGTAGCCGACCAGCACGGTCGTCGCCGAACTGGCAATGCCCGGCATGTTGTGGTGTTCGGCCAGCCAGTAGCGGGTGAAGCCGAGCTGCTCGACATGGCGCGCCGTATCGCGGGCAATGGCCAGCGCCTCGGCCGTTGTGCCACCCTCGCGGATGGCTACGAGGTCGAGCATCGAGAGTTTGGTGTCGTGCAGGGTAGTCATGCTGCCTCCTGAATTTGTTTGGCCGGGTCGCGCCGGCTCGCGGCCCAGCCGAGCAGGGAAAGCAGGGCCAGGCCGCTGCCGATCAGCACGATGCCGGCGATTTCAGTGGTCTTGAAGGCCTCGCCGAAGATCAGTCGCGACGAAAGAATGGCCACCACCGGCGTGCCGAGAACCGACAGGCTCGCCTCCCAGGCTGGCACGCGGTCGAGAATGTAGATCCACAGCCACCAGCACATCGCCGTGCTGCCGATCGACATGAAAATGAGGATGCCGACGTAACTGCCGCTCCATTCGGTCGGATGCTCGGGTACGACGAGGGCGAGCAGGATGAGCGGTACGGCGCCGACGATCATCTGCCAAGTGGTCAGGGTCAACAGGTCGACCGGCGTTTTGCCGCGCAGGCGCTTGATCAGGATGGTGCCGGTCGCCCAGCACAGCGCCGCCATGAGGCCGAGGAATTTGCTGAACAGGCTGGCGTGCATGTCCCACGGCTCGATGATGAGGAGCAGGCCGCCCAAGGTGCTCGCTGCCGCCAGCCACTGCTTGCCGCGCACCCGTTCACCAAGGATCGGCCAGGCGAGCAGCAGCGTCCAGATCGGCATGGTGAAAATGAGCACCGCCGTCTTGCCCGGGCCACCTTCGACCAGCGCCCAAGTCTGGAAGATCATGAAGCCCGAGACTTGGGCGAGGCCGATGGCGATGGTCTGGCGCGGGGCGACCAACTTCAGCGAACGCCCGCTCAGCTTGACGGCGATGATCAACGCCAGGGCAGCGCCGACGCAGCGCTCGGCGGCAAAGGCGAAGGGAGGCGCGTAGGCCAGGCCCTGCTTGGCCAGCACCCAGGTGTAGCCCCAGGTTAGCGAGAGGACGATGAGCGCTAGCGCGGGTAGCCAGCGGCGGTATTCGGACATGGTGTTTCCGTCAAGAACGCTCCCGGCCGGCGGTGGGCCGGTCGGGACGCATGCGGTTGAAAATCAGGCAGCCAGCGTCGGGTAGTCGGTGTAACCCTCGGCGCCGCCGCCATACAGCTTGTCGGCCTGCAGTTCGTTGAGCGGCAGGTTGTACGGCCGGCCGAAGGCGATCAGGTCAGCCTTGCCGACAGCAAGGTTCTCGATGGCCAGCTCGCGCGAATAGCCGTTGTTGAGCATCCAGGCGCCCGGGAAAGTGCGATGCAGGGCTTCGTAATCGAAAGCCTTCCCTTCGGGCGTGCGCGTGCCGCCGGTTTCACCTTCGATCACGTGCAGATAGGCCAGGCCAAAGGGCGCCAGCTTCTCCACGACGTAGCCGTAGAGCGCCTGCGGATCGCTGTCGAGCGGTGCTGTGAAGGTCGTCATTGGGCTGAGGCGGACACCGGTGCGGCCAGCACCGATTTCTTTGGTAACGGCTTCGAGCACTTCAAGCAGCAGGCGGGCGCGGTTGGCGATGCTGCCGCCGTAGGGGCCGCTGCGATCGTTGACGCTGTCGCGCAGGAACTGCTCGATCAGGTAGGTATTGGCGCCATGAATCTCGACGCCGTCGAAACCAGCCTCGATGGCATTGCGTGCAGCGCGGCGGTAATCCTCGATGAGGCCCGGAATTTCATCGTCGCGCAGGGCGCGCGGAGTCGAGACGGGAACGAAGCCGTCCTTGGTAAAGGTCGAGGCATTCGCCACTTTGTCGGTCGAGGATACTGGCGCAGCGCCATCCGGCAGCAGCGAGGTATGCGAAATGCGCCCGACGTGCCACAGCTGCAGCACGATCTTGCCGCCGGCCGCATGCACGGCATTGGTCACCTGGCGCCAGCCGGCGATCTGTTCCGGGCTGTAGATGCCCGGGGTGTCGAGGTAGCCCTGGGCCATCGGGCTGATCTGGCTGGCCTCGGCGATGATCAGGCCGGCTGTGGCGCGCTGGCGGTAGTACTCCACGGTCAGCGGGCCGGCGACATTGCCGGCGATGGCGCGATTGCGCGTCAGCGGCGCCATGACGATGCGGTTGGAAAGGGCGATATCGCCAATCTGGATCGGGTCGAACAGGGTAGTCATCATGAATCTCCTGATAGGTGCTTGAAATTAGACCGGTCGTCTATGAGTTTGGGTTAAAAATGGGCCGCAACAGCATGCGGCCCGTTATCGGATGGTGAATGATTCAAGGTGTCAGCAACTGTCTGGTAAAGCGCATAGCATTGTCGAGGGACTGGCTGTTGCGGTGCAGCTTGCCGAGCAGGCTGGCGCCGAGCCAGAGTTGGTAAAGCATCTGCGCCGTCGGCCGGGCATCGAGCGCCGGCAACGAGCCATCGGCGACGCCGGCTTCAATGGCTCCGGCAATGCGATCCACAATGCGGTCGGTTCCATCGCGCAAGGTCAGGCGCATGGCATCAGACAGGTCGGAGACTTCGGCCGCCAGCTTGACGACCAGGCACTTCTGCTCGGCACATTCATCGCACTGCCGATCCACCCAACGCTGCCAATAACGCATCAGGCGCTCATGCCCCGACGCCGCCTCCGCCACAAACAGACTGTCGATATCCGCCAGATAACGCCCGAAGTAATCCTCCAGCAAAGCCTTGCCGTAGTCTTCCTTCGATTCGAAATAATGATAGAACGACCCCTTCGGCACCCCGGCAGCCTTCAGCAACTCGTTCAAACCCACGCTGGTAAAGCCCTTCCCGGCAAAAATGCCGAGGCCGGTATCGAGAATATGCTGGCGGGTATTGTCGTGACGGGTGTTCATGGGAAGGGAGTTTGCCAATAAATAGACCGGTCGTCTAGTAAAATTGTTTGCCGGCTTTCGCTTGCTTGCTTCTGGCTGATTGCCAGCAATCAGCCAGAACCAGTCGGTGCCGGTTTCCAGGCTACGGTTATTCGAGCGAGCGCACCAGCTTGAAAGCCGGCTGATGATCTACATCAGGGCGGAGGCCAATCTGCAGCCAACTTCAGCTAACGACTGACTTGCCTTTTTGATATCACGATCCTTCGAGAGCCCGTGAAAGTTCCAGTTGTGCTTCCTCGACACTGCTCAACAGAAGCTTGGCCCGCTGCTGATCAAATTGTTCCTGTCGCAGCAATGCGTTCAGATTACTTGCGGCTTCAAACAGTGCGATGAGGCCAAGACTGCCGGATGCGCCTTTGAGTGAGTGAACCAGGCGTTCTGCGGTAGATAGATCTCCGCTATTCAGGCAAGCCTTGATCGATCCAATACTTTCAATGTTTCTGCGGGCAAGCTCGTTCAACAGTTGTAGGTATTTATCTGTGTGATTGCACAGTATGCGCAACCCTAGTTGGATATCAATGCCGGGCGTCGCTGCCAAGCGTGTTAGAGCTTGTTCGTCGTTTTGCGTCTTGTTCGGCAGGTCGGCATGTTCTCGAGGAGTCTTCTGTTTGTCGCGAGTTTCCTCTGGAAGCCATTTCAAAATCGTTGAATAGAGCGCCTCTGGTTCAACGGGCTTGCTAATGAAATCGTTCATGCCTACTTCGATACAGGCCTTACGGTCATCGTCGAAGGCATTTGCTGTCATGGCGAGAATGGGAATTTCACGCAATTCAGGCAATGCACGAATGGCGCGGGTCGCTTGTAGACCGTCCATCTCGGGCATCTGCATGTCCATCAGGATGATTTGGTAATTGCCGACTTTTGCCTTTTCAAGAGCGATAAGGCCATTTTCCGCAACATCGACCCACAGATGAACGCCATGAAGCAATTGCAGGGCGACCTCGACATTGATCAGGTTGTCCTCGGCCAGCAAAACTCGAGTGCCTTCATGCCTGGCCCGAAGTTCATGCTCTGCAGAAAGAACTTTATTCTCGCTCGGCGGCATGATTCCCCGACCACGTTGCAACCAAGCGCTAAACCAGAACTTGCTGCCTTGACCTTGCGTGCTTTCGCAGCCGGCTTCACCGCCCATCATTTCCGCCAGTCGCCTCGTGATTGCCAGGCCAAGGCCTGTACCACCGTACTTACGCGTGGTACTGCTGTCCGCTTGTTCAAAATCATGAAATAGCTTGTCCAGATTTTCGTTGGCGATTCCTATACCGGTATCTTCGACGGAGAACCTGACTTTCACCTGATCAGGCTTGTCATCAATCAATTCAGCCCTGAGCGTAATGCTTCCGGAATCTGTGAATTTGACCGCATTGCCTGCAAAGTTGAGCAATGCCTGACGAATTCGCAGTGCATCGCCTCTTAGCCACACCGGGACATGGTCACTATCAACCGCAACGGTAAGTCCTTTGGCTTGAGCGGAATTGCCAATGATCGAGGCCGTGTGATCAAGAACTTGGCAGAGCGCAAAATCGGACTCCTCCAGCACCAATTTTCCTGCCTCAATCTTCGACAGGTCGAGGATGTCATTAATGATCGAGAGAAGATGCTTGCTGGATAGATCGATTTTACTCAAGCGGTCCATTTGCAGCGGCGTGAGCGCGTCTTTGCGCATCAGATGAACCAGCCCGGTAATGGCGTTCATTGGCGTTCGAATCTCATGGCTCATGTTGGCCAGGAAAGTACTCTTGGCCAGAGTGGCGGCCTCAGCTGCTTCTTTTGCTTCTGCAAGCGCAATTTCGATTCTTCGACGCAGAACAATGGACCAAAGATCGTTGCCGATGAGTTGCAACTGGCTTACATCGGATTCGTCGTAATCCTCATTCTTGTTTCCGACACCGATCAGAAGTTTCACTTTCCCGCCATCGATTACGGGAACACCGATGTGGCGGCTTAGCTTTACATGCCCCTGCGGGCAGCCTTTTCGATTTTCAAGATTAGGGTAATCGTTATGAATGACTGGCTTCAGATAACGGACTGAGTCGGCCCATACCCCTGCAGCCGAAACCGGGTAGTGGTCGTCATAGGCTGCCTGACACTCTTTGAGCGTTCCCGTCGACCATGTCTTGAGGGCAATGGTCTCCTGATCGTCATTGACAAAGTGAATGTATCCAATCTGGCTGTCTGTCAGCCTGACGCATTCGTCAATGCCCATGCGCAGAAGATCCATTTCCGGGAGTTCAGAAGCCCTCTGACTCATGGCAAACATTGCCGACAGGCGTTGATCGCTCTTGATCAGGTGCAGATTGGCAGCTTCAGCCCCCTCTTTTGCATGCAGCAGTGCCAACTCACTCTCTTTGCGGCGAGTGATGTCAGTCATGAAGGCGATCAATCGGGGACGCTCGCGATTTTCTCCCGGATGATAATAAACGGTCATTTCAGCAGGGATGACTTCCCCGTTCTTCTTGAGTTGGGTTGTTTCAAACTGGACGAAGCCCTTTTCGCGAATATGCTCAATTGTCTGACCGAGGACTTCTTGAGGGAAATTGGGGTCTATGTCCGAGATTCGAAGGGCCAGCATTTCCTCGCGTGAATATCCAAGCACCTTGGCGTGATATTCGTTTGAATAAAGAAAACGGCCTGTCTCGGTGTCTGCCCAAGTAATACCGATGCCGACCTTTTCCATTGCGAATTCGGTGTCGATCAGTTTCTGAAGGGCATCATTAAGTTCTGCAGTTCGCCCATCAACGAGTTGCTGAAGATTATTGCGATGGTGCTCCAGCTCTTCCTGGATGCGGTGTATGTCCGTTATTTCATGCCCAATTCCGAGGACGCCAGCCAGTGTGCTATCTGTTTTGTAAATTGGCGCTTTAGTTGTGACCAGAAGTGCACGATGCCCATTTGAGGCATATGTGATCCACTCCTCATTCGTGGTTGGCCTTCCTGCATCAATCGCAAGTTGGTCGTTTTGGCGAAATGCCTCGGCCAGCTCTTTGGGAACAAAATCGAAATCTGTTTTTCCGACAATTTCATTTTCCGGATGACCGAAGAATTTCTCAAATTCACGGTTGCAGGCAAGGTAATACCCTTCCGGGTCTTTGAGCCAGACCAGATCAGGTATGTTTTGAATCAGCGACTTGAGAAGGGCGCGTTCTTCGTCTCGGGTCTTGTCGTTTTGCGCTCTCAGTGATTCTTCCTGGGAGCGTGCTATCTGACGAACGCTAAGCCACAAGCCAACAAGACAAGCTGCCAATAGCGCGGCAACGACAGCGGATTGTCGCAACCATGCGGAAGTGACCTGAGACTTCGGGATGCCCACAAGTATGGTAAATCCATATTTGTCATCGCGTTGATAGGCCAGTACTCGGGCAACCCCATCTGGCGACGAAGCGTCACTGACGTAAGTTCCCATCCTTGGGTTGATGGATAAGGCGAGGTTCAATTCATTCGATACTTGATTGTCGCCAATCTTTATCTGCTCATCGTTGCCCAGGGTCTTTCTCGCAACAACTCTTAGCTGACGGTCGCGAAGACTGATGACACTCCCGGTTGGCAGATTGAATTCCGAGAAGTGCTTGACGATGTCGTCGATGAAGATGGATCCATATACCAAGCCAGCAAATGCGCCATCTTCGTGATTAACGCGCCTGGCCATCAACCAGATCCATTTTTGCGAAATTTTGCCGATGATCGGTTCGGCGATCACCATTCCCGAGAATGGGTTTTCCTTCAGTTGCTTGTAATACTCCCGCTCAGCGAGACTCGCGTTTTGTTTTGGATCGACGCCTCTTCCATAAACTGTTATCCCTGCCGCATTTGTCGCACGCAGCAGGTCGAGTTCTGGCAAACGATTTTGTTGCTGTTCAAGAAATGCCGTGACGTTTTCGTAGCTTGCCTTCTTGTCGCGGCGCAGATGTTCAATTTGATCAGCCGCTACCTGCAAGGTGTAGTCGATAGACTTTACGGTATTGCCGATCGTGCTTGCGATTGAATGAGCAAGATTCTGAGCGACGCGTGTCTGTTCTTGTTGCGTGGATTGATACAGATAGAAGACTGCAAGACCGGCGATCAAGGTAGCGATCAGGCTGATAAATACCGCGACCGCGTAAAGGGCTGGCTTGGATTTCAATTGGAGGAACTCACAGTTTCTGGCATCAGTCGATCTGCTTCCCCGAGGATAGTCGCAATGGCAGATTTGGTCGCGTAAAAAATTAGTGACTTTGATAAATATATCACATTGGATAGATTCGGCGTCACCCTGAACATGGTAGTTCCGTGAGGTTTTCCTCTTGTTCGAAGGATTGACTTGGAAAGCTCCCATTCCGTCTGCCGGGCAATGAGGAGCAGGATTGGTGGCGCACCAAAGAAAAAACCCGGCGCCAGGCCGGGTTTTTGTTGGGTGCCGATTTGATCAGGCGGCGTTCAGCGCCTGATCGAGATCGGCGATCAGATCGTCGACATGCTCGATACCGACCGACAGGCGGATCATGTCTTCCGAGACGCCGGCCTTGGCGAGTTCTTCCGGCGACAGCTGGCGGTGGGTGGTCGAGGCCGGGTGGCAGGCGAGGGTCTTGCAATCGCCGATGTTGACGAGGCGGGTGACGAGTTGCAGGGCATCCTGGAACTTGCCGCCGCCTTCGCGGCCGCCCTTGACGCCGAAGTTGAGGATGCCGGAGGCGCGGCCGCCCATGTATTTCTGGACGAGGGCGTGGTCCTTGTGGTCGGGCAGGCCGGCGTAGTTGACCCAGCTGCACTTCGGGTGGCTCTTCAGGAAATTGGCGATCTTGAGCGAATTTTCGCAGATGCGGTCCATGCGCAGGGCCAGGGTTTCGATGCCTTGGAGGATCAGGAAGGCGTTGAACGGGCTGATGGCGGCGCCCATGTTGCGCAGCGGCACGACGCGGGCGCGGCCGATGTAGGCGGCGGGGCCGAGGGCTTCGGTGTAGACGACGCCGTGGTAGGAGACGTCCGGCTCGTTGAGGCGCTTGAACTTTGCCTTGTGCTCGGCCCACGGGAACTTGCCGCTATCGACGATGATGCCGCCGATGGAGTTGCCGTGGCCGCCGAGGTACTTGGTCAGGGCGTGGACGACGATGTCGGCGCCGTGCTCGAAGGGGCGGCAGAGGTAGGGCGAGGGCACGGTGTTGTCGACGATGACCGGGACGCCGTGCTTGTGGGCGATTTCGGCGAGCTTTTCGAAGTCGGTGACATTGCCGAGCGGGTTGCCGACGGATTCGCAGAAGACGGCCTTGGTCTTGGCATCGATGAGCTTTTCGAAGGCATCCGGGTCGCGGTAGTCGGCGAAGCGGACTTCGATGCCGTACTGCGGCAGGGTGTGGGCGAACAGGTTGTAGGTGCCGCCGTACAGGGTGCTGGAGGTGACGATGTTGTCACCGGCTTCGGCAATGGTCTGGATCGAGGCGGTGATGGCGGCCATGCCGGAGGCCATGGCCAGGGCGGCGATGCCGCCTTCCATCGCGGCGACGCGCTTTTCGAGCACGTCCTGCGTCGGGTTCATGATGCGGGTGTAGATGTTGCCGGCGACCTTGAGGTCGAACAGGTC
>JAGTRT010000082.1 GCA_018261895.1 Pseudomonadota bacterium
GTTGATTGCCGGCTGCAGCCTTTACTCCAACCAGCGGAATCCGGTATTCAACAAGTTGCTTTACGATGGACGCATGCGTTTCAATGAGGCGCTGCTGCTGTCGCGGCAGGAAGGTATCCGCCGGATCGTCAAGGCCCTGAAGGACGGCTATCCGTTTTATTATCTGCCGGACCAGGATTTCGGCCGCAAGGAATCCATCTTCGTTCCCTTCTTCGGCATTCAGACCGCGACCATTCCGGCGCTTTCCCGGCTGGTGCGGCTGACCGGCGCCCGGGTGGTGCCATGCATCACGCGCCAGGTGCCGGACGGCTACGAGGTGGAAGTCATGCCGCCGTGGGAGAATTTTCCCGGCGAAAGCATCGAAGCCGATACCGCGGCCGTCAACCGTTTCATCGAAAGCCAGGTGCTGCGCATGCCGGAGCAGTACTTCTGGTTGCACAAGCGATTCAAGACCCGGCCACCCGGAGAGCAGAGGTTCTACAAATGACAGACAGCCTGAAAATCGAAATCCGCCCCGTCACCCATCCCGACGTGCCCGCCATCTCGGCGCTGGCCCGGGAAATCTGGCAGGCCACCTATCCGGGGATCATCACCCAGGAGCAGATCGACTTCATGCTCGAGCAGCGCTATGGCCACGAGCGGCTGTACGACGATCTGGAAGATGCAGACAAGTGGCTGGACCAGGCTTTCCTGAACGACCGCCGGGTCGGTTTTGCCTTCAGCGAGATCCGCAAGGGCGAGTTCAAGCTCGACAAGCTCTACATCCACCCGGATGTGCAGCGCCGGGGTGTCGGCGGCCAGTTGATCGAGCATGTCGCGGCGCGCGCCCGAAAACTCGGCTATCCGTGCGTGATTCTCGCGGTCAACAAGCGCAATACCGCGGCCATCGGCTCGTACCGAAAATACGGCTTCGTCGTCCGCGAATCCATCGTCGACGATATCGGCCACGGTTTCGTCATGGATGACTACGTGATGGAGAAGAAACTTTAAGAATTTGAGACAAGCATCTGTCTCTGCTATGATTTTCAAATCTTCAGGTGGGGCCGGCTGTGAAACTTAAATTCTCGAAGATGCACGGTCTGGGCAACGATTTCGTCGTCCTTGACGGCATTCGCCAGCCGCTTGCGCTGACGCCGGAGCAATTGCGCACCCTGGCTGACCGTCATTTCGGCGTCGGTTGCGACCAGATCCTGCTGGTCGAGATGGCGGAGCAACCGGGGGTCGATTTCCGTTACCGGATTTTCAACGCCGATGGCGGCGAGGTTGAGCAGTGCGGTAACGGCGCGCGCTGTTTCGTGCGCTTTGTCCATGATGCCGGGCTGACCGCGAAGCGCGAGATTCGCGTCGAAACGCAAAGCGGAATCATCACGCCGCGTCTCGAAGAAGACGGCAATGTCACGGTCAACATGGGAATTCCCCGTTTTTTACCCGCTGAAATTCCTTTTCTCGGCGACGGCGAGGCGGTGATCCACGCCCTCGCTGTCGCCGACGAAACGCTGGAAATCAGCGTGGTGTCGATGGGCAATCCGCATGCCGTGCAGGTCGTCGGCGACGTCGATCATGCGCCGGTCGGCGTGCAGGGGCCGCTGATCGAAAATCACGCGCGCTTTCCGCAGCGGGTCAATGCCGGTTTCATGCAGGTCGTCGGGCGGCAGGCCATCCGTCTGCGCGTCTATGAACGCGGATCCGGCGAGACGCTGGCCTGCGGCACCGGCGCCTGCGCCGCGGCAGTTGCCGGAATACGCCGCGGATTGCTCGATTCGCCGGTGCGCGTCACGACGCGCGGCGGCGACCTTACCATTGCCTGGGCTGGCCTTGGCCAGCCGGTCATGATGACCGGCCCGGCCGTCACTGTTTTCACTGGAGAAATCGAACTATGAGTGCGCCCTTCGCCGAAGATGTCGCCGAATACCTGAAGACCAACCCGGTTTTCTTCGAGCAGTATGCCGATCTGCTGGCCCAGATTTACGTTCCGCACCCGCACGGCGGACGCGCGGTTTCGCTCGCCGAACGGCAAATGCTGACGCTACGCGACAAGAACCGGCAGACCGAGAGCAAACTGGCCGAGCTGATCGCCTTCGGCGAGGAAAACGACCAGATCAGCGAGAAAGTGCATCGTCTTGCGGTCGGACTGATTGCGGTCGAGACCTTTTCGGCGGTCATTCACCTGCTGAACTTCCATTTGCGCGACGATTTCGCGGTGCCGCACGTGGCCCTGCGCTTGTGGAAGAAGCCGGAAGGCATCGGCGATCTGCCGGAATTCGCCGCGGTGGCCGAGGAGCTTCAGGTTTTTGCCGACACGCTGGCCCATCCGTATTGCGGCTCGACGTCCGGTTTCGGCACGGCGGCCTGGTTCGGCGAGCAGGCGCCGCACATTCGTTCGCAGGCGCTGATCGCCCTGTGCGATGGCGGCAACACCTTCGGCATGCTGGCGCTCGGCAGCGAGGACGGGCAGCGCTTCTACGCCGAGATGGGCAACCTCTATCTCGAACGCATGGGCGAAATGGTCTCTGCCGCGCTGATCCGCGTCGCCAAGCCCGGCCAGTGAACCCCGCGCCGACGGTCGACGACTATCTGGCCGAACTGGCCGAGCAGCGCCGGCAGTCGCCACACACCATCAGCAATTACCGGCGCGATCTGACGCGGCTACGCGAACTGGCCGGCGAAATCCGGCTGGCCGACCTGCAGGTGCACCAGATCCGGCGTTTCGTCGCCCAGCTTCATGCCC
>JAGTRT010000013.1 GCA_018261895.1 Pseudomonadota bacterium
GCGTAAATTGACCGGGGGGATGTTGAGCGACTCGCGGTATTTGGCAACCGTCCGTCGGGCAACTACGATTCCCTGCTGGCCTAGTATTTCGGATAATTGACTATCCGACAAGGGCTTCTTGCCATCCTCCGCCGAGATCAATTGCTTGATCAGGGCGCGAATGGCCGTAGCAGAACATGCACCACCGGTATCGGTGGCAACGTGGCTGCCAAAGAAGTATTTGAGTTCAAAGATGCCACGCGGCGTCGCCATGTATTTCTGGCTGGTCACACGCGACACCGTGGATTCGTGCAAGCCGAGAATATCGGCGATTTCGCGCAGGACCAGCGGACGCATGGCGACTTCGCCGTGTTCGAAGAACTGGCGCTGGCGATCCACGATGGCTTGCGTGACACGATGAATGGTTTCGAAGCGCTGCTGAACGTTCTTGATCAGCCAACGCGCCTCCTGCAACTGGGTCGACAGGTTGCCGTTGCCCCGCCGCTGCTTGGCCAGGATTTCAGCATAGAGCCGATTGATGCGCAGGCGCGGGTAGGCATCCGGATTGATATAGGCCGTCCATTTGCCTTTCAGCTTTTTGACGATCACATCCGGCGTGATGTAACGGGCCTCGATCTGCGAGAAGCGTGCTGCCGGGCGCGGATTCAGACCGGTAATCATGCTCTGCGCCGCCTTCAGCGATTCGTCGTCGCAACCGGTCAGACGACGGATTTTCGTGAAGTCACGGGCGGCGAGCAACTCAAGATGCTTCTGAACGATGGTCAGGGCGAGATCGCGAACCTCGCATCGGCCAGGCAATGCCTTGAGCTGGAGTGCCAGGCACTCCTGTAGATTGCGCGCACCGATGCCGACCGGATCGAAGTTCTGGATGTGGCGCAAAGCGATTTCCAGTTCTTCGACTTCGATTTCATACTCCGGCGGCAAGGTTTCCCAGAGTTCTTCGAGTGGTGCGGACAGATAGCCATCATCGTCCAGCGCTTCGATCAGGAAGCGAATCAGGCTGCGATCACGCTCCGACACCTGGGTCATGCCGAGTTGCCAGCCCAGATGGTCGCGCAGGCTGACCGTCGTTCCGTGAATATCCTGCGAATCGCTGTCGTCGTCTTCGTCCCGTCCGGCGCCGGTAAATGTTCCCGCATCTGCGGCCCAGCGATCGTCGTCGACATCCGAAGGGGTTGAGGGGACTTCCTGTTCGCGGTCGTCTCGCGCATCACGCTCTTCGCGCTCAACGCGTTGCTCGCGTTCGGTTTCTGCCGTTTGAGGCGAATCGAACTGCTGGGCACCCGCAAAATTCTCACCGCCGTTTTCATCCTCGCGCTCGAGCATGGGATTTTCGAGCAGATAACGCTCGATTTCCTGCTGCATTTCGATCGTCGACAGCTGAAGCAGTTTGATCGACTGCTGCAACTGTGGCGTCAGTGCCAGATGCTGGGAGAGTTTTAGCTGGAGTGCCGGCTTCATTTATTGGAAGTGGTTTCTATATGTCGGTCAGAGCTTGAAGTGCTCGCCGAGATAAACCTTTCGTACGCTTTCATTATCAACGATTTCGTCCGGCCGTCCAGCCGCCAGGACATTTCCGGCGTTAATAATGTACGCATGATCACAAATACCGAGGGTCTCACGGACATTGTGGTCGGTGATCAGAACCCCGATGCCGCGCTCCTTGAGGAAGCGGATGATTTTCTGGATTTCGAGCACGGCAATCGGATCGACGCCGGCGAAGGGCTCGTCAAGCAGGATAAAGCGCGGATTGGTCGCCAACGCCCGGGCAATCTCGACACGACGCCGCTCTCCGCCGGACAAGGCCGAGGCATTGACGTGACGGACATGACTCACATGCAATTCGTTGAGCAGCCCCTCGAGCCGATCATTGAGCTCCGCTTCGGGCAAATTGAGCAGCTCGAGGATGGCGCGAATGTTCTCTTCGACGCTGAGCTTGCGGAAGACCGATGCTTCCTGCGGCAGGTAGGACAGGCCAAGCCTCGCGCGGCTGTGCATGGGCAGGTGGGTCAGCCGATTTTCGTCGATATAGACCTCGCCGCCATCGGCTGCCACCAAGCCGACGATCATGTAAAAACAGGTCGTCTTGCCCGCACCGTTCGGTCCCAGAAGGCCAACCACCTCGCCCGACTTGACCTCGAAGGAGACATCCTCGACCACCGTCCGCGCCTTGTAGCGCTTCTTGAGATTATGGGCAGACAGCTTGGCCGGGGCGTTCATTCATCGCCTCCCTGCAGGGCGCGACGAATGGCATCGCCGGAGAAGCCGCGGTATTGGAGAAAGCGCATCTGCTTGGCACGCTCTTCGGCCGATTCGGGCGGATGGCCGAATTTCCTGGCCCAAATGGCACGGCAGCGTTCTGCTTCGTCACCGGCCTCAGGCAGTGCAGCGGCGATATCGGTGTCGCTGACGCCTTGCTGGCGCAACTCCTGGCTCAATCGCGCATTGCCATAGCGACGACCGCGGGCGGCAACCCGCTGGGTGGCGTAGCGGCAATCGGATAACAGACGTTCGGCCTGCAGCGAATCGAGCACCGCCGCGAGTTCCTCGGCCGACTCCGCATGCGGCGCGAGCTTGGCCTGCAAGCCGGCCCGGCTGTAATCACGCCGGGTCAGCAGTTGCAGGGCGCGGACGCGCAGGTCAGGCATCGGCCTTCGCTGCCTTCACAGGCTTGATGACATTGGTGCTGGCGGCCTCGCGGATGCCGGCTTCGATTTCCTGGGCGATTTCCGGATTGGCTTTGAGGAATTCGCGGGCGTTGTCCTTGCCCTGGCCGATCTTTTCGCCCTTGTAGGCGTACCAGGCACCGGATTTGTCGACCAGCTTGTGGGCGACGCCCATTTCGACGATTTCGCCGTGACGGGAGATGCCTTCGCCGTAAAGGATGTCGAAGATGGCTTCGCGGAAGGGCGGGGCGACCTTGTTCTTGACGATCTTGACCTTGGTTTCGCTGCCGATGACTTCGTCGCCCTTCTTGATCGCGCCGATGCGGCGGATGTCGAGGCGGACGGAGGCGTAGAACTTGAGTGCGTTGCCGCCGGTCGTCGTTTCCGGCGAACCGAACATGACGCCGATCTTCATGCGGATCTGGTTGATGAAGATGACCAGGGTGTTGGTCTTCTTGATGTTGGCGGTGAGCTTGCGCAGGGCCTGGGACATCAGGCGGGCGTGCAGGCCGACCATCTGGTCGCCCATTTCGCCTTCGATTTCGGCACGCGGGGTGAGGGCGGCGACGGAGTCGACGACGATGATGTCGACCGAGCCGGAGCGCACCAGCATGTCGGCGATTTCAAGGGCCTGTTCGCCGGTATCCGGCTGCGAGATGAGCAGGTCGCCGACATTGACGCCGAGTTTCTGGGCATATTGCGGATCGAGCGCGTGTTCGGCGTCGATGAAGGCGGCAACGCCACCGAGCTTTTGCATTTCGGCTACGACCTGCAGACAGAGCGTGGTCTTGCCGGAGGATTCCGGACCGTAGATTTCAACAACGCGACCGCGGGGCAGGCCGCCGACGCCCAGCGCGATGTCGAGACCGAGCGAGCCGGTCGATACCACCTGAATGCCTTCGTCGATCTCGGCATCGCCCATCTTCATGATGGAGCCTTTGCCAAACTGCTTCTCGATCTGTTGCAGCGCCGCTGCGAGCGCCTTTGCCTTATTGTCGTCCATGGAGTTACCTCGGAAATTTGAGCGGATTATGGCACAGGGGCCAGAAGATGGAACAGAAATTGCTGCGCTTGATCGACGGGCTGATTGATCCGGATATGCAATCGGCAATCGACAAATTCAGCGATCGCACGGAAAGGACGCGGTATATTTCCAGCCCGTTCCGTTCTTACTCTCGATACTGTGTATAAATACAGTACATTCTGCATGACTGCTTGGCAAGGACATTTTTCATTCAAATCAATGCTCGCGCGTTTCGCGCTGGGCGCCATGCTGATTGCGCCCGCAGCCGAAAGCCAGGCCAGACCGGCGCCCTGGTACTGGTGGGTGAGCGCGGTCGGCGATGCGCGCATCTGCGCCCAGACCTCGCCCGGCGCCGCCTGGCAGCGCGAAAACACCGCATTCCGTGACAGCCAGTGCAGCATCCGGGTGAAACCGTTTTGACCGCGTATTTCCCGCCGCCCGACCTCGGCTTGTCGGTCATCCACGTCGACGACGCGATCATCGTTGTCGACAAGCCGGCTGGACTCTTGTCCGTCCCCGGTCGTGGCGCGGGCATGGACGATTGCCTGGCCTCGCGCGTCCAGGCACGTTTTGCCGATGCGCTGATCGTCCATCGCCTCGACATGTCGACCTCGGGCCTGCTCGTGCTGGCGCGGGGAGCCGAAATGCACAGCCTGCTGTCGCGCTTTTTCCGGGAGCGCCAGATCGACAAGCGTTACGTCGCCGTCGTTGCCGGCCAAATGAAAGAGGACAGCGGGGAAGTGAATTTGCCGCTCATCTGCGACTGGCCGAACCGGCCGCGGCAGATCGTCGATTTCACCATCGGCAAGCCGTCGCTGACCCGCTTTCGCGTCGTCGACCGGAATGCCGGGCGCGACACGACGCGCGTCGAACTCGAGCCGGTCACCGGCCGCTCGCACCAGCTGCGCGTGCATATGGCCTCGCTCGGCCACCCGATTCTAGGTGACGACCTGTACGGCGGGCACGCCACGGCGCTGGCCGATCGCCTGCTCTTGCACGCCATGGATCTGGGCTTCCATCACCCGGTCAGCGGCGAGGCCATGCAATTTCATGCGGCGCCCCCGTTTTGACGCCGTGAATCCGCGCAAGGACCGTATAATTTTCGCGTTTTGAACCTTTTTTCCGGTTGACCGTAAGACCATGCTCATCTGGTTCGTCGTTCTCTACCTCATGGTGTCCATCGGCATCGGCCTTTTTGCCGCGACCCGCGTCCATAGTGCCAAGGATTTCGCCGTGGCCGGCCGGCATTTGCCGCTGCCGGTCGTCACCGCCACCGTGTTCGCCACCTGGTTCGGGGCCGAAGCGGTGTTCGGCGTTTCCGCGACCTTCGTCAAGGAGGGTCTGACCGGCGTCGTCGCCGACCCCTTCGGTTCGTCGATGTGCCTCATCATCGCCGGCGTCTTCTTCTCGCGGAAACTGTACAAGCTCAACATCCTGACACTGGGCGACTATTTCCGCCTGCGTTACAACCGCACGGTCGAAGTGCTGACCACGCTGTGCATCGTGGCCAGCTACCTCGGCTGGGTCTCGGCCCAGATCAAGGCGCTCGGGCTGGTCTTCAACGTCGTCACCGGCGGCTACATCAGCCAGACGGCGGGCATGATCCTCGGTGCCGCCATCGTGCTGACCTACACCACCTTCGGCGGCATGCTCTCGGTGGCCATCCTCGATTTCGTGCAGATGGGCGTCATCATGGGCGGCATGCTGTACATCGGCTACGTCGTCTCCGGCCTGACCGGCGGCGTCGAACTGGTCGTCAACCACGCCTCGGCGGCCGGCAAGCTCGATTTCTTCCCGCCGCCCGACCCGTGGCTGTGGCTGACCTTCCTTGGCGCCTGGATCACCATGATGCTCGGCTCGATCCCGCAGCAGGACGTCTTCCAGCGCATCACCTCGGCCAGGACGCAACGCATCGCGCTGTGGGGCTCGATCCTCGGTGCCTCGATCTATTTCTGCTTCACCTTCGTGCCGATGTTCATCGCCTATTCGGCCACGCTGATCGACCCTGAGCAGTTCAACGGCCTGCTGCAGACCGACTCGCAACTCGTCCTGCCGACGCTGGTGCTGCAGCACACACCCATCTTCGCCCAGGCCATCTTCTTCGGCGCCGTGCTGTCGGCCATCATGAGCTGCTCGTCGGCCACCTTGCTCGCGCCCTCGGTCGCCTTCTCGGAAAACATCGTGCGCGGCTTCTACCCGCACATGGGCGACCACCAGTTCCTGCGCGTCATGCGCACGTCGATCGTCGTCTTTGCCGGCATCGTGCTCGGCTTCGCGCTGTATTCGAACGCCAGCATCTTCAAAATGGTCGAGAACGCCTACAAGATCACGCTGGCCGGCGCCTTCGTGCCGCTCTTCTTCGGCGCCTTCTGGAAGCGGGCGACGACGCAGGGCGCGCTGGCGGCCATTTTCGGCGGGCTTTCATCGTGGATCCTGGTCGAGGTGCTGGTCGGCACGGCCGGCGAGGGTAGCGGCCAATACGCCTACGCCCTGGCCGGAGCGGGGCAGCTGGTGCCGCCGCAATTGATCGGACTGGGCGTCAGCATCGTCGGCATGATCGCCGGCTCACTGCTGCCACAATGGGTCGGCCACCCGATACCGCACGAGGACATCCACGAAGCGCTGCATCACCGTGCCGCTGCGGAAACCCACCACGCGGCAGACCATCCGCACCATCACTGAGCCGCCTTTCCCGCCGAATATCCGGTGACAGTGTGGCGCCCCGGGCGCCACGAACCGGCCATGCCGTCATCACTGTCACAACACATTAAGGCTGACGGGCCGGACATTCGCCCCTAAAATCAGGGCATGCCTCATTCCGGTCGTGGCCCCATCCTGCTCTCCCGCTACCTGGCGCTGGCCTGGTTCGGGCTGGTTGTCTACGGCAGCCTGCATCCGTTCACAGGCTGGCGGGATACCGGCGTGTCGCCGATTGCCTTCCTCGAAGGCGGCTGGCCGCGCTATTGGACGGCCTTCGACCTGCTCGCCAACGTCGCCGTTTACCTGCCGCTCGGCTTCTGCCTGACGCTGGCGCTCAGCACCTTGCCGGGTCGTTTCAGTGCCCTCGTGCTGGCCGTCGTGCTGGGTGGCGGCGTGAGTTTCGGGCTGGAAACGCTGCAAACCTGGTTGCCGTCGCGCGTTCCCTCCAACCTCGACCTCGCCTGCAACACCCTGGGCGCGCTGCTCGGCGCCTTGTGGGCGCAGCACGTCGGGCCGCGCATCTTCGCCCGGCTGGCCGCGCTCGAACACCGGCTCATCGCGCCCATTCCGCACGCCGAAATGGGCCTGACGCTGCTCGGCTTGTGGCTGCTCGTGCCGCTCTCGCCGGAAACCCTGCTATTCGGCGCTGGCGACCTGCGCCAGATGTTCGGGCTGACCGGCGCCGTCCCCTTCGCCGCCGACAGTTTCGTCATGATCGAGGCCAGCATCACGGCCGCCAACGCGATCGCTGTCGGGCTGATCGTCCGCATGCTGTGCGCGCGCCTGCTCTTTGCCTACCTCATCGTGCCGCTCTTCCTGCTCCTCACCCTGGCTGTCGCCACGCTTGCGGCAGCCGTTCTGATCAACCCGGCCAACGCGCTGGCCTGGCTGACACCGGGCGCCAAGTTGGGGCTGATGGTGGCCAGCGGCATTCTCGTCGTCGCCGTCGCCCTGCCGGCGACACCGCGCCTGATGATCACGGCACTGGCCCTGATGGCCGGCACGGTCCTCGTCAACATGGCGCCGCCCAACCCGTATTCCGACGCCGCGCTGGCTGTCTGGCGACAGGGGCACTTTCTCAACTTCAATGGCCTAACCCGTCTGGTTGCCACCCTATGGCCCTTCCTGACGCTCCCCTTCCTCTTCCTGACGACGCGCCGGCATTAGCCTGGCACGCTGACACCGCCGAATCGGTCGCCCGGCGACTGGGGGTTGATCACGCCACGGGCCTAGCCGACGACGAGGCCACGGCGCGGCTTTCCCGACATGGCCACAACCGGCTGACCGAGCGACCGGGCAAACCGGCCTGGCAACGCCTGGCTGCCCAGTTCATGCAGCCGCTGGTGCTCGTGCTGATCGCCGCCGGGGTGGTGACGGGCCTGCTCGGCGAGTTCGTCGACGCCAGCGTGATCATCGGCGTCGTCATCACCAATGCCCTCATCGGCTACTGGCAGGAAGCCAAGGCGGAGGGCGCCCTGGCGGCGCTGGCGAAGAGCGTCGCGACGCCGGTCACCGTCCGTCGCGGTGGCCACCGCAAGCAGCTCGACGCCACCCAGCTGGTGCCCGGCGACGTGGTCATGCTGGCCGCCGGCGACCGCATTCCGGCCGACCTCCGGCTGATCCAGCAGCACGAACTGCACACCGACGACTCGATGCTGACCGGCGAATCGCAACCCGTCACCAAGCACAGCGCGCCGCTGCAGGCCGACACCGTGCTGGCCGACCGGCTCAACATGGTCTACGCCGGGACCACCGTGGTGGCCGGGCAGGGCAGCGGGCTGGTCATCGCCACCGGCGACGCCACGGAAACCGGGCGCATTGCCGGCCTGATCGCTGCCGCGCCCGATCTCGTCACGCCGCTGACGCGCAAGATGGCGCGTTTTTCCAACTGGTTGCTGTGGGCCATCGGCGGGCTGGCGCTGCTCACCGTGGGCGTCGGGCTGGCCCGGGGCGGTTCGGCCTTCGACATGTTCATCGCCGCCGTCGCGCTGGCCGTCGGCGCCATTCCAGAAGGCCTGCCCGCCGCCGTCACCGTCACGCTGGCCATCGGCGTCGCCCGCATGGCCCGGCGGCGCGTCATCATCCGCCACCTGCCGGCGGTCGAGACGCTGGGCAGCACGACGGTCATCTGCTCCGACAAGACCGGTACGCTGACCGAAAACGCCATGACCGTGCGCGCCCTGTGGTGCGCCGGCGCGGGCCACGCCGTGGGCGGCCATGGCTACGCGCCGGAGGGCGCCGTCACCCGCGACGAGATGCCGGCCGAGATTGCCGGTGCGCTGCGCGAATGCCTGATCGCCGGCGCGCTGTGCAACGACGCCTCGCTGCGCCACGAACACGGCCAGTGGAAAATCACCGGCGACCCGACAGAAGCCGCGCTCATCGTCGCCGCCCGCAAGGCCGGGCTGGACGAGCACACGCTAGGCCAGCTGTTTCCGCGCCGCGACGTGCTGCCTTTCGACGCCACACGGCAGTTCATGGCCACCGCCCATGAGGGTGACGGGCAGGGCGTGGTCTACGTCAAGGGCGCGCTCGAACGCCTGCTGCCGCTGTGCGTCGATCAGCTCTCGGCCAACGGCCAGCCGGAAGCCCTCGACCCGGCGGCCATCGAGAAGGCGGCCCACGCCTACGCCGGGCAGGGCATGCGCGTGCTGCTGGTGGCCCGGAAACATTTCGATTTTGGGCAAAATTTCCGGTTGACCGTCGAAGGCATTGAAAAACTCACGCTGGTCGGCCTCGTCGGCATGATCGACCCGCCGCGCAAGGCGGCCATCGGCGCCATCCGCAACTGCCATTCTGCCGGCATCCGGGTCAAGATGATCACCGGCGACCACGCCGTCACGGCGCTGGCCATCGCCAAGCAGATCGGCCTCAATGCCGAAAAGGCGCTGACCGGCCGCGAACTGGCCTTGCTCGACGACCTCGCGCTGGGCGAAGCGGCCCACGCCACCGACGTCTTCGCCCGCGTCGAACCGGAACAGAAGCTGCGCCTCGTCCGCGCCCTGCAGGCGCGCGGCGAAGTCGTCGCGATGACCGGCGACGGCGTCAATGACGCGCCGGCCCTCAAGCAGGCCGACATCGGCATCGCCATGGGCCTGGCCGGCACCGAAGTGGCCAAGGAAGCCGCGGCCATGGTCCTCACCGACGACAATTTCGCCAGCATCGAGGCGGCGGTTGAAGAGGGCCGCGGCGTCTGGGACAACCTCGTCAAGTTCATCACCTGGACGCTGCCGACCAATTTCGGCGAAGGCCTCGTCATCGTCGCCGCCATCCTGTTCGGCGCCACGCTACCCATCACGCCGCTGCAAATCCTCTGGATCAACATGACCACCGCCGTGCTGCTCGGCCTGCCGCTCGCCTTCGAACCGATCGAGAAAGGCATCATGCGCCGTCCGCCACGCCGGCTCGACCAGCCGGTGCTCGACGCTGCGATGATCCGCCGCGTCGTCCTCGTTTCCTTCCTGCTGCTCGCCGGCGCCTTCGGTCTTTTCCTCGTCGAACTGGCGCAGGAGCACAGCCTGGCCGAAGCCCGCACGGTCGCCGTCAACGTCTTCGTCATGGTGGAAATTGCCTACCTCTTCAACTGCCGTTCGCTGACCGGCGGCTTCTGGCAGCAGGGCCTCTTTTCCAACCCGTGGATCTGGGCCGGCATCGGCGCGATGATCGTCCTCCAGCTGGCGATGACCTACCTGCCGGCGATGAACCGGGTGTTCGCCACAGCGCCGATCGGCCTCACCGAATGGCTCGAAATTCTGGCCGTTGGCCTGACCTGTTCGCTGATCGTCGGCATCGAGAAGCGGCTGACCCGCGCGCGGCACTGAAAAGCGGCGCGCCGGCCGATGCATCGGCGCTTTCTAGTCGATCAGGTCGTGAAAAGCTTCATGCACATCGTAAAAGGCGGCATCGACCTCGCCCTTGCCGTCCTCGCAACTCGTTTTCAGGCGAGCCAGCGCGGCGACCAACCCGGACGCATCGCGCGACCGGATGTTGCCAGCCAGCGCCGCCATCTCCGGGCGCTTGGCGCAGGCATTGCGCGTGCGCTCCGGGCTCGGCCGCGCATGCCAGACCGGCGCCAGCACGGCATGAAAGGCATCGACATCCTTCGCCATGCGATGGTGCGAATGACGCGTCGCCTCGACGCTCATCGCCACGCTGCAGCCCACCGCGAGGAGCACCCCGATAAACCCCTGAAATTTAGTCGCCAAGATCGTCCCCGCAAGAAAAGCCTGTCGCACAGGCGGCACGCCCGAGGATAGCAAATTCCCGGCGGCGCCCGGCAAGCCCTTCGCTAACCCGGCTTGCACGGTCAACCGGAAAAATCGGCCAAAACTGAAATTTCCGCCTCGTTATAATGCGGGTCTGCACAGGAGACCCGCATGAGCTACTTCAAACACCACGTATTCATCTGCACCAACCAGCGCGACGGCGGCGAGCAATGCTGCAACAACGTCGGCGGTTCCGAGATGTTCGCCTACGCCAAGGACCGCGTCGGCGCGCTCAAACAGAACGGCGCCGGCGCCATCCGCATCAACAAGGCCGGCTGCCTCGGCCGCTGCGATGTCGGCCCGGTCATGGTCGTGTATCCCGAAGAAACCTGGTATTCCTTCATCGACAAGGAAGACGTCGAGGAAATCATCCAGGAACACCTGATCGGCGGCAAAGTCGTCGACCGTCTGAAAATCTGACGCCATGCGCGCCCCCGAAGAGAAAATTTTCATCGATGGCCCGGTCGGCAAGATCGAGGTCATCATGGAGCGCCCCGATGCGCCCAAGGGCATCGCGTTGATCGCCCACCCGCACCCGATGGGCGGCGGCGCCAACACCAACAAGGTCGCCTACACGCTGGCCCGCACCTTCGTCAGCCTCGGCTACGCCGCCTTCCGCCCGAATTTCCGCGGCGTCGGCGGCACCGAAGGCGTTCATGACGAAGGCCGCGGCGAGGTCGATGACCTGCTCGCCGTCATCGAAGACGCCAAGTGCCGCTGCGGCAACCTGCCCGTCGCGCTGGCCGGCTTCTCGTTTGGTGCCTTCTGCCAGACGCGCGTCGCCAAGCGCCTGGCCGAAGCCAACCACCCGGCCCAGCGCCTCGTGCTGGTCGGCACCGCCGCCGGCCACGTCGAAGGCAGCCGCCAATACGACACCGAAGCCGTGCCGCACGACACCATCGTCATCCACGGTGCCGACGACACGCTCGTGCCGCCGGCCAACGTTTACGCCTGGGCCCTGCCGCTCGACCTGCCGGTCGTCGTCGTGCCCGGCGCCGACCACTTCTTCCACCGTCGCCTGCACCTCATTCGCGACATCATCACCCGCGCATGGCGGCACTGAGCGCCAGCGAACTCCGCAAGACCTACACCGGCAACGAAGTCGTCGCCGGGCTGTCTTTCGGCGTTGAAACCGGCACCTGCTTCGGCCTGCTCGGCCCGAACGGCGCCGGCAAGACGACGACGCTGCGCCTCTGCCTCGGCCTCACCGGGCCGGACAGCGGCACGATCACGCTCAACGGCCACGTCATCCCCGACGATGCCCAGGCCGCCCGGGCGCGCATCGGCGTCGTGCCGCAATTCGACAACCTCGACCCGGATTTCACCTGCGCCGAAAACCTGCTCGTCTTCGGCCGCTATTTCGGTTTCAAGGATGCCGACATCCGGGCGAAGATCCCGCAACTGCTCGAATTCGCCGGCCTGTCGAGCAAGGCCGACGCCAGGATATCGACCCTTTCCGGCGGCATGAAACGCCGGCTGACCCTGGCCCGCGCCATGGTCAACGACCCCGACATCATTTTCCTCGACGAGCCGACCACCGGCCTCGACCCACAGGCCCGCCACCTGATCTGGGACCGCCTCAAGCAGCTCAAGTCGGCCGGCAAGACGCTGATACTGACCACCCATTTCATGGACGAAGCCGAGCGCCTGTGCGACACGCTCATCGTCATCGACCACGGCCGCAAGATCGCCGAAGGCAGCCCGCGCCAGCTTATCGCCGAGCAGATCGAACCGCAGGTCGTCGAGGTTTTCGACGAATCTCACGGTCAACTGGAAATTTTCGTCAAAACCGAAAAACATCTGGCCGAGCGCGTCGAAACCAGCGGCGAAACCGCCTTCTTCTACTGCCGCGACCCGCGCGAGCTGCTGGCCCGACTCGCCGAGGCCGATGGCCTGCGCTACGTACACCGCGCCTCCAACCTCGAAGACGTGTTCATCAAACTGACCGGTCGCGAACTGCGCGATTGAGCCCGCCGCCTGCTTTTACAGGCATCCCGGCCGCTCCGAGCGCATGCCAAATCCATGTTTTGATTGGAAATTTCCAAAAATATGCTAGAATGATGCATTGACTTGGATTGGAATTGGCAATGCGCCGGTGGTTGGTCGCGACAGTGCTCGCATATTCGACGGTAGGCTTCTGTGCATCGGAATCGGTTTCCGACGCACCGTCCATCGTCGACATGTCGGAAGCTGCGCAGGGCGTCGCCATCTCCGCCATTCCGACGCCGCCACGAGCCATCGAGGTACTGACCCTCGAAGAATCCGACCGCATGCGGGCTGCCCGGAAAGCACGCATCGCCGCCAAGAAGAAGGCCTCAACAGTCCTCATGCTGAGCCGCACCGAGCGGCGCCAGGTGGCCATTCTGGCCGCCAACACGCAGTCCAGCGAGCCGCAGAGTCATGTCTACGATCAGGACGACAATTCGCAGGGCAATATCGACGATCTCGACCTGCATCGTTCGTTCAACCGCCCCCGCGTAGTGGATGAGCCGGATGGCGACAAGGCCGAAGCCGACGATCTGCCTGGCCACGTCCGCGTGCGCCTGATGATGGCCCGCCTCAAGGCTGTCGAGGCCCATGCCCTGAACCAGGTGACCGACGACGGTGAAGCGCTGCCGGATTCGGTCATGGCCCGCCTCAAGGAAGCCCGCCTCAAGGCGGTCGAAGCGCACCAGCGCAAATTCGGCTAAACCGTCGGGCCACCCGGCCTGATCGCGTTCAGCTCAACAATCCCGCCACGGCCGCCGCAAAATCGTCGTAGACCGCCGCCGGTCGAATGTCCGGATGCTGGTCGTCGCCCGCCCTGAACTTGCCCGTCCGCACCAGAATCCCCGGAATCCCTGCCGCCTGCGCACCGCCGATGTCGTCGCTGAGGTCGTCACCGATCAGCACGGCATCTGCCGCTGCCACGCCGAGTTCGGCCAACGCGGCCGCAAAAAAGGCCGGTGCCGGCTTGCCGGTGATTTCCGCCTTGATCCCGGCCGAGTATTCGAGCCCGGCGACAAACGCCCCCATGTCCAGCGAGAGTCCTTCCGGCTCCATGAAATAGCGGTTGCGCGCCATCGCCATGAGCGGCACGCCCTGCATGAGCAGCCGAAAGGCGTGGTTGAGGATGGGGTAGGTGAAATGCGTCCCCATGTCGCCCAGCACGACAACGTCCGGATTGGCATCGCTCTCGCCCATTTCCTCGGCGATATCGGGGTGAATCAGCCAGAGCGGACGCAGGCCGCGACTGCGCACCAGCGTCCTTGCAGCGAGGGCCGCCGTCTGGATTTCACTCGCCGCCAGCGTGAACCCCATGCGTTGCAGCTTGGCAAACAGGATATTGCTCGGTGTCCGCGTCGTATTGGTCAGGAACCGCAGCGGCAGGCCGGAAGCCCGCAGGCGATCGAGCGCGCGGACGGCGCCCGGCAGCGCATCGTCGCCGGTGTGTAGGACACCGGCGAGGTCAATCAGAACCGCCTTGGGTGATGAAATCGGTGCCATCGTCGCTCCCTGATGCGTCATGACAATGATTCGATACGGGTCATGGCTGAAAGTTTAGTCCATCGCAATAATTTGCTCGCCCGCCGCCCCCGCATGGGCATGCCTGTCCTGCCGTTGCGCGAGGGCGCGCGGCTGCCGCGGCGCAGGCTTGTCCCGGTCCTTGAGCAGCCCATTCAGACAGGCCGGGTTGGCGCGGGCGCCGCTGGCCAGGTAATCGGCCAGCAGGGTTTGGCGGATGGATTCCCGGTCGTGGCCGATGACTACAGTCAGGTAGTCGAATAGGCAATCGACCAGTTTTTCCGGCGTCAGGCGGCTGGTCTGGGCCGTCGTTTGCCAAAGCCAGCCGGTGAACGCGAACAAGGCGGCAAACGGCGAGGGGCCGCCGAGCAGGATGGGCAGGGTCCGCGGGAAGCGACCGGAATTGGCGAGCAGATCCCAGTAGCGGGCGAGGCGGGTAAAGGCCTGCATGGTGGCTGCGTCGACGACGGCGGTTTGCTGCACGGTGTAGGGCGGGGCCGTGTCGTAAATCATGCCGTGGGCGGCATCATGGCGGGCAATCGGCGTGCCGCGCAGGCGCTTGAGGACACCCAGCTGGATTTCGTGCGGGCCCAAAGCGTAGAGTCGGTCAAAGCCAGCGGCAAAACTGGCCAGGGTTTCGCCGGGCAGGCCGAAGATGAGGTCGGCGTGCAGGTGGGCGTGGCTGTGCGCAACGAGCCAGGCAAGGTTCGCGCAGGTCTGCTCGTTGTCCTGCCGGCGCGAGATGCTTTGCTGGACCTCGGGATTGAAGGTCTGGACGCCGATTTCGAACTGCAGCACGCCGGACGGAAAGCGAACGATCATCGCCTTGAGCCGCTCAGGCAGGTGATCGGGAATGACTTCGAAATGCAGGAAGAGGTCGGGCGTCAGGCGGTCGAGGAAGAATTGCAGGATGCTCAGCGTCCGGTCGATCTTGAGGTTGAAGGTCCGGTCGACAAACTTGAAATGGCGCGCGCCGCGGCGGTAAAGATTTTCCAGCGCGGCGAGAAAGTCCGCCTCGGGGAAGGCCCAGGCACTTTTGTCGAGCGAACTCAGGCAAAACTCGCACTTGAACGGGCAACCGCGCGAGGCCTCGACGTAGAGCAGACGATGCGTCAGGTCGTCATCAGAAAATTCGGCGTAGGGCAGGGCGATGTCGTCAAGCCCCGGCTGCTGGCCGGGAATGACCTTCTTGATCGGTGGCTGGCCGTCGAGCAGGGCGCGGCACAGCTTCGGAAAGCTGACGTCACCCCAGCCGGTAATCAGGTGGTCGGCCAGCCGGACGATTTCCTGCTCCGCCCATTCATGGCTGACCTCCGGACCACCGACGACGATCTTGAGCGCCGGGCGCGAGGCCTTGAGGCGGCGGATAACCTCCGTGGTCTGCACGACATTCCAGATGTAAACGCCGAAGCCGACGACTTGCGGCGAGCCGTCCGCCGGTTCGCCGAGATCGGCGAGCAGGGCGTCGACGATCTCTGGGACCGGGCGAACGATGGTGAATTCGCGCAAACGGGTTTGCTCGCGCAAGCCGCCGCCACCGTGGCGATCCATGTTGGCGAGCAGGTAGCGCAACCCCAACGAGGCATGGATGTAACGGGCGTTGAGCGTGGCGAGGATGATGGCTGGCGCGGACATGGCGCCATTTTGACAGCTTCCGGCGACCAGCGCGGCGGCGCAGGGTGCCACGAACCAAGCCGGCGCTCACGGCCACCGGAATCCCCTCTCTCACGGTCAACCGGAAAAATGGCCCAAAAATGAAATGTTGCAATTTCCATTCGACCACCCGCAATTCCGTCACAAATTCGCTCTATATTGACAATTGTCAATATTCGTACATTAGAGACGACTAATCTTTACCCAGAACTGTGGCTCCGGCGGGGCCGCCACAGTCCGGTGTTTCATCGTTCTTTGCAGGGGAAATCATGAAGATGATCAAGCAAGCCATGCTCGCGATCGCCACTTTGGCGTTCACGACACTCGGGTACCCGACGACCACGCCGGGTACCCCCCAAGCTAATCAAAAGCTCTTGAAGTCGACGGCCGACCACAGCAAATTCAAGGAATTGCAGCAGGAATTTGCCTCCGGACCCGACGTCACCAAGGCGTGTCTGGCTTGCCATACCGAAGCGGCGAAGCAGATTCATCTCACCCAGCACTGGAAATGGGAATTCCGGAATCCGGAAACCCAGCAGATGCTTGGCAAGAAGCACGTGGTCAACAACTTCTGCACATCGGTCACCTCGAACTACAAGGCCTGCGCCAGTTGCCACATCGGCTACAACACCGACGGCCCGAATTTCGACATGACCTCGGAAAGCAACGTCGATTGCCTGGTCTGCCACGACCAGACGGGCAAGTACAAGAAACCGGCGGGCTTTGCCGGCAACCCGGTGACCAAGGACACGGAATTCCCGCCCGGTTCCGGCAAGATCATCCGCGCGGTCAATCTGGCTGATATCGCCCAGAAGGTCGGCCAGACCAAGCGCACCACCTGCGGCACCTGCCACTTCTACGGTGGCGGCGGCGACGGGGTCAAGCATGGCGACCTCGACAGTTCGCTCGAAGCGCCGGACAAGGCACTGGATGTCCACATGGACACCAAGGGCCTGAACTTCAGTTGCTCGACCTGCCACAAGACCGAAGGCCACCAGGTGCCGGGCAGCCGATATGCCCCCACCGCCCAGGACAAGGACGGCGCCCACATGCGCGGCAAGGCCGATCATTCCAATCCGGCGACCTGCCAGTCCTGCCATGGCCAGGCGCCGCACAAGAAGGAAGCCAAGCTGAACGACCATACCGACAAGGTGGCGTGCCAGACCTGCCACATCCCGGCCTTCGCCCGTGGCGACGTGCCGACCAAGATGTCCTGGGACTGGTCAACGGCCGGCAAGCGCGGCCCGGACGGCAAGCCGCTGGTCATCAAGGACGAGGACGGCTACGAAACCTATCTCGGCATCAAGGGCGATTTCGTCTGGAAAACCAACGTCACGCCGGAATACATGTGGTTCAACGGCAAGGTCAACTACACGCTGACCGACACCAAGATCGAAAAAGCCAATCAGCCGATCTACATCAGCAAGTTCGAAGGCTCCGCCGACGACGGCAAATCGATGATCTGGCCGGTCAAACTGTTCCACGGCAAGCAACCGTTCGACGCCGAGAACAAGACGCTGACGATCAACCACCTGGCCGGGCAGGACGACGCCGCCTACTGGAAGAACCTGAACTGGGACAAGGCCATCGCCGCCGGCATGGCTGCCGCCGGCAAGCCTTTCTCCGGCAAATACGACTTCATCGAGACCGTCGCCATGTGGCCGATTACCCACATGGTCGCGCCGAAGGACAAGGCATTGGGCTGCAGTGACTGCCACAGCAGCAATGGCCGCCTCGAAAAAGTCGATGGCATCTATATCCCCGGCCGTGGGCGCGATCACATCGTACTGCTCGACACCGCCGGCTGGGCGCTCGCCGCCCTCACGCTGCTCGGCGTCATCGGCCACGGCATCGGCCGCATCCTGACTGCCAAGCGCAACCACTAAGGGGAAGAACATGGCACGCGTTTATATCTTCAAGCGTTTCGAACGTTTCTGGCACTGGACCCAGGCCTTGCTCATCATCACCATGCTGGTCACCGGTTTTGAAGTGCACGGCACCTACTCGCTGCTCGGCTGGCACCAGGCCGGCGAGCTGCACACCACCGCAGCCTGGGCCCTGATGGGACTGTGGATCTTCGCCATCTTCTGGCACTTCACGACAGGCGAATGGCGCCAGTACATTCCGACGACAAACAAGATGCTCGATGTCGCGCTGTTCTACGCCTTCGGGATGTTCAAAGGCGAACACCACCCTTACCTGAAGACCAAAAACCGCAAGCACAACCCGCTGCAACGGGTCGCCTACCTTGGCGTCAAGCTGTTCATCAACCCACTGCTCTGGTGCTCTGGACTGCTTTATCTGTTCTACAACCAGCTTGGCGCCGTCGGCCTGGGCGGGCTATCACTCGGCCTCATCGCCGTAGCCCACACCCTCGGCGCCTTCCTGATGCTGCTCTTCCTGATCGCCCACATCTACCTCGGCACCGCCGGCCACACCCCAACCGCCCACTTCAAGGCCATGGTCACCGGCTGGGACGACGACGTGAATGAGGAACCGCAAGGCGCCAAGGTGCAATGAGCCCAAATTCGTGATTGACTATCATGACGAGACAAGACAGGTCGCATCGTCATCAGGCGGGGTTAACCCGAAACGGGATGCTGTGCCATTCCCAAGGGCTTCCCCACAACCTGCAAGGACGCCGCGACTTTCAAGACAAACGACATCCAAATTGAATTAAGGAGCAAGCCATGCGCAAAACACTCTCCCAACTGTTTGTTTCCATCGCGCTCGCCGCCGCAGCGCTCACCGTTTCCCCGATTGCCTTGGCCGACGACGTCAAGATGGTCGGCGTGATCACCAAGATCAAGCTGGCCGGCGACGGCAAGTCGGCTCAGGCCATCCTGAAGGATGGCAAGTCGGGCGAATCGATCACCATCAACATCACCGACGACCTGACCCTGGACAAATTCAAGGACAAGCGGATTGTCGAAGGGGATGAAATCCGCGCCAAATACGACAACGCGGGCGGCAAGAACGAAAGCAAGTCGTTCAAGAAAACGGCTGGCTGCTGAAACAGACAGCCATCAACAACAGCCAGGCGGGGAGATTTCTCCCCGCTTTATTTTTTCAGAATCGGGCGCTATTCACTCCGGGTATATGCCGAAAGTAATATACTGAGATTTTTCGTCAGCGCCCTGCCAAGATGTTTCTGAACGATTCCGATGACCTCCTGACTGACCCGCGTAGCGGCGCGCGCCCGGAAGATGTCGAAGCGCGCATGAAAGTCGAGGTCCGCGACATCGGCATTCCGCCACGCCCGAGCATCCTTGCCGAAATCGAGCAGGAAACCGCCAAGGATGAACCCGACTTCATCAATCTGGCCCGCATCCTGAGCCAGGACGTCGGCCTCGCGGCCAGCCTGATCAAGGTTGCCAACTCTTCGTATTTTTCGCCCGGCCGGCCGGTCCCCACCGTGCAGGAAGCCATGCACGTGCTCGGCCTCAGGATCGTCGTCAATACCGTCGCTGGGCTGGCCTTGCAGCAGGTTTTCAAGAACGTGCCGAACCTTGAGACCTTCTGGGAAACCTCTGCCGCCAATGCCCAGGCCGCCAACTGGCTGGCCCGCAAACTGGGTCAGAAATTCGGCATTCGCCCCGAAGACGCCTATACCTTCGCCCTGTTCCGCGATTGCGGCATTCCGGTGCTGCTCATTCCCTTCCCGGAATATCAAGCGACGCTCGACGCGGCCGAGGCCGAACAGGCATTGTCTTTCACCGATGTGGAAGAGCAGGCGCTGGGCCTCAATCACGCGCAGGTCGGCGCCGATATGGCGCGAAACTGGAAAATGCCGGAAGAGACCTGCCTGGCCATTGCCCACCATCACGGTTGCAACCCGGTCGATGCCGATCAGCACGCGCTACCGGAACGCACCAAGGGACTGATCGCCCTGTCACACCTGGCCGACTATCTGGTTCGTCACCAAACCGGGCGCCAACCCGGCACGGCCTGGCAAAAACACGGCATTGCCTGCCTGGCCTGTCTGAGCATCGACCAGGAAAAACTCGACGCACTCGCCGCCGACTACCTGTCCCGCTACAACAACGACTGATCGCGAACGGCCAGCGAACAAAATCCTGAACCCGGTGGTCAGACGCTAAAATGCGTCCTCCGTCCCGTTCGTTCCTGGCTCATGCTGCCTCAAACCTCCCTGCTTGGCTGGCGCCCCGTCTGGCAACGCAATTTCCTTGTCTGGCGCAAGCTTGCCCTGCCGTCCATCCTCGGTAACCTGGCTGATCCGCTGATCTACATGCTCGGCCTCGGCTACGGGCTGGGCGCCATGCTGCCCAGCATCGAAGGCCAGCCTTACGTCGCCTTTCTCGCCGCCGGCACGGTCTGCGCCTCGACCATGAATGCCGCGACCTTCGAGGCCCTGTACTCGGCCTTCTCGCGCATGCACGTCCAGAAAACCTGGGAAGCCATCCTCAACACGCCACTCGGACTGGGCGACGTCGTCGCCGGCGAACTGTTCTGGGCCGCCACCAAATCACTGTTTTCGGGCGCTGCCATTCTCGTCGTCATCACCGGCATGGGCCTGACCAACGGTCCTCTGGCGCTCTGGGCGCTGCCGGCCATCGTCCTGACCGGGCTGGCCTTCGCCGCCCTCGGCCTGATCTGGAACGCTTTGGCCCCATCCTACGATTTCTTCATGTATTACTTCACGCTGTTCATCACGCCGATGACCCTGATTTCCGGCGTCTTCTTCCCGACCGACCAACTGCCCGGCTGGCTGGCCCTGATCGGCGGCTGGCTGCCGCTGGCCCAAGGCGTCGCGCTGGTTCGCCCCTTGCTCGCCGGCCAGGTGCCACCCGATGCCCTGATCCACATCATGGCGCTGCTCGCCACCGCGGCCTTGGCCTTCACCATCGCCCTCCACCTGACCCGCCACCGACTGCTCAAGTAGACAAAGTAGAATTCGCTAATGGAAATCCTGCTCGTCATCACCAACTGCCCGGACGAAGAATGCGCCAAGGAGATCGCGCTCGCCGCCGTCGAGGCCAAACTCGCGGCCTGCGTAAGCATCCTGCCGCGCGCCCAGTCGGTCTATCGCTGGCAGGGCGAGGTCGAATCGGCCTCCGAAATCCCGTTGCTGTTCAAGACTACCGCGGCCAACTACCCGGCGCTCGAAGCCAATATCCGCGAACGCCATCCCTACGAGTTGCCCGAAATCATCGCCGTGCCCCTCAGCCACGGCTTGCCCGCCTACCTGAACTGGGTGGCGGCAGAAACGATCCAATGACCATGCGCTTCCTTATCCTGATCTTCTCGCTGTTCCTTTCGCTCGCCCATGCCGAGGAATTCCTCGATCCGGCAGTTGCCTTCAAGCCCTCGGTCAGGGC
Source organism: Pseudomonadota bacterium (assembly GCA_018261895.1). Lineage (GTDB taxonomy): Bacteria > Pseudomonadota > Gammaproteobacteria > Burkholderiales > Rhodocyclaceae > Azonexus. The sequence goes on from JAGTRT010000013.1 coordinate 21,152, forward strand.
GCTCGACGGGCAAACGCTCGAAATCAGCTACGAGATCGCCAAGGGTTACTACCTCTACCGCGACAAGTTCCGTTTTGCCGTCGAGGGCGAAGCCGTCACGCTGGGCAGCCCGACTTTCCCGAAGGGCAAGGAGCACAACGACGAGAATTTCGGCAAGGTCGAGGTCTATTACAAGACCGTCGCCATCCGCGTCCCGGTCGAGCGGATGTCCTCCGGCCAACTCCCGCTCAGCCTCAAGGTCACGTCACAGGGCTGCGCCGATGCGGGCGTCTGCTATCCGCCGCAAAGCCAGCAACTCGCCGTCAACCTCCCCGATCCAGCCAGCGCGCCGCCAGCGTCGGCCGCCGCAGAAGGGGACGAAAGCGGCCGGATTGCCTCGACGCTCAAGCACGCCGGGTTCTGGGCCAATCTTGCCTTCTTCTTCATCGCCGGCCTCGGCCTCTCGCTGACGCCCTGCGTCTTCCCGATGATCCCCATCCTCTCCGGCATCATCGCCGGACAGGGGCACAAAAACTCGCATGCGCGCGGCTTCGCGCTGGCGCTCGCCTACGTGCTGGGCATGGCCGTCACCTATGCCGCCGCCGGCGTGGCAGCAGGCATGACCGGTACGCTGATCTCCAGCGCGCTGCAGAACCCCTGGGTGCTCGGCAGCTTTGCGCTGGTTTTCGTCGCGCTCTCCTTCTCGATGTTCGGTTTCTACGAACTTCAGTTGCCGACCTCGTTGCAAAGCAAGCTGTCGGAAGAGTCGGGCCACCTGCAGGGCGGACGCGGCATCGGCGTCTTCCTGATGGGCGCGCTGTCGGCCCTCATCGTCGGCCCCTGCGTCGCCGCGCCACTGGCCGGTGCGTTGCTCTACATCGGACAGACCGGCGACGCCGTGCTTGGCGGCACAGCCCTCTTCGTCATGGCCCTCGGCATGGGGGCACCGCTGATTGCCGTCGGCGTGGCCGGCGGCTCGCTGCTGCCCAAGACCGGGCCGTGGATGGAAGGGGTCAAGAAGGCTTTCGGCGTGCTGCTGCTGGCCACCGCCGTCTGGCTCGTTTCAACGGTCGTCCCGCCGGTGGCTTCCATGCTGGCCTGGTCCGCGCTGCTCATCATCCCGGCCATCTACCTGCATGCGCTCGACCCGCTGCCGCCACATGCCAAGGGCTGGCAGCGCTTCTGGAAAGGCATCGGCATCGTCATGCTGCTCACCGGCGCCGCGCTGCTTATCGGCGCCCTGGCCGGCGGGCGTGACCCGCTGCAACCGCTGGCAGCCTTGCGCGGACAGGCGGTCGCTGCCGAAGAAAAGCGCCTGCCGTTCGAGCGCGTGGTTTCGGTAGCCGACCTGGAAGCCCGGATCAAGGCCGCCGGCCGCCCTGTCATGCTCGATTTTTACGCCGATTGGTGCGTTTCGTGCAAGGAAATGGAACGTTTTACCTTTTCCAACCCCGCCGTACAGGCCAAACTGGCTGGATTTACGCTGTTGCAGGCCGATGTGACGGCCAATTCGGATGAAGACAAGGCTTTGCTGGCCAAATTCAAGCTGTTTGGCCCCCCTGGCATCATTTTTTACGACAGCAAGGGGCAGGAAATTCCGTCCGTTCGCGTCGTCGGCTTTCAGGATGCCGAACTGTTTCTGAAAAGTCTGCGTCAAACAGGTGTGTCAGGCTAGTTTTTGGTGAGGTTTGTCCGACTGCAAGATCGGCCTGAACACGATCAGGACCGGGGCAAGTCTTTGGAAAACATGGCTTTTCAGCTAAAATTGGCAGATTATGGAATCTATTGGCCTTATTCGTGACTTTCTCAAGGACCGGCTCGCCGTCGAGCCGGAAAGCGTCGTTCCGGATGCCGTATTGGCTGAACTTGGCGTGGACTCGCTGATGATGCTGGAGTTGATGTTCGAGTTCGAGGATCGTTTCGGCATCAAGCTGTCCAGCGACCTCCAGACCCCCCGTACCGTTGGCGAGATGGTGTCGCTGATGGACGGCTTGATCGCCAAGTCGAAGAGCTGAGCGATGAGCCAGCGGCGGGTGGCGATTACTGGCCTCGGGCTGGTCAGTCCTTATGGCGGCGACCTCCCCGATTTCTTTTCGCGCCTGTGTGCCGGCCAGTCGGCTGCCACCTACCTGCAGACCGACGACGTTCCCCGTCCGCTGTCCATGCCCTTTGTCGGCTGTCCCGGCTTCGATCCCGAGGCGGTGCTGGGCAAGCCGCTGGCCAGCATGATGGACCGCTTTGCCCAGATCGGCATGAGCGCCGCGTTCAGTGCCTGGGACAATGCCGGACTGCCGCGCAAGGCCGATGACACCGCCAGCCGCGACGACTGGGGTGTAGCCTGGGGTACGGCCCTGGGTGGCACGATGGCCTACGAAAAGGGCTATCGCGAACTCTGGCAGAAGGGTCGCGAGCGCCTGTCGCCGCTGACCGTCCTGCTCGGCATGAACAGTTCGGCCAACGCTCAGATTTCCATCCAGCTTGGACTGGGCGGGGTCAGCATGAGCCACACGGTGGCCTGCGCCTCATCGGCCATTGCCATCGGCGAGGCCTTCCGCCGCGTGCGCAGCGGCGAGGCAGCAATCATGCTGACCGGCGGCTCCGACGTGCCACAGGCTTACGGCGTTGCCCGCGCCTGGGAAGCCTTGCGCGTCATGGCACCGGGCAATGCCGAGACTTCGGCGACTGCCTGCCGGCCGTTTTCGGCCGACCGTCGCGGCCTGGTGCTGGGCGAGGGCGGTGCCGCGCTGGTGCTGGAGGACTGGGACCATGCCGTCGCCCGCGGCGCCCGCATTCACGGCGAGATCGTCGGCTACGGCACGACCTGCGACCACACCCATCTCGTCCGCCCCGAAGCCGCCGGCCAGACTCGCGCCATCCGCCTGGCGCTGGCCGATGGCGGTCTGCAGGCGAGCGATATCGACTACGTGAATGCCCACGGCACAGCCACGGCGGAAGGCGACCCGATCGAGGTCGCGGCCCTGCGCGAGGTTTTCGGCGAGCGCGCCGCAGCGCTGCCAGTCAGTGGCACCAAGTCGATGCACGGCCACATGCTGGGTGCCGCCGCTGCCATCGAGGCCATCATCACCGTCCTCGCGCTGCGCGACGGCGTCATCCCGCCCACGGCCCACCTGGCCGAACTCGACCCGGCCTGCGCCGGGGTCGACCACGTTACCTCGGCGCGCCAGGGCCAGCCCTTGCGCGCGGCGCTGTCCAACTCATTCGCTTTCGGCGGCAGCAATGCGGTTCTCGCATTCCGCGCCGCCCACCTGTAACCCCACGGATGCACCACCATGTCTGAAGCCATTTCCCCGGAAGTCATCGAAGCCCTGCTGCCCGAGGTGGCCGAACTGATCGTCACGGCGCTCAACCTCGACCTGCCGCCGGCCGACATCGAACCGGATGCGCCGCTGTTCGGCGAAGGCCTCGGGCTCGACTCGATCGACGTGCTGGAAATCGCGCTCGTCATTTCGAAAAAATACGGCTTCCAGCTCAAGTCCGACAACGAGGACAACCTGCGCATCTTCTCGTCCCTGCGGGCATTGACCGGCCACATCGCCGCCCAGCGCACCAAATGACCCTGTCCCCGGCCCAGCTGCTGCGCGGCCTGGCCGTGGTCGTCTTCATCGCAGTCTGGGCCTTCCTGGCCCATTCCGGCAGTGCCGGCGAAGGTTCCGGCGACCTCTCCGTGCTGCTCGGCGTCGCCCCCATTGTCGCTGCGCTGGGCCTGCTGCTCTGGCGCAGCAGCCACCTCGTGCTGACCGGCACTGGCATCCTCGCCATGCTCGGCGGCCTGGCCTGGTATTGGCCAACCCTGCGCGAGAATATCGCGCTGCTCTTTTTCATCCAGCACCTTGGCACCAACCTGGCGCTCGGCGCCCTGTTCGGGCGCAGCCTGATCGGCGATGGCGAAGCGCTGATCACCCAGCTCGCCCGGGCAGTGCATGAGAGCAATCTCTCCGAACGCAAACGGCGCTACACGCGGCGCGCGACGGTGGCCTGGACGCTGTTTTTTCTGATCAATGCCTTGATCTCGGCCGTTCTCTGGCTGTTTGCGCCACTCGCGGTCTGGTCAACCTTCGCCAACCTCCTGTCAGCCCCGCTTCTCGCTGCCATGTTCATTGGCGAACACATCTGGCGTCTCTATGCCTTGCCGCCGGAAGAGCGACCGAGCATCACCATGGTGGCCCGGGCCTTCCGCATGCGCAGCCAGCAGAAAGCAAAGCAAGCCGGACTCGACCCACAGAATCCGCCCGCCAATCCGTCATGAGTACTGCACCGCTTCTCGCCCACGACAAGCTCGACGCCGTTTTCGCCTGGACGGCCGATGGCCCGGTCAGCGTCGCCGATTACCTCGCCGATGCCGGACAACTGGCCGAACAGCTGCCGGGCGCCGGCTACCTGCTCAACCTCTGCCACGACCGCTACCACTTCGCGGTCGGCTTTGCGGCGGGCCTGCTGCGCGGGATGACCAGCCTGCAACCCTCGTCGCAGACGCCGGAGACCTTCCGCCGCCTGCAGGCCGACTATCCCGGCCTGATCTGCCTGTGCGACGGCGCCGCCGACACCCTCGACCTGCCGCGCCTCGACTTCCCGGCCGATCTCACGGTCAACCGGAAAAAAGGCCCAAATTCGAAAACCGCAATTCCGCAGATTCCGGTCGATCAACTCGCCGCCATCCTGTTCACCTCCGGCTCGACCGGCCTGCCGCAGGCCCAGCGCAAGACCTGGGGCAAACTCGTCGCCAACGGCCGGGCCGAAGCCGTTGCGCTCGGCCTCGACCGCCAGCCGCACGCCATCGTCGGCACCGTGCCGGTCCAGCACAGCTACGGCTTCGAATCGACCTTCCTGCTCGCCCTGCAAGGCGGCTGCGCCTTCTGGGCCGGCAAGCCGTTCTACCCGCAGGACATCGCCGGCGCCCTGGCTGCCGTGCCGCAACCGCGCCTGCTCGTCACCACGCCGTTTCACCTCTCGGCGCTGCTCGCCGCCGAGATCGACCTGCCGCCGGTGGACATGCTGCTCTCCGCCACCGCGCCGCTGTCGACAACACTGGCCGCCGATGCCGAAGCCCGCACCGGCGCCCCGATGCACGAAATCTACGGTTCGACCGAATCCGGCCAACTGGCCAGCCGGCGCACCACCGAAGGGGCCGAATGGACCCTGCTGCCGGGGGTCCACCTCGAACAGTCCGGTGACGAAACCGTGGCCTGTGATGGCCACGTCGAAGGGCGCGTCACCCTGTCCGACCTCATCGAACTGCTCCCCGACCAGCGCTTCCTGCTACTCGGCCGCCACGCCGACCTCATCAACATCGCCGGCAAACGTACCTCGCTGGCCTATCTGAACCATCAGCTCTGCGCCTTGCCCGGCGTCGTCGATGGCGCCTTCTTCCTGCCCGACGAGGAGGGGCCCGACGGCATCACGCGCCTGACCGCCTTTGTCGTCGCGCCCGGCCTGAACGCCCGGCAGGTCACCGCCGACCTGCGTCAGCGCATCGACGCCATCTTCCTGCCCCGGCCGCTCGTCCTCGTCGACCAGTTGCCGCGCAACAGCACCGGCAAGCTGCCACGCGGCGACCTGCAGGCCCTGTACGCCGAGAAAGTCAGTCATGGCGGACGCTGACTTTCGCTGGACGGTGCCGGCCGACCACCCGGCCTTCGCCGGCCACTTCCCCGGCAACCCCATCGTGCCGGGCGTCGTGCTGCTCGACCGCGCCATCCTGTTCGCCGAAGCCATGCTCGATCGGCCCGGCCTGACCTGGCAGGTCGGCAACGCCAAGTTCTTCAGCCCGGTCCGCCCAGCGGAAATGCTCACCTTCACGCTGACCGCCAAGCCCAGTGGCGCCATCGCCTTCGCCGTCCGCGCCGCCGAACGTGACGTCGCCTCGGGCAGCCTGACCCCCGCCGCGCCATGAGCCAGCCGAATCCCTCCGACGCCGACTGGATGCGCCAGCAGGAACGCAGCAATCTGGCCATCCTCAAGCTCATGGTGTGGATTTCGCTGACCTTCGGGCGCGCCATCGGACGCATCGTCCTCTACGGCATCGCCGCCTATTTCGTCCTCTTTTCTCCGCGCGCCCGGCGCTTCAGCCGGACCTACCTGCAGCGCGCCCTCGGCCGCTGGGCCGAATGGTCGGACGGCTTCCGCCACGTCTTCAGCTTCGCCAGCACCATCCACGACCGCATCTACCTGCTCAACGACCGCTTCGATCTCTTCGACATCGAGGTCATCGGTGCCGAGGAAGTGCAGAAAGTCGCCGATGAACACCCCGGCGCGCTGCTCATCGGCGCCCACCTCGGCAGCTTCGAAGTCCTGCGCGCCGTCGGGCGAGGGCAGCGCGGCCTGCGCATCGCCATGATGATGTACGAGGAAAACGCGCGGAAGATCAACGCGACCCTCGAAGCCATCAACCCGGCCGCCAGCCAGGACATCATCCCGCTCGGCCGCATGGATTCCATGCTGCGCGCCCGCGACAAGCTCGACGAAGGCTACCTCGTCGGCATGCTGGCCGACCGCGGTCTCGGCGACGATGCCACGGTCGATTGCGATTTTCTCGGCAAACCGGCGCCGTTTCCGCTCGGCCCCTTCCGCATGGCCGCCATGCTGCGCCGCCCGGTGTATTTCATGACCGGCCTGTATCTGGGCGGCAATCGCTACCGCCTGCATTTCGAGCCGCTGGCCGATTTCTCGCAGACGACGCGCGAGGAACGCGATACCGCCATCCACGCCGCCATGCAGCGCTATGCCGACCGCCTGACGCATTACTGCCGCCAGGCACCGTACAACTGGTTCAATTTCTTCGATTTCTGGCAGGAAAAATGATCAAACGACTCATCGCCAGCCTATTTCTGCTCGCCCTGACCCTGCCGGCCATGGCCGCCTTCGACGTCGGCCAGCTCATGACCGACCTCGCCAAGAACAAGGGCGGCAAGGCGAAATTCACCGAGAAGAAATACATCTCGCTGCTCGACAAGCCCGTCGTGTCGTCAGGCGAAATGAGCTACACGGCACCCGACCGTCTAGAAAAGCGCACGCTGGTGCCGAAGGTGGAAACCCTGCTGCTCGACAAGGACATGCTGTCCATCGAGCGCGAGAAGCAGAAACTGAGCATCAACCTGGCCAACCAGCCCGAAGCGCTGGCCTTCGTGGACAGCATCCGCGGCACCCTGTCGGGCAATCGGGCGGCGCTCGAGAAAAATTACGCCCTGCATTTGTCTGGCAGCCCGGACAAGTGGGTGCTCACACTGCTACCGAGCGACCAGAAAATCGCGGCGCTCGTCCTGCGCATTACCGTGAGCGGCAGCAAGGGGCTGATCCGCAGCATTGAGTACCTGCAGGCCGATGGCGATCGCTCGGTGCTCAACATGGAGCCGGTCGAGGTCAAATGAGCCGGCCGGCCGTTCGCGCCTTCCTGATCTGGCTGCTGGCCATGCTGGCCGGCGCAGTCGTGGTCTGGAACAGCCATTTCACGGCCGACATGTCGTTTTTCCTGCCGGCCAAGCCGAGCCCGGCGCAAAAGGTATTGGTCGACCAGCTCAAGGAGGGCGTCGTCACGCGCCTGCTCATGGTCGCCATCGAAGGCGGCGACGCGCCGAAACGGGCGGCGATGTCCCGCAGCCTGCGCGCCCGGCTGCAAAAACTGCCCGACTTCGTCGCCGTGCAGAATGGTGAGGCCGGCAGCCTCGATGCCGATCGCGATTACCTGTTCCGCCATCGCTACCTGCTCAGCCCGGCCGTCAAGCCGGAGCGGTTTACGGTCGACGGCCTGCGCGCCAGCATCGCCAACAGCGTCGACCTGCTCGCCTCGCCGGCCGGCATGATGATCAAGCCCCTGCTGCCGCGCGACCCGACCGGCGAGTTGATCGAACTGCTCTCCGGCCTCAACGCCGGCGCCCAGCCCAATGTGCGCGACGGCGTCTGGGCCTCGCGGGACGGCGAGCGCGCCATGCTGCTGATCCAGACGGCGGCGCTCGGTTCGGACACCGACGGCCAGGAGCAGGCCATCGCCATCATCCACCGCCAGTTTGCCGAGAGCGCCCGCGAAGCCGGAGTCAGTGACGCCCGGATGCAGCTCTCCGGCCCCGGCGCTTTTGCCGTCAAATCGCGCGAAACGATCAAGAGCGAGGTCAGCAAGCTGTCGACCATCAGCACCGTCGCCATCATCGCCGTGCTGTTCTTCGTCTATCGCTCGCTCCGCCTGCTCACCCTCGGCCTGCTGCCCGTCGTCAGCGGCGCGCTGGCCGGCATCGTCGCCGTCAGCCTGGCCTACGGCACGGTCTTCGGCATCACCGTCGGCTTTGGCTCGGCACTCATCGGCGAAGCGGTCGATTACTCGATCTACTATTTCGTCCAGTCCGGCCGGCTGGGCGCCGACGCGTGGCGCCAGCGTTTCTGGCCGACCGTCCGCCTCGGCGTGCTGACCTCGATCTGCGGCTTCACGGCGCTGCTCTTTTCCGGCTTCCCGGGCCTCGCCCAGCTCGGCCTCTATTCGCTGAGCGGCGTGCTGACTGCCGCGCTCGTCACCCGCTTCATCCTGCCGGCGCTGGCCGGCAACGACCATCCAATCCGCGACCTGAGCCACCTTGCCGCGCCGCTCAACCGGGGTATCCGCCTGCTCCAGGGGCTGCGCTGGCCGGTCCTGCTGCTCACCGTCGCCGCTAGCGTCGTCCTCGTCATCGACCGGAACGAACTATGGCACCCGAACCTGTCGGCCTTGAGCACGGTGAGTGCCGAAGACGGCGCGCGCGATCAGGCCCTGCGCGCCGACATTTCGGCGCCGGATTCGCGTTACATGGTGGTCATCGGCGCCGCCGACCGCGAAGGCGCCCTGCAGGCGGCCGAAAGGGCAGGGCAGCAACTCGACACGCTGGTCGCCCGGGGTGTCATCGGCGGCTACGACAGCCCGGCCCGCTTCCTGCCCAGCCAGGCCATGCAGGCCAGTCGCCGCGCCAGCCTGCCCGAAGCCGACGAACTACAGGCGCGCCTGCAGGCCGCGCAGGCCGACTCGCCGCTGGCCGCGGCCAAACTGGGCGCATTCATCGAGGACATCACCACAGCCCGCACGCAGCCGGCCATCGGGCGCGACGCACTCGACGGCACGAGCCTCGCGCTGGCTGTCGATTCACTGCTGGTGCAACGGCCGGACGGCTGGAGCGTGCTGTTGCCGCTGCGCCCGGCCGGCGGCGACAAGGGGCTGGACATCCCAGTCGACGCTGTGCGCACCGCGCTGGCCGGCAGCGACGCGCTGTTCATCGACATGAAGCTCGAATTCGACACGCTCTACAACGACTACCTGCACGAAGCCACGCTGCTCTCGCTGGCCGGCCTCGCCGCCATCGTCGCGCTGCTCGGCGTGACGCTGCGCTCGCTGCTCCGGCTCGGCGCCATCCTGCTGCCGCTCGGGCTGGCCGTCATCCTCGTCATCGCCGGCGTCCATCTGGCCGGCGAGCAGCTCCACCTGCTGCACCTCATCGGCATGCTGCTCATCGTCGCCGTCGGCTCGAACTACGCGCTGTTCTTCGACCGGGGCGGCGACGAGGACCGGCTCGACCCGCCGACGCTGGCCTCGATGGCCATCGCCAACCTCACCACCGCCATCGGCTTCGGCACGCTCGCCCTGTCCAGCGTGCCGGTCCTGCACGCCGTCGGCATCACGGTGGGGCCGGGTGCCGTGCTCGCGTTGCTCCTGTCGGCCAGTTTTTCGGGGAAAAACCGTGTTTGAACACTCTCTCACGGTCAACCGGAAAATTCGGCCAAATTCGAAATGTCACGTTTCACGTGGAACGACCGCATGAGTACGCCCCTTCGCACCCTGCGCCATGACGGCGGCGGCGACAGCCTGCTCGTGCTGCTCCCTGGCGCCTACATGACGCCCGAGCATTTCGCCGCCAACGGCTTTTTTGCAGATGTCGCCGTGCGCCACCTCAAACTCGACATCGTCACCGTCGACCTCGGCCTCGACGCCGTGTCGAGCGGCGACGCACTGCCGGCCGTCATCGAGCAGATCCTCGTCCCGGCCCGCGCCAACTATCGGCAAGTCTGGCTCGGCGGCATTTCGCTCGGCGGCTTGCTCGCCCTATGCCTCAACGCCGACCATCCCGGCCTCGTCGACGGCCTCTGCCTCATCGCGCCGTACCCGGGCAGCCGGCTGACGACCAACGCCATCCACCGCGCCGGCGGCCTCGATGTCTGGGCGCCGACGGAAGTCGACCTCACCGACCCCGAGTACCGCGCCTATCGCTGGCTCAAGGCACCACCGGCCGGCTTCCCGGTCTTCGTCGGCTACGGCACGGAAGACCGTTTCGCCGAGGGCATGCAGGCCATCGCCGAACGCTTCCCGGCCGCCGCCCGCTGCGCCTTGCCGGGCAACCACGACTGGCCGGTGTGGCGCGATTTGTGGGAACATTTTCTCAACCTGGGCCACTTCGCCGCCTGACATGCCGACGCGCTGGAAACCGACCTTCGCCATCAAAGCCACCTTGGCCGTGCACGCCGCGGCGGCCGTCGGCTGCGTCGTCGCACCGGCCCTCTGGCCGTGGGCGGTGGGCGCACTGGTCATCAACCACGCCATCATCACGACCGCCGGCCTGCTGCCGCGAACGACGCTGCTCGGCCCCAACCTGACCCGTCTGCCGGACGAAGCCGCCGCTCGCCGCGACGTCGCCATCACCATCGACGACGGTCCCGACCCGGAAGTCACGCCACGCGTCCTCGACCTGCTCGATGCAGCCGGCGCCAAGGCCACCTTTTTCTGCATCGGCTGGCGCGCCCGCGAAAACCCGGCGCTGTGCCGCAAGATCGTCGCCCGCGGCCATCGCGTCGAGAACCATGGCGACTCGCATTCCAAGGCCTTCGCCTTCTTCGGCCCCGGCCGCATGAAGGCCGACATCGCCGCCGCCCAGGCCACCTTCACCGAACTCACCGGCCGCACGCCACGCTACTTCCGCGCCACGGCCGGCCTGCGCAATCCCTTCCTCGACGCCGTGCTGCACGGCCTCGACCTGAAGCTGGCGAGCTGGACACGCCGCGCCTACGACACGCGCTGCGGCGATGCCGACACGGTCCTGCAACGCCTGACCGTTAATCTGGCGCCCGGCGACATCCTGCTCCTGCACGACGGCCACGCCGCCCGCACGGCAGATGGCCAGCCTGTCATCCTTGCCGTGTTGCCGCGCCTGCTCGCCACGCTCCGCGACCAACAACTCAACCCCGTCACGCTGCCCGACTTCACATCATGACCAAGCGTTTCCTGAGAACCCTGCTCGACGAGGCCAGCCGCCCCTTCATCGGCGGCGGCCATTTTGCCTACCACTACTCGCGCGGCAAGCTGTCCTCCGACAGCATCTTCCGCGAGATCCTCAAGCGCGGCCTGTTCCCGGCCGAGGCGAATTACCTCGACCTCGGCTGCGGCCAGGGCAGCCTGTTTTCCTGGCTGCTCGCCGCCCGCAAGCTCTATGAAGCCGGCAACTGGCCGGCGGGCTGGCCGGCGGCGCCCAAGGCGCTCAGCATGCGCGGCATCGAACTCATGCAGAAGGACGTCGACCGTGCCGCCCGCGCCTTCGGCGCCGACCACCCGATCCTGCGCATCGAACAGGGCGACATGATCAAGGCCGATTTCGGCAAGGCCGACGTGATCACCATCCTCGACGCCCTGCATTACTTCGACCACGCCCACCAGAAGGACGTGATCAAGCGCATCCGCGCCGCGCTGCCGCCCGGCGGCCTGTTCCTGACCCGCGTCGGCGACGCCTCGGCCGGCCTGCCCTACCACCTGTGCAACTGGGTCGATCACGCCGTCACCTTCGTGCGTGGCCACCGCCTGCCGCGCCTCTACTGCCGGCCGCTGGCCGAGTGGATCGCGCTGCTCGAAAGCTTCGGTTTCACGGTCGAAACCGACCCGATGAACGACATCAAACCCTTCGCCAACGTCATGCTGGTCTGCCGCGTGCCGGCCTGATTCATGCGCCGACCGACCCGCCTCGTTTTCCTGACCGCCGCGCTGCTCGCCACCCTGGCCGGCTGCTCGCTGTTCGAGGAAAGCGAGGAGGAGGGCGGGGCGCTGCCGCCCGACATGGCGCGCCGCGCCGACGGCAAGTCGGCGACGGCGTGGCCGACCTCGATGCCCGAGGCCGAGGTCAGGAAACGCATCGTCCGCCTTATCCCCGGCTATGCCAAGGACCGCGCGGGCTGGGCCGATGACCTGCACACCGCCTTCAGGACGCTGGAAGTGCCGCACGCCACGCAAACCTACTGCGCGGCCATCGCCATCATCGAGCAGGAATCGAGCTTCCAGGCCGATCCGACGGTGCCCGGCCTGCCCGGCATCGTGCGCCGCGAACTGGAAAACCGGGCCGGCCGCTATGGCATCCCGATGCTCATCGTCAATGCCGCGCTGAGCAAGAACTCGCCCGATGGCAAGAGCTACAACGAGCGCATCGACGCGCTGAAGACCGAAAAGCAGCTCAACGCGCTGTTCGAGGACATGATCGGCGAGCTGCCTTTCGGCCGCAAACTGTTCGCCGATTACAACCCGGTGCGCACCGGTGGGCCGATGCAGGTCAGCATCGAATTCGCCACCCAGCACGTCCGGGAACGCGATTACCCCTACCCGATCGAGAAAAAGCTGCGCGACGAGGTGTTTACCCGGCGCGGCGGCGTCTATTTCGGCAGCGCCATCCTGCTCGATTACGAGGTGCCCTACGACCAGATCGTCTACCGCTTCGCCGACTTCAACGCCGGCCGCTACAGCAGCCGCAACGCCGCCTTCCAGCTCGCGCTCGGCAAGCTCACCAGCAAGCCGCTGGCCCCGGACGGCGACCTGCTGCGCTACGAGGACGGCAAACCGGCCGCGGTGCCCAGCAGCGTCGAGGAAGCGGCCATCGCAATTGCCAGCAAGCTCGACATGAGCCGCCCGCAAATCCGCCGCGACCTGCTCCTCGAAAAAACCGCGACCTTCGGCCGCAGTCCGCTGTTCAACCGCGTCTTCGAACTCGCCGAGAAAAACGGCAAGCCGATGCCCCGCCAGGCCATGCCGCAAATAGACCTGAAAAGCCCGAAAATCACCCGCAAGCTGACGACCGAATGGTTCGCCAAGCGGGTGGAAGGGCGTTACCGGACCTGTTTGGGACGCAGCAGCGGCCAATAGGCTGATTCAACGGTCAACCGGAAATTTTGCCCAAAATCGAAATCCGGGCTCAGGCCCGACCGAGCAGGTTGTGCAGCTCGAAGGTCATCATCGCCACGAAGCCGGTCAGGCCGAGGTAGTAGATGCTGTAGGTCAGCTTGTGTTCGGCGCCCACGGCGTAGTACGCCGCGTCGTCGTCGGCGCTGCTGTAGCGGAAGGCCTTGATCGCCTGCGGCAGAGCCATGATGACGATGAGGATGAGCATCGGACTTGGCCGCCAGTAGAACCAGGCGAGCAGGACAGGGATGCCGGCCAGCCAGATGCGGGGCGAGAGGACGGCGGTGATCCGTCCGCCGTCGAGCGGCGAAATCGGGATCAGGTTGAACAGGTTGAGAAAGAAGCCGGCGTAGGCGATGGCGAGCAGGGCCGGACTATCGAGCGAGCGTGCCAGGAAATAGCAGAGCAGGGCAGCCAGCGTACCGACGAAGGGGCCGCCGAAGCCCACATAGGCCTCGGTTTCGGCGTCGTGCGGCATGTCCTTCATCTCGATCCAGGCACCGACGAAGGGAATGAAGGTCGGCGCGCCCACATTCAGCCCGCGTTGGCGGGCAGCGATGAAATGGCCCATTTCGTGGGCGAAGAGCAGGGCGATGAAGCCGAGCGCGAACGTCCAGCCGAATGCCAGCGCGTAGGCGCCGAGCGACAGGATCATCGTGCCGCCCGTCGTCAGCAGCTTGCCGGACTTGAGCAGCGTGAACAGGACGAGCAGCGACTTCATCAGCTATCGGCCGGATCGGCCTTCTTTTTTCTGAACTTGAAAAACGCCAGTCCGCCGGCGCCGAGGGCGATGACCTTGCCCCACTTGGCGAGCAGGACAGCCAGCGTGGCGAACAGGCCGAGCTTCTTGGCCGCCACGCCGCCGACCAGCGCAGCCAGCCCGATCTCGGCGACCTTGTCGGTGCCTTCAGCAAAATCCTGGTAACGCTTGCCTTCCTTGAACTGGATGCCGGACAGCAGGTCGTTGGCCAGCCCCTTGCGCTCGCCGAGTTTGGCCGCTTCGGTGCCGAAGGCGAAAATCATGACGCCTTCGCGGCCGAGCGCTGCCGCGCCGTACATGGCAAAGGCCGTCTCCGGCTTGCCCTTTTCCTGGGTCGATGTCGCCCACAGCAGGCGGTGGCCGGCGTAGTCGTAGCGCGGCGCCTCGACCCAGCCGTTCAGTTCCTTTTCCGGCTGGCCCTTTTCCCGCGCTTCCGCGTTGCGCTCCTCAATACCCTTGCGCTGGCTGTCGAGCAGCTTGCCGTGATCCCAGCCATTGGCATCGTCGTCGCGAATGAAACCCGTCGGCTGGAAAAACACGGCCACCATGCCCCAATCGTCGGTCGGCACTTCGTCACCCGGCAAGCCGGGAATGACCACGCCGAGCAGGTTCGACACTGATTTGACGCCCGATGCGGCAAATATTTTCTGGGCGACGTCCGGCGGCATGAAAGCCTGACCGCGCTGCAAGGTCATCGCGCCCTGCGGCCCCAGATCGACGGTGGCCGGGCCATAGACCAGCCGGCTCTCGGATTCCTTCAAGAGCGCATTGACCTGCGCTTCCTGGGCCGCCCGGTCCGCGGCCGGATCGGCATGGGCCAAGCTCAGCCCGAGGCAGAGCAATACACAGCAAAATAGTTGTTTCACGGGAAGACCATGGTCATTAAATGAAGCGGCGGAGAATACCATGGTTGCATATCCCGACGAATTGCCGCCTCAGTCCGCGACCATCGATCTCACGGTCAACCAGAAATTTTGCCCAAATTCGAAATCAGAAATAAACCTGCGCCAGACCGTAGGCAACGATGGTCGAGGTGATGACGCCGATCCAGCCGGGAATCATGAAGCTGTGATTGAGCAGGTATTTGCCGATGCGCGTCGTGCCACTGCGATCCATATTGATCGCCGCCAGATCGCTCGGGTAGAAGGCGAAGAAGAAGTAGGCGTAGCAGGACGGCATCAGTCCAAGCAGCAGTTGCGGGCTCAAGCCAAGCGCCAGGCCGAAAGGCAGCATGATGGTCAGCGTTGCGGCCTGGCTCTTCACGAACGCCGACACGGCGAACATCGCCAGCGCAAAGGTCCAGGGTGCGTATTCGACCATGGCCTTGATGTTGTCGACGAGGAACACCTCGTTGGCCTTGACAAAGGTGTCGCTCATCCAGGCGATACCGAAGATCGAGACGACAGCAATCATGCCGGCCGTGAATACCTCTGACTTGGCAATGGCCGCCGCCTTGACGTCGGCCGCGAAGAGGATGAAGGCGCCGAAGGCGAGCATGACGAGCTGGACGACCGTCGTCATCGGAATCGGCTTGCCCTTGGCCAGCGGCAGCACGCTCGGGTAGAGGGCGAGGGCGACGATGGTCAGGATGCCGGTGAAGAAGAGCACGACCGACAGGCGGGCCGACTTGGGCAGCGTCTTGTCGAGCGTGGTGACCGATTTTTCGACCGAGGCGCGGAAATCGGGGTCCTGCAGGCGAGCCTGATATTCCGGGTCCTTGTCCAGATCGAGGCCGCGCCTCATGCTCCAGAAAGCCGCCGCCAGCACGCCGATCAGGCCGGCCGGCAGGGTGACCATAAGGATCTGGGCCAGCGTCACCGGTGCATCGGTCTTCGCCGTCATGGCCAGGAAGGTGGTCACGGCCGCCGCCACCGGGCTGGCCGTGATGCCCATCTGCGACGCGACGCTGGAAATCGCCATCGGCCGTTCGGGACGGATTTTCGTCTTCAGCGCGACGTCGGCGATGACCGGCAACAGCGAATAAACGGCGTGGCCGGTGCCGACGCAGACGGTCAGCAAAAACGTCGAGAGCGGGGCGAGGATGGTGATCTGCTGCGGATGCTTGCGCATCACGCGCTCGGCCTGCTGGACCAGCCAGTCGAGGCCGCCCGCCACCTGCAAGGTCGCCGAAGCAGTGACCACGGCAAGGATGATGAGCATGACGGTGATCGGCGGCTCCTGCGGCGCCACGCGGAAGCCGAAACTCAGTACCGCGACACCCAAACCGCCAATCAGCCCGAGCGCCACCCCGCCGCGCCGGATACCGATGAGGATCGCCGTCAAAACCAGCGCAAACTGAATCCAGAAATCAAACATGATGTTCCCCTTCGTAAGCCGATTCTTATATGCTGCAGCGCAACAATTTCAACTCACTATGCCACAGCGAATCCGCCTGCAACAGGCGGTCCGACGGCTATTTCTGCAGGGAAGTTGACCTGAATCAGCCTGCGCGGCGAATCCCACGGTCAACCGGAAATTTTGGCCAAAATCGAAATGCCGGCTCAGCGCCCCAGCACCCAGCCGGCGATCTGCCCGACCACCTCCGACTCGATGCCGTTGAAGCCGTGGTAAGCCATCGCCTCGCAGGGGTCGCCCCGGCTGACGCCGTCGCGGAAGGGCAGCAACTGTTTGCGCGGCAAGGCCGCCAGTTTCTGCATGAGATTCGGCATTTCGCTGAAGGCGCAATGGCTGCAACCGTCGAGTTCATGGTGCGCGACGAGCACGGGGATACTCAGCTTTTCCAGCGCCATGGCCGGCACCGACGGCGCTTTCGGGTCGCTCAGGATGGTCGCCGTCAGCACCAGGCCATCCGGCCCGTCGGCCTTGCCCAGACGCGTCGCCACCGCCGCGACCGACTGCGTCCCTCGACTGGTGCCGACCAACCACACCGGCAAGGCGGCCTGCTGGCGAACCCAGGCAATCGCCGCCTGGACATCGGCCGCATGCTCCGGCCCCTGGCGGAAGCCCGAGAGGAAAGGAAACGACTGCCGATCCGACGGCGCATCGATGATCACCGTCAGCAGGCCCTGATCGACGAACAACTGCCGGCTGCGAATCAGAAAATTGCCCTTGCCCCACCCGAACGCGCCATCCGGCGCAATCTGCAGGCCGCCATGACCGCCGGCAAACAGGATCACCGCCGCCTTCGGGGTAGCCGGGGCGAGCACCAGCAGGCGCTGGGTCACGCCCGGCCGCGTTGGAATGTCAACGACCCGGGGTTCGAACTCGGCCCGCAGGGGCAGCGCGAAAAGCCAAAACAGGAACGGCAGCGCCAGCTTGATGTTCATGCCCATTTTTTCCTCCGCAGCGGGAAGCTTGGTGGATACCGGAAATACTTGGCATCCGGAAACCGGATTTCGGTGTCCAATTCGCGCAGATGGCCAGGCAGCCAGTTTAACCATTTGCCTCGGCGCCTGCCGCATGCGATTCGCCACCGTGCGCTGCGGCACCCTCTGCTAAAATCCGCACCAATCCTTCTCGAGCGCCACCGTGACCCCGCTGCTGCTTTCCGCCTACACTGCTACGACCTGCCTCGGCCGCGGCCTTGATGCCACGCGCGCGGCGTTGCGTGCCGGGCGGAGCGGGCTGGTGCCGTGCACCTTCGAGACGGTGCAGCTCGACACCTGGATGGGCGAAGTCGCCGGCGTTGACGCCGAGACCTTGCCGGAAGCACTGGCCATCTACAACTGCCGCAACAACCGCCTGACCCAGATGGGCCTCGAAACCGACGGCTTTGCCGACCGCGTGCGTGACGCCATCGCCCGTTACGGCAAGTCGCGCGTCGGCGTCTTCCTCGGCACCAGCACGGCCGGCATCCTGCAGACCGAACTGGCCTACCGTCGGCGCGATGCTGAAACCGGCGCGCTGCCCGACGATTTCCATTACCGCACGACGCACAATTCCTTCTCGCTGGCCGAATTCACGCGCGACTATTTCGGGCTGGAAGGCATGGCCATGGCCATTTCGACGGCCTGTTCGTCGAGCGCCAAGGTTTTCGCCGCCGCCGCCCGCCAGCTTGAGCTCGGCACCATCGACGCAGCCATCGTCGGCGGCGTCGATACCCTGTGCCTGACCACGCTCTACGGCTTCGCCTCGCTGCAGCTGACCTCGGCCCACCCCTGCCGCCCCTACGACGCGGCGCGCAACGGCATTTCGGTCGGCGAGGGCGCCGCTTTCGCGCTGCTCGAACGCTGCGACCAACCCGCCGCCGGCTCGATCCTGCTGCTCGGCACCGGCGAATCGAGCGACGCCTATCACATGTCCTCTCCGCACCCGGAAGGCCTCGGCGCCAAACTGGCCATGGAAGCCGCCCTTCGCTCTGCCGGGCTGGGCGTCGGCGACATCGACTACATCAACCTGCACGGCACCTCGACGCCTGCCAATGATGCCGCCGAAGGCAAAGCGGTCAGCGCGCTGTTCGGCAACACCGTTCCCTGCAGCTCGACCAAGGGTGCCACCGGTCACACGCTGGGCGCCGCCGGCGCGGTCGAAGCCATCATCTGCGCGCTGACGCTGACCGACGGCTTCCTGCCCGGCAGCCCGGGCACCGAAAACGTCGACCCGGCCATTCCGCTCGATTACCTGCTGACAACCCGAGATGGCAAGGTCAGTCGCGCCCTGACCAATTCCTTCGGCTTCGGCGGCAGCAATTGCAGCCTGATTCTGGGAGTCGCGAAATGAGCCGTCCGCTGACCGCCTGGATCGAAGGCATCGGTTTCCTGGCTCCCGGCCTGCCCGACTGGCCGACCGCCCGCGCCGTGCTGCGTGGCGAGCAAACCTACGAAAACGCGCCGTCCGTCCTGCCGGCGCCGGCCATCCTGCCGCCGGCCGAGCGTCGCCGCGCCAGCCGCGTCGTCAAGCTCACGCTGGCCGTCGGCCTCGAAGCTGCCGCCCATGCCGGCGCCGACGTCGCGACGCTGGCCACCGTCTTTTCCGCCTCCGGTGCCGACGGCCACAACTGCCACGCCCTGTGCGAACAACTGGCCACCGACGACCGCCAGATTTCGCCAACCCGCTTTCACAATTCGGTCCACAACGCCGCCGCCGGTTACTGGGGTATCGCCACCGGCGCGATGGCGCCGTGCCAGGTCATCTGCGCCTACGACGCGAGCTTCGGCGCCGGCCTGATCGACGCGCTGGGTCAGGTCGTTCTCGACCGCCAGACGACCTTGTTGATCGCCTACGACAGCGAATATCCCGAGCCCTTGTTTGCCAAGCGGCCGGTGCCGGACGTCGCCGGGGTCGCACTGCTGCTGACACCGGAACGCAGTGAGCGCTCGCTCGCATCGATTACCGTGACGCCCGCCAGCACCGTCGCCGAGCCGATCGGCGACGCCGCGCTGGAAGCACTGCGCGTCTCCATTCCGGCCCTGCGCGCCTTGCCGTTGCTGCAAAAACTGGCGCGTGGCGAAGCTGGTCAGGTTTGCCTGGACTACCTGCCGCCCATGCAACTGCAGGTCGACATCGGGCTGTGCTAGACCGCGCCTGGATCGCCGCCCACATCCCGCATCAGGGCAGCATGTGCCTGCTCGATGCGGTGCGTGAATGGTCCGACACCGCCATCGCCTGCCGCGCCACGAGCCACACCGACCCGGCCAATCCGCTGCGCGCCGAAGGGCGGCTCGGCGCCGCCAACGGCATCGAGTATGCCGCCCAGGCCATGGCCATCCACGGCGCACTGCTCGCCCACGCCGACGACAAGCCGCGCCAGGGTTACCTGACCAGCGTACGCAGCGTCAGCCTGCATGTCGGCCGCCTCGACGACCTGCCGGGCGAACTCGACGTCCAAGCCGAGCGCCTGTCGGGCGACGCCAACAACATCCTCTACCAGTTTTCGCTCAGCCACGCCGGCCGCTACCTGCTCGAAGGCCGCGCCGCCGTGGTGCTCGACGCTTCGGCCCTGGGCTGAGCAATCCCACGGTCAACCGGAAAAAATGGCCAAAAAGGAAATGTCATGAAACGCGCTCTCGTCACCGGCGGCAGCGGCGGCATCGGTGCTGCGATCTGCAAGCGCCTTGCTGCTGACGGCCATCACGTCATCGTCCATGCCAACCGTAGCCGCGAGAAGGCCGAAGCCGTCGTCGCCGAGATCGTCGCCGCCGGCGGCAGCGCCGAAGCCGTGGCCTTCGATGTCACCGAACGCGCCGCGACAGCCGCCGCGCTGGAAAAGCTGCTCGAACCGGGACCGATCCAGATCCTCGTCAACAACGCCGGGATCCACGCCGATTCGGTATTTCCTGGCATGAGCGCCGAGCAGTGGCATTCGGTGGTCGACGTTTCGCTCAACGGCTTTTTCAACGTTACCCAGCCGCTGACCATGCCGATGATTCGCACGCGCTGGGGTCGCATCGTCAATATTTCGTCGGTCGCCGGCATCACCGGCAACCGCGGCCAGGTCAATTACTCGGCCGCCAAGGGCGCCCTCCACGCGGCCAGCAAGTCGCTGGCGCTCGAACTGGCCAGCCGCGGTATCACCGTCAATGCCGTGGCACCGGGCATCATCGCCACCGACATGATCGAAGGCAGCTTCGACCCGGAAGCGATCAAGAATCTGGTGCCCATGAAGCGCGCCGGCAAGCCGGAAGAAGTCGCCGATCTCGTCGCCTTCCTGGCCTCCGACCGCGCCGCCTACATCTCCGGTCAGGTCATCTCGATCAACGGCGCGATGATCTGAGCGCTCAGGCGTTGGTCAGGCGGATGTCCAGCCAGAAACGGCTGCCTTCGCCCGGCGTACTGGCGACACCCACTTCGCCGCCCATCAGCTCGGCCAGCCGCTTGCACAGGATCAGCCCGACCCCGTTGCCGCCATAGCGACGGGTCGCCGAGCCATCGACCTGATGGAACAGGGAGAAGAGGCTGGGCAAGTGCTCGGCCGCGATGCCGATGCCCTGATCCTTGACTTCGATGTGCAGCAGCGTATGGCCACCTTCGAAGGGTGTGCAGGTCACGATCAGGGCTATTTCACCCCGTTCGCTGAACTTGACGGCGTTGCCCAGGTAATGGGTCATGATGTCGAAAATATGCTGGCGATCGCCGAGCAGCCAGCAGGGCATGGTGGCATCGTCGATCTGCAGGCGGTAGGCAAGGCCCTTGGCCTCGGCCTCGACGCGCAGGCGGGTAAAGGCTTCGTCGGCCAATTGCGAGACCTCGAACCGTTCCACGCGCTGTTCCAGCTTGCCCGTGTCGGCCCGCGACAGCTTGAGGAGTTGCTCAATCATTTCCAGCAACTGTCCCGAGGCATTCTGGATATGGTCGAGGCAATTCACGTGCTGCGGGTCATTCAACGAATGCCGGAGCAAATGACCAAATCCCGAAATGGCGTTGAGCGGCGTACGGAACTCGTGGCTCATGTTGGCCAGGAACTCGCTCTTGGCGATGTTTGCGGCTTCCGCGACATCCTTCGCCTGCCGCAATTCCTGATTCGAGTTGTCGAGGTCGATGCGCGCCTTCTTGAGTTCGGCAATCGTCGAGTTCAGCTTGAACCAGCGGCGGCGGAGCAATTCGAGCAGGATGAAACCGACCACCGCGCCTAGCAGGAAAATGGACAGGTGCTTGATGGTCGTCTGGCGCTTGCCCAGAGCGATCGTTTCATCGACTTGCGAGAACGGCGTGGTCACGCTGATGCCGCCGCGCACGTCACCCACCCGGTATTGCTGCTTGGCGTGACATTCCAGGCAAGGCTTGCTGACGAACAGCGGTGCCATGTAGCGTAGGTGGCGGCCTTGGCCATCGTCGCCCGGAATGATTTCGATGGCTTCCTTCAAGCCGGTCTCGAATGCCTGGAGCGCCTTCTGCTCCCAGGGATCAGGCATGTTGGCCGGGCGTATCGGGCGCAGGCTGGTGATGTGGAAGGTTGCGCCGTCTTCAGCCTTGGCCTGTTCGCTGATCAGGCGCGTCATGTAGGCTGGATTGACCATGGTCAGCGCCTGGCCATCCTGGGTTACCAGATCCCGCCGCGGGTGTTCGAGGTAGGGATTCGGTTGCAAATCCTCGCTGACCGGCAGATAGACGCCGCCATGCAAGGCATTCCAGGCGCGGACCAGGACCACGACACGGAACATGTTGCGGGCGCCCTCGACGGCAACGCGCTGCGAATGCGCTTCCAGTTCCGCGAAATGGGATGCCAGCGAGCCGCCAACAACCGCCGCCCAGGCGATCAAAGGGATAACCCACCAAACCCGCCTGGCGATGAATTCGGGAATATTGCTATCGGACGTCGACATAATTGCTTAGCCCCGCTAAACCGGTAGCCCAAAGTGGCAATTTTACGCCTGAATTAATGGGAGCCCCACTGCCATAGAGTCTCCGAGCAGGCGCATAATTGGGACAGTTGCATATGCACGACATCCGCATATGGCCTATTGTCCGATCAATTCATGTCATGTTCAGGAGATGGCACCATGCCCAATTTTTATCCCAAAGTCACCACGAAGGCATCGTCGGACGCAAAGCCGGCGACATCGGTCGATTTTTTCCGGGATCCACTGTCCGCCTGGCAAAGTTGGTCCATGCCGCTTTCGGGTGACGTGACGCAGGCGATCAACCCGTGGTCATGGACCTTCGGCTCGGCCACCAGCCAGCTCGGGCTGGTCAACATCAACCTCGGGCGCAGCGGCAATCCGGAAGTCGAACAGGAGGTGCTTGATGAAGTCGGCAGCTACGGCAAGCAGCTCGGCTGCATCGGCGATGCACTGGCCGTGCTGATCAAGCACGTCAGGCTGGACGAACTGGCGCCGGCCGAGCGCGACGCGATCACGAAATTGCGCTTCCAGCTGGAGGCCATCGAGCAGATCAAGGCCGGTCACCGGAGCGGCAAGAAAGTCGCGAAACGCGGCTGAGCAGGCTTAGAATGAGGCGGTCGACACCGTGATGGAGGACGCGATGAATCCCTCAACCGACAGCCATTTGAGCCTGCACGATGCGGCACGATCGCTCGCCGCCGGGGCGGACGACACCCATGCCATTGAAGTCACGCTGGCGCACGCCATCGAACACGGCGACCTGCACGCCAACGTGAAGCGCTGGGCGACCGAGCAATGGGAGGGCCGGCAGCTGCCAGGCAATATCAACCGCCTGGAAACCTTCATCGAACGGCGCGAACTGGAGGCCTGGCAGCAAAAGCGCCAGCCGGCCTGAGGTCTCAGCCGGCGAGCAGGTCGGCGACTTCGCCCTCACTGGTCGGGCGGACGATCCGTCCGACTTCCTGACCTTCTCGCATGAGGATCAGCGTTGGCCAGAGCTTGACGCGAAAGCTACGGCCAAGACGCCGCCCGGCGCCATCCTCGACCTTGATGTGACGCAGGTCGGGTTTCGTCTGCAAGGCCCCGGCGATGAACGACTGGGCGCACTGGCAATGCGGACACCAGTCGACACCGAATTCGATCAGGACTTCGCCGGGGAGGGCATCTATCTCCGCACGATCCAGCGCTGTTTCGGAATAATTCGCGATGTAGGCCATGAATTTCCCTCAGGCGGAACGCAGGATCAGCGATTTGAGCCGCGCCAGTTTCGGCGCGACCATGGGCACCGTCAGCATGGTGCTGGCCACCGCCATGAGCAAGAGCGCGGTGAAGGTTTCGCTGGTGATGATCTGCTTGTCGAGCAGGATGTTGGCGAAGATGATCATGATCAGCGCCTTGGTTTGCAGCAGCCAGCCGATGATGCTGGCTTCGCCCGGCGCCCATTTGAGAATGCGGCCGGCGATCCGGATACCGATCAGCTTGCCGCTGACCGAGGCGACGAGGAGCAGGGCGGCAACGATGAAGACCGCGGCGCCGCCGACATTCCAGTTGGTGCGCAGGCCGGTGGACAGGAAGAAAACGGGCATGACGACGAGCAGGACATGGTGGCGCAGCATGTCCATTTTTTCCTGGTCGAACCAGTCGGCTTCCATGCTCGCCCCGGCCAGGAAAGCGCCGACCATGAAATGCAGCCCGGCCCAGTCGGCGCCGAACGAAACGACGGCTAGCCAGATCAGCGCGACATACCAGCGGTCGCGCGCCGGAATGCGCACCATCAGCTTGTGGAACAGCCAGGCCGCCACGGCGAACAGGACGAGGAATGTTCCCTGGCGGCCAATGCGTTCCCAGTCCATGAGGATCAGGGCGAGGACGCCCCAGATCGCGATGTCGTCGAGGCTGGCGTAGCGCAGGATGCGCTGGCCGATGGGTTGGCGCAGGACTTCGAGCTTTTCCATGAGCAGGATGAGGATGGGCAGCGCCGTGACCGCGCAGGCCATGCCGACGCCGACGACGAATTGCCAGGTCAAGGCCTTGGCGCCGATCCAGCCGTCGAAGCCCAGCATCAGCGCAGCGGCCGCGCAGCCGAACAGCAAGGGCGTGCCGAGTGCCAGGCCAGCCGTGACGCCGCTTTCCCGGCGGTAGGCCCAGACTTTCTTGAGATCGAGCTCGACGCCGGCAATCATCACGAAGAGCATGACCGCCCACCAGGCGATGCCGTTCAAGGACTGGATGACCGTCGGATTGAAGACGAACTGGTAGTACTCGGGAAAGACCTTGCCGAGGATGCCCGGGCCGAGCAGGATGCCGGTGACGATCTGAACGACGACCAGTGGCGCGTAATAGTCAGTGTTGCCGAGCCGCCAGATGAGGTAGGGCACGGTGAAGATGATCGCCATGGCGATCAGGAAAATCTCGGTCGTGTTCATTCCGCTGATGACTTGTTGGGGGTAACCGTCAATAAAACGTGAATTTCAGGCTGCTCCGGGCTTGCGGCCCAGATACTCGCGAAAGACGCCGAGGGTGACTGAGCAGGACACATCGACAAAACCGGCACGCCGCATGGCATCGAGAATGGGCTCCGGCTCAAGGGCCAGTTCGATTGTATCGCCGTAGTATTCCCAGAGCCGCTTGATATCGGCCTGACTGCGCATCAGGCTGGCCAGGAACGGCACGACACCGCGGATGTAGCCGCGCAAGGCCATTTGCCCGAGACGACTCTCCGGCCGGCTGATTTCCATGATGCAGACGCGCCCACCGGGACGCAGTACCCGGTGATATTCACTGAAGGCCAGGTCGAGATCACCCACATGGCGGAGCGCGTAACCCATGGAAACGAAGTCGACATGGTTGTCCGGCAGGGGAATCGATTCGGCGTAGGCCTCGATGGTTTCGACGTTGAGCTTCTTGCGCAGTTCGGCCAGCATGCCGGGCGACGGATCGAGCGCCAGCAGTCGGCCCGTTGGTCCGATCAGGTGCAGTCCTTCGGCCGCCACCAGACCAGTACCGGCCGCAACGTCGAGCAGGGTCATGCCGGCCACCAGACCGTTGCGGCGCAGAACATCGCGCCGATACCAGGCACCGCTACCCAGGGCAGTAATGCGTTCGGCCTGATCGTAGCCGCCGGCGGCCTGGTCAAACATCGCGCGGGTCGCCGCACGGCGTTCGCTTTCGCCATCAAAATAGGCCTGCAGGCGGGGGTCGGACTTCAGGGCTGCGTTCGAGGTGCTGGATTCATTCATGGGAATAACCGATCAGGACGAGGTTTGCAGGCGGCGCCACAGCAGTAGTGGCAGGCGGACGACAAAGCCCAGAAAAAGCCGGGTATGCATCCAGGTCAACAGCGTGTTGTCGCGCAGGTATTTGAAATGCGACACGCCGCCTTCGTCGGCCCGGAAATAACGGACTGGGGCGTCGATGTTGCGTGGCCGGACGCCGGCCCAGCACAGGCGGACGACGGCTTCCGGATCGAAATCGAAGCGGCGCATGAAACGGTTGGCACGCATGATTTTCATGAGCGGCTGGATCGGATACACGCGGAATCCGTAGAGCGAATCGCCGATGCCCATCCATAGCGTTTCGAGATTGGCCCAGCCGTTCGAGACCTTGCGGCCATTGACGCGCAGTGCCGGCGCGTCGGCATCGAAGACCGGCTTGCCGAGGACCATTTTGTCGGCTTCGGCTTGCGAAGCGGCCATGAATGCGGGGATCAGGTTGGCCGGATGCTGGCCGTCGGAATCCATGGTCAGGGCATGCGTAAAGCCGGCAGCAGCGGCCTGCGTGATGCCTTCGAGCACGGCTGCGCCCTTGCCGCGATTTTCCGGCAGGACGATGACTTTCAGGCCCTCATCCTCGGCGGCCAGCGCCTGCAGTTTTTCGGTACTGCCATCGGTGCTGCCATCGACCACGACCCACACCGGCATCCATTGCGCCCGGGCGGCCTGCACGGTGGCGATGACCTTGGGACCGGGGTTGTAGCTGGGAATCAGGACAAGATGGGTGGCGGAAGCGGCGGGCATGGCAACAATCGGCGGAATGGGGGGCTCAGGCAGGCAATCCTACGGTCGACCGGAAATTTTGGCCAAATTCGAAATGAAAGTAGGCGTCCAGTTCGGCGGTAAACGCCTGGATATTGGTCGGCGGCGAGAAGCGGCGGCCGAGTCGAACCCGGCAGGTCAGGGGCAGTTGTGGCCGGCGGAAGAGGGGCCAGGCCTTGCCGAGATAGGGCGTCGAGAATTCGATGAGCAGGGTCTGGACATCGGCCTTGCTCCGGTTGGCAATCAAACCGACGCTCGGTGAGCTGGCATCGAAGGGAAAATTCAGCGTCCGCGATCCTTCGGGAAAGATGACCAGATGCGCGCCATCCTCCAGTTCTTCACGGGCGCTCAAAATGACGTTCAAGGCCACATCGTTGCGGATATAGCGGGCCAGCCGGGCGGCCGCACCGAAGAGCAGGTTGTCCATGAGCGCCGCCTTCATGACGCAGACGGCATTCGGCAGGCGCGACACGATCATCACGGCGTCGAGCAGGGAAGGGTGGTTGGCGGCGACGATGAGCGGCCCCTGGTCACGCAGCCGGTCGATTTCGCTCAAATCGAAGCGACAGGCGCAGAACAGGGAGAGGATGCGCAGATAGAGGCGAAAGCCCCAGGAAATCATGAGGCGACCAACCGTCCGGCCGGAGCGCCGGGGCAGCAGCGCATTGAGAAGCAAGGCGCAGGGCAGCCAGATCAGGCAAATCAACGCCAGCGAACCAAGCCCGACCGCCATGGCCAGGTACTCGTAGGCAATCCAGAAGGGATTGCCTGCGCTGCGACGATCAGTCATTGACCTTGACGCGGGTCGACGACTCTCCAAAAATCCAGGTGAAAGCGATGCCGGCAGCAAAGTAGTCTTTCTGCCTGACCAGCGGGCTGTCCTCGAAGGTGGCGCCACTCAGGTTGTCGTAACGAACGAAACCGCCGACCCAGTATTTCGGGAAGCGCTTCGACAGCGCGACGAGCGTCTGCATGCCGGCGTAACCCGCCTTGGCCTCGTAGGCCGGACGGCCGGCTGTCGCATACTGCGGGGCCACCGTGTAGTAGTAATCGTGCTGGCGCTTGTCGCCAAACAGCGGTCC
Source organism: Pseudomonadota bacterium (assembly GCA_018261895.1). GTDB lineage: Bacteria > Pseudomonadota > Gammaproteobacteria > Burkholderiales > Rhodocyclaceae > Azonexus. The sequence continues at coordinate 48,424 of JAGTRT010000013.1, forward strand.
GGCCAGCATGCCGAGATTCCAGCCCGGCATGCCGGGAATGTCGGTGATGTCCATGTTCAGCTTCGGATGGAAAACCCAGCCGATGCTCTTCGGCGAACCCTCGACGGTAATCGCGGCGCGCAGCGGCAGCAGCAGCTTGACGAATCGGGCGCGGTTTTCGGAACGCCAGAAGGTCACATCCATCTGCGGCCCGATCTCGAAAGTCCCTTCCAGATCCGGCATGCCGGCGCGCGCCCGGATGTCGTCGCTGCTCACCGGCGGCGAGAGGGCCAGACTGACCGTCAGGTCAAGCCGGTCGGAATCGAAGAAGCTACCGCGGATACCTTGCCGGTCGGCCTTCAGAAAATCGCCGTGATAGGTGAAATGCGGCACCGGGAAAAGGAAATTATGCGTCTGGTCCGAGCCGCGATAGCTGGGAAAACTGAAGGCGGCCACGCCGGCGCCGATTTCCCACAGCGGCTGGTCTTCGGCTGCCTGCACGCCGGTCGCGCCAGCCAGCAGCCCCAAGGCAAGGCAGGCGCCCCGACGGATTGTTTTCGACATGGCCATCAACTTCCCTCCAGAAGGTGCGAGGCCATCGCCTCGATTTCGAGCAACAGATCGTGCCGGCAGATATCGGCCTGCACATAAACAATTTCGGCATTCCCGATCAACGGAAGCAGGGTTTCACGGACCACCGGGAAATCGCCGGCATGGCGCACGTACACACGGAACGACAGTTCGGTCAGTGAATACGGACCGCTGCGCCCGAGACGGTTTGCCTCGCCGATCACGGCCTGGATATTGGCCACTGATTCCCGGCATTGCCCGGCCACATCGCCCGGGAACACGGTCTGGTGTCCGACGATGCTCGCCGTGCCGGAAATGAACAGGATTTCCTGACCGGGGAGATAAGCCAGTGCGCCGCGCGAGAAGGTCGGGCTGCGCGGACCGTAATCGGCTGGATAGTTGTAGGCACTGACCTGACGCGGATTTTCAAGCGGTACGGCCGGTGTGTCGCCAGCCAGGAAGGCTATGCTGAGCGGACCGCCGGCCAGGCCGATGGCGCAGGCCGCCGGCACATTGCCGGTCGTGCCGCGACGGCATTCGAGAAAGGCATCCTGCCGACCGATATTGAACTGGCGATAACGCTCCAGCGCATAGGTCTCGACGTTGATCTCGGCCAGGTAGTTCCACACCCGCCAGAGGTAGGGCAATTGTTCGGCATCGAGCAGGCGGAAAATGCGGCGGTAGGCTTCCTCGCTCGCTGCCTGCAGGGGCGAAGCTTTTTCGGTTGCCGGAAAATCGTGCTCGTCGAGTTCGATGACGCCGTAAAGCAGGCCGTTCGAGCGTCGCCACGCGATACCTTCGCTATGGCCGGAGGTCATGAGCTGATCGGTCAGCCAGGTTTCACCCACGACCGGCGCGTTCGCCCCGAGAAGGGGCGCGACGACGCGCTGAACGGGCCAGGCCGGAGCACTGCCGGTCGGCACCCCGACCAGGGCGCCACCCAGTTCGCTGCCGGTTTCACGTGAAACCACCGACGATGAAGAAACGAACTGGAGATTCACTATGCGTTGTATACGACCGAATCGTCGACCTTGCGGATGTTGAACTTGCGCCGTTTCCAGCCCATGTAGGCCTTCCTCGGCTGCATGATGCTGGCGATGTAATACAGCATCTTGAAGGCGAAGATCGACGACCAGATCGGCGTTTTGCCGAAAATGTCACCGGCCAGCATCGACAGCACGGCTTCCTTGGTGCGGAACAGGTTGCGTGGCCCCATGAAGAATTCGCGCATGACCGGATTGGTCACGCGGTAGATAAACCACGAGAACTCCTTCGGCCCGTGTTTCATGAGCTTGTCGAAGCGTTTGAGGGCAGCCGGTGCCTTGGCCGGATTGCGCAGGCAGGTATCGATGGCCTCGGCAGCGATGACGCCACTGTTCATGGCGAGCAGCACGCCCGACGAGAACACCGGATCGATGAAGGCGTAGGCGTCGCCGAGCATGACGTAGTTGTTGCCATGGTTGCGCTCGGACACGTAGGAGAAGTTGCCGGTCGCCTCGACTTCGTTGATCAGCGTGGCGTCCTTGAGGCGCTCCATCAATTTCGGGCACTGGGCAAAGCCGTCGCGCAGGAACTGCTCGAGGCTGCGCTCGCCCTTGGTCTTCATGTAGTACGGCCAGGTCACCATGCCGATGCTGGTGATGTCGTTCTGCATCGGGATGAACCAGAACCAGCCGTGCTCGAACCAGAAAATGGTGATATTGCCCTCGGCCACGCCTTCGTGGCGCTTGCAACCAGTGAAGTGGCCGTAGATGGCCGAACTGTTGTGCTTCGGATTGCGGTGCTTGATCTGGAAACGGTTGGCCAGGAAGGTATCGCGGCCCGAGGCATCGACGACGAAGCGGGCCTGCCATTCGGTTTCACGACCGTCGTCGTGCATGGCACGGACGGTCGCCGTGTTGTCCGGCAGGAATTCGACGGCCTTGGCCTTGCAGCCTTCATGCACTTCGACGCCCTTTTTGGCGGCATTGCGAATCAGGATGGTATCGAACTGGTCGCGCTTGACCTGGTAGGCGTGGGGCATGGTCTTGTCCCAGGCTTCGGCAAAGACGAAAACCGAGGACATGTCATGGTTCGGCGAAACGAATTCGGCGCCCGGCTTGTGCATGCCGATGGCTTTCACTTCCTCGGCAATCCCCATCCGTTCGAAGAGCGGCAGATTGGCCGGCAACAGCGATTCGCCAATGTGAAAACGTGGGTGATGCGCTTTCTCCAGCATCACCACCTTGTGACCCATTTCCGCCAGCATCGGTCCCACGGTACAACCGGCCGGCCCGCCACCGATGACGAGTACATCGCATTGCCGACGCTCCACACCCTGCTCCTGTTCCATTATTGAAACCCTTGTTTTGTTCTCTGTGGCGGCGATGAATTATTTGCCTTTGTAGGTCATGTAGCCCACTGTTTCGGAATGGCCGTCGATCTTGCTGACGCTTCCCTTGCCCCAATACACGTAATAGGGGCCGAAGCTCGACCACCAGTAGCGCCAGTAGGGACCGTCCAGGCGCGGATTTTCATTGGTTTGCGGATGGCCGACGGACATGATGACCTGTTCCTTGGTCATGCCCTTCATGAGCTGGCCTTTCTCGATGGCGCCCCGCACGGCTGGCGAGAATTTGGCGATCTTGGCCTTCGGGTCGTCAAGCACGACGATCTTGTTTACCCACTGTTCGGTCGTTTCCTCAGCCCGACCGAAATCGTGACCAAGTCGATAAGCCTTGCCGTCGACGTCGATGCTGGCGCGATAACCGTCGATTTTCAGAACGCGGATCGGCGTTCCAACGGGAATGAAGGGTAGCTGGGCGAGATTCGAATCGCTGATCCAGTCACCGGAATAATGCAGGTTGCAGCAGGCGTAGCCGGTGCGGACGGCCGCGTCCTTCCTGGTTTCGGCGACCGGTTTGCCATCCTCGGTTTTGGTTTCGTTACTCTTGCACGCACCCAATGCCAGGACGGCACAGGCTGCGACGGTCAACCGGAAAAAACGGCCAAAAATGAAATTTTTCTTCATGTCAGTGCTCCCCGATGCCCATGACGAAAGAGGGGCGATTATACCGCTCCCTGAACGGCTGGCGGCGTACAGCATGACGAACCTTCATAGACAACCGGGATGATCTGCTTGGCGGCTTCCCGGCGCGTCAGTTTGACTGGCGAAAGCGAAACGATGTTGTCAATCAGCAGTTCCGTGGAAAGTTGCGGCCGCAGGCCTAGCGGCTGACGCGGATGCAGCTTGAACTCGCGCGCGGCTTTTTCCAGTTGCTCCTTGTTGGAACTGAAATAACGCGCAGCGGCGATGGTCTCTGGTAGATGCTTGAGCACATGCCACAGGCTCCAGCGGTGTTGCCATAATCGCTTGGCGAAGCGGCGACGATAGCCCTTGCTGTCGTAAAAGCGTTTGACATGCCAGTTGTACAGCGCGTCCATCTCTTCTCGGGATTTGAAACCTTCCGGTAGGTAAACAAAATTCAGGCAGTTCATGAGCCGCCAGTCCTCGACGAAATCGCCGGTCGGGTCGTTGATGCACTCGTCCCAGATCGGCGCTCCATGCAGTGGGCTGAACTTGGTCATATTCATCTCGTCGAGCCCGAGCGAAAGAATGAAATCGCTCGTTGTTCGTACCGTTTCCGGGGTTTCGCCGGGCATGCCGAAAATGAACAGTCCCTTGGCGCGCAAACCGGCAGAGTGGATCGAGCGGACGGTTTCACGTACGGCCTCGAGCGTCACGCCTGCCTTGTGCCTTTCCATCATTTCCGGGTCGGCCGATTCAATACCGATCGATACCATGAGGGCGCCGGCCTGCTTGAGTTTGACCAGCATCTCATCCGACGTATGGCCGGCGCGAATGGCACAGTTGAACTGCATGCCAAGCGGCTTGTCTATCAACAGTTCGCAAAGATCGAGGACGCGCTGTTTCTTGGCGGTAAACAGGTCGTCGTACATGTTGATGTGCCAGACGCCGAACTTGTCCCGCAGATACTTCATATGATCGTAGATATACTGCGGCGAATTGGTCTTGTAGGCCCGCTCGAATACAGTGCGATCACAGAAGGAACAGGTGTAGGGACAGCCGCGCGACGTGATCATGGTCGCCCCATGTCGCTTTTCGTACGCAAACAGCGGCAGATGATAGGCGTGGGGGAAACCAGCCAGCTTTTCATAGGCCGGAAAGGGCAATTCATCCAGATTGGTGATGCGGTCGCGACGCGGATTAGCGACGATACGCCCGTCCTCGTTGCGCCATATCAGGTTGCCAATCGATGCCAGCGGCTTGCCATCGGCCAATTCCAGCAGGGCGCCTTCGCCCTCACCAATCACCAGATAGTCGATTTCTGGAAAATGTTCGAGGATGGGTGCACCCAGCGACGAAACATGAACGTTGCCAAATACGATCTTGATTTCGGGGCGTCGCTCGCGAATGTAGGCAGCAATTTCAAAAGCATCCATGAAGCCTGACGTCGTTGCCGAGAACCCGACCATTTCCGGATCAGTAGCCAGCACAATTTCAGCGTTATCGGCAATGCTTTTCGGCGCATAGGGGCCAAGACAATCGTGAAGTTGCACGCTGTGACCAAATTTTTCCAGCCAACTGGCCAGTTGCATGATGCCAATCGGCGGCATGCGGTTGGCCAGAACCGAAAAATCCGGTTGCCCGGGCACAAAATTGAATCCAGCAGGATGAACCAGCGTGATGCGCATGCAAATTCCTCAATCGAAGGGCAGGATTTTATTAGAAAAGCCCGGCTCCCTTCGGTTCCGGAAAAAGTATTACAAAAGTAGGACGGTATCCCAGGAAAATTTCACGATCAATACAAGCACCACACCGACGAAAATCCGGCGAACAAGTCCGCTGCCATGCTTCAAGGCCAGCCGCGTGCCCAGGATCGATCCGCTCACATTTGCCACAGCCATCGATAGCGCCAGCCCTGCCAGTACGTATCCATGGGGCAGGAAGTAACCCAGGGCTGCCAGATTGGTCGCTACATTGACAACCTTTGCACCGGCCGAAGCATGCAGAAAATCAAAACCAAAAAAGCGGACGAACAAAAAAATCAGGAAACTGCCCGTTCCAGGCCCGAAAAATCCGTCATAGAAGCCGATGATCCCACCCAGACAGATGGCGTAAATCCATTCGCGGTGGCCACTATGGGTCGGCTGATGAAGCAAACCAAAATCTTTCCGTTTCAGCGTGTAAATGGCAGCCATGACCAGCAGCACCAGGATCAGCGGTCGAACCAGGTCCTTCGGCAACCACGCCACCGTAGCAGCACCAACGTAGGAAAAGGAAAAGGCAGCGAAAGCAGCGGGCAAAATGGTTCGCCAGGGAATCCTGACCTGTCGGGCATAGCGCCAGCTCGCACTGGCCGTACCAACCACACTGGCGGTTTTGTTGGTACCAAATAGCGTCGCTGCCGATTCCGCTGGATATGCGGTAAACAGCGCCGGAATCTGGATCAAGCCGCCACCACCGACAATGGCATCCACTCCCCCGGCCAAAAATGCGGCCAGCACCAGCGACAGCAACGCCGGATCCAGCAAATAGCTCATGAATGAATCGAACTGGAAAGAAATGAGATTCCCCATTTATGTCATTATTCTAAATTCCAAAATTCAAGTCTTTAGAATCCCATGGATATCCTTACCTCAGGCCTGTTACTGAGCGCAGTCGGTGTGGTGGTCGTTTTCTTGATGTCCAGCACCAGACAATCTCGACAGCAGGATACCTTCAAGCATAAATCCCTGTCGCGCAATGCAAATCGCGCCGCTCGGCAGCAAAAGGAACTGCATCTCGACGAGCAGACCCGCTTCGTAGACAGCCCTAAACGCAAGCCATACCGACTGCTCAACGATGCCGAACAGAATCTCTACCACCGCCTCCGTGAAGCCATGCCGAACATGCAGATCTTCACCCAGATCGGCGTCGCGCAACTGGCGCAACTCAGAGGTCGTCTTGAAGCGCAGGCTTTGGCGTCAATGGCTGGTCGAGGCGTTGATTTTGTAGTCTGCGATGCACATTTTGCGATTATCGCGGCCATCGAACTGGCCTGGCCATCGAACAGTGAAGACACAAAGTGTCCTGAAGAAGAAAAACGAAAGGCCCTGCAGCGCCTCGGCATTCCGCTCATTGTCTTTCGTCCGAACAATTTGCCCGATGCGGACGTGATTTCTCGGGAAATTGCCGATGCAATCGTGCGCAGAAACAGATTGGAAGCAGATCGCCTCAAAGCCGCCTGAAGCTGCTTTTGTTTTTCTATAAGAACTATATGTAAACCTACTACTGAGAATAACTGAACAACACTTCTGTGGATAAGTATAAAAAATTAAATTAAATCATCAATATATGTAACTTGAAACGACGTTGGCAACACACTGGCTTGCCTGTGGATGAATTCCGGATAGTTTTTGGAATCTGGAAAAAACCGGAATAGCCCACAATCCTTGGACAGCTTGTACACAGACTTATGGACAGGCCTATTTGCCAATGCAAAACCGGCTGAAAATGACGCCGAGTAGATCGTCAGCCGTAAATTCACCGGTGATTTGACCCAGCGATTGTTGCGCCAGGCGAAGTTCTTCAGCGAAAAGTTCGAGTGCCGGGAAATGCCCTTCGACAACTATTTTGGCAGCATCGACATGGGCTTGAGCCTGGGATAAAGCCCTCAGATGCCGTTCGCGGGCGATGAAAACATCTTCAGTCTGATGCCATCCGGCAATACGTAGCAATTCCTGGCGCAGGAGGTCTATGCCGTCGCCGGAACGCGCCGACAGCGATATGGCGGTGGTGCCGGGCTCTTCGTGGCGCTCGGGCAAGCGGCCTGAAAGGTCGATCTTGTTGTAGATCGTGATTCGCTTCAGATTGGCCGGCAAGCGTTCCAGAATGGCCTGGTCTTCGGCAGAAACCCCGCGCCGGGCATCGACCAGCAACAGGACAACGTCCGCTCGTTCAATTTCCTTCCAGCTGCGTTCGATCCCAATTTTCTCGACTTCATCATCGGTATCGCGCAGTCCGGCAGTATCGATGATATGCAGCGGGATACCCTCGATCTGGATGGTGGAGCGCAGCGCATCCCGCGTTGTCCCGGCAATGGGCGTAACGATGGCCAGATCGTCACCAGCCAGTCGATTGAGCAGCGAGGATTTACCAACATTGGGTTGCCCGGCCAGCACGACGTGGAGGCCGGATTGAAGCAGTTTTCCCTGGCCGGCGCGGTCGAAGATCTGGGCCAGTTTCAATTGGAGGGTTTCCAGGCGACCAAAGGCATTTGCTGCCTTCAGGAAATCGATGTCTTCTTCCGGAAAATCCAGCGTCGCCTCAACCAGCATGCGCAGGTTGATCAGTTCGTCATTCAATTCGGCAATGGCCCGCGAAAACTCGCCCTGCAGGGAACGAACAGCGGAGCGTGCTGCGCTGCTTGTGGCTGCATCGATGAGATCGGCAACTGCTTCGGCCTGAGCCAGATCCATCTTGCCGTTCAGGAAAGCGCGACGGCTGAATTCCCCGGGTTCGGCCAGGCGTGCTCCGATATCGAGACAACGGGCGAGGAGCATTTGCATGACGACCGGCCCACCATGGCCCTGCAACTCGAGAACATCCTCACCGGTAAAGGAGTGGGGATTCGGGAAAAACAGCAACAGGCCGCTGTCTATTGTCGAGTCGTCGGCAGCCCTGAAATCAGCCAGCGTTGCGTAACGTGGTTTGGGAGTCTTTCCGGTTAGCGCAAAAGCAAAGGGCAGCAAATTGCTGCCCGATATGCGGATGACGCCGACACCACCACGGCCCGGGGCCGTAGCGATGGCGGCGATGGTGTCCGACTTCACACCTTATGCTTTCGCGTCATTGGCAGCCTTGCCGCCAGCGTCGATGAGTCGCGTGATCTGCCATTGCTGGGCAATCGAAAGCACATTGTTCACGACCCAGTAAAGGACGAGACCGGCCGGGAACCAGAAGAACATGAAACCGAAGATCAACGGCATAGCCATCATGACCTTGGCCTGGATCGGGTCCGGAGGAGTCGGGTTGAGCTTCGTCTGAACAAACATCGATACCATCATGATGATGGGCAGGATGTAGTACGGGTCAGCCGACGCCAGATCCTGAATCCACAGGATCCACGGTGCATCGCGCATTTCGACGGCGCCCAGCAGCACCCAGTAGAGGGCAATGAAGACCGGAATCTGAACCAGAATCGGCAGGCAGCCACCGAGCGGATTGACCTTCTCGGTCTGGTAGAGCTTCATCATTTCCTGATTCAGACGCTGCTTGTCGTCGCCAAAACGTTCCTTCAACTGCATCAGGCGCGGCGTCAGCACCTTCATCTTGGCCATTGACTTGTACGAAGCAGCCGACAGCGGGAAGAAGATGGCCTTGATGATGATGGTCAGGATGACGATGGCCCAGCCCCAGTTACCGACCAGCTTGTGGATGGCTTCGAGGGCCCAGAAAATCGGCGCGGCAACGACGGTCAGCCAGCCGTAGTCCACCACCAGATCAAGTCCGGTTGCCACTTGCTTCAGCACCGATTGTTCCTGCGGACCAGCGTAGAGGCTGACGGCCGTTTCACCCTTGGCACCCGGCGCGATTTCCGCAATTGGGACAATCACGCCGGTCTGGAAGACATTGCTGCCTTCCAGTTTGCGCATATAGAACTCACGCTGGGCTTTTTCCTTGGGTACCCAGGCGGCGACAAAATAGTGCTGGACCATGGCCAGCCAGCCGTTGTCAGCGGTCTTGGCAAACTTCGCCTTGTTGTCGGCAATGGCACTGAAATCGATCTTCTGGTACTTGTCGGCATCGGTGTAGACAGCTGGCCCGGTGAAGGTCGAGACCATCTTGGTCTCGCCGGCCGGAGCCACGTCATCCCGTTGCAGCTGGAAATAGGCGTGCGGTGCAATCGCCTTGTCGCTGCCGTTGGCAATTTCCCACGCAACGTCAATCTGATACGAGCCACGCTTGAAGGTCAGGACCTTTGCGACCTTGACCCCATTCTGATCGGTCGATTCCAGACGAAGTTTGAGTTCGTTGTCCGCATCGGCCAGCGATGTGGCACCTGAAACCCGCTTGAACAGTGAACGATGTGTCGGCAGTCCTTCGCCAATCAGGCCGGCTTGGGCCAGATACTGATGGGCTGGATCGAACAGGACGAAAGTCTTGTCCTTGTTGTCATGCTCCTTGTACTTCAGCAACTCGAGGCCGACGATGTCGCCGCCCTGGGTGGAAATCGTTGCCTTGAGCAGGTCGGTGGTGACGGTAAAGGTTTCCGCCGTCGATGCAGGTGCAGAGGCAGTCGGGGCGACCGGTGCGCCCTTGGGCTGCAGGGAAGCCGATGGCGTCGGTGCAGCGCTGCCGGCGGGAGTGGAAGCAACCGCGTCGGCGGCCGGCTTCGGCTGGTTGTACTTCTGCCAGTTCTCCCAAAGCATGAAGCTCGAGAAAGTGAAGATCAAAACCAGTATCAGGCGTCGAGTATCCATGAACAGCCTACAAAAGAATTCTTGAATCAGGGTACAGGATCATACCCACCAGGATGCCATGGGTGGCAACGGCCGACTCGTTTCAAGCCCAGCCAGCCACCGCGCAAGGCGCCGTATTTCTGAACTGCTTCTACCATATATGCCGAGCAACTCGGCACATGACGGCAACTGCGCCCTAGAAAAGGACTGATCGCATATTGATAGATACGCACCAGACCAATCAAGAGGTACTTCATCATGCTTCCCGCTTCGGCCGCGGCCGTTGCAGTTTGTTCAGCAGGGCGAGGAAATCGTCTGCCAGCAGCTTGCTGTCAAGCGGCGCTGGTTTTGCGGACAGTCTGACGACCAGATCGACAGCCGGCAAACCTGCCAGAGACAATCGAAACTGCTCGCGAACCACCCGTTTGACCTTGTTGCGGTCGACTGCCCGTTTGAGCAGCTTTTTTCCGACCACCAAACCCAGTCGTGCTTGGGTATTTCCTTCGGGGCGAGGCTGATAGTGAAGCGTCAGCAACTTGCCTCGAATCGCCCTCCTGAAACCAAAAACGGATGAGAACTCATCCGTTTTTGTCAGGCGATAGCGTCGGGCGAAGGTTTGTTCCACCCCGCCGAACGTCCGGTTTAAACGGCCAGACGTTTGCGACCCTTGGCGCGGCGAGCAGCAATGACTGCACGGCCACCCTTGGTGCGCATACGGACCAGGAAGCCATGGGTGCGCTTGCGGCGCACGACCGACGGTTGATACGTGCGTTTCATGTTGTAATCCCTTGATGTG
>JAGTRT010000049.1 GCA_018261895.1 Pseudomonadota bacterium
CTGCATCATCATCTTCATCCAGAAACGGCCGCAGGGCATCTTCGCCCTCAAGGGCCGCTTCGTCGAGTAAGGCTGAACCATGCGCAAACCTCTCACCATCCGCATCCTGTCCGCGTTGGACAAGAAAAGCTGGATCGCCCTCGGCGTCTTCCTCGCCCTCGCGCTGGTCGTCGTCCCGGTGCTCCACCTCAACTTCCCCGAAGACAGCGCCCTGCATGTCTCGACCTACGCCATCACGCTGATCGGCAAGATCATGTGCTACGCGCTGGTCGCTGTCGCGATGGACCTGATCTGGGGCTACGGCGGCATCCTGTCGCTCGGCCACGGGCTGTTCTTCGCCCTCGGCGGCTACGCTTTCGGCATGTACCTGATGCGCCAGATTGGCCGTGACGGTTCCTACGGCGCCGACCTGCCCGACTTCATGGTCTTCCTCGACTGGAAGGAACTGCCCTGGTTCTGGGTCGGCAGCGACAGCTTCGGCTGGGTCGCCTTCCTGGTCATGGCCGTGCCGGCGATGGTTGCCTTCGTCTTCGGCTACTTCGCTTTCCGCTCACGCATCAAGGGCGTCTATTTCTCGATCATCACCCAGGCGCTAACCTACGCCGCGATGCTGCTTTTCTTCCGCAACGAAACCGGCTTCGGCGGCAACAACGGCTTCACCGATTTCAAGCGCGTACTGGGCTACACCATCACTTCGTCGGAAACCCGGCTCGTGCTGTTCGGCCTGACGGCCATCGCGCTGGCGGCCACGCTGGTCTTCGCCGCCTGGCTGGTGAAGTCAAAATTCGGCCGTGTGCTGACCGCCATCCGCGACGCCGAATCCCGCGTCATGTTCATCGGCTACAACCCGCTCTGGTACAAGCTGACCATCTGGGTCATCTCGGCCGTGCTCTGTGGCATTGCCGGCGCGCTCTACGTACCGCAGGTCGGCATCATCAACCCGTCCGAAATGTCGCCGGGCAACTCCATCGAGATCGCCATCTGGGTCGCGGTCGGCGGGCGTGGCACGCTGATCGGCCCGATCATCGGCGCCTTCGTCGTCAATCTCGCCAAGAGCTGGTTCACGGTGAGCTTCCCCGAATACTGGCTGTTCTTCCTCGGCCTGCTGTTTATCGTCGTGACGCTGATGCTGCCGCAAGGCCTGGTCGGCCTGTGGAAGAAACTGATGGACAAGAAGGGAGCCGCAGCATGCTGAATACCGTCGATCTGTTTGAAGACGACCGCCCGGAAGGCAGCGACGGCGCCGACCAGATGGGCCACTTCGTCACCGGCGAACTCGACCTGTCGCACGGCGTTGCGCTCTACCTCGAAGACATCACCGTCAGCTTCGACGGCTTCAAGGCGCTCAACAACCTCAACCTCGCGATCAACGCCGGCGAACTGCGCTGCATCATCGGCCCGAACGGCGCCGGCAAGACGACGATGATGGACGTCATCACCGGCAAGACCCGGCCCGATTCCGGCAAAGCCTTCTTCGGCCAGTCGATCGACCTGACCCGCCTGACCGAACCGGAAATCGCCCACGTCGGCATCGGCCGCAAATTCCAGAAACCGACCATCTTCGAGCAGCACACGGTGTTCGAAAACCTCGAGCTGGCCATGAAGACCGACAAGCGCGTCTGGAAAAGCCTGATGGCCTGGCTGGCCGGCGACGAACGCGACAAGATTGCCGAAACCCTGCGCCTGATCCGCCTCGACGGCGAAGCTGATCGTCAGGCCGGGCTGCTCTCGCACGGCCAGAAACAGTGGCTGGAAATCGGCATGTTGCTGATGCAGGAACCGAAGCTGCTACTGCTCGACGAACCCGTCGCCGGCATGACCGACGACGAAACGATGCGCACGGCCGAACTCTTCGTCTCGCTGGCCGGCAAGCATTCGCTGGTGGTGGTCGAACACGACATGGCCTTCGTCGAAAAGCTTGGCGGCCTCGTCACCGTGCTCCACGAAGGTTCGGTGCTGGCGGAAGGCGATCTGGCTACCGTGCAGAACGACCAGCGCGTCATCGAGGTTTATCTCGGCCGCTGAACGGTTTCAATTTTGGGCAATTTTTCCGGTTGACCGTGGAAACCCCGGCAGCCAACCCGAACAGGACAAAACATCATGTTGAAAGTCGATACCCTCAATCAAGCCTACGGCGGCAGCCACATCCTGCGCGGCCTCAGCTTCGAAGTAAAGACCGGCGAAGTCACCACCCTGCTCGGCCGCAATGGCGTCGGCAAAACCACCCTGCTCAAGTCGCTGATGGGTCTGGTCAAGACCAAATCTGGCAGCATCACCTTCGATGGCAAGGACATCACCCACCTCCCGCCGCACGAACGCGTCAAGGCCGGTATCGGCTTTGTGCCGCAGGGCCGCGAGATCTTTCCACGCCTGACGGTCGAGGAAAACCTGCTCATGGGCCTCGCCACCAAACCTGGCAGCACGCCCATCCCGCAACGCATCTTCGACATGTTCCCGGTCCTTAAGCAGATGATGCATCGCCGCGGCGGCGACCTCTCTGGCGGCCAGCAACAACAACTCGCTATCGGCCGCGCCCTGGCCATGGGACCAAAGCTTCTGATTCTCGACGAACCGACCGAAGGCATCCAGCCCTCGATCATCAAGGACATCGAACGCGCCATCCGCATGCTGGCCGAAACCGGCGAAATGGCCATCCTCTTGGTCGAGCAGTACTACGACTTCGCCGAATCCCTGGCCGACCAGTACCTGCTCATGGAACGCGGCGAATTCATCATGCGCGGCCGGGGCGAAACGATGCCGCAGGATGGGGTTCGCGAGGCGCTGGCGGTCTGAATTCTCTCGTTACAGATATTTAATTGGCTAGATTATTTCTCTGTGTTTGTAACGAGGTCGGATAAGTCCAAAAGATATGCGAGGCCAGCTTCTCGCTTCAAAGCATCGATTGCTCGCATATTTTCAGCAACTGCGGCACAAGTATCGGAGGCTAAAACCATAGCATTGGTAATTAATTGCTGCTGAGTTAGCGGCGGATTTCCAACAAATAGCCGAACGCCGCTTCGTATTGGGGATAGAATTTTGTAAAACCAGTCTTTTCTTTCGCTCTCTAATTTCGAAGATAGATCAATTACCGCTGGTCGAATAAGCCGATCAACTAAATCTGATGCTTCACGCGAAATTTCGTAATGGCTTGGACAATCAGCAATGATCTTTTTTAGCTCCACCGATGTTTTAAGCATTGATGACCAAAAGGGTGGGAGTTGGTCTTTTAGTCGTTCCCTTGCTTCCAAAAGTAGCTCCGGGTTTGCAGCCTTCATGCGCGGAAGGACCATCTGGACGGACTTCATGGCAAGCATCGTGGCTAACTGCTTTGCGGTAGCACCATCAGCCTTGCTGATCAGCTCATTTGCACCCCCAAGGCGTCCCACAACAGGAACGTATCCTTCTTCTAGAAGCCGTGGAAAATATTCCTCATCTCCTCCTGAAAGTTGTGCCTTATTTGAAAATGTGACCGCATAGGTATTTTTCTCACCTAACGCCCCTTTTTTAATAAGCTCAACATTAACAATTTGGTTGTCTGGAAATAGTTCTGACTCAAATACCTCGCCAAAAAGTGGAGAGTATCTATGTGCAAAGCTCATTCCCCAAGCAACATAATGCAATGCGGACTTGTATTGCTCTGGAGGCAGGTCTGAAAAAGGGTTTTCCCCATCAACTGACTCTATATTTATAGTCATTTTGTCGATGTTTTTTGAAACAGGACGAACTCGATATCGTTTAGAAAACTCTCGAATAAGCTCAACATTATTTGGGAGATGTACTTTTTCGAATAATAGTGCAAGCGCAGAGACTTCCGCTGGGTCAGAGATAACCATGCCTGAGCAGTAAACTGCTCGGAATTGAGCAAGAGTCGATGCAACGGAAGCAGCCATTATTGGTACCAATCCATCATGAATGTGCAATAAGCAACATTATGCACGTTAGATCGCCCTCCATTTTTATCCACTACAAGTAGGTCACAAACTCAGATGCGCATTCCTGCGTATTCCCCGCCGCCTTGGCTTTCCCGGATAATCCCGTCATGACCTCGCGCCTTCCCGTATCTCAGCCCGAGCATTCGCCGAGCTGGCATGCCGAGTTGCATCTTGGCTTCGCCCGTCAGGGCGAACGCTCGGTGCTGCGCGAAAACCGGCATCGCGGGCCGTTGCGCGTACAGAGGGCGCTCTATCCGGAGGGAGATGCGGTCTGTCAGGCCATTCTGTTGCATCCGCCATCGGGCATCGCCGGCGGCGATCACCTGGCGATTTCGGCCGAGATTGATGCTGGAGCCCACGCGCAACTGACGACGCCGGGGGCGGGCAAGTGGTATCGCAGCGGCGGCGCCGAGGCTTCGCAGTGCATCGCTTTTACGGTGGCCGAGGGCGCTACGCTGGAATGGCTGCCGCAGGAGACGATAGTTTTTGACGGCGCGCAGGCGCGCATGGAAACCCGCGTTTCATTGGTCGCCGACTCCCGCTATATCGGCTGGGACATCCTGTGCCTGGGTCGTGCGGCGGCTGGTGAGCGTTTTGAAAAGGGTCGTTTTGACCTGCTTTTTCGGGTTGACCGTGGAAATGTACCGATCTGGATCGAGCGCGGCGGTTTTGACGGCAGCGACCCGATGTTGAGCAGCCCGGCCGGCTGGGCCGGCGCTACGGTGTGCGGCACCTTGCTGTGCAGCTTTCCCGAATTGCCGCTGCAGGCGGCGTCCCTGCTCGAAGCCTGCCGCAAAATCGCTCCGGTCGATGGGGCCAATCATGGCCTGTCCGCCTTGCCCGGCATCCTCGTCGCCCGTTACCTCGGCGACAGCAGCGAGGCTGCCCGTTTGTGGTTTGCCGAGCTGTGGGCCATCCTGCGTCCGGCCTGTTGCGGTCGACCGGCCGTTACCCCCCGAATCTGGAATACCTGAGGAGTCTTCATGGAACTGACACCCCGCGAGAAAGACAAGTTGCTGATCTTCACCGCCGGCCTGCTCGCAGAGCGGCGCAAGGCCAAGGGCTTGAAGCTGAATTACCCGGAGGCTGTGGCGCTGATCACCTGCGCCATCATGGAAGGCGCCCGCGAAGGCAAGACAGTGGCCGAACTCATGCACGCCGGTACGCAGGTCCTGACCCGCGCCGACGTGATGGACGGCATCGCCGAGCTGATTCCGGAAATTCAGGTCGAAGCCACCTTCCCGGACGGCACGAAGCTGGTCACGGTCCATAACCCCATCGTTTGAGGCGCTGACATGATCCCCGGAGAACTCCTCGCCGAACCCGGCGAACTTGAACTCAACGCCGGCCGGCCGACCATCACGCTGGTCGTTGCCAACACCGGCGACCGCCCGATCCAGGTCGGCTCGCATTACCATTTTTACGAAACCAACGCCGGCCTGAGCTTCGACCGCGAGGCAGCGCGCGGCTACCGCCTCGACATCGCCGCTGGTACCGCCGTGCGCTTCGAGCCGGGCCAGACGCGGACCGTGCAATTGGTTGCGCTGGCTGGCGATCGCAAGGTTTACGGCTTCCGTGGCCTGATCCAGAGGGCGCTATGAGCACGAAAATCACCCGTCAGGCCTATGCCGAAATGTTCGGCCCGACCACCGGCGATCGCCTGCGTCTGGCCGATACCGATCTCATCATCGAGGTCGAAAGTGACCACACCATCTACGGCGAGGAAGTGAAATTCGGCGGCGGCAAGGTCATCCGCGACGGCATGGGCCAGGGCCAGCGCGTCTCGGCTGAAACCGTCGATACCGTCATTACCAACGCGCTGATCGTCGATGCCGTGACCGGCATCATCAAGGCCGACATCGGTCTCAAGGATGGCCGCATCGCCGCCATCGGCAAGGCCGGCAACCCGGACATCCAGCCCGGCGTGACGATCGTCGTCGGCCCCGGCACCGAAGTCATCGCCGGTGAAGGCATGATCGTCACGGCGGGCGGCATCGACAGCCACATTCATTTCATCTGCCCGCAGCAGATCGACGAGGCGCTGTACTCCGGCGTGACGACCATGATCGGTGGCGGCACCGGACCGGCCACCGGCACCTTCGCCACGACCTGCACGCCAGGGCCGTGGCATATCCACCGCATGCTCGAAGCCGCCGACGCCTTCCCGATGAACCTCGGTTTTCTCGGCAAAGGCAACGCCAGCCTGCCGGCAGCCCTGCGCGAGCAGGTTGAAGCCGGCGCCATGGGCCTCAAGCTGCACGAAGACTGGGGCACGACGCCCGCCGCCATCGACTGCTGCCTGACGGTGGCCGACGAGATGGACGTGCAGGTCGCCATCCACTCCGACACCCTCAACGAATCCGGCTTCGTCGAAGCGACGCTGGGCGCCTTCAAGGGCCGCACCATCCACACCTTCCATACCGAAGGTGCCGGCGGCGGTCATGCGCCGGACATCATCAAGGCTGCCGGCCTGCCCAATGTCCTGCCCAGTTCGACCAACCCGACCATGCCGTACACGGTCAATACCATCGACGAGCATCTCGACATGCTGATGGTTTGCCACCACCTCGACCCAAGCATCGCCGAGGACATCGCCTTCGCCGAAAGCCGCATCCGCCGCGAGACCATCGCCGCCGAAGACATCCTGCACGACCTCGGCGCCTTCTCGATGATGAGTTCGGATTCGCAGGCCATGGGCCGCGTCGGCGAAGTGATCATCCGCACCTGGCAGGCGGCGCACAAGATGAAGCTGCAGCGCGGTGCCCTACCCGAAGACAGCGCCCGCAACGACAATTTCCGGGTGAAACGCTACATCGCCAAGTACACCATCAACCCGGCGCTGACGCATGGCATCGCCCACACCGTCGGCTCCATCGAAGTCGGCAAGCTGGCTGACCTCGTGCTGTGGAAGCCGGCCTTCTTCGGCGTCAAACCTTCGCTGATCCTGAAAGGCGGCATGATCGCCGCCGCCGCGATGGGCGACCCCAACGCCTCGATCCCGACACCGCAGCCTGTGCATTACCGGCCGATGTTCGGCAGCTTCGGCAAGGCGCTGAAGACTTCGGTAACCTTCGTCTCGCAGGCGGCACTCAAGAACCCGGCTGTCGCTGCGCTTGGCCTGAGCAAACCGCTGGTTGCCGTTTCCGGCACGCGCGCGCTGACCAAGGCCGACATGGTGCACAACGGCGCCACGCCCGAAATCACCGTCGATCCTGAAACCTACGTGGTCAAGGCCGACGGCGTGCATCTCGTCTGCGAACCGGCGACCGAATTGCCGCTGGCCCAGCGCTACTTCCTGTTCTGATGCAGATGCCGAAACCATTTTTGCGCTATGGCCTGCCGCTCCTCGGTCTGCTGGCCCTGACCCCGGCCATGGCCGAGCCCGAAGGCGAGCCGCCGGCCGAGCTGAAGCGGCTGGTTCCCAAGGGCAGCAAGCTGATCGACTGGCAGATCGCCGACCTCAATGTCGATGGCCGCCCGGATGTGCTGGCCGTCTATGAGTCCGCTGTCGAACAGAGCGATGATGACGGCCCGCGTACCCTGCTCATCGCCATCCGGCAGGCCAACGGCGCACTCAAGGTGGTGAAGCGGAACGACAAGGTTGTCTATTGCCGGCAGTGCGGCGGCGTCTTCGGCGATCCGTTCGAAAGCCTTTCGGCCGCACCGGGCAAGCTGTCGGTGAACCATTACGGCGGAAGTAACTGGCGCTGGACGAATACCTTCAGTTTCGCCTACTCGCGGCGCGACGAGACCTGGCAACTCGTCCGCGTCGAGGAGTCGTCGTTTCACACCTCGGCGCCGGACAAAATGAAAACCCGTACCTTCAAACCACCGCGCGACTTCGGCAAGATCGACATCGCCGACTTCGACCCGGAAAACTTCAAGGGCGTCGGCCCCAAATAATCCATGCTGATCCTCAATCAACGCACGCAAAACCCGGCCACCGACTCGGTTGCCCTGGCCTACGACGAACGCAAGCGCAGCCGCCTCAAGGTCACGCTGGCCTCCGGCGCCGAGGCTGGCATCTTCCTCGAACGCGGCGATCATCTGCACGGCGGCGACAAGCTGGCGGCGGAAGATGGCGGCGCCATCGTCGAAATCCTGGCGGCACCGGAAAAACTCATCGAGGCCGTCGCCGACAGTCCGCTGCTCTTCGCCCGCGCCGCCTATCACCTCGGCAACCGCCACGTGCCAGTGCAGATCCTGCCCACCGACAACGGTGGCAAGCTGCGCTTCCAGACCGACCACGTCCTCGCCGACATGGCGCGCGGCCTCGGCTGCACGGTCAGCGAGACCGAAGCCCCGTTCCAGCCCGAATCCGGTGCCTATGGCGCGCATGGCGGCCACCACCATCATGGCGACGAGGAACAGGCCCCCGACCTGCATAACCCCGGCCACGGTCCGCACCGTTCCGTGCCGAAAATTCATCAGTTCAAGCCGCGCTAAATCGGGAAATCAGCCACATGCCCTACGTCAACGTTCAAATCACCAAAGGCGCCACGCGCGAGCAGAAGGCCGAAATTGTCCGCGACATCACCCAGTCGCTCGTCCGCGTGCTGGGCAAAAAGCCGGAGCACACGCACATCGTCATCCAGGAAATCGAGGAGCAGGATTGGGGGTTCGCCGGGCTGCTCACCGACGACTGGAAGCGGCAGAGCGCGACCTGAGCGAATGCCGATAAACGCCATTTTTCCTCGAGCCACCATGCGCAAACGCCTTCTCCCGGCTACGCTGCTCTTCGCCAGCAAACTGGCCCTGGCTGCCCCGGCCTTCACGGGACCCGACCTAAGCGGTATCTACGACTGCACCGGCCAGGACCATCAGGAAGGCGCTTACACAGGTGTCGTGACTATTGAACTGGTCCGCGAACGCAGCACCGGGCCGAACGGTGCCTACCTGTTCAAGCTCGAGGTGCCGGGCTACGGTGCTTACCCTGGCCATGCCGCGTCGCGTGGGCGGGAGATGGCGATCTATTTCGCGAATGTCGACCAGACGACTCGGGACTACGGCACCGGCATCGCTCATTTCAGCCGCAACAAGGCCGGCAAATGGACCTTCGCCAAGTTCTACCACGAGCCCGAATTCAAGGGCGGCAACTTCGGTCGCGAAACCTGCCTCCAGCGATGAACGCGTCGCTGCAACTCGCCCGCCTGCTTCAATTGGCCAGCCCGGCGCTGCCGGTCGGCGCCTACACCTATTCGCAGGGGCTGGAATGGGCGGTCGAATCGGGCGTGATCCGTGATGAAGCCAGCGCCGGACGCTGGATCGCCGACCTCTTGCAGCACGGCATCGGCAGCTACGAAGCGCCGCTGGCCGTCGCCTTGATGGCAGCGTGGTCCGCCGCCGACACCGCCGAGATCGACTGCCTCAACGCCGAATTCCTGGCCAGCCGCGAATCGGCCGAACTGCGCGCCGAAACTGCGCAGATGGGCTTTTCCATGCGCCGCCTGCTGCGCGACTTGCGCGACGATTCGCTGGCAGGCGTGATGGCGACCGTCGACGCCCTGCCCGAAGTCGCTTTCCCGACTGCATGGTCCGGCATTGCCGCCGCCTGGCAGATCGATCCGGAGGCTGCGCTGACAGCCTACCTCTGGTCATGGGCAGAGAACCAGGTGATGGCGGCGTTGAAGGCCGTGCCGCTCGGCCAGGCGGCCGGCCA
Organism: Pseudomonadota bacterium; assembly: GCA_018261895.1. Lineage (GTDB taxonomy): Bacteria > Pseudomonadota > Gammaproteobacteria > Burkholderiales > Rhodocyclaceae > Azonexus. Next base: position 9,592 of record JAGTRT010000049.1, read on the forward strand.
ACGCCTGCTGGCCGATCTCGGCCGGAAAATCCCGGATCTCACGGTCAACCGGAAAAATTGGCCAAAATCGAAATGGTCCAATTTCACCCCGGCCTTCGCCATCGCCTGCGCACGGCACGAAACGCAGTATTCAAGGTTGTTTCGGTCTTGAGATGGAAGGCAAAAACCTAACCCCCCCTAGCCCCCCCTTGTCAGGGGGGGAATCTGCCACTCCCTCCCCTGACAAGGGGAGGGTCGGGGAGGGGTTGGGTTTTCTCCGCTACGACAAGAAGCTGACCGCCTTCGCCCGCGCCAACCGCAAGGAACCAACGCCCGCTGAAAGCCTCCTGTGGCAGAAGGTGCTGCGCAACCGCCAGTTTCACGGCCATAAGTTCCTACGCCAGAAACCTATCGGCCCCTACGTCATCGATTTTTACTGTGCAGAAGTGAAGCTGGTCATTGAAGTCGACGGTGACAGCCACGCCGATCAGGCTGAATATGATACCCAGCGCACCATTTTCCTGGAAAGCCAGGGCCTTCGCGTCCTGCGCTACACCAATCGCGACATTCTGAATAATCTGCCAGGTGTTTACGAACACCTGCAAACCCAACTGGAATCCTTCCAACCATGAGCAAACAAGCCCTACGCGTCGGTATCGGCGGCCCCGTCGGTTCCGGCAAGACTGCCCTGACCCTCGCCCTTTGCCAGGCACTGCGCGAGCAGATCGACATGGCCGTCGTGACCAACGACATCTACACCGCCGAGGACGCCAAGTTTCTGGTCAATCATTCGGCACTGGCGCCGGAGCGCATCATCGGCGTCGAAACCGGCGGCTGCCCGCACACGGCGATCCGTGAGGATGCCTCGATCAATCTTGAAGCCGTCGACCGCCTGCAGCGCGCGTTTCCGGGGGTCGAACTGATCCTCGTCGAATCCGGTGGCGACAACCTGGCCGCGACCTTCTCGCCGGAACTCTCCGACCTCACGCTCTACGTCATCGACGTTGCGGCCGGCGAGAAAATTCCGCGCAAGGGCGGGCCGGGCATCACCAAATCCGACCTGTTGGTCATCAACAAGATCGACCTCGCGCCCATGGTCGGTGCCTCGCTTGAGGTCATGGCTGCGGATGCCAAGGCCCAGCGCGCTGAGCGGCCTTTCGTGTTTTCCAACCTGAAGACCGGCGAGGGGCTGGACACGATCATCGCCTTCATCCGCGAACGCGGCATGCTCTGAGGTATTGCCGTGCCGCACCAAAAGCAAGCCCGGAATTTCCTGTCGCGCACCATGCTTGACCGCTCAAAACCATTGTCTCCCAATGGTCTTTGGCTAAGTTGCTGATTCATAATGTGGCATCGCGGCTTCACGCTGCGGGCATGATTTTCGCTGCGGTGCAGCAGAAGGCCCGATTCCAGGGCCACTGCTTCGCCCATGGAGAGATCATGCCGATTGAAAAACAGTTGGAAATTGCCCAGATGCTGGCCCGCTTCAAGTTGCAGGTCAAACGCTCGCTTGGGGAATCCGTCGATCTGGAAAAGCTGACGCGCGATGCCTCATACGCCCGGCAACGCCTTGCCGAAATCGAGGAGGCCGCGACGGAGGAAGAGCTTCTGGTCATGGTGCTGCGTCTGCGTGACCTGCTGGTGCCGCTCGACCAGCCAAACCTGGCTGCCGCCGCGCCAGCCGCCCCTGCGCTTCCGGATATGCCGGGTAATCGCGAGACCCGCAGTTATCTGATGGGAGCACGTTCCTGGTAATACCTGAAAACGTGCGAAGCCTCGACTGGGCAGCCGTCGAATTTCGCAAGATGGGGGATGTAAGTGTCTCGGCCTAGGCTGCTGCGAACGCGGCGATGCTAGCGATGTCCGAGCCCTGAACCTCAATTACCTTGCGCCGCGACGTCTGCCCACTTTTCAGCGTGACGGCTGACTTGGGCAGCTTGAGTGTTTCAGCCACGAAGCGGACCAGTGCCTCGTTGGCCTTGCCATCCACCGGTGGTGCGGCCAGTCGGATTTTCAGGGCATCACCATGCAGCCCGGCGAACTCGGTCTTCTTGGCGCCGGGCTGGATGTGCAGCGTCAACGTGATGCGGCCGTCAGCCGCCTGGCGAAACCACTCGCTCACAGGATCATCAGCACGACCTGCAGGAGCAGGATGGCGACGAGCGGTGACAGGTCGATGCCGGAAATCGTCGGAATCATCCGGCGAATCGGGTCGAGGATTGGGCGGGTGAGCTGGTAGGCCGGCGCCGCTAGTGGTGAATAGGGATTCACCCAGGACAGCACGGCCTGCAGGATCAAGGCGCCGATCAGGATGTAGACGGCCAGCCGCAGCAAACCACGCAGCGCCATGAGCAGGACCATGGGCGCGACATTGCCGGCGTCGATTTCGCCGAAGCGCGTCGCGATGCCGATGATGATGCCGGTCAGCAGCAGTTGCAGGGCCAGTGCGGCGACCAGGCTGGCCCAGTCGAAGCCGCCGGCACCCGGAATGACGCGGCGCAGCGGCTTGACCGCCCAGTTGGTCAGCTTGATGACGAAATCGCCGATCTGCCCGGCGAAGGACACGCGCATCGCCTGCATCATGAAACGCAGCAGGAACAGCGTGCAGAAAAAGCTGGCGACCGAATCGATCAGGAAAATGACGGCCTGCATCAATCGGCCCCGAGAATCTTGCCGAGTTCCTTGCCACGGGCCTCGGCGGCCAGGCAGCCGGCGACGATGCCGTCCTTGACGCCACGTTCGGCCATGACCTGCAAGGCTGCGGCCGTCGTGCCGCCCTTCGAGGTGACGCGTTCGCGCAGGATAGACGCCGGTTCGGTCGATTGCGCCGCCAGTCCGGCTGCGCCCTGCACCGTTTCAATGGCCAGTTGCCGGCCCTGTTCCGGCGTGAAGCCGAGGTCGGCTGCGGCCTGTTGCAGGGCTTCGATGAACAGGAATACATAGGCCGGGCCGCTGCCCGAGATGGCCGTGACTGCGTCCATCTTCCCTTCGTCGGCGATCCAGACGGTGGTGCCGACGGCGCGCAGAATGCGGTCGGCGGTAGCGCGCTGGTCAGCGCTCACTTCCGGCCTGGCCCACAGCCCGGTGATGCCGGCCCCGATCAGGGCGGGCGTGTTCGGCATGCAGCGCACGATCTGCTGATGGCCGCCCAGCCAGCGCGACAGCGCCGTCGTGTCGAGGCCGGCGGCGATGCTGATGACCAGCGCCTTGCCCAGTCTGCCCACGAGCGGCGCGACGGCCTCTTTCATCTGCTGCGGCTTGACCGCGAGCACGAGCACGTCGGGCGCGGTGGTCACGCCCGCGGCGCTCTCATGGCACGTGACGCCATACGACGCGGCCAGTTTGCTCCGCGCCTCGGCGCCCGGATCGATCGCCTCGATCTCGCCCGCCGTGAATCCTTGCTTGAGCATGCCGCCAATGAGGGCGTTGGCCATGTTGCCGCCGCCGAGGAAAACAATCTTCATCTGTAATTTCTTTCACCAAAAATCGCCGTGCCGATGCGGACGATGGTCGCGCCTTCGGCAATGGCTGCTTCAAGATCGTGGGACATGCCCATGGACAAGGTATCGAGCGGCAAACCGGCCGCCCGGATCTGTTCGAAAATCTCGCGGACGCGACGAAACGGCGCGCGCTGGGCGGCCGGGTCGTCGACGGGTTCGGGTATCGCCATCAGGCCGCGTAGGCGCAAGCCGGGCAGGGCGGCCACTGCGCTGCAGAGGGCCAGCGTTTCCTCGGGGGCGCAACCGCTCTTGCTCGCTTCGCCGGAGACATTGACCTGCACGCAGACCTGCAAGGGCGGCAGATAGGCCGGCCGTTGAGCCGACAGCCGTTCGGCGATCTTCAGGCGGTCGATGGAATGCACCCAGTCGAAATGCTCGGCCACCGGGCGCGACTTGTTGCTCTGCAGCGGGCCGATGAAGTGCCACTCGAGATTGCGGCCGGCGATGGCCGAGAGCTTGTCGACGCCTTCCTGCACGTAGTTTTCGCCGAAAGCTTGCTGGCCGGCATCGGCGGCTTCGACCACGCTGGCCAAAGGCCATGTCTTGCTGACGGCCAGTAGGCGTATGCTCTCGGGTGAGCGGCCGGCAAGGGCCGCCGCATCGCTGATACGGGCCTGGACAGCTTGCAGGTTGTCGGCGATTGCGCTCATAATCCATTGGGCATTGGCAACCATTCAAGTATACACGCGCTCCGAGGACGATCCGCATGGACATCACCGAACTGCTGGCTTTCAGCGTCAAGAACAAGGCATCAGACCTTCACCTGTCAGCCGGCCTCCCGCCCATGATTCGTGTGCACGGCGACGTCCGGCGCATCAACCTGCCGCCGATGGAGCACAAGGATGTGCACGGCATGGTGTACGACATCATGAACGACGGTCAGCGCAAGGTTTATGAAGAGACGCTTGAATGCGACTTTTCCTTCGAAATCCCGAATCTGGCGCGTTTTCGGGTCAATGCCTTCAACCAGCAGCGGGGTGCCGGCGCCGTCTTCCGGACCATTCCGTCCAAGGTGCTGACGCTCGAAGAGCTCAACTGCCCGAAGATTTTCAAGGAAATTTCCGAGTACCCGCGCGGCATCGTGCTGGTTACCGGGCCGACCGGTTCCGGCAAGTCGACGACGCTGGCGGCGATGGTCAATCACATCAACGAAAACGAATACGGCCACATCCTGACCGTCGAGGACCCGATCGAATTCGTCCACGAGGCCAAGAAGTGCCTGATCAACCAGCGCGAAGTCGGCCCGCACACGCTGTCCTTTGCCAACGCCCTGCGCTCGGCGCTACGGGAGGATCCGGACGTGATCCTGGTCGGCGAAATGCGTGACCTGGAAACCATCCGCTTGGCCCTGACGGCGGCCGAAACCGGCCACCTCGTGTTCGGTACCCTGCATACCTCGTCGGCCGCCAAGACCATCGACCGCGTGGTCGACGTCTTCCCGGCAGCGGAGAAGGAAATGGTCCGCTCCATGCTCTCCGAATCGCTGCGTGCCGTCATCTCGCAGACGCTGCTCAAGACCAAGGATGGCAGTGGCCGCGTGGCCGCGCACGAAATCATGATCGGTACACCGGCCATCCGTAACCTGATCCGCGAAAACAAGATCGCCCAGATGTATTCGGCGATCCAGACCGGTCAGAATTTCGGCATGCAGACACTGGACCAGAATCTCATCGAGATGGTTCGGCGCAACATCGTGTCGAGCGCCGAAGCGAAATACAAGGCGGCCAACAAGGATGCTTTCCCGGCTTGATCGGGCGGCCATCAACACAGTCAAGGGGAACGTATGGAACGCGATCAGGCAATGAAATTCATGCACGATCTTTTGCGCCTGATGTCGCAGAAGAAAGGCTCCGACCTGTTCATCACTGCCGGCTTCCCGCCGGCCATCAAGATCGACGGCAAGATCACGCCGGTCTCCAACCAGATTCTGACCCAGCAGCACACGGCCGAACTGGCGCGCTCGATCATGAATGACCGCCAGGCTTCCGAGTTCGAGGCGACCAAGGAATGCAACTTCGCCATCTCGCCGGCCGGCATCGGCCGTTTCCGCGTCAATGCGCTGGTCCAGCAGGGCCGGGTGGCCGTCGTCTGCCGGACGATCAACATGACCATCCCGACGCTCGACGAGCTGCAATTGCCGCCGGTCCTCAAAGACCTGGCGATGACCAAGCGCGGCCTGATCATCTTCGTCGGCGGTACCGGTACCGGTAAAACCACGTCGCTCGCCGCGCTGGTCGATTACCGCAACGAAAATTCCTACGGCCACATCATCACCATCGAAGATCCGGTCGAATACGTGCACGAGCACAAGAACTGCATCGTCACGCAGCGCGAGGTTGGCGTCGATACCGACGACTGGGGTCCGGCCCTGAAGAACACCCTGCGCCAGGCGCCGGACGTCATCCTGATGGGCGAAATCCGCGATCGCGACACCATGGACTACGCCATCGCCTTCGCCGAAACGGGCCACCTGGCGCTGGCCACGCTGCACGCCAACAGTTCCAACCAGGCCATCGACCGCATCATCAACTTCTTCCCCGAAGAGCGTCGCCAGCAACTGCTCATGGACCTCTCGCTGAACCTGCGCGCCATGATCTCGCAGCGCCTGATTCCCAAGAAGGACGGGCGCGGCCGGATGGCGGCGATTGAAGTCATGCTCAATTCGCCGCTGATCTCCGACCTCATCTTCAAGGGCGAGGTGCACGAGATCAAGGAAATCATGAAGAAGTCGCGTGAGCTCGGCATGCAGACCTTCGACCAGGCCCTGTTCGACCTCTACGAAGCCGGCAAGATCACCTACGAAGATGCGTTGCGCAATGCCGACTCGCTCAACGACCTGCGCCTGCAGATCAAGCTGCACGGCAAGGAATCCAAGGATCGCGACCTTTCGACCGGCATCGGTCACCTCGACATCGTCTGACCCTCACAGGAGACTCCCATGCGTCGCTTGCACCATTTCATTTTTGGGCTTTTTTTCGGGTTGACCGTGGGATTCGCGCAGGCCGGCGCGCTCGATGCCATTTCCAGCGGTGACGCCAGTGCCGGCGTCAAGGAAGCGCTGGCCAAGGGCGCTGACTATGCCGTTGCCTCACTGGGCAAGAGCGGCGGCTTCCTCGGTAACGACAAGGTGAAGATTCGTCTCCCCGGCTACCTCGACAAAGCCGATTCGGCCCTGCGCATGTTCGGGATGGGCAAGCAGGCCGACCAACTGGTCGAGACCATGAACCGCGCCGCCGAAAATGCCGTGGCCGAGGCCAAGCCCATCCTCACCGAGTCGATCAAGAAGATGAGCATCAAGGACGCCAAGGACATCCTGACCGGCGGTGACGACAGCGTGACGCAGTATTTCAAGCGGACATCCACCGAGCAACTGACGGCCAAGTTCATGCCCATCGTCAAGAACGAGACCAAGAAACTGAGCCTCGCCGACCAGTACAACAAATTTGCCGGCAAGGCAGCCAGCGCCGGCCTGGTCGACAAACAGAATGCCGACGTCGATAGCTACGTCACGCAAAAGGCCATGGATGGCCTGTTCCTGATGATTGCCGAGGAAGAAAAGAAGCTGCGCGCCAATCCGATGGGGGCTGGCAGCGAACTGCTCGGCAAGGTATTCGGCGCGCTTAATTAAAGCCCTTCGCTGAAAATGCCGTAATGGGGGGTAAGGAGTCCCCCCGTGAAACTGAACCGTTTATCGAGCACCACGCAGCGCCCCACTCGCGAGTCGAGTGAGGCTTTGCATCCGCTCGATGTCGATCAGGTTCGGCGCGTCGAGTTCATGGAAGGGGTCGAGGGCGACCGGCAACGCAGCCTGCAGCAGGAAATCGCCGAAATCGAACCCGATGCCGTCGGTGCCTTCCACGGCCAGGCGCAGGTCCTGCAAGGTGCCCGCGAGGTTGCGGCGAAACTCCTGGAAATGGAGACGGGGACCGAGAGCCTTATCAAGCCGGGCGTTCGCCTCGACCGCCTGATGGGCATCGACGACGTGGTCTGATTCGGCGTCGGCCAATATTCATCGCCCCGCCCCTGGGTTAAAATCGGGCTCCTAATCCAGCGCGCCCCGCCTCGTCGGGGCGCCGTCATTTTTCCGAGTCATGTCCGGTCTCAATCCCCCGCAGCGCGAAGCAATCCATTACCTCGACGGCCCCTTGCTGGTGCTGGCGGGCGCCGGTTCGGGCAAGACGCGCGTCATCACGCAGAAAATCGCCTATCTGGTCCAGGATTGCGGCTTCCAGCCACGCAACATCGCCGCCATCACCTTCACCAACAAGGCCGCCAAGGAAATGCAGGAGCGCGTCGGCAAGCTGCTCTCCAAGCAGCAGGCTGGCGAATTGCAGATATCCACCTTCCACTCGCTCGGCGTGCGCATCCTGCGCGAAGAGGCCAAGGCGCTGGGCTACAAGCCGCGCTTTTCCATCTTCGATTCGGCCGACTGCGCCGGGATCATCGGCGACATTGCCAAGACGGTCGACAAAGGCACGCTGCGCCGGCTGCAATCGATCATTTCCAACTGGAAAAACGGCCTGGTTTCGCCCGAGGCCGCGCGGCAAATTGCCACCAACGAACACGAAGCCCTTGCTGCCCAGGCCTACCTTTCCTACGAAGCGACGCTGAAAGCCTATCAGGCCGTCGATTTCGACGACCTCATCGGGTTGCCGGCCGTGCTCTTCCAGCAACATCCGGATATCCGGGAGAAATGGCAGAACCGCCTGCGCTACCTGCTCGTCGACGAATACCAGGACACCAACGCCTGCCAATATCAGCTGCTCAAGTTGCTGACCGGCGTCCGTGCCCAGTTCACGGCCGTGGGCGACGACGACCAGGCGATCTACGGCTGGCGCGGCGCCGACATCGACAACCTGAAGAAACTGCCAGCCGAGTTCCCCTCGCTCAAGGTCATCAAGCTTGAGCAGAACTACCGGTCGACCGTGCGCATCCTGAAGGCGGCCAACAACGTCATCTCGCACAACGAAAAGCTGTTCGACAAGAAGCTGTGGTCCGACCTCGGACACGGCGAGCAGATTTCGGTTACAGCCTGCCGGGACAATGAAGCCGAGGCCGAAGGCGTGGTCATGAAGTTGCAGGCGCATCGCTTCGAGCGCCGTGGCAAGTTCAAGGACTACGCCATCCTCTACCGCTCGAACCACCTGGCGCGCCTGCTCGAAACGCAACTCCGCAACAACAAGGTGCCCTATCTGCTGTCGGGCGGCCAGTCCTTCTTCGACAAGGCGGAAATCAAGGACATCATCAGCTATCTTCGCCTGCTGACCAACGAAGACGATGATCCGGCCTTCATTCGGGCTGCCACCACGCCCAAGCGCGGCATCGGTGCTGCGACGCTGCAGGTGCTTGGCACCTATGCCGGCGAGCGCCACATTTCGCTGTTCCATGCTGCTTTCGAAGAGGGCTTTGCCCATCGGGTGCAGCCGCGACAGCTCGAACCGTTGCTTGAGTTCTGCCATTTCATCAATCGCCTGCAGCACCGGGCCAGCCGCGAGCCAGCCCAGCAAGTCCTGCCCGACCTCCTCAAGGCCATCGATTACGAAACCTACCTCTACGACCACGAAGAGGACCGCACGGCCCAGACGCGTTGGGCCAATGTCTGCGAATTCGCCGAGTGGCTCAACAAGAAGGGCGAGGAAGACGGCAAGACGCTGATTGACCTGACCCAGAGCATTGCCCTGATCAACATGCTGGAAAAGCAGGGTGAAGAAGACGTCGATGCCGTGCAGCTCTCCACGCTGCACGCTGCCAAGGGCCTGGAATACAAGCACGTCTTCCTGGTCGGCGTCGAGGAGGGCATCCTGCCGCACCGCGAATCGCTCGATCCGGTCAAGTTGCAGGAAGAGCGGCGGCTCATGTACGTCGGCATCACCCGCGCCCAGCACTCGCTGCAT
>JAGTRT010000063.1 GCA_018261895.1 Pseudomonadota bacterium
CGACGAGTAGCGCAGGGAACCGGCGCAGCCGGCACCGACCCAGGGGTGACCTTTTCTTTGGCTACTTTCTTTTGGGCAAACAAAAGAAAGTACGCTCGCCGGTCAACGGCGAAAACCAGCGTCTCAGAATAAAAACGCCGCGCGTCAGGCGCGAAAACCAGCGTATCAGCAAAAACCAACGCTCGCCCGTCAGGCGCCAAAACCCGCGTCCCAGAAAGGCAAGGCCAGCGCCTCCCGAGCGAAAACCTACCTTAGCTTCAATTCCTGCAAAATCGTCGTCGAGATTTCCTCGATCGATTTCGTCGAGGAGTCGAGCCAGCGAATCCCTTCCCGCCGCATCATCTTTTCGGCTTCGGCGATTTCGTAGCGGCAGTTGGAGATTGACGCGTATTTGCTGCCGGCGCGGCGTTCTTCGCGGATCTGGGCGAGGCGTTCGGGCTGGATGGTCAGGCCGAAGAGCTTGGGGCGATGTCTTTCCAGTGTGCTGGGCAGGCGGCCGCGGTCGAAGTCTTCGGGGATGAGCGGGAAGTTGGCGGCCTTGAGGCCGAATTGCATGGCGAGGTAGAGCGAGGTCGGCGTCTTGCCGCAGCGCGAGACGGCGACGAGGATGACGTCGGCTTCTTCGAGGTCGCGGTCGGTGATGCCGTCATCGTGGGCCAGGGTGTAGTTGATGGCTTCGATGCGTTCCTTGTAGTCCGAGCTTTCGGCCGATCCGTGCGAGCGGCCGACGGTGTGGTTCGACTGGCGGCCGAGTTCGGCTTCGAGCGGGGCGAGGAAGGAGTCGAAGTAGGACAGGCAGAAGGCGTCAGCCTGGTGGACGATGTTCGACAGCGTCGGATTGACCAGGGTCGTGAAGACGATGGGACGCATGCCGTCCTTTTCGCCCTGCTCGTTGATGCGGACCACGGCGTCCTGCGCTTTCTCGATGTTATCGAGAAAGGGGATGCGGATCTGCTTGAACTCGATGTCCTCGAACTGGGTCATCAGGCTGTGGCCGAGGGCCTCGACCGTCAGGCCGGTGCCGTCCGAGACGAAAAATACGGTGCGTTTGATGGTGGTAGGCATCGTGAGATTTTAACCGCTGTTGCGCAGACCGGAAGCCACGCCGTTGATCGACAGGTGGATGCCGCGCGCCACGCGCTCGTCGGTCTCGCCGGCGCGGTGGCGCTTGAGCAGTTCGACCTGGAGGTGGTTGAGCGGGTCCATGTAGGGCGAACGCAGTTGCAGCGAGCGCTTGAGCATCGGGTTGTCGGCCAGGAAATCGTCTGCTTCCAGGATGCTCAGCAGGTGCTGGCGGGTCAGCGCCCATTCGGCCTTGATCCGGCTGAAGATGCGCTCGCGCAGTTCGGTGTCGCTCACCAGCTCGGCGTAGCGCGAGGCGATGGCGAGGTCGGTCTTGGCCAGCACCATGTCCATGTTGGAGAGCAGACTCTGGAAGAAGGGCCAGGACTTGACCATGCGGCGCAGCGTGGCGAGACCACTCGGGTTGCTGGCGAGGTAGCCGTCGACGGCCGAGCCGAAGCCGTACCAGCCGGGCAGCATGAGGCGGCATTGCGCCCAGCTGAAGACCCAGGGAATGGCGCGCAGGTCTTCGATGCGCTCGGAGGCCTTGCGCGAGGCCGGGCGGCTGCCGATGTTGAGCGAGGCGATTTCCGACACCACCGTCGACTGGCGGAAATAGGTCGTGAAGCCCGGTGTTTCATAGACCAGCCCGCGATAGGCGTTGAAGGCGCGCAGCGAGAGGTCGTCCAGGGTGGCGTGGAACTGCTCGGCCGGTTCGACCTTGTTTTCGTGGTCGGTCAGGCTGGCTTCCAGCGTGGCGGCGAGCAGCACCTCGAGGTTGCGGCGGCCGGTGTCGGCATTGCCGTACTTGGTCGAGATGACTTCGCCCTGTTCGGTCAGGCGGATCTGGCCTGAGACGGCGCCGGCCGGCTGGGCCAGGATGGCGTGGTAGGTCGGGCCGCCGCCGCGGCCGACCGAGCCGCCGCGACCGTGGAACAGACGCAGGCGCACGCCGTGTTGCCGGAACACCTGGGTCAGTTCAATCTCGGCTTTGTAAAGCTCCCAACCCGAGGTCAGGAAGCCGCCATCCTTGTTGGAGTCGGAGTAGCCGAGCATGACTTCGTGTTCGTTACCCCGGCCGGCGATCAGCTCGCGATAGGCCGGGATGGCGAAGACGCCGGCCATGGTCGCCGCGCTCTTTTGCAAGTCCTCGATGGTTTCGAAGAGCGGGATGATGTTGACGTTGAGGCGCGGTTTCTCGCCCGGCAGCAGCAGCCCGGATTCCTTGAGGAGCAGCGCGAGTTCGAGCAGGTCGGAGACGCCGTCAGTCTTCGAGATGATGCAGTTGGGCAGCGCGGCGGTGCCGTAGCGCTGGCGCAGTTCATTGGCCGCGAAGAAGATGGCCAGTTCGCCCTGGGTTTCCTCCGAGTAGCTCAGGTAGGGCGAATAAAGCGGGCGCGGCGTGGTGATTTCCACGGTCAACAGGGAAATTCGCTCAATTTCGGAAAGTGCTTCGTAATCCGGGCAACGACCGGCCTTCGCCAGCAATTCGGCGACGCTGCGGGCATGGACTTCGGAATTCTGGCGCAGGTCGATGGGCGCCAGATGGAAGCCGAACACCTGCACGGCGCGGAGCAGGCGACGCAGGCGGCCGCCGGCCAGGCGGCTGCTGCCGTTGAGCTTGAGCGAGTTGTTGAGCACCTTGAGGTCGGCACGCAGGGCTTCCGGCGTCGGGTAAGGCTCGGCATGGCCGATTTCGTGGCGTACCGGTTCGACGTGGTCGAGGTAGCGAGCCGTCGCGGCGAGGCGGGCGTAGATGCCGGAGAGGGCGCGCCGATAGGGTTCGTCGGCGCGTTGCGGCGAGTGGTCGGTCGAGTGTTCGGCGAGCGCCAGCAGTTCGGGCGTGACCTGCACGAGCAGATCGGACAGCGGCAATTCGCCGCCCAGCTCGTGGATTTCCTCGAGGTAATGATTGAGGGCGGCGGCGGACTGCAGACGCAGCGCTTCGCGCAGGATGTCGGCGGTGACGAAGGGGTTGCCGTCGCGGTCACCACCGATCCAGCTGCCGACACGGAAGAACGGGGGCAGCGCCCAGATCTTGTCCGGGTAGCGCTTTTGCAGCTGTTGCGTGGCCTGGATGTAGAGGCGCGGCAACTCGGTGAAGAAGGTTTCCTTGAAATAGCTGATGCCGTTCTTCACCTCGTCGAGCACCTTGAGGCGCACCGGGCGCAGCATGCGCGACTGCCACAGCGTGAGGATGGAATTGGCGATGGCCAGGTCGTTCTCGGCGGCTTCCTCGGGCGTCATCTGCAGGCGGTCGCGCGCTTCGAGCAGGCGGGCGAGGTCGCGGTGATTGCGGATCAGGCTCTGGCGCTGGACTTCAGTCGGGTGGGCGGTGAGCACCGGGGCGACGACGGCGTGGGCGAAGAAATCGGCGATGGCATCCGGCGACACATCGGCATTGCCCAGGGCATCGAGCGCAAAGACCAGGCTGCCTTCGCGTGGCGGCGAGCCGGCCAGGTCGTGGGCGCGACGCCGGCGGATGTGGTGCTCGTCCTCGGCGATGTTGGCCAGTTGCAGAAAGTAGCTGAAGGCGCGAACGACCGCCTGCGTCGTGTCGCGCGGCAGTGGGTCGAGGAGGGCGGCGAGTTCGGCGCGGGCAGCCGGGTCGCCGTCGCGGGCGAAACGCACGGCGGTCTGGCGAACGCGCTCGACGATGTCGAATACCGAGTCCCCTTCCTGCTCGCGCACGGTGTCACCGAGAATGCGCCCGAGCAGGCGGATGTCGTCGCGTAGGGGTTCATCCTTCAGGGTATCGGTGGCGCGTTCAGACATGAGGACTCCCATCGTGAATGATCCCCGGACAAGCGGGGATCAGTTTTTTTGCGTCATTCCCGTGGCCTCACGGGTGTGTCGAGGCCGCAGGGATGAAAAATTGTTCTGTGTTTGCTTAGTGCTTGCGAACGAGCAGCACCGATGCATCTGCCATTTTAGCCAGTTGTTCGGCGACCGAGCCGAGAATCAGGGTGGCCAGGCCGCGCTGGCCGTGGCGGCCGATGACGATGAGGTCAACGCCGAGCTCCTTGGACTTGTCGGCGATGACTTCGGAGACACGGCGGTTACTGGCTTCGAGCAGGAGCGATTCGGCTTCGACGTCGGTGGCGTTGGCCATGGCTTGTTCGAGCAGTTTCCGGCCGGCCTGGGTCAGGTTGGCGACGGCATCGTCAAGATTGACCGCGCTGGCCATGGCGTGGCCGTGCAGGTTGAGGATCGTTTCATCGGCGACGTGCGCAATGTAGATCTTGGCCTTGCTCGTGCGGGCAATATGCAGCGCTTCGGCCAGCGCGCCGCGGGAGGTGGCGCTGTCATCGATGGCGACGAGGATTTTCTTGTACATGGTGTTTCTCCTTGAATTCGTTTGATTGGGCGTAAGTTAGCAATTCGACGGGGTTTGCGCTGTTAGGGAAATCCTCAACATGTCGCGGCCGGGCGGCTGCATTTTTCGAGCAGATAGGCAACCGACTGGTAGTTGATGCCGGTTTCGGCGGTCAGTCCGATTTCGCAGGTGCGGTTGGTCGACACACCGCAGGCGCAATTGGCCGGCAGATCCTTGTGGATGTGGCGCAGGGCATGCTGGTTGAGCTCGGGGACGACGAAGCCGCGGTCGCCGGCGAAGCCGCAGCACGTCACGCCGGCCGGTTCGATGACTTCCTCTGCACAGGCCTTGAGCAGTGCGCGCAGCTTGGCGTCGGCGCCGTTCTTGCGCACGCTGCAGTTGATGTGCAGGGCAACAGGGGCGCTTTGCTTGTGGATCATCAGGCGCGGCAGCAGGGCGTCGTGGGCGAATTCGTGGAAATCGTAGAGTTCGAGCTTGCCGGCGAGGTGCTTCTGCATGCGTGCTGAGCAGGTGCTGGCATCCATGATCACCGGGTACTTGCCGTTCTGCGAGGCCTTCATGAGCGCCGCTTCGAGCGTGTTCGACATCGCCTCGGCCTCTTCGGCCATGCCCTTGCTCGCCAGCATCTGGCCACAGCACAGCTGATCGAAACCCTCGGGCAGGATGGGCGCGTAGCCGGCGCGGGTGAGCAATTCGATGATGACGTCGCCCAGCTGTTTTTCGCCGGAAATCGACGGCCCGAAGATGCGGCCGCCGCAGGTCGGGAAATAGACGACGGGGTCGCCCGAAGCGCGTCGTGCGACCGGATCGCGGCCGGCGTAGGGCATGTTCTTTTTCCAGGCGCCGCCGGAAATGCGGCTGAGGAAGTTGTCGCCGAGGACGCCGGAAACGGCGTGACCGACCGTCAGCCCCAGGCGCGAGGCCTTGGCCAGGGTACCGAAATGCTCGCCGGTCCAGGCGTTGACGGCGCGTGTCGTGTCCCCAATCTGGCGGCCGCGCAGGCGGCGGGTCAGGTCGCCGGTGTCGATGCCCACCGGGCAAGCGGTCGAGCACAGGCCGCAGCCGGCGCAGGTGTCGAGGCCCATGTAGGCGTAGCTTTCGCCGAGTGTGCCGGCCGGTTCCCCGGCGGCGGCGCGCCGCGCCAGTTCGCGCACGCTGACGATGCGCTGGCGCGGGCTGAGGGTCAGGCGGTGCGACGGGCAGAGCGGTTCACAGAAGCCGCACTCGATGCAGCGGTCGACGATGTCTTCGGCCGCCGGCATGGGTTTGAGATTGTCGAGATGGGCGCGCGGGTTGTCGTTGAGGATGACCCCGGGGTTGAGGCGGTTGTCGGGGTCGAACAGTTTCTTGATCCGGCGCATGAGGTCGGTGGCGTCCTTGCCCCACTCCATCTCGACGAAGGGCGCCATGTTGCGGCCGGTGCCGTGTTCGGCCTTGAGCGAACCGTCGTATTTGTCCACGACCAGCTTGCAGACATCGTCCATGAAGCGCGCGTAGCGGTCGACTTCGGCCGGGTCGCCAAAATCCTGGGTGAAGACGAAATGCAGGTTGCCTTCCAGCGCATGGCCGAAAATGATCGCCTCGTGGTAGCCGTGATGGCGGAGCAGGGCCTGCAGGTCGAGCGTGGCGTCGGCCAGCGAGGCGATGGGGAAGGCCACGTCCTCGATGAGCACCGTCGTGCCGGTCCGGCGCATGGCGCCGACGGACGGGAAGGTGCCCTTGCGCACCTTCCAGTACATCTCGCAGGTGGCCGGGTCGGTCGAGAAGGCCATCGGCTCGACGGTGGCAATGCCTTCCATGGCGGCATGCACGGCGGCAATCTTGTCGCTGATGCCTTCCGCCGAGGCGGCGCGAACTTCGATGAGCAGCGCGGCGGCGTCCTCGCCCAGTTCGCGCATGATGGCCGGCAGGCCGGGCTTGTTCTCGACCGAGTGCAGGGCGGGGCGGTCGAGCAGTTCGACGGCGGAAACCGGCTGCGGCTTGAGACGGATGACCGCCTCGCAGGCCGTGCGGATGTCCGGGAAGAAAACCAGCGCCGAAGCCTTGAACGGGTCTTCGACAACAGTGTTGTAGGTGATGCGCGAGATGAAGCCGAGCGTGCCTTCCGAGCCGATCATGAGGTGCGACAGGATGTCGATCGGGTCTTCGTAATCGACCAGCGCGTTGAGGCTGTAGCCCGTCGTGTTCTTGATCTTGAACTTGTGGCGGATGCGTTCGGCCAGCGTGGCGTTGGCGCGCGTGTCGCGGCCCAGGCGCTCAAGCTCGCCGAGCAGCACGGCATGGCTTTTCGAGAAGGCATCGACGCTCAGGTGGTCCTCGGTGTCGAGCACGCTGCCATCGGCCAGCATGACGCGCATGCCGGCCAGCGTCCGATAGCTGTTCTGCGCCGTACCGCAGCACATCCCGGAGGCGTTGTTGGCCGCAATGCCGCCAATCTTGCAGGCATTGATCGATGCCGGGTCCGGCCCGATCTTCTTGCCGAACGGAGCCAGGCGGCGGTTCACCTCGCCGCCGACGATGCCCGGGCCGACCTGCACCTTGCTGGCATCGGCATTGATTTCGCAGGTGGCAAAGCCTTCTCCGATCAGCGCCAGAACGCCATTGGTGATCGCCTGCCCGGAAAGGCTCGTACCGGCTGCGCGAAAAGTCACCGGGCGCTGGTGCTGCTTCGCCGTCAGCAAAACCTGACGCGCCTCGTCCTCGCTTTCGATCACCGCGATCACCTCGGGCGTCAGGCGGTAGAAGCTCGCGTCGGTCCCGTAGGCCAGGCGGCGGAGATCGTCGATGATGATCTGCTGGGGAGGGAGGTGATTGCTCAGGGAATGGATGAGTTCGCTCATGAACTTGGCTCGTTATTGGGCAAAAAGGGGGGGCTGCGTTTTGGAAACGCTGGGTTTTGCCGTTGATCGGCGGGCGTTTGTTTTTGCTGAAACGCTGGTTTTCGCCGTTGACCGGCGAGCGTACTTTCTTTTGTTTGCCCAAAAGAAAGTAGCCAAAGAAAAGGTCACCCCTGGGTCGGTGCCGGCTTCGCCCGCCAACGCCTGCGTTGCTCGGCACCTCGCAAGGGGCCCGGGCCAACCGGCGGAAGCGGAGAAGATTTCAGTTTTGGGCAAAATTTCCGGTTGACCGTCAAAGCCTCTTTTTGGGAGCGAGCCGCAAAATTGCGACGCCCTTCGGGTCCCCGTGGAAGGCGCTGAGCAACGCAGGAAGGCCGGGGGTGGTCGGCTTGCCTTGTCTGAGCCGCAGGCGAGTTCTGGCAAGCCGCCCGGCCCTCCGAGTAGCGCAAGGAACCGGGCAACGCCCGGCGCCGCCCCCGGGGTCGCCTTTTCTTTGGCTACTTTCTTTTGGCGAAGCAAAAGAAAGTAAGCTCGCCGGTCAGCGGCGAAACCCAGCGATTCAGAAAACGCCGCACGCGCGTCAGGCGCGGAAACAAGCGTTTCGAAGAAACCGGTCCTCATCACCCGCGCTCTTTCAGCAAATCCCGCAACCGCTTAGGCGCCGGCTTCAAGGGTACCCGAACGCTCGTCCAGGCCCCTTGCTTCGAAGGCATCAACCACGCAAACCGACTCCCCAGCCAGGTCGCCACGCCATACAGGGCCGGCGACCGATAAACCGCCGCCCATCCCCGCCAGACGGCCGAAATCAGCGACGAATATCCCGCCCCCTGGCCGCGCATGGCCGGATTGGCATGCGGTGCCGAGAAGGCTTCCTCTCGCAGCCGCATCAACAGCTCCGGAATCGGAATCTTCACTGGACACACTTCTCCGCAAGCCCCACACAGCGACGAGGCGGTGGCCATCGTCGAGGTGGCATCGAGCCCCAGCATGTGCGGCGAAATGATCTTGCCGATCGGCCCCGGATAGGTCGTCCCGTAGGCGTGCCCGCCAATCCGCGTATAAACCGGGCAGTGATTCATGCATGCCCCGCAGCGGATGCATTGCAGGGTCTTGCGCAGCTGCTCGTCGGCATAGGCTTGTGAGCGGCCGTTGTCGAGCAGGACGAGGTGGACTTCGCTCGGGCCATCCTTCTCGCCAGGCTTGCGCGGGCTGGAGATCATGTTGAAGTAGGTCGAGATGTTCTGGCCGGTCGCCGAGCGGGTTAGTAGCGAGAGCAGCGGCGGTACGTGTTCGAGCTTCTCGACGATCTTCTCGATGCCGGTGATGGCGATATGGACGGGCGGGGCAGTGGTGCACATCCGCCCATTGCCTTCGTTCTCGACCAGACACAGCGTGCCGGTTTCAGCGACGGCGAAATTGACGCCGGACAAACCAATGTCGGCCTCGAGAAACTTCTGCCGCAGCACATTGCGGCCGATCTGGATCAGCGCATCGACGTTGTCGGTGTAATCGACGCCTTCGACCTTGTCGGCGAAGAGGCGGGCGATTTCCTCCTTGGTCTTGTGGATGGCCGGCATGATGATGTGCGACGGCTTTTCGTTGGCCAGCTGGACGATGTATTCGCCCATGTCCGACTCCAGCGCACCGATGCCGGCGGCTTCGGCGGCGTGGTTGAGCTCGATCTCCTCGCTGACCATGGACTTGCCCTTGACCATCAGCTTGGCCCGGCGCTCGTGGCAGATGCCGAGGATGATGGCGTTGGCTTCGTCCGGTGTTTCGGCCCAATGCACCTTGATGCCGTTGCGGGTGAGGTTGGCTTCGAGCTGTTCGAGCAGCGTCGGAAGCTTGGCCAGGTTGTATTGGCGGATGCTTTCGCCTAGCGTGCGCAGGCTTTCCAGTTCCTCGGCGTCGGGAAACTGGGCGGCGCGCTTGCTCATCAGGAAGTCCATGGCGCCGCGGAAACTCTGGCGCAGGAAGGGATTGTCGACGACGGCCTTGGAACGGGCGCGGAAGCCTTCGGCCGGCTTGAACTCCAGGATGTGTTCGCTCATTGCTCGTCCTTCGCCAGCATTAGCACGACCAGTTCCTTCGGGCCGTGGGCACCGTAAGCCAGCGTCTGCTGGATGTCGGCGGTCTTTGATGGGCCGGAAATCAGAAGCGAATTCGTAGGCAGTCCGTCCTTCCAGCCTTCGGCCGTCATCGCCTCAAAGAAGGTGTTGTAGATTTTGGTGGTGTCGAGCAGCACGATATGGACGGGGGGCACCAGTGACATCAGGCGCGGCTCAGCGTCATCGGGCCACAGGATCAGCGTACCCGTCTCGGCGATGGCGGCGCGGGCTGCGGTCAGGCTGGCCGGCGTCTGCCGGAACATCTCCGTTTTCCAGGCTTCGATGGGCATGTCATAGGTCTGGCAGTCGATGCCATGCAACGGAAATTCCTCGAGCACGGCACAACCATGCGTTGTTTCCTCGCTCACCAGAATCCGCTCCAGTGCCTTGCTGCGCAGAACTTCGCGCAGGGTGGTCAGCCAGTTGGCCGGCGTCACGGCATGGACTTCGGCGTGGGCCAGTTCGATGCAGGTCTTAAAGCGACTGGCCTTGTCGGCCGCCGATTCGACGACGCGATGCGTGGCGAACCAGCTGGTGACGGCGGGCAGGGCAGGGGCAGTCGCCGGCATGCTCGCCTTCAATTTGCCAAGAATCCGGTCACGAGCGCTCATTTGGACGTCCTCCGCAGCAAAAAGCTGGCGATGTGTTCGCCCGGCAGGCTGGGCGTCTTGCGGCCTTCCTGTTCATCCTTCCAGGCGGCGTGTCCGAGAATGTTCATGAGGCAGCCACAATCGGCGCTGACGACGCGTTCGGCGCCGGTCGCCTTCAAGGCCTTGACCTTGTCCTCGACCATCGCGCCGGAAATTTCCGGCTGCTTGACCGAGAAGGTGCCGCCAAAGCCGCAGCATTCCGATTCATGGTCCTGCTGCGCCACCTTGACGCCTTTCAGCCCGCTGAGCAGCTGGCGTCCGGTCAGATGCACGCCCATTTCGCGACGGGCCGAACATGAGGTGTGCAGCACGACCGTGCAGTCGCCGCCCGTGTCTTCAGGCTGAAAGTTCAGGACATTGACCAGAAAGTCGGTCAGCTCGTAGATGCGTGCTGAAAGCTGCTCTGCCTGAGCCTTGCGTACGGGATCGGCCGCAAACAGCGTCGGGTAGTGGTGCTTCATCATCCCGGCGCAGGAGCCGGAGGGAACGACCACCGGCCAGTCGTTCGGGAAGAGCGTCAGCTGGTGCGCGGCCACCTTCCGCGCCTCGTCGGGGAAGCCGCTGGTATAGGCAGGTTGGCCGCAGCAGGTTTGCTCTTCGGGGAAGTGCACGCGGATACCCTGGCGCTCAATCAGGGTGATGGCATCCATGCCGGCGCCGGGAAAAAACTGGTCGACCACGCAGGTGGCAAAGAAATAAACGTCAGTTGGCCGTGGTGGCGAGGATTGCGCGTGATTCATGTTGTCTCCGCTGTGAATTATTTAACGGTCAAATGGTAAGACCAATAATTGCTGAAGTGAAAATTTACGTGAATACCGTGACTTAGTCAATCTACCGAGGGAAATCCCCATGCTTGCGCTTTCTGAAAACGGCCGCTAGAATTGTCTGGTCTTACCAATCAATGTGGTCTTACCAATGCCTAACAAGGTGCAGGTTCCGCGTATTTCCGATGCCGTCGCTTCGACTTTGGAGCGGCGCATTCTTGAGGGCTCGCTGAAAGCCGGCGACCGCCTGCCGCCCGAGCGCGAGCTGGCGATCGAGCTCGGCGTTTCCCGCCCGAGCCTGCGCGAGGCCATCCAGAAGCTGGCCTCGAAGGGCATGGTAACGAGCCGCCAGGGCGGCGGCACCTATGTCACCGACGCACTCGAGTCGAGTTTTTTCGACCCCTGGCAGGAAATGATGGGCAGCTACCCGACCCTGCGCGAGGACATGCTTGAGTTCCGCCGCATGCTCGAAGGCCAGGCCGCCGAATGGGCGGCCGAACGGGCCACCGATGCCGACCTGCTGCGCCTGGATCAGGCTTTCCAGTCCTTGCAGACGTCGTTCCAGAATGACAACACCGAAAAGCGTTCCGACGCCGACATCGCTTTTCATCAGGCCGTGGGCGACGCCGCCCACAACGTGCTGCTCGGCCACCTGTCGGCCGCGCTGCTCCGCCTCATGCACGACAACATCCGCCTCAACCTCGGCGAGCTCAAGATGGTGCCGGCCGCCAGTTCGCTGCTCATGCGCCAGCACGCGGCCATTCACGCCGCCATCACCGAGCGCAAGCCGCAAGCCGCCCGTTCCGCTGCCGAAACGCACATCGATTTCGTGCGCGAGACGCTGGCGCAGACGCTGCGTTCCGTGGCCCGTCGCGAGACGGCCGAGCGTCGCCTGAATACCGATTTCTCAGCATCCTGATTTACAACTTTAAATTCGACCCCGAAAGGACACAGCAATGGAAGCCCTGGTAATCCCCTTCGAAAAACTGCGAATGACCGACGTCGACCAAGTCGGCGGCAAGAACTCCTCGCTCGGCGAAATGATCAGCCAGCTGGCCGACACTGGCGTCCGCGTGCCGGGCGGCTTTGCCACCACCGCGCAGGCTTACCGCGACTTCCTGGCCCAGTCCGGCCTCGACGCCAAGATCAACGCCGTGCTCGACGCGCTGGATGTCGATGACCTCAATGCGCTGGTCAAGGCCGGCGCCGAGATCCGCCAGTGGATCATGGACACCCCGTTCCCGATGGACCTGACCATCGCCATCACCGAGCAATACCAGCGCCTGGTCGCCGATTCGACCACCGACATGTCCTTCGCCGTGCGTTCTTCCGCCACCGCCGAAGACTTGCCGGACGCGTCCTTTGCCGGTCAGCAGGAAACCTTCCTGAACATCGTCGGCCTGGAAAACATCCTGCACGCCATCAAGGAAGTCTTCGCCTCGCTGTACAACGACCGCGCCATTTCCTACCGCGTTCACAAGGGCTTCGTCCACGCCGACGTCGCCCTGTCGGCCGGTATCCAGCGCATGGTTCGCTCCGACAAGGGCGCGGCCGGCGTGATGTTCACGCTCGACACCGAATCCGGTTTCCGTGATGCCGTGTTCGTTACGTCTTCCTACGGCCTCGGCGAAACCGTCGTTCAGGGCGCCGTCAATCCGGACGAGTTTTACGTGCACAAGCCCATGCTCGCCGCCGGCAAGAAGGCCGTCGTGCGCCGCAACCTCGGCTCCAAGATGATCAAGATGACCTTCTCGGCCGAGAAGGTTGCCGGCAAGTCGGTGATCACCGAGGACGTCGAGGAGTCCCTGCGTCACCAGTTCTCGCTCAATGACGACGAAGTCATGGAGCTGGCCCGCTACGCCATGATCATCGAGAAGCACTACGGTCGTCCGATGGACATCGAGTGGGGCAAGGACGGTATCGACGGCAAGCTCTACATCCTGCAAGCCCGTCCGGAAACCGTGCAGTCGCAAGCCGGCGCTGGCAAGGTTGAAAAATTCAAGCTCAAGTCCTTCTCCAAGGTGCTCGCCTCCGGTCGCGCCATCGGCCAGAAGATCGGTGTCGGCCCGGTCCGCATCGTCAAGGATCCGAAGGAAATGGACCAGGTCAAGCCGGGTGACGTGCTCGTCGCCGACATGACCGACCCGAACTGGGAACCGGTCATGAAGCGTGCTTCGGCCATCGTCACCAACCGTGGCGGCCGTACCTGCCACGCCGCCATCATCGCCCGCGAACTGGGCATTCCGGCCATCGTCGGTTGCGGTGATGCTACCGAAACCCTGACCGAAGGCGAAATCGTTACCGCCTCCTGCACCGAAGGCGACACCGGCCACGTTTACCGCGGCAGCCTCGACTTCGAAGTGACCTCGCGTGACATCTCGGCCATGCCGGACGTCCCGGTCAAGGTCATGATGAACGTCGGCAACCCGGAACTGGCCTTCGAATTCGCCCAGCTGCCGAACGCTGGCGTTGGTCTGGCCCGCGTTGAGTTCATCATCAACAACGTCATCGGCATCCACCCGAAGGCCATCCTCGACGTCGAGCGTCTGCCGGCTTCGAAGCGCGACGAAATCAAGCGCCGCGCCCGTGGTTACGCCTCGCCGAAGGAATTCTTCGTCGAAAAGCTGGTTGAAGGCGTGTCCACCATCGCCGCCGCCTTCTGGCCGAACCCGGTCATCGTTCGCCTCTCCGACTTCAAGTCCAACGAGTACCGCAAGCTGCTCGGCGGCGAACTCTACGAGCCGGAAGAAGAAAACCCGATGCTCGGCTTCCGCGGCGCC
>JAGTRT010000083.1 GCA_018261895.1 Pseudomonadota bacterium
CTGTCTTCGACGACAAGGATGGAAATGGCTGCAGCGTCGCGCATTGTTGGGCTGGCGGTGGAATATCGGGATGACAAACAGTCTTTTACGTCAAGCGCTGCGCCAAGTCCACTGCCGTTCAACCCCCGTCAAGGGTCATGCGTGGCGAAACGGAAAGTCGAGGATGACGTCGGCCAGGCGCCCCAGCAGGTTGCGGCGATCCACTTTCAGGATATCCGCCCCATCAGCAAAGCCATCGGGAAATCCACCGGCGATCGTAACGACGAGATCGGGGGACCAGGCCTCGACCACTTCTGCCATGGCGGCTTTCGGGTCTCTCCAGAGCACCCTGGCTTCAGCCCAGGCAAGGTTATGGCGCGCAAGCTGCAGGTCGAGGCGCTTCCCGGCATCCCGCGCGCGCCGGACGGCTGCTTCTTCCGGAAGCATTCCGGCCGGCCCGTCGGATTCAAAGCCGCTATGCGTGTCGAGAATGCGCACGACCAGCAACTTCGCACTTCCACCCTGCACAAGGTCGCTGACGCGATGCAGCAGAAGCGCGGTCTGGCCGGCGCTGAAAATGGGCACGAGAATGCGTCGATAGGTTTTCATGGCAGTATCAGTTCGTTGGTCGCTTGTTCGGGGATGCTCATGGCTTGGTCGCCGATTCTCTGGCAGGGCCGAAAGACCCTGGCCCGGCAGTTCGCACAAGTCGCCGGGTCGAGGCGCGGAAACAACGCTTCCGCCGGTCGCGACTTGGCCGGATAAAGATTTTCTTCACCGATGGCGTCGATGAAGCCGCCGCAACGCAAGGAGGCGGCGACGTTCTCCTTCATCCGGTACAACCCGAAACTGCCGCCTGCGCTCGCATAGCGCTTTGCGGTTTCACCAAGAAATTCCGCGCCGGCCAGATCGATGAAATTGATACCGCTCGCCATCAACACCAGGTGCTTGTGCTTCGGCGATTTTTCGGTCAACTCCTGTACTTGCTGCTGGAGATGCGACACTGCGCCGAAGAAGATCGAGCCGTTGAGTCGCATCATCTTTATTTGCGGGCATTCCGGTCGGCCGTTGGCGGCAACATAGTGATAACTGTCAGCGCCGCTGTCCGGCACTACGGCCTCCAGCGCCGGGCGCGAGGTACGGTACAAGTAGAGCGCCAGCGACAGGGCGACGCCGAGAAAGATGCCTTTTTCGAGGTCGAACAGGGTACCGACCAGCGTGACCCACAAGACGACCGTTTCCTGGCGGCTGATGCGATGCAACTGCCGGATATGATGAAAATCGATCAATCCCCAGGCGACGAGAAACAGGATGCCGGCCATCGCCGCGGTGGGCAGATAGGCCGCCAAGGGCGCCACCAGGAGCAGGATGAGAACCAGAAAGAACGAGGCATAGACGGCCGCCAGCGGCGTCTGGGCACCCGCCGCATAATTCACGCCACTGCGGTTGAACGAACCGGACGATGCGTAGCCCGAGAAGAAGGCGCCGACCAGATTCGAAAGCCCCTGACCAATGAATTCCTGGTTTCCATCGATCTGCTGGCCGGAGCGGGCGGCGATCGAGCGGGAAATCGACACCGCTTCGGTCAGTGCCAGCATGGTGATGATGAGTGCCGGAAACAGCATCTGGGAAACACTGCGCAAGGAAAAGTCAGGCATGGTCAGGGGCGGCAGGCCGGACGACAGCGCGCCGACCGTCCCAATATGAGTCGTCTCCACGCCAACATAACCGTTAACGGCCACCGCGAGCAGGCTGCCGGCGACAAGTGCGACAATCATGTAGGGCAGTTTGGGCATGACCATTTTGGTCAGAATGCCGACCATCAGCGTCGTCAGGCTGACCGCCAAGACGTAGGGATTGGTGTCGCCCGCCTGCCGCGCAAACAGTCCGAGAATCTCGAAGAAGGGCGTTCCGCGTGGAATATCGAGCCCGAAGAAATTCTTGATCTGGCTTCCGGCAATGAGTAGCGCCGCGCCAGCCGTAAAGCCAATAACCACGGTATGGGAAATGAAATTGACCAGCACGCCCATGCGCGCCAGTCCCAATGCCAATTCGAACAGGCCGGTCAGCGCGGTCAGCGTCAGTACCAGCCCGATGAATTCGGGAGAACCGGGCTGGGCGTAGGGGCTCACCGAAGCGAAGACGGCAATTGAAATGGCTGTGGTCGGTCCGGAAACCAGGTGCCAGGACGAGCCGAACAGCGCAGCGACGATCGCCGGCGCCATCGCCGCATACAGCCCGTATTCGGGCGGCAGGCCGGCAATCGTCGCGAAGGCCACCGCCTGGGGCAGAACAATGAGCGCCCCGGTTATGCCGGCCAGGGCGTCGGCGCGCGAACTGGCGCGGGTCACCCGGTCACGCCAGCGCAGAAACGGAAGCAAGCCGAGCCAATGCGCAAAGGAGAGAGAAGCGCTCCTGCTGACGTATTCCTCGGCCATCTCGAAAACCCCCAATCCGTGACGATGATCGAAGTCTGCCGGGAAGCGCGTTAAGGGGCGGTTAAGCGCAGGTCAAGCGCAGGTTATCCGCTTGCCGCAATCCCCGTTGGGCGGAAATCGCGTGCCGAAAGCCATATAATTCTGGATCACGATTTTCTCGAGACAGGAATTTACCCATGCAACGTCCGTTCAAGGTTCTCGG
>JAGTRT010000014.1 GCA_018261895.1 Pseudomonadota bacterium
GTTCAAGGGCATGAGCGTGCTCGACAACATCATGACCGGGCGCATCACCAAGATGAAGGCCAACTTCATCGAGCATGCGCTGTGGTTCGGCCGGGCGAAGAACGAAGAGCTCGAACACCGCAAGAAGGTGGAAGAGGTTATCGACTTCCTCGAAATCCAGCACATCCGCAAAACGCCGGTCGGCCGCTTGCCGTACGGACTGCAAAAGCGCGTCGAACTCGGCCGCGCCCTGGCTGCCGAGCCGTCCATGCTGCTCCTTGATGAGCCGATGGCCGGCATGAACGTCGAAGAAAAACAGGACATGTGCCGTTTCATCCTCGACGTGAATGACCAGTTCGGCACCACCATCGTGCTCATCGAGCACGACATGGGGGTCGTCATGGATATCTCCGACCGTGTCGTCGTACTCGACTACGGCAAGAAGATCGGCGATGGCGTGCCGGAAGATGTGAAGAACAACGAGGACGTCATCAAGGCGTACCTTGGTGCTGGCCATTAGGAGGCGGGCGAGATGAATTTCTTTCTTGAAGTATTGATCGGTGGCCTGCTTTCCGGCGTCATGTATGCGCTGGTGGCCCTCGGTTTCGTGATGATCTACAAGGCCTCCGGCGTTTTCAACTTCGCCCAGGGCGCCATGGTTTACCTGGCCGCGCTGTCGGTCGTCGGCTGCATGGAGAAGGGGGCGCCGCTGTGGATGGCGATCATCCTGGCCTTCATCATCATGACGCTGTTCGGTATCGCCACCGAGAAGTTCGTGCTGCGCAAGCTGGTCAATCAGCCGCCCATCGCGCTGTTCATGGCCACCATCGGTCTCGCCTTCTTCATCGAAGGCCTGGCGCCGATGATCTTCGGCAGCGAGCCGCGCGCGCTGGAACTGGGCATCGTCGATGAGCCGATTCCCTGGATTCTCGACAACTGGAACATGGTGATTTCGAAGTTTGACCTCGTCGCTGCCGGCGTTGCCGCGGTGCTCGTCGCAACCCTCGCCCTGTTCTTCCAGTACACCCGCGTCGGTCGCGCCCTGCGCGCCGTGGCGGACGACCACCAGGCCGCGCTATCGATCGGCATTCCGCTGCAGCATATCTGGGCGATTGTCTGGGGCGTGGCCGGTTTCGTCGCCCTGGTAGCCGGCATGATGTGGGGCGCCCGCAACGGCGTGCAGTTTGCGCTCACTTTCACCGCACTCAAGGCGCTGCCGGTGTTGATCCTCGGCGGCTTCACATCGGTGCCGGGTGCCATTGTCGGCGGCCTGATCATCGGCGCCTCCGAAAAGCTGGCTGAAATCTACATTCCGCCCGTCATGCAGGATCTGTTCGGCGGCAACTTTGGCGGCATTGAGGGCTGGTTCCCGTACGTGCTCGCGCTGCTGTTCCTGCTCGTCCGGCCAGAAGGTCTGTTCGGCGAAAAACACATCGACCGCGTTTAGTTTGCAGCCATGCTTGCCGCTACTTCGTTACTCGTCCTTGCCGTACTAATCGTACTGTCTGCGTCCTCGCGCCTCGTTGCGTCGGCGCATGATCTGCAAACTGGAGTTTGAGACATGCTTTACCGTGAAGCCGGTCAATTCAAGACGACCTACGCCGCCGACCAGCAACTGTTTCCGATCCGTCAGGACCGGATCGGGGTCATTACCCTGCTCGTCGTCGCATTCCTCGGGGTGCCGCTGTTTGCCAGCGAATACTGGTTCTCGGCCATCCTTATTCCCTTCCTGATCTTCGCCCTGGCGGCGCTCGGCCTCAACATCCTGACCGGCTACGCCGGCCAGCTGTCGCTCGGTTCGGCTGCCTTCATGGCTGTCGGTGCCTATGCCGCCTACAACTTCCAGCTGCGCATCGAAGGCATCCCGATTCTGGTCTCCTTCGGACTGGCCGGGTTGACGGCGGCCGGTGTCGGCATCCTGTTCGGCCTGCCATCGCTGCGCATCAAGGGTTTTTACCTGGCCGTGGCGACACTGGCGGCGCAGTTCTTCATCGTCTGGTGTCTGACCAAGTTCCCGTGGTTGTCGAACAACTCGTCGTCCGGCGTGATCTCGACGCAGCAACTCATCATCTTCGGCCACGAGCTGACCACGCCGGTCGAGAAATACCTGCTCGTGCTGTCCATCGTCGTCGTCATGGCGCTGGCCGCCAAGAACATGGTGCGTTCGACGACGGGGCGGGCCTGGATGGCGGTGCGCGACATGGACGTGGCTGCCTCGGTCATCGGCATTCGTCTGATGCCGACCAAGCTGCTGGCTTTCGCTGTCAGTTCCTTCTACTGCGGCGTGGCTGGCGCGATGTACGCCTTCTGCTACCTCGGGTCGGTCGAGCCGGATGGTTTCTCGCTCGAAATGTCCTTCAAGATCCTGTTCATGATCATCATCGGCGGCGTCGGTTCGATCATGGGCAGCTTCCTCGGCGCGGCCTTCATCCTGCTGCTACCGATCTTTCTCGACATCACCCTGCCGTTCATTGCCGATCTGTTCGGCCTGCCGTTTTCCAGCGCTACCGTGTCGCACATCCAGATCACGGTGTTCGGTGCGCTGATCATGTTCTTCCTGATCGTTGAGCCGCACGGGCTGGCCCGTCTGTGGCAAATCGCCAAGGAAAAGCTGCGCCTGTGGCCGTTCCCGCACTAAGCCGGGGTTGCCGCAACTTTATAACTAGAGGAGACAAAACCATGATTAAAAGCTTCAAACCTGCCCTGAGTGCCGTTGCACTTTCCCTGGCGATGCTGTCTCAAGGTGCAGCCGCCGCCGAAGAACAGTTCTTTCCGCTGATCGACTACCGCGTCGGCCCGTATGGCTCGAACGGCCAGGCCTTCTACGGCGGTTTCATCGACTACCTGAACTACGTCAATCTCAAGGAAAAGGGCGTCAATGGCGTCCAGATGACCTACGAAGAGTGCGAAACCGAATACAACAACGCCAAGGGCGTCGAGTGTTACGAGCGCCTGAAGAGCAAGGCGGCCAAGTCGGCCGGCCCGCTGCACACGATGTCGACCGGCATTTCCTACGCCCTGATCGACAAGTCGGCCCAGGACAAGCTGCCGCTGGCCATGATGGGCTACGGCCGCACCGACGCGGTTGACGGCTCGGTCTTCCCGTACGCCTTCCCGCTGGTCACGACTTACCAGATGCAGGCCTCGGCCATCGTCAAGTTCCTCAAGGACAAGAACGGCGGCAGCCTGGCTGGCAAGAAGATCGTTTATCTGTACCACGACTCCGCCTACGGCAAGGAAGCCATCGTCGCGCTGAATGCCGAAGCGTCGCTCAACAAGTTCGAGATGGTGCAGATTCCAGTCGCCCATCCGGGCAACGAGCAGGGCGCGCAGTGGCTGAAGATTCGCCAGGAAAAGCCTGACTTCGTCATTTTCTGGGGTTGGGGCGTGATGAACCAGACCGCGCTCAAGGCGGCCCAGAAGGTCGGCTTCCCGCGCGACAAGATGATCGGTTCGTGGTGGACCGGTTCGGAAGAAGACGTCGTGCCGGCCGGCGATGCCGCCAAGGGCTACATGGCTGCGACCTGGAACGTCGCCGGCAAGCAGGTCCCGGTCATCGCCGACATCGAGAAGGTGGTCTACGGCGCCGGCAAGGGCAACCTGCAGGATCCCTCCAAGATCGGCACCATCCTGTATAACCGCGGCGTTTCCGCTGCCGTGCTGTCGGTCGAAGCCATCCGCAAGGGCCAGGAAAAGTACGGCAAGGGCAAGGCGCTGAATGGCGAACAGACCCGCTGGGCGCTGGAAAACCTGAACATCACCGACGCTCGCCTGAAGGCCTTGGGCGCGACCGACCTGCTGCCGGAAATCAAGACTTCCTGCGACAACCACGAAGGTTCGGGCAAGGTGAAGATCCAGCAGTGGGATGGCGCCAAGTGGGTGCCGGTGTCCGGCTGGATCGAGGGTAACAAGGGCTTGATCCACCCGCTCTTCCAGGCCTCTGCCAAGCAGTACGCCAAGGAAAAGGGCATCACGCCGCGCGATTGTTCCAAGGAAAAATGAGACGTCAGGCGGAAGGAGCGAGGGCATGAGCTCTCGCTCTTTCACGCCGTCCCGTGAATCGGAAACGATGATGACGACACAAACTGCCGCAGCTGCGGCCGACAACTACCTGAGCATCAACAACATCGAGGTCATCTACGACCACGTGATCCTGGTGCTCAAGGGCGTTTCGCTGAACGTGCCGAAAGGCAAGATCGTGGCTTTGCTCGGTGCCAATGGTGCTGGCAAGTCGACGACGCTGAAGGCGATTTCCAACCTGCTGCGCGCCGAGCGCGGCGATGTGACCAAGGGTTCGGTCGAATACAAGGGCGATCGCATCGACCAACTGACGCCGAACGAGCTGGTCAAGCGCGGTGTCATCCAGGTCATGGAAGGGCGGCATTGCTTCGGCCACCTGACCATCGAGGAAAACCTGCTGACCGGCGCCTACACGCGCAGCATTTCGCGTGGCGAGCTCAAGGACAGCCTGGAAAAGGTTTATCACTATTTCCCGCGCCTCAAGACGCGGCGTACCTCGCAGGCCGGCTACACCTCCGGTGGCGAGCAGCAGATGTGCGCGATTGGCCGGGCGCTCATGGCCAAGCCAGAAATGATCCTGCTCGACGAACCGTCGATGGGCCTGGCGCCGCAGATTGTTGAAGAGATTTTCGAGATCGTGAAGGATCTGAATAGCCGCGAGAACGTGAGTTTCCTGCTGGCCGAGCAGAACACCATGGTCGCCCTGCGCTATGCCGACTTCGGGTACATCCTGGAGAACGGGCGGGTGGTGATGGAGGGGGATGCCGAGGATCTGCGGACGAATGAGGACGTTAAGGAGTTCTATCTGGGACTCTCTTCCGCGGGCCGCAAGTCCTTTAAGGACGTCAAACATTACCGTAGAAGAAAGCGGTGGCTTTCCTAAGGGGGCAGTGCAGGGAGCTTGCAGTGCGCCCGCCAGGGCGGCGTTGTCGGCCGGCTTGTTGGCAAGAGCCAACGGCGCCGGCCTCCGCCTTGCCCTGACAGGCTACTTTGCAAGCTCCGGGTGATGTGGCCGGGAATCCATAACCTCGACAAGTCCATTCCCACGGTCAACCGGAAAAAACGGAGAAATTTGAAATGAGCTTTTACGACCCGCTCGAGACCCGCGATCCGGATGAGCGCGAGGCGGACCTGATGGACAAGCTGGCGCGTCAGGTCGCGCATGCCAAGGAAACGACGCATTACTATTTTCAGACGCTGGCCGGGATCAATCCCTTCGAGTGCGCGTCGCGCGAGGCGCTGGCCAAGTTGCCGCTGACGCGCAAGCGTGACCTCATCGAGTTGCAGAAGAAGATGCCGCCCTTCGGTGGCCTCAACTCACTGCCGCGTCACAAGGCCAAGCGGGTGTTTGCGTCACCCGGGCCGATTTACGAATTGCAGGGCGGGGAAGTCGATCCCTGGCGCATGGCGCGCGTGTTGTACGCCGCCGGCTTCCGCAATGGCGACCTGATTCACAACTGCTTTTCCTATCATTTCACGCCGGGTGCCTTTCTCATGGAAGGCGGGGCGCGCAAGCTGGGCTGCGCCGTCTTCCCCGGCGGCACCGGGCAGACCGAGCAGCAGGTCCAGGCCATGGTCGACCTCAAGCCGGACGGCTATGTCGGTACCCCTTCCTTCCTGAAGATCATTGTCGAAAAGGCCGGAGAACTGGGCGCCGATATCGGTTCTCTGCGCAAGGCCTGCGTCTCGGGCGAAGCCTTGCCCGGCGTGACCCGCAGCTGGCTCAACGAGCGCGGCATCAGTGTGCGCCAGTGCTACGCGACGGCTGACATCGGGGCGATTGCCTACGAAACCGAAGCCGAGGAGGGCCTGGTCGTCGAGGAAAGCCTGCTCGTCGAAATCGTTCGTCCGGGGACCGGTGAGCCGGTGCCGGTCGGCGAGGTCGGCGAAGTCGTGGTCACCACCTTCAATCCCGATTACCCGCTGATCCGCTTCGCCACCGGCGACCTGTCGGCCATTCTGCCCGGTCGTTCGCCCTGCGGGCGCAGCAACATCCGCCTCAAGGGCTGGATGGGCCGGGCCGACCAGACGACCAAGATCAAGGGCATGTTCGTCCATCCCGAGCAGATTGCGGACATTGCCGCCCGCCACCCCGAGATCGACCGCATGCGGCTCGTCGTCGACAACCCGGGCGGGCAGGACCGCATGGTGCTTCATTGCGAAATCGCGGCCGGCAACGAGGCGCTCGACAAAGCCGTCGTCGCCAGCTTGCGGGAAGTCACCAAATTGCGTGGCGAAGTGGCATTTGCTGCCCCGGGGGGCTTGCCGAACGATGGGAAGGTGATCGAAGATATCCGGGTCTATTGAACCGGGTGTTCTCGATGCGAATTTTCCTCGTTGCGCTGGCCTGTCTGGCGGTCTCGGCCCAGGCCACCGAGCCGGTCGCCCTGCGGCCGTCCGCCCAGTTGCTGTTCAAGCATCCGGCCATGCTGCAGGCCGGCAAGTGCGTGCGCTACGAGGAGGGCGGGGCCGGCTGGGTGATGACCGAACCGGTCTTCTACCTGAAAGGCGAAGTGCTTTCGGCCGACGTCAGGACGCGCCATCTCGGCGTGTGCCCGCTCGTTCCCGGCAAGGCGATGAACCAGTACAGCCGCGCCGAGTTCAACCGGCAGGCCATGGCCTATCCCTGCGTGTCACCGGGCGTACCCGAACGTGACGAGCAGATCGGCGTCGTGCGCATCCGGGTGACCGACTGGGAAACCCCGCACAGCAAGAAGGCCGAGAATGCCGGGCGGCTGTATCGCGGCGCCTTCATCGATCGCAAGCTCGAAAAAGGCATGGAAATCGAACTGGAAGCCGA
This sequence comes from Pseudomonadota bacterium, assembly GCA_018261895.1. Lineage (GTDB taxonomy): Bacteria > Pseudomonadota > Gammaproteobacteria > Burkholderiales > Rhodocyclaceae > Azonexus. The sequence continues at coordinate 6,800 of JAGTRT010000014.1, forward strand.
CCTGCTGACGGTTTGCGAACCCTAGTCGGCACGTGACGCCCGATGGTGGATCGGGCAAACTCCCTGATGTGAAGAAAGCGAACGCCATTCCGGCGAAGGATCAGGGGCAATGACCAATAAAATCGATGAACTGCTGGACAGGATACGCGAGCTTCAGGACGAGCTCGAAGAACAATACCGTCTGACCCGCGTCGAGTGGGCACAAAAGAAGGTCGAGCTGGCCGAGGAATTCCTGCGTCAGCAACGCCGCTACAAGACCGGGCTGTTCCGTTTCCTGCTGCGGACACGGCTGCTGGTCGCGCTGACCGCCCCGGTCATCTACGCCGGCTGGATTCCCTTCATCCTGATGGACCTCTTCGTGACCATCTATCAGGCCATCTGCTTCCCGATCTACCGCATTCCCAAGGTCCGGCGCGCCGACTACCTGGTCTTTGACCGCGAAGACCTGCCTTACCTGAACATCATCGAGAAATTCAACTGCTTCTATTGCTCCTACGGCAACGGGGTGGCCGCCTATACCCGCGAAGTGGCCGCGCGCACCGAGCAGTACTGGTGCCCGATCAAGCATGCACGCCGGGTCAAGGCGGCACATGACCACTATCCGAAATTCTTCGATTTTGGCGATGCCGAAGCCTATCAGCAGGGTCTCAACCGCCTGCGTCGGCAGTACGAGGACAAGTAGCGCTAGATTTTTTGAGCTTTTGCTACGGTCAACCGGAAAAAAGCCGCAAATTTGAAATCCTGCCGCGCAGCAGTCAGGCCGCAACAGCCGGCCGCTAATCCGCGACGAGCCTGAGCAATTGCCCGTTACGTTCGTCGGTCAGCAGGTAGATGCTTCCGTCCGGCCCCTCACGGACGTCGCGCACGCGCTGGCGCAGGCCGGTTAGCAGTTTCTCTTCGCGGACGACGCGGCTACCGTTCATCTCGAGCCGGGCCAGATAGCCGAATTTCAGCGAGCCGACGAGCAGGCTGCCGCGCCACGCCTTGCCGTAGCGTTCGCTGCGCACGAAAGCCATGCCGGATGGTGCAATCGACGGCACCCAGTAATGCAGCGGCTGCTCCATGCCGGCCTTGTGCGTCAGGCCGTCGCCAATCGCGCCGCCACCGTAGTTTTCACCATAGGTAATGACCGGCCAGCCGTAATTATTGCCCGGCTCGGGGCGATTGATTTCGTCGCCACCCTGCGGGCCGTGCTCGTGCATCCACAGCCGACCGTCCGGGCCGAGCGTGGCGCCCTGGCTGTTTCGGTGGCCGTAGCTCCAGATTTCAGGCAGCGCGCCGGGCTGTTTGACGAAAGGATTGTCGGCGGGAACGCTGCCATCCTTGCCGATGCGGACGATCTTGCCGTGATGGTTGTCGAGTTTCTGGGCGTCGGCCATGCGCGAGCCGCGTTCGCCGAGGGTCAGGAACAGCCGGCCATCGTCGGCCTCGACGATGCGGCAGCCAAAATGCAGGCGGCTGCTGATTTTCGGCGTTTGCCGGAAGATCGTCGTGACCTTCTCCAGACGTCTGGCATCGTCGGAAAGACGGGCCGAAGCGAGTGCCGTCGAATTGCCGCTACCCTGCGCCGCTGCTTCGGCGTAACAGAAATAGATCATCCGGTTGCGGGCAAAATCGCGGTCGGCCACGACATCGAGCAAGCCGCCCTGGCCGGTGACTTCGATGGCCGGCAGACCTTCCACCGGGGCGCCGACCTTGCCGTCGGCGCCGATCACGCGCAGCCGGCCGGGACGTTCGCTGACCAGCATCCGGCCATCGCCGATGAAGGCCAGTCCCCACGGGTGATCGAGTCCGCTGGCGACAACTTCGACGCGCAGTTCGCCGCTACGCGCCGCCAAGGGCAACGCGCTCAGGAGAACAAGCAGGGCGGCGAAAAGGCGCCCGTTACGCTTTGGCATTTTGATTTTGGCGATTATTTCCGGTTGACCGTGGAAGCTCAGCCGGCGATCTTGCCGCGACCAAACAGGCCCTTGACCGCTTCCTGCAGATCGGCCGGCAGCACGATGACCTTGGCGTTGTCCTTCTCGCCCATGCGTTCGAGCGCGGCGATGTATTTTTCGCCCAGCATGTAGGACATCGGGCCGGTCTTGTCGCCGATGGCGGCCGTGATGCGGCGGATCGCCTCGGCCGACGCTTCGGCCAGCATGACCTGGGCGTTGGCGTCGCGCTTGGCTGATTCGAGGCGCGCTTCCGCTTCGAGAATGGCCGACTGCTTTGCCCCTTCCGAGCGGGTGACGACGGCCTTGCGCTCACGCTCGGCGGCGGCCTGCATTTCCATGGCCTTCTGCATCGATTGCGAGGGCTTGATGTCCTGGATTTCGACCGACTTGACGGTCAGGCCCCAGTCGACGGCCTCGTCGGCAATGCTTTCGCGCAGGCGGGCCTTGATCTTGTCGCGTGACGACAGCGCCTCGTCGAGTTCCATTTCGCCGACGATGGAACGCAGCGTGGTCATGATCAGGTTGCGGATCGCTTCGGAAAAATCGGTCACGCCATAAACGGCCTTGACCGGATCGGTCACCTTGATGAAAGCGATGGCGTTGGTCAGGATCACCGCATTGTCGCGGGTGATGACCTCCTGCTCCTGGACGTCGAGGATGATGTCCTTGGTCACCAGCTGGTAGGCCACCTTGTCGAGGTAAGGAATGACGATGTTGAGACCCGGCTTGAGCGTGCCGTGGTATTTGCCGAGCCGCTCGACAATCCACTCTTCGCCCTGCGGCACGATGCGCACGCCCTTGGCGATGGTGACGACGACAAAGACCAGTATGGCCAGCGTGACGACGAATCCTGCGTTCATTTCCATTTTTCTGCCTCTTTAAGCCTTGTCTACCTTGAGAAAACTGCCTTCCACCGAGACGACCCTGACCCGTTCGCCAGCCGCGATGGCGGTGTCGGCGACGCAAGCCCATTCTTCGGAGCCGAGCAGCGGCCCCTGAAAGCGCACCTTGCCGCGCGCGAAGGGGGCGACGGCGCTAACGAGCAGACCAACCTCGCCGATTGCCTCACCATCGGCTGTACCGGCGCGAGTCTTGACAAAGCTCTGCTTGAAAACGCGGAACCAGAGGAAGACCATGGCCAGCGAAGCCAGCGTCCATGTCGCCAGTTGCGCCGTCAGCGAAAGATCGAAAGCCAGCGCCAGCAGGCCGACGAGCAGCGCGCCGAGGCCGAACCAGACGATGAAAAACGAGGGAATGACCAGCTCGGCGAGAACCAGCGCAATGCCGCCGACGACCCAGTGCCACCATTCGAGATGCATGTTTATCTCCTTTGCCCGGCGAGTATTTCGGGTTTGCCGGACAGGGTCAAGGCGGATTTCAATTTTGGCCCTTTTTTCCGGTTGACCGTGGAAGCGGCCAAAAAACCGGGTTTGTCACTCCCGCGTAGGCGGGAGTCCAGGTTTGGAACTGGATTCCCGGCTTTGCACTTCCTTCGGGCGCCTACGCGGGAATGACCGGTAGTTCGCACAATCGCTTGGCGGTTTAATAGAATGCGCCGATGAACACAGCGTTGCTGCTCCTCCCCGATTTCGCCCTGATCCTGCTCGGCGCTGCCATCCGCCGCTGGATGCACCTGGGCGATCATTTCTGGAGCGGCGTCGAGAAGCTGGTCTATTTCATCCTGTTCCCGGCCCTGCTCATCAACGCCATCATCAAGACCAAGCTCGATATCGGCTCGGCGCTTCCTCTTCTGGCCACGGCCTTCGCCGCGATGTTTGCCGGCATGCTCCTGGGCCTGATACCCAAGCTGTTCAGCCGCCTGCCGGCGCTGACCTACGCGTCGATGTTCCAGTGCGCCTACCGTTTCAACTCCTACATCGCGCTGGCCGTGGCCGGCATGCTTTTCGGCGCGCCGGGCATCGCGACGATGGGGCTGATCGTCGGCGCCGCCGTGCCCTTTGCCAATCTGGTGTCGGTCTGGATGCTGGCGCGGCATGGTGAGTCCGGCCTGTGGCGCGAAGTGGCGCGCAATCCGCTGATCTGGGGCACGCTGGCCGGCTTTCTGCTCAATCTTGCCGGCTTCGTGCCGCCGGCACCGCTGCAGTCCTTCCTCGGGCGGCTGGCCGATGCGTCCATCGCCCTCGGCCTGATCACCGTCGGTGCGGCCTTGCGTCTGGAAAGTGTGCCGGGCGTGCGCGGTTTCGCGGTCTGGCTTCTGGTCGTCAAGCTGCTGGCCTTGCCGCTGACGGCGCTCGGCGTCGGCGCCTGGCTCGGGCTCAGCGGCCTGAATTATCAGATCGTGGTGTTGTTTGCCGCCCTGCCGACGGCGTCGTCGGCCTACATTCTGGCCATGCGCATGGGCGGCGATGGGCGCAGCGTCGCCTGGCTGGTTTCCGCGACGACGCTTGGTTCGATGCTCACGCTGCCGCTGTGGGCAGCGTGGCTGGCTACTTCTTCGTAGTCGGGCGCTTGGCCTTGGGCTTGGCGGCTGCTTCCGCTGCGGCAGCCTGAGCGGCGGCCTCGGCGTTCTGCTGCATGTGCTCGCGCATCTGCTGCATCATCTGCCACGGCCACATGGCGGCATCCGACAGCGAGCCATTTTCCGGGTGGATGGTGTTCTGGAAGAAGTTTTCCGGTGGCGGAGGCGCTGCAGGCTGTTCCGGGGCTGCCTCGGGCGTCATCGACTTGGCGGCATCCGAGGCCATCTTGCCCATGGTTTGCACGGCGCTGACCGTGGTCCGTTGCATCTCGAGGCCCTGGATGGTCATCTGCAGCATGGACAGATTCATGCGCAGCCAGCCTTCGACGGCCTTCATGTCCTTGATGCGCTTGTCGAGTTCCTCAACATCGAAGGTGGGGGCGACCATGCCGGGGAGCGAGAAGCCCATGTTGCCCCACATGTTGCGCATGAAATTGAGCGGGTCGTGAACCTGGTTGTCCGACATGTTTGTCTCCTTCGCGTTGTATCACTCCATCTTAAACCACTTGCGGCACTTCGCCGCATGGCCGGCGAGCTGAATTTCCCGCTGCCAAGCGTGTTTGATGCGTTTGGCATGGCTGACCATTGGTCGGATGGGGCGCCCACTGGTCAATATGGGCATGCTTGATTCTATGCAAAATGATAAATTAGCACCCTGATGAATAAGGGGAGAGCTATGCTGAATCTCTTGGTGGTGGAAGATCACGCGCTGGTTCGCGAAGGCCTGGTCCGTTTGCTTGGGCAGGTGGAACCGGGGGCGAAGGTTTTCGAGAGCGCGGATTTCGAATCGGCGCTCAATCTGCTCGATAACGAAGGTGAATTCGACCTCGTGCTGCTCGATCTGGCGCTGCCCGGGATCGACGGGTTTGCCGGGCTCGACATCCTGCGCCGGCGCTATCCGGCCATGCCGGTCGCCGTAGTGTCGGCCTTCGACGATGTGCCGACCATTACGCGCGTCATGAATCTTGGCGCCTCGGGCTTCATTCCCAAGGCGTATTCCGGTGAGGCGCTCCTTTCGGCCGTGCGCGAAATCCTGGCCGGCAATCTGTTCCGCCCGGCCGGGAATTCGGTCTCGCAGATCGACGACATGACGCCGGTGCCGCCCGCCAAGACCGGGGTGCGTCCCGATGAGGTGGGGCTGACCGACCGTCAGGGCCAGGTGCTCGCGCTCATGGTGCGCGGCATGTCGAATCGCGATATTGCCGATCAACTCGGGCTCTCCGAAGGCACGGTCAAGATTCACGCAACGGCGGTGTTCAAGGCGCTCGGCGTCAATAGCCGCACCCAGGCGCTGGTTGCCGTGGCGCGCTACGGCATCGATTTCGAGAGCGTCTTCTGAAGCTGGTTCAATAGCGCCCGGAGCTTGGCCGGGCGAACCGGCACGGGAAGGGCATGCGCATCGGGCGGAATCGACTGCCCGGCCGATGCGACGAGTACGATCAGCGGCGTGCCCGGCATTTGCTCGACACTGACTGCGCCCGCCTGATCAGCATCGGCGATGAGCACCGCGTTGTCCGGTGCGCGCTTTTCGCTGCCGGGGACGCCGGTGGTGACAGCAAATCCCCAGTTTCTGAGCAGGGTGATGCAGGCCTGCATTTCGTCCGAAGTACCGAAACAATGGACCTTGTCGGCCGCTTGCGCCGGTACTTCCTGGCCGGGTGCCATCGTCTGCGGCGGGCTGCCGGCGACGAGCAGCGAGAAGGTCGTGCCTTCGCCCAGCCTGGAACGCAGCGACAACTGGATGTCGAGGGCACGCGCCAGGCGGTCGACGATGGACAGCCCCAGCCCCAGCCCCTTGTTGTGCTCGCGGGCGGTATTCCCGACCTGATAGAACTCGGCGAAGATCGCCGCCTGATGTTCCTTGGCGATGCCGATGCCGCTGTCCCGCACTTCGATCAGCACCTCGTCGCCACGCTTTCTTGCCGCGACCAGCACGCGGCCTCCGGCCGGGGTGTAACGCAGGGCGTTGGAGACCAGATTGGCGATCATGCGGTCGAGCAGCGTGGGATCGGTATCGACCCACAGATTGGTCTTGCGGAAGCGCAGCTTGATGTTGCGGTCGGTGGCCGCCCGCCGGACGGAATTGGCCAGTCGCTCGAACTCGGGCTGCAGCGGGAATGGGTGCGGGGCGGGCTTGATCCCGGCGACATCGAGGCGGGATATGTCGAGCAGCGAGTCGAGCAGTTCGCTCAGCATGGCCGTCGACACGGAAATCTGCTCGGCGAGGCGGGGCAGTTCGCTGTGTTCTCCCTTGCGCACCTGCCGCTGCAGGTCTGCCGAAAACAGGGACAGGGCGTGCATGGGTTGCCGGAGGTCATGGCTGGCGGCCGCAAGGAAGCGGCTCTTGGCCGTGTTGGCGCGCTCGGCGGCGTCCTTTTGCCCGGCCAGTTCGAGCGTGGCCTCGCGGACGCGCCCTTCGAGGTTGTCGTGGCTGGCGGCCAGCTCGTCGGTCATGATCGACATTTCGCGGACCTGGCGGCGGACGAGCATGGCGCCGACGAAGAGCACGATGCTGACCAGCAGGCCGAGCGTCGAGAGTTCGATGAGCCGGGTCCGCCAGGCCGCGAGCAGCGTGTTTTCCGGGATGACCGTGAGAATGCGCAGTTCGGGGAAGCCCGGCACTTCGGACACTGAAACGAGCAGGCCATTGACCTTGCCCAGGCCGGTTTTGGGCACCTGGTCGCCGAGCTTCCCTTCGAACAGGGCAGTGCCGGCTTTGGCGCCAAGTACGGTCGATTGGCGGCTGGAGTCGCTGGGGCGGCAGGAAGCGATGATTTCTTCGCGGTTATTGGTCAGCACGGCTTCGAAATCGTCGGACAGGCGGTTCTGCCAGCAAAAGTCCTGCAGGTAGGCCGGTTCGATGGCGGCGAAGACGACGCCTGCGAAGTCACCGTTGTTGCCCGCCAGGCGACGGCCGAGGGCATAGGTGTAGCGCCCGGAGTTGCGGCCGACGTAAGGCCCGTAGGTGGCGGCCTCGGCGCCGGCTTCCAGGGCGCTGAAGTACGGGCGATCCTTGACGTTGATATTCGGCGTCGGGAAGTGCGTGGAGATGTAGCGCTGGTTGCCGTTGCGGTCGAAAACGATGAGGTCGCGCAATTGCGGCATGGCGCGGGAGTGGCGCTGGGCGATGTATTCCCAGCCGCGCGAGGGCTCCCAGCTTTCCCAGTCGCGATGACTGCCCGAGAGGTCGGTTGCCGTCTCGCGCAGCAGCACGTCGATGGCCTCGAAGGTCCGTGCCGTGTGCTCGGCCATCATGATGCCGAAGTGCTGCAGGCGACGCTTGCCGACTTCGAGGTCGTTGTGGCGGACCAGCGTGAGGTCGATGACGAAGACGAAAAGCACGATCAGTGTGCCGGCCATGGAGGCCGTCAGCGCGAGGGTTTCTGGCTTTTTCGTCCGCATCCCGGGTCAGAGCTGATAGCAATAGAGCGGGCGCGGCGGGGTGCACTCGACGTCGATGACGCGGTCGGGCGTCTGGCCCGGCACCGGGAAACTGTTGCTGATGAACAGGCTGCCCGGCGGCATTTCGGCTTTCACCTTTTCCCAGAGCCTGGCCATCGGCGCCGGTGAGAGGAAGGCGTAGACGACATCGTAGTCGCCGAGCTTGGCTTGCCAGAGATCGTCCCAACGCCAGCGAATGTTGGGCCGGCCGAGACTGAAAAAGCCGCCGACCAGCCAGGTCAGCGGAGCGTTCTCGTAGCCGGTGAAATGGCTGTCGGGCAGGGCATCGGCCAGCGGCACGGTAGTGCTGCCGAGGCCGGCGCCGAGGTCGAGAAAACGGGTCGGGCCGCGTTCGGCCAGCAACTCGGCCAGCGTGGCGACAGTCTGCCTGTTGGACAGGTAAAGCGGCACCTGTCCGGACAGCGCGCCGCGAAAGACCATCAGCAGCAACATGGCGGCGAGCAGGAACCAGATCGGATCGATGGCCAGGCGCTGCGTGTACCAGACGAGCGGCATGAAGCCGGCGTGCATGACGCGCCACCACCAGGGCTGGCGCGAAAGCGTCGCGAACAGCAGGGCGACACCGCCGATGGCCAGGCTGGTTTCGAGCCACGGCATCGCTTCGGCCTGAAAGCCGTAGTAGGGCCAGGCGATGGAGAGAACAAGGATGACAGCCGCCCCTTGCAGGGCAAACTGACGTTTCGGCGTTGAAGACATCCGGCGATTTTATGCCATCAGCGCGGATCTCGCTTTTTCTCTTGTTCGAATGGCCTTTTTGCCCCGTGCGCTCAGTGAGTGAGGGGAAGGAAACAAGCAGGCTTGGCAGGGATTGGCGGGATAGCTCCCAAGCGCAACGATTTCAAATTTGGCCGAAATTTCCGGTTGACCGTGAAATTGCTGAAAACCTTGGCTACGGTGCAATACAAATGGTGTGACGTCTGCGCCACGACCAAACGCTTGAGAAGCGCGGTTGGACGGGGCGTTGGGCAATATTGATTCAGTCTTCGTCAGCGTTGTGAAACCGACTCCACCGTTCGCCAATCTGAGAACGCTCGGCGCCCATGTCGACAGGAAGATCGGAAATTTCATTTAGCGTTGGATCTCTTGCCAAGAGATGCGCCACATGCGCAAGGCAAAGTTCGTTATTGGTGGCTTCTTCACTGTCAAAGTCGTGGTTGCTGTCATGGCAATACATTTGCCATTCACCTCCGGCATGGGAGACGAACAGGATGGGAGCATCTTTTTCCATTACGCAGCGGCAGGTAATAACACCGAGTTCAGGATCAAAGGGCATATGAGTCAGAGCTGAAAAAAGGTCTCCAAGGGCTGAAATCACTGGCACTGCGGCGATTCATCGCGGAGCATCCGGTGGATTTTTGGGGCGGCCGTTTACGTCGGCCGTCGACATGGCTTGCCCGACGACAAGCGGCATCACCGCAAATAGCGCGAGCATGGCCAGGTAGACGACGCCGGAAACCGGATCACGGCTGGCTACATACTCGCCAAGCGTCCGATCCTGGATCGCGAGGGCAAGCAGGATTTCGGCAGCGAGCAGCAGCGCCAGCGCAAGAAATCCGGCTCCCAAGCGGGGCGCAGCGTGGCCGGGCAGGGAGAAGCGCCTGACGATGAAGCGCGCCGACACCATTATCACGACAAACATGACCGGCATCTCGGCGAGTTCCGCTACCCGTTCACCGAAGCGGGGCACCAGAAAAAGGACGCGTATCGATCCCAGCACGAAGCCTGCGCCGAATGCCAGCGCGAAATACGCAAGCCCGGCCTTGATCGTTCGGGCGCAGAGACTGCCAGCCGGTCGTCCATTGGCCGCAGAGCCGGGCGATTTCACGCCAGCACCGCCTGCACCGGACGTCGCAATGAAGAAGGCAGTTTCGGTCCGCGCCCGAAGCGAACGACAAGATCGGGCCTGCGCTTTCCGATGCCGAGGAAATCGGCAAACTGTGGCCGCAGCGTTGGCACCTCCACGGGTTGATTGAGCATCGCATTGCGAATACCCAACGCAGCCGACTGCAGCGCGAAGCGCTCGTAGCAACGTCCTGTTTCCACCCACTGGGCCGGGCCCGGGTCATCCGAGACGAAAATCGCGATGCCGGCGGAACTCCGCACGTGGCTCGCGTATTTGTCGTTCTCGCTCTTCGGGGTAAAGAACAAGCCGAAGAGCAGGCTGCCCAGCCATGTCGGTAAAGACGGATTACCGGAAGACGCCGCAAACAGGCCGTCGCCGGTTCTTACGGCCTCGTCGCCGCTGAAGCGGATCCATTGTTTCAATTCCTCAACGAAGGCAGGATCGTTCATCTGCGCCGTATTGCCTTGAACGACATACTCAAGGACCCTCTCCATCGCCTGTCGTTCGGTCAGCAGGATCACCTGAACACCATGACCGTTGCCGGCTCTCTCAAGCAGTTCGAGTTCCTGCCGGGCGAGAGGCCGGCCGTCATACTCGCCGCGTGTGCTCTGACGCTCGGGTATCGCCTGAAACAGCGTCGATGCGACGGGGTTTGTCGGCTCCAAGGCCACACGCAGCAAATTGCCGCCTGCAGCGTCGAAGCCGGCGTGACCCATCAGACCGTTGGCCAGCGCCGCCTGGACCAGGTTCTCGGCCGCGCAACCGAGCGAGACAAACAGGTGGTGATCATCCGGGTCGACAGCCGGACACCGGCGCGAAAGGTCCGGCAATATCGAGATGGCGTCATCTTCAAGGCGGAATTTCCAGCACTGCGTGTTATGGCTCGACGGCGCCAAAGTCGCGCAGCGCACAAGCTCATGCAGAAGAGCAGCCTTGTCGCCAGCCGCAGGCTTGCCGTGACGCCAAGTGCGATCCGCAACATTTTCGTAGCTGTCTACACCGCCCCCCGATGAGCACGACGCTAAACCTGCCGTTGCGCCGACGGAGGCCAGCGCGGAAAAGATGAACTCTCTCCGAGAAGACATGGCTAAATTTCCTTCTCAGTCAGCTCAACGTGAAGCTGACCAGCCGCCGGTCAGCGCTGAGCGTAGCGTTAGGCCTCAACTCTAGGTCTCACTGGTAGGTTTGACCAGCATGCTTGAGCCAGCCTGCTTGATGGCGACCGCCTGGGTCATGGTGAGTCCAGTGAACAACGCCACCCTTTGTATTCCACTCGTACACGCCATTGAAGGCAACGGAGTCTCCTGATTTCAGCGTTGCGATTCGGGGCGCCAGATCGATGTTGTGCGCCACCAGAATGGTTTGGCCGGAAGAAAGCGTGAGGATGAATCGTTGATGACGACTTCCTTCGTTATCGTCGGCAAGCAGCTTTGAAACTACACCTTCGCCTTGAACTTGTACGCCACTCTTCTGTTCATTGAATGCCGTCTGGAGTGCGTTGGAGGAACTGGATTGCGCGGTGCTCGTTTGTGTTGCTGGTGACGTTGTGGGCTGGCGAAACCCGTTGGACTTTCCGTACCCTACGTAGAAGGCTGCCGCCACAGCGGCGATGAGTAGTATTTTTTTCATTGATGCTTTGTGAGTTATTGAATGCCAGGAAATAGATTGTTGGTTCTTTGACGCTATCGTTTGAATTCACCGGCCTGCGCGGTTTTTCGCGCAGGTCCGGTGGACTGATGGGTTAGCCCGCTTTGCGTTCAGCATAGGTCCCAACCGAAAAGAACTTGCCCGCAGTGACGGCAGATAAACTTGTAAAGTGCGGAGTCTCCGCCGGGCCGATACCCCTCAGTAGCCGACTTCCAACCCGCTTCATCTTGCTCGTACACTTCAAGCCATGTTTGCTTTGTCGCTGGCGATGCCGTTCCAACATCGGCCACGGTGGCGTCACCATGAAATTCGCAGGCGTCGTTGCAGTGTGAAAGCCAATGCTCCTGCTGCCATGAGACGTAACCAGGAGTTCGAAGATTTACTTCTTCGATGACTTCCTTGGGAATGCCTGCTCGATGAAGCGGATAAGAGTCTGCAAAGGATGCATCGAGTTTGGTTGCTGCTGAGCCATCGGCAATGCACCAAGGACACAACGATTCATCCAGGTCCTTGGTCGAGTAGACCGGGCCAACATAAATGAAACCTCGGGCTCGGTCACAGCAAATACATACCATATCGCTGGCAACGATTGCACCAGTTCCTATGGGATCTGGGTGATACCGAAAGTACGGGAGTGGCTCAGACATGGCGGGCTAACGTTTAGTAGACACCCTGACAGGTGTCTACTTCCTGCAGGTGTGGCGTATAAAAACCAAAAAATACCGATAACATTTTGATTATTAACTGATTGGTGAGGCGTAACGTGCTGGCTGAATCGGTTATTACACCGTAGCCGCCGAAGCTCCTCGACAGCTACTGGATCGAATTCGGGTAAAGCATTGCAGCAACCGGGCGGAAAGGCAATATTCGTAATGAATATGGCGGTGTGGTTCAGGCAAGTTGCCGCAACGCCTCCCGTCGCCCTGCCGCTTTCTTGGCCGCCTCGGCGCGGACCGGCCCGAAGCCGCGCACTTCGGCGGGCCAGTTGGCCAGGGCGACGAGTTCCGGGCCGGTGCTGTGCCGGATGATCAAATCGAGGTCGGTTTCGTAGTCGGCGAGCAGTTGGTGGTCGAGTGCCTTTTCCGGGCCGAAGCGGAAGGGGTCGAGCCAGCTGCCGCGCAGGCTGCGGGCCTTGGCCAGCACTTTGAGCACGGGCAGCAGCCAGGGACCGAAAGTGATTTTCTTTGGCCGACCGTCCGGTCCCGGGTTGGCCAGCAGCGGCGGGGCGAGGTTGAAACTGAGGCGGAGGTTGCCGTCGAATTGCTCGCCGAGTTGCTTGAGGAAATCGCCTTCGGTGTAGAGGCGGGCGACTTCGTACTCGTCCTTGGGGGCGAGCAGGCGGGCGTACTGGGTGGCGACGGCGCGGGTCAGGGCGTCGTTGTCGAGTTGGCGGATGGACTCGACCCGGCTGGCGTAACGGACGGCCAGGTGGGCGTTCTGGTAGGCCGTGAGGTGTTCCATGCGGCTGGCGATGAGTTCGTCCAGCGTTTGTTCCGGCCGCGGGTTGCCGGACAGCGGGCCGGCGATTTGGGCGACGCGCTCCGGGTCGGTCGCGGTGCGGCGGCCCCATTCGAAGGCTTGTCGATTGGCGTCGACGGCGGCGCCGTTGAGTTCGATGGCGCGGTCGAGGGCGGCGGCGGAAACTGGTACGAGGCCGAGTTGCCAGGCGTAGCCGAGGAGCAGCATGTTGCCGTAGAGGGCGTCGCCCATCAGGCGGCTGGCGAGGTGCTGGGCGTCGATGAACTCGACGTGGTTGGCGCCGAGGGTGTCGGTGAGTTGCGCCTTGAGGCCGGCCAGCGGGAAGTGCCAGTCGCGGTTGCGCGTGAAGTCGGCGGTCGGCGTGTTGGTGCAGCTGACGACGGCGCGCGTGCGGCCTTCGAGCATTTTCGAGAGGGCTTCGGTGCCGGCGCTGACGACGAGGTCGCCGCCGAGTACGGCGTGGGCTTCGCCGGTGGCGATGCGGGCGGCGTGGATGTCCTCGGGACGGTCGGCGATGCGCAGGTGGGAGAAGACGGCGCCGTATTTCTGTGCCAGGCCGGTCATGTCAAGGGTCGAGATGCCCTTGCCGTCGAGGTGGGCGGCCATGCCGATGAGCGCGCCGAGGGTGATGACGCCCATGCCGCCGACGCCGGTGATGAGCAGGTTGTAGGGCTGGGCCGTGGATGGGAGTTTCGGGGATTTCAAAATTGGCCAATTTTCCCGGTTGACCGTGGGATTGCTGCCTTTTCGCGGTTTGCCACCTTCAATCGTGACGAAGCTCGGGCAGAAGCCTTTGACGCAGGAGAAATCCTGGTTGCACGACGACTGGTCGATCTGGCGCTTGGTGCCGAAGGCGGTTTCGACCGGCACGATGGACAGGCAGTTGGATTGCACCGAGCAGTCGCCGCAGCCTTCGCAGACGGCTTCGTTGATGACGACGCGCTGGGCGATGGCCGGCATCTTGCCGCGTTTGCGCCGGCGCCGGGCTTCGGTGGCGCAGACCTGGTCGTAGATCAGAACCGAAACACCGGGTTCTTCGCGCAATTCGCGCTGCACGGTGTCGAGTTCATCGCGATGGCGGATCGGGACGTTGGGGGCGAGGTCGGTGATCTCTGCGTATTTGGCCGGGTCGTTGGTGACGATGACCATCTTGCCGACGCCTTCGGCTTCGAGCTGGCGCGTGATGCGGGCGACGCTCAGGATGCCGTCGACAGGCTGGCCGCCGGTCATCGCCACGGCGTCGTTGTAGAGAATCTTGTAGGTGATCGGCACCTTGGCGGCGATGGATTGCCGGATGGCGAGGATGCCGGAGTGGAAATAGGTGCCGTCGCCGAGGTTGGCGAAGATGTGCTTTTCGCTGGTGAAAGGCGCCTGGCCGACCCAGGGCACGCCTTCGCCGCCCATGTGGGTGAAGGTCGAGGTTGAGCGGTCCATCCACGTCACCATGTAGTGGCAGCCGATGCCTGCGACGGCGCGCGAGCCTTCGGGGACGCGGGTCGAGCTGTTGTGCGGGCAGCCCGAGCAGAAATGCGGCTTGCGCTCGGCGAGCACGACGGGCGTTAGCGCCGCTTTCTGCTTGCTTTCGATCAGGGCGAGGCGGGCGGCGATGGTCGGCGAGGTGAAGAAGCGGCCGATGCGTTCGGCGATGACGCGGGCGATGGTGGCGACCGGCAGTTCGCCTGTGGCCGGCAAGAGCCAGCCGCCTTCGGACCATTCGCCAATTTCGTCGAACTTGCCGATGACGCGCGGGCGGACATCGTCCTTCCAGTTGTAGAGCTCTTCCTTGAGCTGGTATTCGAGCAGCTGGCGCTTTTCCTCGACGACGAGGATTTCCTCAAGCCCTTCGGCAAAATGACGGACGCCTTCCGGTTCGAGCGGCCAGACCATGCCGACCTTGAACAGCCGAATGCCGATTTCAGCGGCCAGCGCGTCGTCGATGCCGAGTTCGTCGAGCGCCTGGCGGACGTCGAGGTAGGACTTGCCGGCGGTCAAAATGCCAAGGCGCGGGGCGGGCGAATCGATGATCAGCTTGTTCAGCCCGTTGGCCCGGCAGTAGGCCAGCGCGGCGTAGAGCTTGTGGTTGAGCAGGCGGGCTTCCTGGACCAGCGGCGGGTCAGGCCAGCGGATGTTGAGGCCGTCCGGTGGCAATTTGAAATTTGAGGGAAAAATCGGGTTGACCGTGGCAGGGTCGATGCTGACCGAGGCGGAGGTCTCAACCGTGTCGGCCAGCGCCTTGAAAGCCACCCAGCAGCCCGAATAGCGGCTCATCGCCCAGCCATGCAGGCCGAAATCGAGGTATTCCTGCACATTGGCCGGGTAGAGCACCGGCATCATGACCGCTTTGAAAACGTGCTCGGTCTGGTGCGGTAGGGTCGAGGATTTGGCCGCGTGATCGTCGCCGGCAATGACCAGCACGCCGCCGAATTTCGAACTGCCGGCGGCGTTGGCGTGGCGGAAAACGTCGCCGCAGCGGTCCACGCCCGGCCCCTTGCCGTACCACAGGCCAAACACGCCGTCGTATTGCGCGCCGGGAAACAGATTGACCTGCTGGCTGCCCCACACGGCGGTCGCCGCCATGTCTTCGTTGAGGCCGGGCTGGAAGGTGATGTGGTGTTCGGCGAGGTGATCCTTCGCTTTCCACAGGCCGAGGTCGAGGTTGCCGAGCGGACTGCCGCGGTAACCGGAAATGAAGCCGGCGGTGTTGAGCCCGGCAGCCAGATCGCGTTCGCGCTGGAGCATGGGCAGGCGAATCAGCGCCTGGGTGCCGGTCAGGAAGACGCGGCCAGTCGTGGCGGTGTATTTGTCGTCCAGCGTGGCTTTGACGGCTGTCGGCAGAGCGAGGTTGCTCATCGTTGTCTCCATTTGTGGCGCCTTGTGGGCGCGGTGTCGGACAGCGCCCGGCCGGGGGTGGTGGCCAAGCGTGCTTTGGAGATTGGATTGTCGGCGGCCGACTATGTTCCGGCTATGCGGGATTTCCCGGCACGCCGAGGCGTAGTGTGAAGCTGAAGGTGCTGCCGACGCCTTCCTGGCTCTGTACCGTCAGGCGGCCGCCCATCATCTCGACGAGCTGGCTGGAAATGGTCAGGCCGAGGCCGGTGCCGCCGAATTTGCGCGTGATCGACGAGTCGGCCTGGGCAAAGGCGTCGAAGATCGATTTCAGCCGGTCGGCCGGGATGCCGATTCCGGTATCGGTGACATCGATGGCGAGCAGGATGTCGGCCGGGCCGGTCTCGACCACGCTCACCCTGACGTCGATACTCCCCTGGCTCGTGAATTTGACGGCATTGCCGATCAGGTTGAGCAGCACCTGGCGTATCCGCAGCGGGTCGCCAACCAGGGCGTTTGGCAGCACGGTCGGCAAGGAGCAGGAACTGCTCAGGCCCTTGTCGTTGATCTGGGGCGCCATGAGGCGCAGCACCTCGTTGACCAGCGAGGGAAGTTCGAACGGCGTGCTCTCGATCTGCAGCTTCCCGGCCTCGATCTTCGAGACGTCGAGAATGTCGTTGAGGATGGACAGCAGGCTGTTGGCCGAGCCCTGGGCGATCCGCAGGTATTCCCGGGTTTCGTCATCGATCGGATTCATCCGCGAGAGTTCGATCATGCCGATGACCCCGTTCATGGGGGTCCGGAGTTCATGGCTCATGTTGGCCAGAAATTCGCTCTTCGCGCGGTTGGCTGCCTCGGCGGCTTCCTTGGCGGCTGCCAGGTTTTCCATCATCTTGGAACGTTGTTCCTCGCTCGCCGCCAGCGCCTGTTCGGCCTGGTTGCGGGCGCCGAGAAACTCATTGAAGGCCGCTGCCACCGTGCGGATTTCGCTGCTGCCTACCTCGGTCACGGGTTCGGCGGCCTGTCCCGGGCGCATCGTGCTCGCCCGTTGCCGCATGTCCGTCGCCAGTTGTCCGAGCGGCCGGGCCAGCCTGACCGAGAACAGCCAGAGCAGCGGGGCAGCCAGCAGCATCAGTACGCCGGTGATCACGGCCAGCCGCTTTTCGATGTTGCGGATGGGCTGGAAGGCCTCGGAACTGGGGATGACCGAGACGATGATCCAGCCGGTCGACGGCAACTGCTTGAAGGTGAACAGGCCAACCAGCCCGCGGCTGTTCGTGCCTTCGAGCGTCCCCTCGAAACCGGCCAGGGCACGGTCGAGCGAGGTGTTGGCGCCGGGCGGGGCGATTTCCTTCATGATCCGCGCCTTGTCGGGATGGGCGATGGTCAGCCGATCCTTGCTGACCAGATACAAATAGCCGCTATCGCCGATCTTTTGCGCGCCCAGGTTGCCGATCAGGTTGGGCTTGTACAGGTTGAGCACCCCGCCAACGATGGCGACGAGCTCGCCCTGGGCATTCAATACCGGTGCCGCCATCACGATGATCGGCTGTTGTGTGGCCTTGCCCAGGATGGGCTGCGAAATGTAGGGCTGCAGTTTGCTCCGGACATGCTGGATATAGTCCCGGCTGCTCATGTCGAGATTGCGGCGTCCCGGCTTGATCGGCCAGTCGACCAGAAGCAGGCCCTTAGCATCGAAGACGTACAGGTCATCGAAGAGCATCAGCAGGGTGGTGCGTTCGCGCAGGTGGCGTTCCAGCACGCCGAGATCGCCCAGGCGGTCCTGCGGGAGCGTGCGGGTCGAATTGGCCAGGGCTTGCAGTCTTTCCTGCAGCTTGTTGTCGATATTGTTGGCCAGCTCGCTCAGGAAGCGGAACTGCTCGTCCTCGATGCGCTTGCCCAGGTCTTCGCGCAAGACGGAATACTGGCTGAACAGTTGGACGAGCAACAGCAGCAAGGCCATCCCGATGGCCCCGAATGTCAATTTGAGCTTGAGACTGAGCGGCGACACGATCAGGTGATGGGCGGCAGGACTTTGCCGGGATTCAGGATGTTGTTCGGGTCCAGCGCCTGCTTGAGGGCGCGCATCACCTCGACGGCCACGTCGCCGTGTTCAAGGCGCAGGTATTTGCGTTTGCCCAGACCAATGCCGTGTTCGCCGGTACAGGTGCCCTCCATGGCAATGGCCCGTTCAACGACGCGCTGGCTGATCCATGCCGCTTCCTTCATGTCCTGCTCGGTGTCGACCAGAACGACGAGATGGAAATTGCCATCGCCGACATGCCCGAACAGGGCAATCGGAATGCCGACCTGGGCAATGTCCTCGTTGGTCGCCGCGATGCACTCGGCGAGGCGGGAAATCGGGACGCAGACATCGGTCGGGAAACAGCGGCAACCCGGCTTCAGTTGCAGGCAGGCGAAATAGGCATCGTGGCGGGCCTGCCACAGCCGGCTGCGATCTTCCGGTCGGGCCGCCCACTCGAAGTGCGTGCCACCGAGGTCGTCGGCGATGGCCTGGACGGTCTGCGCCTGCTCCTCGACCGAGGCCGGGCTACCGTGGAATTCGAAAAACAGCGTCGGCGCCTCGGCCAGCGTCGTCTTGCTGAACAGGTTGATGGCCTTCAGCGAGAGCGCGTCGAGCAGTTCGATGCGCGCCACCGGCACGCCGAGCTGGATGGTCTGGATGACCGCCTGCACGGCTGAATCGATGTCGGGAAAGGTGCACACGGCGGCCGAAATCGCTTCGGGGATCGGGTAGAGCTTGACCGTCAGTTCGGCCATGATGCCGAGCGTGCCTTCGGAGCCGACGAGCAGGCGGGTCAGGTCGTAGCCGGCCGACGACTTGCGGGCGCGGCCGCCGGTTTTCAGGATGCGGCCATCGGCCAGTACGGTCGTGGTGGCCATCACGTTGTCGCGCATGGTGCCATAGCGCACGGCGTTGGTGCCCGAGGCGCGGGTGGCCGCCATGCCGCCCAGGGTCGCGTCGGCGCCGGGGTCGATGGGGAAGAACAGGCCGGTGCCTTTCAGCGCGTCGTTCAGTTGCTTGCGGGTTACGCCGGCTTGCACGGTGGCATCGCCATCCTCGGCGTGGATGGCCAGAATCCGGTTCATTCCGGAGAGATCGAGCGAAATGCCGCCGGCCGAGGCCAGTACATGCCCTTCGACCGAACTGCCGACGCCGTAGGGTATGACCGGCACGCCATGTTCGGCACAGAGCGCCACGGTCAGGGCGATTTCTTCAGTGTTTTCGGCAAAGACGACGCCACCCGGGGGCATGGGCTGATGGACGGATTCATCGCGCCCGTGGTGCAGTCGGGTCGATTCCCCCTGGGAGAATCGCTGCTGGAAATGTTGCGCAAGTGCTTGCCGGAGGGTGTCCGGTATGGATTCAGTCGTCACGGCAAAAAGCGGGTGGCCTGGTCAAGGTCGGTGTGCGTGTGCCCTTCATAGAGCGCGGTGACGAACTTGCGCCAGACCAGATCCGGCTCGCCGATGCGGAAGCCGCAGAAGTGCTGGTCGTCGACCTCTTCCTCGCGCGCCACCTGCACGGTGAGGCGCGATATTTCGTGCAGGCCGAGCTGGACGGTTGCGTTGAGCCAGACATCGCGCGGCACTTCGCTCGGGATTCGGGCCCGGAAGCCATAGCGCGACACTTCGTTGATTTCGACATTGATCGGTTTGTCGAACATCGCCGTCTTGTTGTTGATGCGCGCCGGGCATTTGACGGAAAAGCGCCGATGCTGGCGCATCTGGCCGACGACCCCGGTATCCGGCACGGCGGGCAGGATGTCGCGATATTCGGGCAGGTCGTAGATCAGATGGAGCAGGGCTTTCTTGCGGTCGCTCAGTTCGGCGAAAACGTTCGTCTTCTTGTTGAAGAAGTAGTCGATCAGGTCGGGCGTCAGCACCGGGTCGTTGGTGGTGAAGAAGCGCCGATGCGGGATCTGGATGTTGGGCAGCCGCGTCTCGATGAAGTAGTGGTAGAGATTGCGGTTGGTCGATTTGCCGGCATAGGCCTTGCGCATGGTTTCCGGTGCGTGCTTGAGGTCAAGCGTGGCGCCGACGGCCGGCGCGCCGTTGACGAAGTCGTAGTTCTCGACGACGTTGGCGGTCAGTCGCTTGAAGAAGAGCAGCGACTCATACATCTCGATGTGGCGCGGATTGACGGCGATGACGAGGTGGCGCGTGTCGAAGAAGGTGGTGCAGTACTCATACATGAACTTCATGAGCGGGAAGAGGATGGTTCCCCCGGTCCGCCGGAAGCGTGGATGCACGGCGAGCGCTGAGACCTCGGCGATATTGCCTTCCTTTTCGCGAACCCCGGTCAGGTCGAAAATGCGTTGCAGCGGAAAACCGATGGCGCTTTCGCGGATCAGCGAAAGCGTTCCGACGACCTGGTCATCGAACTTTGCACACAGGGTCGTGGTGGTGGGTAGCGCGTGGTAAATTGTCACGCGCATGCCGGATGGGTCCGGGGTCATGAAACCGCTGGTCACGTAGGCGTCATGGAGCAGCTTGAAGCAGGCTTCGAGTTCCTCGCGGGTTTCGGCGATTTTCAAAACCAGGCGTTTATTGGGTTCCGGGTCGCAATCGACGAAGGAGCGATAAACGTTATGACGACTTTTTTCCGGCAGCATCGCGAAAATCTTGCGAGCAGTCTGGCTGAAATAGAAGCGCAAACGGGCTAAAGCCGGCATCAAGCACACTCAAGGGTAAAACTACGCGTTTATCATAGCACCTTATGATTGACATGAATCAGGTGCCTCTGGACAATCGAAGCATACCCATTTTTCCCCCAGAGATCAGGAGAATCATCGATGCAAGCGAAGCTTTCTGTAGTTGCCCTCTCCGTTGCTGCCGTCTTTACGCTGTCTGCCTGCGGCCAGAAGGAAGAACCCAAACCCGCGGCGGCACCTGCCCCGGCTGCCAAGCCGGAAGTGGTCGTCAAGCTGGGCCATGTGGCGCCGATGACCGGCCCTCAGGCGCACCTGGGCAAGGACAATGAAAACGGCGCCGTGCTGGCCGTCGAGGAGCTGAACGCCAAGGGCCTGGAAATTGGTGGCGCCACGGTCAAGTTCCAGCTGATCAACGAGGACGATGGGGCCGATCCGAAGCAGGGCGCCATCGTTGCCCAGAAGCTGGTCGACGCCAAGGTCAATGGCGTGATCGGTCACCTGAATTCCGGAACGACGATTCCGGCATCCAAACTGTATGCCGATGCGGGCATCCCGCAGATTTCCGGCTCGGCGACCAATCCGAAATACACGCAGCAGGGTTTCGCCACCGCGTTCCGCGTGATGGCCAACGACGTGCAGCAGGGCAAGAGCCTGGGTGATTTCGCCGTCAAGCAGGGCATCAAGACAGTCGCTATCGTCGATGATCGCACCGCCTACGGCCAGGGCCTGGCCGACGAGTTCCGCAAGGCGGCAGAAGGCTCGGGCATCAAGGTGGTGGCTACGGAATACACCAACGACAAGGCCACCGACTTCAAGGCCATCCTGACCAAGATCAAGTCGACCAAGGCCGAGCTGGTCTTCTTCGGCGGCATGGATGCCCAAGGCGGGCCGATGGCCAAGCAGATGAAGGAGCTGGGCATCAAGGCCAAGTTCCTCGGCGGCGATGGCATCTGTACGCCGGAGTTCATGAAGCTGGGTGGCGAGGCGACCGAGGGGCAGTTCTGCTCCCTGCCGGGCATGCCGCTGGAGAAACTGGCCAAGGGTCCGGAATTCAAGGAGAAGTTCACCAAGAAGTTCGGCGCCGAGATCCAGTTGTATGCGCCGTATGTCTACGATGCGGTGATGGTCATGGCCGATTCGATGAAGCGTGCCGATTCGGTTGATCCGGCCAAGTTCCTGCCGGCCATTGGCAAGACCAAGTACGATGGCGTCACGGCGACCATCGAGTTCGATGCGCAGGGCGACCTGAAGGGTGGCGCGATTTCCATCTACCAATACAAGGGCGGCAAGCTCGAGTACGTCGAGACGCTGGGCGGCAGCCCGGTCGAGACGGCCAAGGCGGAAGTCAAGGAAGCCGTGGCCGAGGTGAAGGATGCGGCCAAGGCCGTGGCCGGTGCAGCGACCGCGGTGGGCAAGGAAGCGGTTGGTGAGGTCAAGGAAGCGGCCAAGGACGCCGTCAAGGCGGGTGCCGAAGCCGTCAAGAGTGCGGCCGATGCAACCAAGGCGTCGGTCGAGAAGAAGTGATCGTTTAATCCGCAGCATGGAAACGGCACCGCAAGGTGCCGTTTCCTTATGGTTCAACTGAAAAAGACTAAATGGATATTTTTCTCCAGCAGATCATCAACGGCCTCGTGCAGGGCAGCATCTACGCACTGGTCGCGCTGGGCTACACGATGGTCTACGGGATCATGGGGCTGATCAATTTCGCCCATGGCGAAGTGGTGATGATCGGCACGCTGGTGACGATCACGGTGGCCGGTACCTTGATCAAGGCCGGCATGCCGGTGGCGCTGGCCGGGCTGGCCGGCATCATGGCGGCGGTGCTGGTGTGCATGGCGCTCGGTTGGGCGCTCGAACGGGTCGCCTACCGGCCCTTGCGCAACGCACCGCGTCTGACGCCGCTGATCACGGCCATTGGCATGTCCATTGTTTTGCAGAACGTGGCGATGATCGTCTGGGGGCGGAACTACCTGACGTTTCCGTCCTTACTGCCCAAGGTCAATTTTGAGTGGGCGGGTGCTCACTTCACGGCGATTCAGCTAATTATCGTGCTCGTCTCGGCGGCGACCATGGGCGGGCTGTTGCTGCTCGTCTATCGCACCAAGCTCGGCATGGCCATGCGCGCCACGGCGCAGAATCCGGCCGTGGCCAGCCTCATGGGCGTCAATATCAACCGCGTCATCGCGGCGGCCTTCGTGATCGGCTCGGCGCTGGGTGCGGTGGCGGGGGTGATGGTGGGCACTTACTACGAGATTGCGCATTACCAGATGGGCTTCATGCTCGGCCTCAAGGCTTTCACCGCGGCGGTGCTCGGCGGTATCGGCAACCTGGCCGGGGCGATGCTCGGCGGCATCCTGCTCGGCATCATCGAGGCGCTGGGGGCGGGTTACATCGGCGACCTGACCGGCGGCTTCCTCGGCAGCCATTATCAGGACATCTTTGCCTTCGTCGTGCTCATCGTCGTGCTGATGTTCAAGCCGTCCGGGCTGTTCGGCGAGAAGACGGGGGACCGGGCATGATGGCGCCGCGTTTTGTCCGGGAGGGGGCGATTTGAAATTTGAGCATTTTTTCCGGTCGACCGTGGGAATCGGGCTGACGGCCGTTTTGTTGCTGGCCTTGCCCTTCATTGCCGCGCTGGGTGGTCAGGCCTGGGTGCGCATCCTCGACTTCGCCATCCTCTACGTTTTCCTGGCGCTCGGCCTGAACATCGTCGTCGGGCTGGCCGGCCTGCTCGACCTTGGCTACATCGCCTTCTACGCCGTCGGGGCTTACACCTGGGCGCTGCTGGCGAGTCCTCACTTCGGATTGCACTGGCCGATCTGGGCCATCCTGCCGCTCGGCGCCGGGCTGGCCTGTTTTGCCGGCGTGGTGCTCGGTTCACCGACGCTGAAGCTGCGTGGCGACTATCTCGCCATCGTGACCCTGGGTTTCGGCGAAATTGTCCGGATCTTCATGAACAACCTGAACGCGCCGGTCAATATCACGAACGGGCCGCAGGGCATCACGCTGATCGACCCGGTCAGCTTCGGCGCCTTCAAGTTTTCGGGGACGACGCAGATTTTCGGCTTTGCCCTGAGCGGCCCGCAGAAGTATTACTTCCTGCTCGTGGCGCTGGCCATTCTCGTCATCATCATCAACATCCGTCTGCAGAATTCGCGCATCGGGCGCGCCTGGCAGGCCATTCGCGAGGATGAAATCGCTGCCAAGGCGATCGGCATCAACACGCGCAACCTCAAGTTGCTGGCCTTCGCCATGGGCGCGAGTTTCGGCGGCGTGGCCGGTGGCATTTTCTCGGCCATGCAGGGCTTCGTGTCGCCGGAAAGCTTCTCGCTCATCGAGTCGATCATGATCCTGGCCATGGTCGTGCTCGGCGGCATGGGCCACATTCCGGGCGTCATCCTCGGGGCCGTGCTGCTGACCGTGCTGCCGGAAGTGCTGCGTTATGGTGTCGGGCCGGTCCAGATGGCCATTTTCGGCAAGATGCTGGTCGATCCGGAAAGCCTGCGCATGCTGATTTTTGGCCTGGCACTGGTGCTCGTCATGCGTTTCAAGCCGGCCGGGTTGTGGCCGTCACCGGAACGCAAGCGCGAGCTGACGGAGGCCAAGCCATGAGCGAGGTTTTGCTCGAAGCGAAGGCCGTCGCCAAGCATTTCGGCGGGGTCAAGGCGCTGCGCGACGTGTCGCTGAGCATCCGGCGTGGCGAAATCTACGGCCTGATCGGTCCCAACGGCGCTGGCAAGACCACCTTCTTCAACTGCATGACGGGGCTCTACGTGCCCGACGGCGGCGGCTTCGTCTTCGACGGCCAGCCGCTGGTCGCCGACGCGCCGCATCAGGCGGCCGAGCGCGGCATCGCGCGGACCTTCCAGAACATCCGCCTGTTCGGCAACATGACGGCGCTGGAAAACGTCATGGTCGGCCGCCATGTGCGGACGAAAGCCGGGGTTTTCGGGGCGATGCTGCTGAATTCGGCGACGAGGGCCGAGGAGGCGGCGATCCGCCAGCGCGCCATCGACCTCCTGCACTACGTGCGCATCGAGGAGCGGGCCGACGATCTGGCCAAGAATCTGTCGTACGGCGATCAGCGCCGACTGGAAATCGCCCGCGCCCTGGCCACCGAGCCCAAGCTGCTCTGTCTCGACGAGCCGGCGGCCGGGATGAATGCCACGGAAACCGAGGAGTTGCGCGACCTGATCGACGGCATCCGCCGCGACGGCACGACCATCCTGCTCATCGAGCACGACGTCAAGCTGGTCATGGGCCTCTGTGACCGCGTTGCCGTGCTCGACTACGGCGCGCTGGTCATCGAGGATGTGCCGGCCGTCGTGCAGAAAGATCAACGCGTCATCGAGGCTTATCTAGGTGCTTGAAGTAACGGGACTCCACGTCGCCTACGGCGGCATCCAGGCGGTGCGCAGCATCACCTTCCACGTCAACGAAGGCGAGACGGTGGCCCTTATCGGAGCCAACGGCGCCGGCAAGACGAGCACGCTGAAAGCCATCGCGCGGGTGCTCGATGCTGTCGGCGGCGATGTTCATTTCTGCGGCGAGAAGATCAGCAAGATCGCGCCGCACGACGTCATTCGCAAGGGCATTGCCCTCGTGCCCGAAGGTCGCGGCGTCTTTCCCCGGCTGACCGTGCTCGAAAACCTGCACATGGGCGCATTCATCCGCGATGCGGCGGCCGATGTCGCCAAGGATCTGCAGATGGTTTACGGCTATTTCCCGCGCCTCAAGGAGCGGGAAAGCCAGTTGGCCGGCACGCTGTCCGGTGGCGAGCAACAGATGCTGGCCATCGGCCGCGCCCTGATGAGCCGCCCGAAAATGCTCCTGCTCGACGAACCGTCGATGGGCCTGGCGCCGATCATGGTCCAGAAGATCTTCGAAGTCGTCCGCGCCGTGGCGGCCGACGGCATGACCATCCTGCTCATCGAGCAGAACGCCAAGCTGGCCCTGCAATCGAGCCAGCGCGGCTATGTCATGGAAAGCGGCGAAATCACGCTGAACGGCGAGTCGGCCATGCTGCTCGACGACCCCAAGGTGCGCGCCGCCTATCTCGGCGAATGACCTGGATGCGCGCCCTCGGCGAAACCCGGTTGTGAGCGTCGTTCCCTTCCAGGCCCTGGCCTGTCCGCTCGATGCCGAACCGCTCCGCCGGGAGCGCAGCAGCTGGCGCTGCGCCAGCGGCCATTGCTTCGACATCGCCGCCCAGGGTTACGCCAACCTTCTGCCCGTTCAGCAGAAACGTTCGCGCGATCCCGGCGACAGCAAGGAGATGGTCGCCGCCCGCCGGCGCTTTCTCAACGCCGGGCACTACCAGCCGATCGCCGCTGCCGTCAGTCGCTTGACGCTGGCCGAGCGAACTCCGGGCGAGCCCCTGAGCTGTCTCGATGCCGGTTGTGGCGAGGGCTATTACCTGCGTCAGCTGGCGGCTGCGGCGGACGGGGAAAGCCTCGCCGTGCTCGGTCTCGACATCTCGAAATGGGCCGTGCAGTCGGCCGCGAAACAGGACAAGCGCGCCAACTGGGTGGTCGGCAGCAACGCGCATCTGCCGGTCTTGCCGGCGACCCTGGACCGCGTGCTCTGCCTGTTCGGTTTTCCGGTCTATGCCGAGTTCGCGCGGGTACTCAAACCCGGCGGCGAACTGCTCCAGGTCGATGCCGGGCCGGATCACCTGCGCGAATTGCGCGAAATCATCTACCCCGTGCTCAAGCCGGAACGACCGGTCGACCTGCGTGCGCCCGAGGGCTTTGCCCTGGCGGCGACGGAAACGCTGCGCTTTCCGCTCCGCATCGACGGCGCCGAGCCGATAGCCGACCTCTTGGCCATGACGCCGCATCTCTACCGGGCCACGGCCGAGGGGCGGGCGCGGGCGGCGGCGCTGACTGCCTTGGCGATGACGGTGGACGTGCGCCTGACCCGTTTCCGGCGGCTGGAACGCGCTGAATAGATCGGGTATGTCATTCCCGCGCAGGCGGGAATCCAGAAAAATCAACGAACTGGATCCCCGCTTGTGCGGGGATGACGAATTGTTTGCCGTTTCCGGTCGATCTCACGGTCAACCGGAAAAAATGCCCAAAATTAAAATTTTTGTTGGCGATCAGGTCGTCGAAAACGTGAAGGCGTCGGAGAAGAATTCTTCTTCCGGCAGCCCTTGCGCGACGAAATCGCGCCGCGCCGCGTCGATCATCAGCGGCGAGCCGCAGGCATAGACCTGGTAAGCGGACAGATCGGCGAAATCAGCCAGCACCGCCTGATGCACGAAGCCGGTCCGGCCCGCCCAGTCGTCACCCGCGGCCGGCTCGGAGAGCACCGGCACGTAGCGGATGTGGGTGTGCTCGGCCGCCCATTTTTCCGGCAGCGCGTGCTGGTACAGATCGATGCGCGCCTTGGCGCCCCAGTAGATGAACATCGGGCGCGTCATGCCCTTGGCGATGGCGTGCTCGACGATGGATTTGACCGGCGCGAAACCCGTGCCGCCGGCGAGCAGGATGACCGGTTTGGCCGAGTCCTCGCGCAGGTAGAAGCTGCCATGCGGGCCGTTGAAGCGCAGGATGTCGCGCAGCTTGAGGGTCGAGAAAACCTGCTCGGTGAACAGGCCGCCGGGCACATGGCGGATCTGGAGTTGCAGCGGACCGTCGTCTTCCGGTGCGCTGGCCAGCGAATAGCTGCGCTTCTTGCCGTCCTTGAGCAGGAAATCGATGTACTGGCCGGCGAGGAACTGGAAGCGCTCGCTGGCCGGCAGGCGCAGGTGCATCTCGATGACGTCCGGCGCCAGCTTGTCGAGTTTTTCGATGCGCGAAGGCAGGGTCTTGACCGGAATGTCGCTGGCCAGGGCCAACTGCTTGCATTCGATGACCAGATCGGACTGGGCCGTGGCGCAGCAATAGAGCGTCAGGCCGGCGGCCTTTTCATCCTCGGTCAGGGCATGGGCTTGCGACTTGCCGTGATCGACCGTGCCGCTGGCGACCTTGCCCTTGCAGGCACCGCAGGCGCCATCCTTGCAGCCGTATGGAAGAATCAGTCCCTGGCGCAGGCCCGCATCGAGCAGGGTTTCGCCGGTCTCGGCCGTGAAGCTGCGGCCGCTTGGCTGGACGGTGATCTGGTAGCTCATAAATTCCCCTTGGTCGTCGGCTACAATGCCGGCGTGCAAAAAATCCTGATTGTCGGCAGCGGGGACGTCGCCCGCCGCATTCTCTCCCGTCTTGCCGCGCATCCCGCCCGCGTCCATGCACTGCTGCGCGATCCGTCACGGGCCGCCGCCTGGCGTGAGGCCGGGGCGATCCCGGTGCTCGGCGATCTCGACGACCGGGGCAGCCTGCAGCGTCTGGCCGGCCTGGCCGACATCGTGCTGCATCTGGCGCCACCGCCCGGCGAGGGCCGTCACGACACGCGTACCCGCAATCTGCTGGCGGCGCTTGGCAAGGGCAAAAGTCTACCACGGCGTCTGGTTTACGTAAGCACGACAGGGGTTTACGGCGATTGCGGCGGCGCGCAGATCGATGAGACACGCATGCCGAATCCCGAAAGCGCCCGCGCCGCCCGCCGGGTCGATGCCGAAAACGTCCTGCGGTCATGGGGGCGACGCAACGGCGTCGCGGTCTCCATCCTGCGCGCACCGGGCATCTACGCAGCGGATCGCCTGCCCATCGAGCGCATTCAGCGGGCGCTGCCGGCGCTGCTCGAGGCCGACGATGCCCACACCAACCACATCCACGCCGACGATCTGGCTGCCGCCTGCATCGCCGCAATACGCCATGGCGGCGCTAACCGCGTCTACAATGTCGTCGACGATTCCGGGCTCAAGATGGCCGAGTATTTCGACCGGGTTGCCGATGCGTTCGACCTGCCGCGTCCGCCGCGCATTTCGCGCGAAGAGGCAGAGCGGACCTTGTCGCCGGTACAGATGTCCTTCATGCGCGAGTCCCGGCAAATCGGCAACCAGCGCCTGAAAACAGAACTAAAACTACGCCTCGCCTACCCGACCGTCGATGTCGGGATCGCCGAGGCGAAAGCAGCCCGTCAGGCTGCGCAATAGGAGAAACGCATGCTCGTCGTGAAGACCTTGCATATCTGGATGGTGATTTCGTGGTTTGCCGGCCTGTTCTACCTGCCGCGCATTTTTGTGAATCTGGCCATGGTGCCGGAAGACAGCGTCGCCGAGCGGGACCGCCTGCTGCTCATGGCCGGCAAGCTGTACAAGTTCATGACGCCGCTCGGCGTGCTGGCCATCGTGCTCGGCTTCTGGCTGTGGTTCGGCTATGGTTTTACCGGCGGCTGGCTGCATGCCAAGACCACCCTGGTCGCTGTACTCGCGCTCTATCACTGGCATTGTGGTCGGGTGCTCAAGCAGTTCCAGAGCGGCGGCAACAAGAAGACGCACATCTGGTACCGTTTCTACAACGAACTGCCGGTCATCATCCTGCTCATCGTCCTTTTCCTCGTCGTGCTCAAGCCCTTCTGACATGAACAAATATTTCGCCATCTGCCCGCGCGGGCTGGAAGAACACCTGCTGGAAGAACTGCGTGCCGTCGGCGGCGAGGAGCTGCGGACGACCCACGGCGGGGTCTTCTTCTCCGGCGAGTGGTCGGTCTGCTACCGCGCCAATCTCGAATCGCGCCTCGCCACCCGCATCCTCTGGCACATCGTCAAGGGGCCGTACCAGAAGGAAGACGATATCTACCGCCTGGCAGTCCGCCAGTTGTGGCCCAACCACTTCGACGTGACGCGCACCATGCGTGTGGTGACGACGGCCATCAAGTGCCCGCTCAAATCGCTCGATTTCGTCACCCTGCGCGTCAAGGACGCCATCTGCGACCGCTTCCGCGAAGATCGCGGCGACCGGCCGAACATCGAAACCCGCCATCCCGATGTCAGCGTCCACGTTTTCCTGTCGGAAAACGAATGCACGCTCTACCTTGACACCTCCGGTCAGCCGCTCTGGCAGCGCGGCTTCCGCAAGGCCAGTGTCGACGCGCCGCTCAAGGAAAACCTGGCGGCCGGCATTCTCAAGATCACCGGCTGGCAACCCGGCACGCCGCTGGTCGACCCGATGTGCGGCAGCGGCACTTTCCTGCTCGAAGCCGTGCAGATGGCGCTCGACCGCGCACCGGGGCTGGACCGCGGCTTCGCCTTCGAAATGCTGCGCAATTTCGAGGCGCTCAACTGGGCGAATATCCGCCAGGCGGCCGAAGCGCGCGTCAAGCCAGTTGAACCGCTCGATATCCGCGGCTACGACATCGACGACAAGGCTGTGCGGGCGACCCGGCGCAACCTGCAGGAAGCGGGATTTGGCGGTATCGTCACGGTCGACCGGGAGGATCTGCTCGAAACCCAGCCGCTGACCGATCACGGCATCCTCGTCACCAATCCGCCCTACGGGGAACGCATTGGCGAACAGGACGAGCTGGCAGCTTTCTATCCGCAACTCGGTTCCGCCCTCAAGAAGCATTGGGCCGGCTGGAACTGCTTCTTCTTTACGGCCGACCTGCGCTTGCCAAAGCTGGTGGGCCTCAAACCCAGCCGCAAGACGCCGCTATTCAACGGTCCGCTCGAGTGCCGCTTGTTTGAAATCCGCATGGTGGCTGGCAGTAACCGGAAGGTTTGATTGCTGCGATGCAATACGCATGGTGATTTGATCTTTGTCAGCATATTGGTCTGACCGCCATGCGACGATCAAGGTTTTGCAAAAATAAGTTCAGGAGATAACACATGTCTGTCCAGGCTCTGTATCAGCAAAAGCGCATGTCTGCCGTGGATGCCATCCGCGTCGTCAAGAACGGCGACACCATCGTTGTGCCGACTGCCGTCGGCGAACCGCCGAGCCTGCTGACGGCACTGTCCGATGCCCGTCGCGATTTCCGCGGCGTGCAGGTGTCGCAGATTCTGGCCGTGCGCAAGTTCGGCTACCTCGATCCGGAAACCGTCGACAATGTCCGTCATACCGCCTATTTCTACAGCGGCGCGACCCGTCCGGGTGGCAAGGAAGGCTGGGTCGACTTCATTCCGTCCTATTTCTCGGAAATGCCCTCGCTGCTGGATCGCGGCTTGATGCCGGCCGATGTCGTTTTCAGCATGGCCTCGCCGATGGACGAGCACGGCTTTTTCTCCCTGGCGCTGGCGCCGGACTACACCATGGCCGCCATTCGCCGCGCCCGCGCCGTGGTGCTCGAGGTCAATCCGAACGTGCCCTTCGCCAACGGCAGCTGCCACATTCATATTTCCCAGGTGGCAGCCCTGTGCGAGAGCGACGATCCCATTCTCGAAGTCGGTCTGCCGAAGATCGGCCCGGTCCAGGAAGCCATCGGCAAATACGTCGCCGACATGATTCCCGACGGTGCCACCCTGCAGATCGGCTACGGCGGCATTCCTGACGCCGTGGTCATGCAGCTGACCCACAAGCACGATCTCGGCATTCACACCGAGATGGTCGGCGACGGCATCATGTCCCTGGTCGAAGCGGGCGTCGTGACCAACCGCAAGAAGAACTACAACCCGGGCAAGATCCTGGCGACCTTCGCCCTCGGTTCGAAGAAGCTCTACCAGTTCATGAACCGCAATCCGGGTCTCGAAATGCATCCGGTCGACGTCACCAACGATCCTTATCTGGCCGGTCAGAACGACAACCTGCACGCCATCAACGCGACCATGCAGATCGACTTCATGGGGCAGTGCGGTTCGGAAAGCCTGGGGCCGATTCCCTACTCCGGCACTGGCGGTCAGTCCGATTTCGTGCGCGCGGCCAACCGTTCAAAAGGCGGCAAGGCCTTCATCGTGCTGCCGTCGACGGCCAAGGACGACACCATTTCCCGGATCGTCCCGACGCTGACTGCCGGGACGCACGTCTCGACGAGCAAGAACGATATCAACTACGTCGTCACGGAATATGGCGTGGCCCAGTTGCGCGGCAAGACGGCCAAGCAGCGTACCGAAGCCCTGATCGCCATTGCCCACCCGAATTTCCGCGGGGAGCTGCGCGAAGCGGCGAAAAAGCTGAAGTTGCTCTGATTACAATCTGTAGCAATTTAGTTCGCCCGACCCGCCGATAATTCGCTATCTTTAAAGCGTGTTATTGGAAGGTTGGGCGTGAGCATGAAATTCCACGGATTCCTGATGGTGTTGCTGGCCACGCTGATGGCTGGCGTGGTTTCCGACGCATCCGCTCATGGCGTGCGCGGGCGGGTCGGCGTTTATATCGGCGGTCCGGTTTGGGGCCCCTGGTATCCGGCGCCGTACTACTATCCGCCGCCGCAGGTCATCGTGGTTCCGCCGCCGCAACCGCAGGTCTATATCGAACAGTCCCAGGAATCTGCGCCGGAGTCTGGTCAGCAATACTGGTACTTCTGCAAGAGCGCCCAGGGCTACTACCCCTACGTCAAGGAATGTCCGGGCGGCTGGCAGAAGGTTTTGCCCCAACCGGAGAAATGATCATGGCTGACCGGAAAATGCCGAAAACCCGATTCACGCTGCTGGCCAGCGCCCTGTTGCTCGGCGCTTGCACGGTCCTGCCGACCGGCCCGACGGTGATGGTCTTGCCGGGAACGGGACAGAGCATCGAGCGCTTCCGTGAAGACGATCAGTACTGTCGTCAGTATGCGCATATCCAGATTGGTGGAAAGACGGCTGGCGATGCCTCCAGGGAATCAGCCGTGACCAGTGCGGCGGTTGGTGCCGCCGTGGGCGCCGTCGCCGGTGCTGCCATTGGTGGCGATGCCCGTGGGGCGGCGACCGGAGCCGGAGTCGGCTTGCTGCTCGGAACAGCTACCGGCGCCGATGCCGCGCGTTCGTCTGGCGTAGGGACTCAGCGCCAGTACGACAGCGCCTACATCCAGTGCATGTATACCAAGGGCCATCGCGTGCCGGTGCCAGCTAACATGGCGACTCAGCGCCCCGTAAGATCAACGGATGCCGGCATTCCCCCGCCGCCGCCAGGAGCGCCCCCTCCGCCGCCACCCGGCACGAGGTAATGCCAAAATGAAAAATGCCCAGCGCTGTGCTGGGCATTTTCATTTTGGCCGTTTTTTCCGGTTGACCGTGAAAGGCTCCCCCGGCAGCCTTGGCGTCAGGCGACGCCGGCGCTGTGGGCTTGCTGGTCGGCCCAGTAGCTGGAGCGGACCATCGGGGCGCAGGCGGCGCCGGTGAAACCCATTTTCTTGGCTTCTTCCTCGAACATCTTGAAGGTGTCGGGATGGACGTAGCGCGTGACCGGCAGGTGGTGGCCGGACGGCGCGAGGTACTGGCCGATGGTCAGCATCTCGACGTCGTGGGCGCGCAGGTCGCGCATGACTTCCAGAATTTCCTCGTCGGTTTCGCCCAGGCCGACCATCAGGCCGGACTTGGTCGACACGTTCGGGTAGCGCGCCTTGAACTGCTTGAGGAATTCGAGCGAGTGCTTGTAATCGGCGCCGGGGCGGGCTTGCTTGTAGAGGCGGGGCACGGTTTCGAGATTGTGGTTGAGCACGTCGGGCAGGGCGCCGCCGAGGACCTCAAGGGCGACATCCATGCGGCCGCGGAAGTCGGGCACCAGGGTTTCGATGGTGGTCGTCGGCGACAGCTCGCGCGTGTTGCGGATGACGTCGACGAAGTGCTGGGCGCCGCCGTCGCGCAGGTCGTCGCGGTCGACGCTGGTGATCACGACGTAGCGCAGCTTCAGCGTAGCGACCGATTCGGCCAGTTCGCGTGGTTCGTCGGGGTTGGGCGGCAGGGGCTGGCCGTGGCCGACGTCGCAGAACGGGCAGCGGCGGGTGCAGATGTCGCCGAGGATCATGAAGGTCGCCGTGCCGCGGCCGAAGCATTCGCCGATGTTCGGGCAGGTGGCTTCCTCGCAGACGGTGTGCAGCTTCTTTTCGCGCAGCATGGCCTTGATCTCGCCGAAGCGGCCGGCGCTGTTGCCGGCCTTGACGCGTATCCACTCGGGTTTGCGTAGCGGCGTGTCGACCGGGACGATTTTGATGGGGATGCGTGCGGTCTTGAGTTCGCCTTTTTGTTTGACGCCTTTTTCAGCCATTTCTATTTGTCCAGTTGCTGTAGCAAGTGTTGAGAGAGTTGCTCGCCGGCCTCGTGAGCGGTGAGCGGAATATTGAAGTCCTTGGTCTGGATGACCTTCAGGCCAGCATAGCCGCAGGGATTGATCGCCGCAAAGGGGGAAAGATCCATATCGACATTGAGCGAGACACCGTGGTACGAGCAGCCGTTGCGAATGCGCAGGCCGAGGGCGGCGATCTTGGCGTCACCGACATAGACGCCGGGCGCGCCGTCACGGCGTTCGGCCGTGACCTTATAGTCGGCCAGCAGGTTGATGACCGCCTGCTCGATGGCGCTGACCAATTCGCGCACCTTGATTTTCAGGCGAGACAGGTCGAGCAGCAGGTAGATCACGACCTGGCCTGGCCCGTGGTAAGTGACCTGGCCGCCGCGGTCGATCTTGACCAGCGGAATGCCGACGTCGCGCAGGATGTGCTCCGGTTTGCCGGCCTGGCCCAGCGTGTAGACCGGCGGGTGTTCGACAATCCAGATTTCGTCCGGGGTTTCGGCCGTACGGTGGGCCGTGAAATCCTGCATGGCCTGGAAGGTGGGTTGGTAATCGACCCGGCCCAGGCGTTTGACGACAGGAGGCACTTACAGCACGACCTTGATCATCGGGTGACCGCTCAGGTCGGTGTACAGGGCGTCGAGCTGCGGCTTGGAGCGGGCGATGACGGTGCACGTCAGGCTGATGTAATTGCCACCCGAGCTGGCACGCATTTCCATCGTTGCGCCATCGAAGTCCGGGGCGTGCACGGTGACGATGTCGAGGACGACCTGGGCCAGCGAGTCATGGGCCTTGCCCATGATCTTGAGCGGAAATTCACAGGGAAATTCGAGGAGGGTGTCCTTGTACGAAGCCATCTCAGCCTTTGCGCATTACGGTGTTCTTGAAGTCCTGGTACCACTGCCACATCTGTTCGCCGAGCGGTCCCGGCTTGCCGGTGCCGACCGGTTGGCCGTCGAGGGTCGTGATCGCCAGAATCTCTTTGGTCGATGAGGTCATCCAGACCTCGTCGGCGGCCCGAAGTTCAGTTTCTTCGATTTCGGCGATTTTTACCGGTTGACCGTGAGATTCGGCCAATTCGAGGATCACATCGTAGGTGATGCCCGGCAACATCAGGTGAGTCTTGGGCGGCGCATGGAGGATGCCATCCTTGACGATGAAGATGTTTGAGGCGGCGCCTTCCTTCATGAAACCATCGCGAATCAATAGCGCTTCGGCGCAACCCTGCTCGACGGCCTCCTGGCGGGCCAGCACGTTGGCCAGCAGCGAGATGACCTTGAGGTCGCAGCGCGACCAGCGCAGGTCGGGTACGGTGATCGCCGCCACGCCTTTTGCACGCACCTCAGCCGGGGTCGTGACCAGCGGTGAAGAAAACGCAAAGGCGGTTGGCGGCACGCTGTTCGGCGGAAAGGCGTGGTCGCGCTTGTCGTCGGCGCCGCGCGTGACCTGCAGGTAGATCGACTGGTCGTCCCAGGGCGCCGCTTCGATCAGTTTCAATACCACTTCTTTCCAGCCATCGGCGCTCAGCGGATTGGCCAGCTTGATGCCATTCAGCGTCGCCTGCAGTCGCTTGAGGTGCTCGTCGATGCGGAAGGCCCGGCGCGAATAGACCGGGATCACTTCATAGACGCCGTCGCCATACAGAAAACCGCGGTCGAGCGGTGAAACACCCGCCTCGGCCAGCGGCTTGAACTGGCCGTTCAGGAAAACGGGGTCGGCGACATAGGGCGTCATTGGATTTAGTTGAACCAGAGTCGAATGGTGTCGAGGATACGAATGAAGATATTGCCGAGCGGCACATTTTCAAGTGCGACGACCGGGTATTCGTTGTACGGCTTGCCTTCGATCGTCACCTTGAGCACGCCCAGCTTCTGACCTGCCTCGATGGGCGCGATCAGGCGCGGTTCGGCGACGAAATCGCTCTTCACCTTGTCGGCATAACCCTTGGGTACGGCAATCGACAGGTCCCCGGTAAAGCCCGCCTTGACTTCGCTCTGGGCACCCTTCCAGACGCGAAGCGTCGATACGGTCTGATCCTTGGCAAACAGTGCGACGGCGTCGTAGGAGATATAGCCCCAGTTGAGCAGCTTCTGCGATTCGCTTGCCCGGGCGCTGTCCGACGCGGTGCCAAGCACAACCGAGAGCAGGCGGCGCTTGTCGCGCAGGGCGGAGGAAATCAGGCAGTAGCCGGCGGCCTCGGTGTGGCCTGTCTTGACGCCATCAACCGTCGGGTCGATGAAGAGCAGGCGGTTGCGGTTGGGTTGCGTGATGCCGTTGTAGGTGTATTCCTTCATCGAGTAATACTTCTTGTATTCCTCGGGGAAGTCGCGGATCAGGGCGGATGCGAGCAATGAGAGATCGCGCGCCGTGGTGTAGTGCTCCGGATCGGGCAGGCCGGTCGAGTTGCGGAAGCTCGATGCATTCATGCCCAGCCGCTTGGCCTCGCGATTCATCATCTGCGCAAAGTTTTCCTCGCTGCCGGCAATACCTTCAGCCAGCGTCACGCAGGCATCGTTGCCGGACTGGACGATCATGCCCTTGATCAGGTCTTCCACCGGCACCTGCGTGTCGACGCGGATGAACATCTTCGATCCGCCCGTCCGCCAGGCCTTCTCGGAAACCGGCAACGGCTGTTCAAGGGAGAGCGTCTTCTTGTGCAAGGCGGAGAAGGTCAGGTAGGCCGTCATCAGCTTGGTCAGCGATGCCGGTTCCAGGCGCTCGTCCGGTTTCTCCGTCGTGAGCACCTGGTTGGAACCAACCTCGAGCAGCAGCCAAGATTTGGCGGCCAGCGACGGCGGCACGGGAAGTTGCTGGGCCATGGCCTGGGCGGCGAGAACAAGGCTCAGGACGAGCAGGGAAGTCTTGCGAAACAGCTGCATTGGTCTTTTACTTTTCTACGTTGGGGGGTCGAAATTATACCCTCGCCTCAACCAGCCCTTGTGGCGCCGCAGCACAAAGTGCCTCGACGGCAGGGTGGCGGATGCGGCGCTCGTTGGAGATGGCAAAGATGTGTTCGCTGACACCCGTCATGGCGCCGAGCGGCACGGCATTCAACTGGCTGGCCACCTGCTCGGCCAGCGCCAGCGGGGCCGGGAAAATGCCCAAGCCGCCGCGGCCGAAGGTCGTCAGCAGGGCACTGTCCTCGAATTCGCCGACGATCTTCGGGTGAATGTTCGTGTTTTCCAGCCAGCGATCGATGCGACCACGCAGGGCGTTGTGGCGGGAGGGCAGGAGCAGGGGCGCGCCATCCAGCGATGCCGGGAAGTCAGGGCGATAGCGCTCGGCCAAGGCCGGCGTCGCAAACAATCCGGTAGCAAACTCCCCGAGCGGTGTACTGAATACCTTGAGATTGGCGCTGACCGGAGCGGCACGGTCGGTCAGGACAACGTCCAATCGATGCAGCGCGAGGTCGGCGAGCAGGGCCTCGAATTCGCCCTCGTCGCAGATCAGCCGTACATCCGCTGGCATGCTTGTGACCGTCGACAGCAGGCGATACGCCAGCAATTTCGGAATGCCATCTGAAATGCCGGCGCGCAAACGCAGAGTGGACTCGCTGCCGACTTGCTCGAGCGCTTCCGAAAGCGCGTCGCCCAACTGGAAAATCTGATCGGCGTATCCTTGTGCGACGCGCCCGGCCTCACTCAACACGAGGCCGCGCCCCTGGCTATTGAACAATGCCTTGCCCAATTGTCGTTCCAGCAATGAAAGCTGCCCGCTGATGGTCTGGACCGCAACGCCAAGACGCTCTGCCGCACGGGTGATGCTACCTTCCTGTGCGACGACCCAGAAATAATGGAGGTGTTTGAAGTTGATTGGGGTCATAGTTATTTCAGGAAAAATCGAAGTATATTTCCATTTTGCTCCGATTTTTTAGTTTGTTGCAAAGCAATATCATTCGCCCGTCTCACAATCCGAGGAGTTCAATATGAAACGCATTGTCCTTTTTCTGGCCACCAACCTGGCTGTCATGCTCGTGCTCAGCGT
Source organism: Pseudomonadota bacterium (assembly GCA_018261895.1). Lineage (GTDB taxonomy): Bacteria > Pseudomonadota > Gammaproteobacteria > Burkholderiales > Rhodocyclaceae > Azonexus. The sequence continues at coordinate 44,167 of JAGTRT010000014.1, forward strand.
CGCGACGAGCCTGCTCGGGGTCAATCGCTATTTGACCGCGAACGGTCTGAACGTCGGTATGCTCTTTGTCTTCGCGGCCGTGATCGGTTTTGGTGGCGCCTTTATATCCCTGCTCATGTCGAAAACCATGGCCAAGTGGAGTACCGGCGCCCAAGTCATCGAGTCGCCCACGACGTCAACCGAACTCTGGCTGGTCGAAACCGTCGCCAAACTGGCCAAGCGCGCCAACCTGCCGATGCCGGAAGTCGCCATCTACGAGGGCGAGCCAAATGCTTTCGCCACGGGCGCCAGCAAAAACAGTTCGCTGGTTGCCGTGTCGACCGGCCTGTTGCAGGGCATGACGCGTGACGAGGCCGAAGCTGTTCTGGCCCACGAAGTCGCCCACATCGCCAATGGCGACATGGTGACGATGACGCTGATCCAGGGCGTGGTGAATACCTTCGTTGTCTTCCTCTCGCGCATCGTCGGCTACCTCGTCGATAGCTTCCTGCGTCGCGGCGACAGCGAAAACACGGGTCCCGGCATCGGTTACATGGTGACTAGCCTGATCTGCGAAGTTATTTTTGGTCTGCTCGCCAGCATCATCGTCGCCTGGTTCTCGCGTCAGCGCGAATTCCGTGCCGATGCCGGTGCCTCCGGCCTGATGGGCTCGCCAGTGCCGATGCAAAACGCGCTGCGTCGCCTGGGCAACCTGCACACCGAACCTCTGCCGCAAAACATGGCGGCCTCGGGCATTGCGGGTGGCAGTAGCTGGATGGCCTTGTTCTCGACCCATCCGCCGCTTGAAGAACGCATTGCTGCCTTGGGAGGCCGTTAACCGTGGCCAGCCAATGGCACGCGGTTTGCTAAGTAGGCATCATGATGCATTGCACAAAAATACTGACCTTCGCTTTGGGCATGGGCGCGACGCTCGCCGTCGCGCAGCCCGAATTCGATCTGCCGAAGCTCGAGGAGCTGGCATTGTCGTCCAGCCGCTCCGTGATGGCGGCGCGCGAACAGATAACGGCTGCGCGCTATGCGGTCGATAGCGCTGGCGCCTTTCCCAACCCTGAGCTGGAATATTTGGGCGGAACCTCCAGATCGCGCGGGGTCGGTGGCAATACGGGCGACGCGCGTAGCGTCACCCTGACTCAGCCGCTCGATATGCCGTGGCGGCGAGCGGCGCGGATTGGCGCGGCGGAGGCAGGACTGGAGTCGACGACGGCGGCGGTCAGGGCCTTTGAGGCGGATACCCTGGCGCGCCTGCGCCTGCGCTACTTTGAGGTCTTGCGGCGCGATGTTGAACTGAGCAACACGCGTGAAGACCTGGCAGCCATGGAGAGTGTGCGCTCGCGTATCGCCTTGCGTGTCGAAACCGGCGAGGCGCCTCGCTTCGAGCTGATCAAGGCCGACGCCGAGTTGCTGAACGTCCAGAAAATTGCCCAGGCGGCTGGTTTTCGCGGCGAGCAGGCGCGTTCGCATTTGCGTCAGAGCGTAGGCGGTGCCTTGCCAGCCGACTTTACGCTGCGTGGCCGTTTGCGGGATGTGCCGGAACTGCCCCCGCTGGATGGTTTGCGCAAACAACTGGCCGAAACCAGCCCGGATTTGGCGCGCGCGCGCTCCGAAATGGTGCGTGCCCAGCATCTGCTTGATCTCGAACGACGCCAGCGTTGGCCCAATGTGGCGCTGAAAGCTGGCGTGGATGAAGACCCCGATATGCGTGCGAACAAGTTCGGTGTCGTCGTCTCGATTCCACTCTGGGATCGGCGCAGCGGCCCGGTTGGCGAAGCATCGGCACAGTTGGCGCGGGCTCGTCATGAGTTGGCGGCGCAGGAGTTTTCTCTGGCCCAGCAGCTTGAAATCGCTGTCCAGCAATACGAAATTGCTCAGGCCCAGGTAGGTGCACTGGAGTCTGGCATTCTCAAACAGGCCGAAGCGGCTGTGAAGGTGGCCGAAGCGGCTTATCGTTTCGGCGAACGCGGTTTTCTCGACGTGCTCGATGCGCGGCGTGTTTTTCGCGCCGCTCGCGCTGAACTGATTGCAGCGCGCTACGAATTGGCATCGGCCTGGGTTGAAATTGAACGACTACGGGCGCTTCCCGGAGGAAAAGAATAATGAAAAAAGCCCTATTTTTCCTGTTGACCGTGGCAGTGCTGGCCGGCTGCAATCAGGAGAACAACAAGGCGGCGGCGCAGCAGGTGCGCGACCCCCTGACTGTCCTGCCATCGCAGGAGCTGCTCGCCCAGCTCAAACTGAGCAACGTCAGTACCCAGCCTGTGGCCGAAACGCTGCGCGTCAGTGGTCGTATCGACTTTGACGAGCAACGTCTGGCCCGGATTGGTGCTACGGTCACTGGCCGGGTAACGGATATCGATGCCCTGCTTGGCCAGAGCGTCAAAAAGGGCGAGGTGCTCGCCAGGTTGAACAGTAGCGAATTGTCTAGCCAGCAACTGGCCTATCTCAAGGCGCGCGCCCAGCTCGAACTGAATCGGCGGAATGCCGAACGCGCCAAGGCCTTGTTCGAGGCTGACGTGATTGGTGCGGCCGAGCTGCAGCGCCGGGAAAGCGAATACCAGATTTCGAAGGCCGAAACTCGGGCGGCCAGCGATCAATTGCAATTGCTGGGCGTCAGCACGGCGGCCATTGATCGTCTGGGCAAGCAGGGCGAAGTCAATTCCGTGACGCCGGTGGCGGCAACCATGAGCGGTGTCGTCGTTGAACGCAAGCTGGCGCAAGGGCAGGTCGTGCAACCGGCCGATTCCCTGTTTGTCGTTGCCGATCTTTCGCGGCTGTGGGCCGTTGCCCAGGTGCCGGAGCAGCAGGTCAGCCAGGTCAAGGTCGGGCAGTCGGTCAGTATTGAAGTACCGGCGCTGGGCAACGAAAAACTGGTCGGCAAGTTGATCTTTGTCGGTCAGACGATCAACCCGGAAACACGTACGGTATTGGTGCGCACCGAACTGGACAATCGGGACGGCCGGCTCAAACCGGCCATGCTGGCTTCCATGCTGATCGAGGCACGCGCGGTTGATCGGATGGTTGTACCTGCCAGTGCCGTGGTTCGCGAAAATGACGAAGACCATGTCTTTGTCGCCATCGGTGAAGGCGCTTTTCGTCTGACCAAGGTCAAGCTCGGGCCCGAGCAGGCCGGGCAACGGGTCGTGGTCTCCGGATTGAAGGGGGAAGAAAAGCTTGTCGTCGATGGCGCCTTCCACCTCAACAATGAGCGCAATCGCAAGGAAATGGAGGGCTCGTGATCGAATCCCTAGTCCGCAGTGCGCTTGGGCAGCGCCTTATCGTTGCGGTGGTCGCCGCCATACTGTTTTTCTTTGGCCTGGATGCGGCACGCAAACTGTCGGTTGATGCCTTCCCGGATGTGACCAACATTCAGGTCCAGATCGCCACCGAAGCGCCGGGGCGTTCTCCCGAGGAGGTCGAGCGTTTTGCCACCGTGCCGCTGGAAGTGGCGATGACCGGTTTGCCTGGTCTGGAAGAGATGCGTTCATTGAACAAACCGGGCCTGTCGCTGATCACGCTGGTGTTCAACGACAAGACCGATCTCTATTTTGCCCGCCAACTGGTCATGGAGCGCCTGCTGGAAGTTGGTACGCGTCTGCCCGCCGGTATCTCGCCAGTGCTTGGGCCGGTTTCGACTGGCTTGGGCGAGGTCTATCAGTACACGCTGGAGCGTCCCGATGACGGTGATCGGGTGCTTACCGAAGATGAGCTGATGCAGCGCCGTACCGCCCAGGACTGGGTGGTGCGCCCATTGCTGCGCTCGATTCCCGGTGTGGCTGAAATCAATTCTCAGGGGGGCTTCGCCAAGCAATATCAAGTGCTGGTCAACCCCGATAAATTGCGCCATTTCGGGCTGAGCATCGCGGATGTCTATCAGGCGGTCGGGCGCAACAATGCCAATGCCGGCGGCGGTGTGCTGCCGCAATATGCCGAGCAATATCTGATTCGTGGAGTTGGCCTGGTCAAGGATCTGGAAGATCTGCGCGTAATCGTGCTCAAGGAAAAGGACGGCGTGCCGGTCTTTGTGCGCGATGTGGCCGAAGTGCAGATCGGCCATGAGGTTCGTCAGGGCGCGGTCATCAAGAATGGTACGACCGAGGCGGTCGGCGGCGTCGTCATGATGCTTTCCGGCGGCAACGCCAAGGCTGTTGTCGGCAAGATCAAGGCGCGGGTCGACGAGATCAACGCCAAGGGCATGCTGCCGGATGGCCTGAAAATCGTCGCCTATTACGATCGCTCGGAACTAGTCGATGCGGCACTGTGGACAGTAACCAAAGTGCTGCTCGAAGGCGTGTTGCTGGTTATCGTCGTGCTTTTCCTCTTCCTTGGCGATGTGCGTTCCTCCCTGATTGTGGTCGCGACACTGGTGCTGACCCCATTACTTACTTTTGTGGCGATGAACAAGCTGGGCATTTCCGCCAATCTGATGTCGCTCGGCGGTCTGGCGATTGCCATTGGCCTGATGGTCGACGGCTCCGTAGTCGTCGTCGAGAACGCTTACCTGCAACTGGGCCGCAAGGCAAAAACCGGCGAGAGCCAGCTACGCGTCATCCTGCATGCCGTGGTCGAGGTGGCGACGCCGGTTATTTTCGGCGTTGGCATCATTATTCTGGTGTTCCTGCCGCTGATGACCCTGCAAGGCATGGAAGGCAAGATGTTTGCGCCGCTCGCCTACACCATCGCCATTGCACTGGCCATTTCGCTGGTGCTTTCTCTGACCCTGACGCCGGTGATGTCGACCTATCTGTTGAAGCCGCCAGCGCACGATGGAGACCACGACACGCGTTTGATCGCGGTGATGAAGCAGCGTTATCTGAAAATGCTGCACTGGGCCTTGGCTAACGAAAAGAAGACGGTGGGCGCGGCGGTGCTGGCTTTTGGCCTGACCATAGCAACGTTGCCTTTCCTGGGCACTGCATTCATCCCTGAAATGAAGGAAGGGTCGGTTGTGCCAGGCATCAATCGTGTGCCGAACATTTCGCTTGAAGAGTCTATCAAGATGGAAATGGAAGCCATGCGTCTGGTCATGCAGGTGCCCGGTGTCAAGTCGGCTGTATCCGGCGTCGGCCGTGGCGAGTCGCCGGCCGACCCGCAGGGGCCGAACGAGTCCACGCCGATTGTCAGCCTGAAGCCGCGCAGCGAATGGCCGTCGGGCTGGACCCAGGATGACATTCAGGATGCCATGCGCGAGAAGTTGAAGGCGCTGCCAGGTGTTCAGGTGGTCATGGCGCAGCCGATTTCGGACCGGGTCGATGAAATGGTCACCGGTGTCCGCTCTGATATTGCCGTCAAGGTCTTTGGTGACGATATCGATCAACTGAAGAAACTGGCCGGCCAGATCGGCAAGGTTGCGCAGACTTTGCAGGGTGCGCAGGACTTGCGGATCGAGAAGGTCAGCGGGCAACAGTATCTATCAATCGAAATTGACCGGCAGGCGATTGCCCGCCTCGGCCTCAATGTGTCGGATGTGAATGATGTGCTGGAGACCGCCATTGGCGGCAAGGTGGTCACGGAAATCTTCGAAGGCGAAAGACGTTTTCCGGGGGTAGTCCGCTTGCCGGAGCGCTTCCGCAATAACGTCGAGGCGATTTCGAATGTGCTGATTACCTCACCGAATGGTGCGCAGGTGCGCCTCACCGACGTCGCCAAGATCCGTGTGCAGGATGGCCCTGCGCAGATTTCGCGCGAACTGGGCAAACGGCGCATCGTGATCGGTGTGAACGTCAAGGATCGAGACCTTGGCGGCTTTGTTGCCGAACTGCAGCAAAAAGTTGAAGCGCAGATCAAGTTGCCCGAAGGCTATTATCTGGAGTGGGGCGGTCAGTTCCAGAACATGGAACGGGCGCTGGGGCATTTGACGATCATCATCCCGATCACCATCGCGGCAATCTTTTTCCTGCTCTTCCTGCTCTTCAACTCGTTGCGTTTTGCCACACTGATCATTACCGTGCTGCCCTTTGCGTCCATCGGTGGCGTCATCGGTCTGTTCATCAGTGGCGAATACCTGTCGGTGCCGGCTTCGGTTGGCTTCATCGCCCTGTGGGGCATTGCCGTGCTCAATGGTGTGGTGCTGGTGTCCTACATCCGCGGCTTACGCGATCAGGGGCGGAGCATCCGTGACGCAGTAGTCGAAGGCGCCACGCTGCGTTTCCGGCCGGTGATGATGACGGCAACGGTGGCCATGCTCGGTCTTATTCCCTTCCTGTTTTCGAGCGGACCGGGTTCCGAGGTGCAGCGCCCTCTGGCCATCGTGGTGATTGGCGGCCTGATTACCTGCACCCTGCTGACGCTGCTGGTTTTGCCCACAATTTACCGCTGGTTTGATGAAAATGAGGTCGAAGCATGAAAGAAATCAAGGCAGTCATTCGTCCCAACAAATTGGCGGTATTGCGTGATGCACTGGTTGCGCTGCCGGGCTTTCCCGGCATGACGGTGACCAAGGTTGAGGGGTGTAGTGCCGCGTCGCGCCATGTGCCGGCGCGGACCAAGATCAAGGATGAACTGACCGATTACACGCCGAAGGTGCGTGTCGAAATCGTGGCACCGGACGAAGTGGCCGAGGTCATCTTCCAGCGTATTACCGAGGTGGCGCAGACTGGGCACTATGGTGATGGCCTGGTCTGGATTACCGAGGTTCAACGCGCCGCATTCATTTTCAAAACGACGCCGGGTCCGGAGTAAGACTGAATCCAAGCTATTACTTTTGTAAGATGTGGTGGATTTCACAGGTGACTTGAAGCGAAGTCCATAAAATTCTGATACGCATCGTTGCCCCGCTTGGGGAGAGAATAGTCGGAATCTTATGGAAAATATGGTCAATCCGGGAAACGGAAGACCCCTGATGTCGTCAGCAGAGCTGCAGGAAGGGATTGCCTGCCTGTCACGTGGCGCCTATTTCAAGGAGGCTTCACTCGACATGATGCTGAGCATTCTGACCGAGTCGGCCGCGCGCATGACCGGTGTTGAGCGCGTCAGCATCTGGGCGCTCAATACTGAACAGCGTGAGTTGTTGTGCCTGGATGTCTTCGAGTTGTCCGCGCAGCGTCATGGCAAGGGGGAAAGCATCCCCTACACCCAGTATCCCGGTTATCTGGACGCCTTGCGTGCAGGTAGCAGCATTGCCGCTGATGATGCCTATGTTCATGAAGTGACTTCCGCTTTTGCTGGAGACTACCTGCCTCGACACGGTGTGACAGCCGTTCTCGATACGCCGATTCACAGTCGTGGCGAGTTGCAGGGTGTTCTCTGTCTCGAACAGGTTGGGCAGCCTCAACCCTGGACGTCAGAACATGCCTTGTTCGCGCAGGCCGTCGCCAATCTGGTGACCTTGGCGCTGGTTGAATACGAAGCCGAAGAGGCCAAGCGCCAAGCCCAGTTGGCGAGTGATCGGCTAAGGGCCGTCTTTGATTCCTCGCGCGACACCTTTCCCTTCACAGGGGTGGGGATGAGTTTCGGCACAAGCCAATAGGCTTGTCAGGGATCGATTGCGGCTATGGCCAGGCTAAGTTGCTTTAGCTGGCCCTCCAGGCTTTCCCTGACGGGAGGATCGTCAAGACGAGATGCTTCGCGGTTGATGGTTGCCGACAATTGCCTGGCCAATTGCATAACCCCCCAGATTTCAAGGAGCTCAGCCTCTTGGGCTAGCTTCAGCGCTTCCGTGATGAGAACGTAGGCGTCAGGCGGCAGGGTCGCCAAGGCGTCGTGCATCGCCTGGATTTGTTCGTTGGCTTCGTCGATGAAGAGCTGGTCGATCACGCTCGAGCGCTCGTCCCCTGACGCCATCGCGCAAGCGTCGAGACGCTTGGCGAAGTGCATGGCTCTTTCGGGAAACGCGATGTGTTCCAATCCATCAGCTTCAGTCAGGCATTCGATGGTGGCCGTCATGGCCGCTACGAGGCGTGGCGGTAGCGGTGGGGCGTCCAGGCGATCGGCGGCACTGGCCAGCGCCTCGCCAAGACGCAGGCAGTTCGCGTCAGCGGTTTCAATAGCGAGGCTGTAGAGTGAAAAAATGGCGCTGCGAATGTCGTCAGCGCCATCCCCGTGGCGGTTGGACCACGCGCCGGCAAGTCGCTGCCCAGCGGCAATCCAGCGTTCATTCAGCTTCTTGTCGAAGCGTGCCTTTCTGGGCTTGGCGACCAGGGGCAGGATGGCAGCGGCCGCCTCCAGGGTGGGGGCGAGCGCTGCCCGGGTTTCCTCGAGTTCGTGCTCGGGGATGTCTGCCATTGATGCTTATTGGGCAGCCAGCTTGGCGAAGGCCGAGACGACTTCGGGCGGGGCCTGGACCAGTTCGATCAGCACGCCTTCGCCGCCGATCGGGAATTCCTCGTTACCCTTCGGATGCAGGAAGGTGATGTCGAAGCCGGCCGCGCCCTTGCGGATGCCGCCCGGGGCGAAACGAACGCCGTTGGCCGACAGCCATTCGACAGCCTTGGGCAGGTCGTCGATCCACAGGCCGACGTGATTGAGCGGGGTGGCGTGGACGGCAGGCTTCTTTTCCGGGTCGAGCGGTTGCATGAGATCCACTTCGACCTTGAACGGGCCGGTGCCCATGGCGCAGATGTCTTCGTCGACGTTTTCACGTTCGGAAACGAAGGTGCTGGTGATTTCCAGGCCGAATTTCTCGACCCACAATGTGCGCAGCTTTTCCTTGGAGGGGCCGCCGATGGCGATTTGCTGGATGCCGAGTACCTTGAACGGACGTGTCATGAGTCGATTCCTGTCGTGTGGTGAATAACGTAATCCATAATTATAGGGTTTTCCGGCGACTGGCGATCACCAGCAAGGCGATGCCGGCTAGCACCATCGGCAGCGACAACCACTGGCCCATGCTGATCGTGTAGGACTGCCCGAAAATGCCGGCGTCCGGCTCGCGGAAGAATTCGGTGACGAAACGGAAACAGCCATAGCCGATTAGAAATACGCCCGATATCGCACCGCGATTTCGCGGTCTACCGGAAAAAAGCCACAAAATTGAAAAGAGCATGAGGCCTTCGAGGGCAATGTGATAAAGCTGCGACGGGTGGCGCGGCCGCATGTCGCCGGATTGCGGGAAGATCATCGCCCACGGCAGGCTGGCATCGGCGACGCGACCCCACAATTCGCCGTTGATGAAATTGCCGAGACGCCCGGCGGCCAGTCCGAGCGGGACAAGCGGCGCGACGAAATCCATGACATCCCACCAGTTCAGCTTCTGTTTGTTCGCCCACAGTCCCGTTGCGAACAGGACGCCGAGAAAGCCGCCATGGAAGCTCATGCCCCCTTTCCAGACGGCGAAAATTTCCAGCGGATTGGCTAAGTAATAGCCCGGATCGTAAAACAATACTTGCCCAAGACGACCGCCGATGATCACGCCGAGCATGCCGTAAAAAAGCAGGTCGTCGAGTTGTTCGGTATTCAGGATCGACGGACGGGTCTTGATCCGGTAGCGCCCGAGCAAAATAAACTGAACGAAGGCGACGAGATACATCAAACCGTACCAGCGCACCGAGATTGGGCCGACTGAAAAGGCGACGGGGTCGAACTGGGGATGAAGAAGCATCGAAAGCGCAGAGTGGGCTAGAATTAGCCGATTATAGTTCGTGTGCCATGACAAGACGTCAGCACCAGATTCAGACGGAGATTTACATGCCTCATTACCGTTCCCGTACCTCCACCCATGGCCGCAACATGGCTGGCGCCCGTTCCTTGTGGCGTGCAACCGGCATGAAGGACGGCGACTTTGGCAAACCCATCATTGCCGTGGTGAACAGTTTCACCCAGTTCGTCCCGGGCCACGTGCACCTCAAGGACATGGGCCAATTGGTGGCGCGCGAGATCGAGGCTGCCGGTGGCGTCGCCAAGGAATTCAACACCATCGCCATCGATGATGGCATCGCCATGGGGCACAGCGGGATGCTCTATTCGCTCCCCAGCCGCGACCTGATCGCTGATTCAGTCGAATACATGGTCAACGCCCACTGCGCCGATGCCATGGTCTGCATCTCGAACTGCGACAAGATCACCCCGGGCATGCTGATGGCCGCCATGCGCCTCAACATCCCGGTCATCTTCGTTTCCGGTGGTCCGATGGAAGCGGGCAAGGTCAAGATTCAGGGCAACATCGTGCACCTCGATCTCGTCGATGCCATGGTCAAGGCTGCCGACAGCTCGGTTTCCGATGCCGATGTCGACGCCATCGAACGCTCCGCCTGCCCAACCTGCGGTTCCTGCTCCGGTATGTTCACCGCCAATTCGATGAACTGCCTGACGGAAGCCTTTGGCCTCAGTCTGCCGGGCAACGGCACCGTCGTCGCGACACACGCCGATCGCAAGCAGCTATTCCTGCGCGCCGGTCGCCAGATCGTTGAGTTGTGCAAGCGCTACTACGAACAGGACGACGCCTCGGTCCTGCCGCGTTCGATTGCCACCAAGGCAGCCTTCGAAAATGCCATGACCCTCGACGTCGCCATGGGTGGCTCGACCAACACCGTGCTGCATATCCTGGCCACCGCACAGGAAGCCGGGGTCGACTTCACGATGGCCGACATCGACCGTATTTCCCGCGTCGTGCCCTGTTTGTGCAAGGTCGCGCCAATGACCGACAAGTACCACATCGAAGACGTCCATCGTGCCGGTGGCATCATGGGTATCCTGGGCGAACTCGACCGGGCTGGCCTGATCAAGCGGGATGTGCCGACCGTTTATGAGAAGAATATCGGCGAAGCGATCGATCGTTGGGATGTGGTTCGTGAGCACGACGTCACAGTGCATGAGTTCTTCAAGGCATCCCCCGGCGGCGTGCCCACTCAGGTCGCCTTCTCGCAGGATCGTCGCTACAACGAACTCGATCTCGATCGTACCAAGGGCTGTATCCGCAACAAGGTGAACGCTTTCTCGCAAGAGGGCGGGCTGGCCGTGCTCTACGGAAATATCGCTGTTGACGGCTGTATTGTCAAAACCGCTGGCGTTGATGAATCCATCTGGAAATTTTCTGGTCGGGCACGCGTCTTCGAGAGCCAGGATGCCGCGGTCGAGGGAATTCTTGGTGACAAGGTCGTCGCTGGCGATGTCGTGGTGATCCGCTACGAGGGTCCCAAGGGCGGGCCCGGGATGCAGGAAATGCTTTATCCGACCTCCTATCTGAAATCAAAAGGCCTCGGCAAGGCCTGCGCGTTGCTCACCGATGGCCGCTTCTCCGGCGGCACGTCCGGACTTTCGATCGGTCATGCTTCGCCTGAGGCTGCCGATGGTGGTGCCATCGGTTTGGTGGAGGAGGGCGATACGATCGAAATCGACATCCCGAATCGACGTATTCATCTGGCGGTCGCTGACGATGTGCTCGCCCAACGGCGCGCTGCGATGGAAGCCAAGGGCGATGCGGCCTGGCAGCCTGTCGACCGCGAGCGCACCGTTTCCGCTGCGCTGCAGGCTTACGCCCTGATGGCCACCTCGGCTGACAAGGGGGCTGTGCGCGACGTCAGTCAGATCCAGCGCCGGAAATGACCCTGGCTGTTTGGCTCGGCTTCTTCCTGGCGTCTGTCCTGATCGCCATCACCCCGGGGCCGGGCGCCGTGATCAGCATGAGCACAGGCATGCGCCACGGCTACCTGGCCGCGCTGACGGCCATTCTGGGGCTTCAGGTGGCGATTTTGCTGCATCTCTTTATCGTCGCGCTGGGCTTGGGAGCGTTGTTGGCGGCCTCCGAAACGGCATTTTCGTTGGTTAAGTTTGTTGGGGCGGCTTATCTGGTCTGGCTCGGCATCCAGAAATGGCGGGCGCCACCCACTCCAGTCGACGAAGCTGCGGTGGATGTTGGCCGAAAGGGTCTCTTTTTGCAGGGCTTGCTGGTCAATTTGACGAACCCCAAGGCCATAATTTTTGTCGGCGCATTGGTCCCTCAGTTTGTCGATTCCGGGCAGCCGCTGATCCCTCAGTACTTGCTCATCGCGGCAACGCTGTGTGCGACGGATTTAACAGTCATGTCAGGCTATGCCCTGGCAGCGGTGCATTTGGGGCGCTGGCTGCACGATCCGCGCTCGATCAGATTGCAGAATCGGCTGTTCGGCGGGTTGTTCGCATCAGCGGGAGCGCTGCTGGCTGCCTCATCACGGCCGGTATAGGTTAGCGCTGTCAACGGACTGCGACGAAATGCGTTAAATGCATTAGGCAGGCGCCGAAAATACCCGTGGTGTCTTGTTTGCAAGGCAAGTAAAAGGGTTTTATCATCTAACACTGATTTATCCACCAACCTGAATAACGGAGCGAAAGAATGAAAGCTGTTTATGTTGCCATGATGGCTGCCGCCGGTATCGTAATGGCCGGCCAGGCCCAGGCCGATGAAGCTCTGGCCAAGGCCAAGAACTGCATGTCCTGCCACGCCATCGACAAAAAGCTGGTTGGTCCGGCTTACAAGGAAGTTGCCGCCAAGTACAAGGGCGACAAGGGCGCTCCGGCAATGCTGGCAGCCAAGGTCAAGGCTGGTGGCAAGGGTACCTGGGGTCAGATTCCGATGCCCCCCAACAACGTGACCGACGACGAAGCCAAGAAATTGGTTGCCTGGGTTCTGGCTCAGAAGTAATTTCAGGGTTCGGATGTGAGAAAAGCCGGCTATATGCCGGCTTTTGCGTTTTATGGTGTTGACACAAGCCTTGGCCGTCCGGATAATCCCGGGTTCTTCCGGAGGGGTACCCAAGCGGTCAACGGGAACAGACTGTAAATCTGTCGGCTCTGCCTTCGAAGGTTCGAATCCTTCCCCCTCCACCAGAT
>JAGTRT010000050.1 GCA_018261895.1 Pseudomonadota bacterium
CGGCGAGCGTACTTTCTTTTGCTTCGCCAAAAGAAAGTAGCCAAAGAAAAGGCGACCCCGGGGGCGGCGCCGGCTACGCCGGTACCTTGCGCTACTCGGAGGGCCGGGCGGCTTGCCAGAACTCGCCTTCGGCTCAGACAAGGCAAGCCGACTGCCCCCGGCCCCCCTGCGTTGCTCAGCGCCTTCCACGGGGACCCGAAAGGCGTCGCAGATTCACCTCTGCCACTTGTCATTCCCGCTTGCGCGGGAATGACGACTCCAAATGGCAATTTGACGGTCAACCGGAAAAAACAGCCAAAATCGAAATCCCCAAAACCACCGCTGGTTTCCCGGGCCCCTTGCGAGGTGCCGAGCAACGCAGGCGTTGGCGGAAAAAGGGCGAGGACTGTCTGAGGGGCGCAGCCCCGAGTTCCGCAGCCCCCGCCAACAACGAGTAGCGCAGGGAACCGGCGTAGCCGGCACCGACCCAGGGGTGACCTTTTCTTTGGCTACTTTCTTTTGGGCAAACAAAAGAAAGTACGCTCGCGCGTCAGGCGCGAAAACCAGCGCATCAGAACTAAAGCGCCCCGCGTCGGGCGCGAAACCACCCCCTCAAAGCCGCCGAATCTTCTCCAGTAATGCCGTCGTCGACTTCTCATGAATGAACGGTATCGAATGCACCGTTCCGCCCCATCCCCGCACCTCGGTACAACCGACGATCTTTTCCACCGGCCAGTCGCCACCCTTGACGAGGATGTCCGGGCGGCAGTCGAGGATGCGCTGGAGCGGGGTGTCTTCGTCGAACCAGGTGACGAGCGTGACGCAGTCGAGGGCGGCCATGACGGCGAGGCGGTCGGCGAGGGCGTTGACCGGGCGGTCGTCGCCTTTGCCGAGGCGCTTGACCGAGGCGTCGGTGTTGAGGGCGACGACCATGCTGGAGCCGAGGGCGGCGGCTTGGTCGAGGTAGGTGACGTGACCGCGGTGCAGGATATCGAAGCAGCCGTTGGTGAAGACGAGCGGGCGGGCGATGCGGGCGGCGCGCTCGGCGAGCTGGTCGGGCGGGCAGATTTTGGCTTCGAAGCGGGGGGCGGCGTAGGTCATGGCGAGTGCCTGGAGTGGTCGATTCGCGCATTTTAGTGCCAAGCGCGCGCGACCGCCTGCTTTCTCCTGTCATCCCGGCGTAACATCGGCTGGCTAGTGTGCTGCCACTTCATCATCACCAGCGGAACACACCTTGCCCTCGTTTCGGCGCCGCATCATCCCGATCCTGGCTATTTTCCTCGCTGCCACGCTGCTGGCCGGCTGTTCGCCGCGCCAGATGGTGGTCGCCAGCGTTGCCGACGAGCTGGCTGCGCAGGGGCGGTCGAGCGAGACGGACCTCGATCTGGCGCGCGAGGCCAGTGCTTTCTATTTGAAGCTGTCCGAATCGGTGCTGCGCAGTGAGCCGGGTCACGCCGCGCTGGCCGAGTCGGTGGCTGGCGGATTCACGCAGTACGCCTACGCTTTTGTCGCTTTCGAGGCCGACCGCGTCGAGGCCCGCGACGCCAAGGCGGCCGAGCGGCTGCGCAAGCGGGCAGCCTTGCTCTATCGCCGGGCGCATCGCCACGCGATGGCGGCGCTGGAAAAGGAAACGCCCGGCTTTGCCCGTGCCCTGAGCACTCCGCAGGCCGCCGACTGGCCGAAACTCTCGCCGGCCCGCGTCGGCCTGGCCTACTGGGCCGCCACCGCGTGGGGCGGCTGGATTTCGCTTTCCAAGGACGATCCCGATGTGGTGGCCGACCTGCCGCAGGCGGTGCGCCTGACCAGGCTGGCCTGGGCGGCCGATCCTGAATGGGGACAGGGCGCGCTGACCGGGTTGCTGGCTACGTTCGAGGCGGCGCGACCGGGCGGCAGTCAGGCGCAGGCACTGGCCTGGTTCGATCAGGCCATCGCCCAGGGCGGCAGCAACAACGCCGGCGCGCTGGTTGGCAAGGCTGAGGGCCATGCCCTGCCGGCCGGCGATCGCGACTTGTTCGAAAGCCTGCTCAAACAGGCGCTGGCCGTCGAGGATGCGCCCGATAGCCCGCAGGCACTGCAAAACGAGGTCATGCGCCGGCGGGCGGCCTGGCTGCTTGAACAGGCGCCCGACCTGTTCTGAACCAATCATTCCGGAGAGACCCATGACCATCCGACTGTTGGCGCTGCTGTTCGGCGCACTTATTTCCTGGCAAGCGCTGGCCGCCGATCCGCAGCTGCGCATTGGCACGCTGGCGTCGAAGAACTCGCTCTACCACCGCCAGCTCATGGAGCTCGGCGAAGCCTGGCGCACGGCGCAGGGCGGCAAGGGCAAGTACCTCGTCTATCCGGACGGCAGCCAGGGCGGCGAGACGGACATGGTGCGCCGCATGCGCATCGGCCAGTTGCAGGGCGGGCTGCTGTCGGTGGTCGGGCTGCGCGAGATCGAGCCGTCGATTGCCGCGCTGCAGAACATGCCGATGATGTTCCGGAGCTGGGAAGAGGTCGATTACGTGCGCGAGAAGATGCGCCCGGCCATGGAAAAGAAGTTCCTCGACAAGGGCTTCGTCGTGCTCGCCTGGGGCGACGCCGGCTGGGTGCGCTTTTTCAGCAAGACGCCGGCTTTCGGGCCGAACGATTTCAAGGGCATGAAATTCTTCGCCTGGGGCGCCGAGGCCGACCAGCAGGAAATCATGAAGAATCTCGGTTACACGCCGGTGCCGCTGGAAACGGCCGATATCCTGCCGGCCATCCAGACCGGCATGATCAACGCCGTGCCGTCGACGCCGTATTTTGCGCTGGCGACGCAGATCTACACGACGGCCAACAACATGCTGGACATGAACTGGTCGCCGATCGTCGGCGCCCTGATCATCACCAAGAAGGCCTGGGATGAGCTGACGCCGGAAGGCCAGGTCATCGTCCGCGAAGCCGGCGCCAAGGCCGGCGTCCAGTTGCGCGCCAAGGCGCGGCAGGAGGTCGACGAGGCGGTCGAGGCGATGAAAAAGCGCGGCCTTTCGGTCAACAAGCCCAACGCCGAGCAGATGAAGGAATGGAACGCGCTGGCCGACGGGCTCTACCCGCGCATCCGCGGCAAGCTGGTGCCGGCCGAGCAGTTCGACGAGGTCGTCGGCTACCTCAAGGCTTTCCGGGCCGGCAAGAAGTAGTTGGCCGCCGTGTATCGTCTGCGCCGCCTCGGTGACTTCGATGCCCTGATCGCCGGCAGTGCGCTGGTCGTCATGCTGCTCGTGCCGCTGCTCGAAATCGCCCTGCGGCCGCTCCTCGGCGCCGGCATCGACAACGCCCCGGTGCTCGTCCAGCACTGCGGCCTGTTGCTCGCCATGTTCGGCGCCCTGCTCGCCGAGCGTGGGCAGCACCTCAGTGCGCTGGGCGCCGGTTTCGCCGCCTCGGCCAATCCGCTCGTTCGCCAGAGCGCGCTGGCTTTCGGCAAGGCCAGTGCGGCGCTGCTCTGCGGCATGCTGGCGCAGGCCAGCTGGACCTTCGTGGCCAGCGAAATGGAAATGCCGCGCGACATTGCCTACGGCCTCGCCGGCTGGATGTTCGAACTGGCCATGCCAGCCGGTTTCGCCCTGCTCGGGCTCAAGCTGGCGTCGCGGCTGTCCGGCCGGCTAGCGGTGCGGATTTTCTGGTCGCTGCTGCTGCCCGTTGCCGGCTATGCCTTCGCCGCGCATTTCAATGGCAGCAGTTTGCCGTTGTGGCCGTTCGCGCTCTGGCTCGGGCTGGTCCTGCTATGCGGCGCGCCGATCTTCGCCGTGCTCGGTGGCCTGGCGCTGGCCCTGTTCTGGAGCGAAGGCCAGCCGCTCGCCTCGGTGCCGCTCAGCCATTACCAGATCACCGTCAATCCCTCGCTGCCGGCGCTGCCCCTGTTCACGCTGGCCGGCCTGCTGTTCGCGCGCACCGG
The DNA here is from genome assembly GCA_018261895.1 of Pseudomonadota bacterium. Classification (GTDB taxonomy): domain Bacteria; phylum Pseudomonadota; class Gammaproteobacteria; order Burkholderiales; family Rhodocyclaceae; genus Azonexus. The sequence goes on from JAGTRT010000050.1 coordinate 3,896, forward strand.
CGCGGCGGCCCGCCTCGGCAATGTATTCACTGCCGCCTTCGGCAGCGGCATCGCCGGCACGGCCATCGCGGCGGCCGTCCTCTGCTCCTTCTTCACGGCCTTCACCGGCGGCAGCGGCGTCACCATCCTGGCGCTTGGCGGCCTGCTCCTGCCCTTGCTGACACGCGCCGGCTTTCCCGAACAGCGCGGCATCAGCCTGGTGACCAGCGCCAGCGCCCTCGGCGTGCTGCTGGCGCCCTCCGTGCCGCTCATCATGTTCGCCATCATCGCCCGAGTGCCGATCAACACCATGTTCCTCGCCGGCGTGCTGCCGGCGGTGCTCATGGTCGCCTGCCTGCTGCTGGTCGGCGGTTATTTGCGCCGAGGCGAGCCTTTGACGGTCAACCGGAAAAAAAGCCCAAATTCGAAATCCTTGCGCGACGCGGTGTGGGCCGCGAAATGGGAGTTGCTGGCGCCCGTCGTCGCCATCGGCTCGCTCGTCAGCGGCATTGCGACGCCGACCGAAAGCGCCGCGCTGACGGCCATCTACGCCTTGCTCACGCAGTCGGTGGCGCATCGCGAGCTGGACTGGACCGCCATCCGCAAGGCGCTGGTCGATTGCGCCGAGATAATCGGCGGCATCATGCTCATCCTCGGCATGGCGCTCGGCCTGACCAACTACCTCATCGACGCCGGCATTCCCGATGCCGCCATCGAATGGGTGCAGTCCGTGCTGCCCAACAAGTTCGCCTTCCTCATCGCGCTCAACCTCTTCCTGCTCGTCGCCGGGGCGCTCATGGAAATCTACGCGGCGATCGTCGTCCTGGTGCCCCTGCTGCTGCCCGTGGCCGTGGCCTATGGCGTCGATCCGGTGCATTTCGGCGTGATATTCCTGGCCAATATCGAGATGGGTTTCCTCTGTCCGCCGGCCGGCATGAACATCTATTTCGCCTCGGCCATGTTCGGCAAGCCGATCCGCTACGTCGCCGCGGCTGTGCTGCCGGCCGTGCTGGCCATGTTCATCGGGGCGCTGATCATTTCGGCCCTGCCCTGGTTGGCGACCTGGTTGCCTGGCGTGGCAGGCGTTTACGGCTGAGCGCAGGAAGCGCCTTGCGGCTCATGCTCCCGCTTGCGGCGGGATGACCTAGCCCCGGGCGCTGGCCTGGCGATCCGCCAGCAGGCGGCCGAGCAGGCTGCCCGAGTTCTCGCGGCCGGTCAGCACGAAGTCGAGTTCGTTGGCGTTCTTCAGGGTCAGTTCGAGGTCGCGCTGGGCGGGCAGGGGGCTGGCCATGAGCAGCTGATCGCCGGCTTCGAGCCGGAAATCGTCCTCCGGCAGCAGGTGGCACTCGGCGCCGCGTTCGATCAGTAGGGCGACTGCCGGCAGGCGGCGGCTGCGGTCGGCGCCGTCGGGCAGGATGTCGGCCAGGCGGATGCGCCGTTCATGCATCAGCGCTTGCCAGGCAGCGGGGGATTCAGCGGCGTTGAGGCGAATGTCCCAGACGGCCGGCGTCAGGCCGCCGCATTCGGCTTGCAGGCGGTCGACCAGCTGGCGACAGCGGGTTTCGTCCAGCGTGTGCAGACGTTCGAGGAAGCGGGCGAGCAGTGGCGCGGTGAGCAGCGCGATGCACTCCTGAGCGACGATGCGGCTGGGCAGGACCGTGAAATCGGCGTCGTAAGCCGTAAACAGGGCGCTGTTGGCGGCATGGTTCTGGCGCGTGACGACGAAAAGCTCGGGCTTGATTTCGCTGGCGGTGACGGCAATCGACAGGTTGTTGACGTCGTTGTCGGTGCCGGCAACGATGCCCGATGCCCCTTCGATGCCGGCCTGGCGCAGGGTGCTCGCCTCGGTGCCGTCGCCGATGTACTGCTTGTCGGCATCCTGGGCGGCCGGGTCGATGATGGTCAGCGTGATGCCGGTGTCGCGCAGGCGCTCGGCGACGGCATGGCCGAAATTGCCGTAGCCGCAGAGAATCCAGTGCCCGCCGGGCGGCCGGTGCGGCTCGGGGATGGGGCTTTCCGGCAGACTGGTCAGCAGTTCGATGAGGCGGAAACGCTCCGGTGCCGCGACGGCCAGCGCCAGTCGGTCGGCAAAGCGCTCGAAGGGGTTGATGATGTGATCGGTGCCGAACGAGGCCATGTTGGCGGTGACCGCAGCCGTGCGGGCGCGGGCGATGACCGGAATGTCCGGGTTGAGCAGGCGGACGGCGATGGCGATGGCCAGGTTGGCCTGCTCGTCGTTGGTGACGGCCAGCACGCCACGGCACTTCGGGTGCTTGAGGCCGGCCAGCAGCAGGTTGTCGGGCAGGCGGGCGTCGGCAGCGAGGGCCGGGGTGTCGGTCTTGAAATCCTGCAGGTCGAGTTCCTCGACGCGCAGTTCGTCCTTTTCGACGACGACGAAGGCCTGGTTGAGGCGGTCGAAGGTGCGGGCGATCAGGTTGCCCGTCTCGCCGCAGCCGCAGACGATGTAGAACGGCGCCTTGAGGCGGCGCACACGGCGGACGAAGCGGTTGGTCGTCAGCGTGTTCTGGAAACCCTTGTCCTGGAGCAGGGCGATCAGCGTGACCACCGAATACGACCAGCCGACGACGGTCAGGTAGATGCAGATGGTGACCCACAGTCGCTGGGCGTCGGAGAAGGCGACCGGGATTTCGCCGAAGCCGATGGTCGTCGCCGTGTAGCTGATGAAATAGAAGGCGTGGAAGAAACTCATCGGCGCCGTCATCTGGCCCTCGGCGTCGACGCCGGGAACGAGCGTCAGGCCGACCACCGAGATCGCGTAGATGACGATCAGGACGATGATCGGCGCCCGCATGCGGCGCAGGACGAGGAAGAAGGCGCTGTTCACGCGCGGCTCCCGGCTAACGCCGCAGCATCACGGTTTCGACGATGAGGATGATGACCGAGACGATGTTGGCGAACAGCGCGCCGCCGGACAGCGAGACGACGCTGGAAGTGACATGCGCCGTCATGCCGACGCCGGTGATGTGCACCGCCACGGCCCAGGTGATGGCGGCGGCGATCAGTTGCAGGTCGGCGACCAGGCTGGTGGACAGATGGATGGCGCCGATCTGCGTGCGGTCGCCGAACTTGAGGGCAGTGGCGATCAGGCTGACGATGAGCGCGGCGGCCAGTTCATAGACGTTGTGCAGTTCCGGCCGTTCGATGTCGCCGATGAAGAAGCCGAAATTCAGCGTTGCCGCCAGCACGATGAAGAAACCGAAGATGACCTTTTCCAGATTCATTTTGCTTCCCCCCTGTCATGCGGCGTCAATCCGCAACGATGCCCCGGTCGAGCCGGGGCTTGCTGCCGCCTTAGCGGCTTTCCACCGGTGCCGTGGCCGGCGGCGGGTTGCGTGCGCCGAGCGTCTGGTTGTCGATGCGACGGGTGTCGTCGTCGCCGACGATTTCCAGCACATTGACGACCTTGACGACCCCCGCCGTGGTGCGCGCGACATCGACGGCGACCTTGGCTTCACGCGCATTGACGATGCCCATGAGATGCACGATGGCGCGCTCGGTGACGACCTTGATGTGGTTGGCCGAAATCTGGTTCGAATCGACCAGGCGGGCCTTGACCTTGGAGTCGATGTACGAGTCGGTGCTGCGGCTGCCGAGCGAGGACACCGGGCCGACGCCCAGTTCGTTGTACACCTCGCGCACGCCGTCGATCTTGCGGACTTCGGCTTCGATGGCGGCCTTGGCGTCGGCGCTGGGTACTTCGCCGGTGATCAGCAGGCGGCGGTTGTACGATGTGAAGTTGACGTGCGAAAAGGCCTTGTATTGGTCTGGAACCCGCTGGCCGGCTTTCCACTCGGTCGTTTCGTCGTCGGTCTGGGTGCCGGTCGACCGGCGGTCATGGGCCGACATGACACCGACGGCGGCGCCGCCGATGATGGCCGGAACGCAGCCTTCGAGCATGGGCAGGGCGACGATGAGCGCCGCAGCGGCAAGGGTCAGTTTGGTTTTTTGCATCATTCGACTCCCAGTAAAAGTGCATCGATGCCATCGCACAGGCAGTGGATGGCGAGCAGGTGGGTTTCCTGAATACGCGCCGTCCGGTCGGCCGGCACGCAGAGATGAATATCGGCATCGCGCAGCATTTCGCCGATCTGGCCGCCACCCTTGCCGGTCAGCGCGACGACATGCATGTCGTGTTCGTGCGCCGACTTGATGGCTTCGATGACGTTGGCCGAGTTGCCCGAGGTCGAAATGGCCAGCAGCACGTCGCCGGCGTGGCCGAGGCCGCGGACCTGGCGCGAGAAAATCTGGCTGAACGAGTAATCGTTGGCGACGGCCGTGATGATCGAGGTATCGGTGGTCAGCGCGATGGCCGCCAGTTCCTGGCGTTCGGCCTCGAAACGGCCGATCAGTTCGGCGGCGAAATGCTGGGCATCCCCGGCCGAGCCGCCATTGCCGCAGGCCAGGATCTTGCCGCCGTTGATCAGGCAGTTGGTCATCGTTTCGATCGCCGCGGCAATCGGGGCTGCCATCATCTCGACGGCGTTCAGCTTGGTTTGGGCGCTGTCTTCGAAATGCTTGGCAACGCGGGCGATCAAATCCATATCGTTCAATGAGTTGGGGCTGTAAGTGAAAGCATTCTACCTCACAGCTCGACGAAGACTTCGAACGCAAGCCGCTGCCATGGATTTTTGTTGTCGCTCAGGGACGACACGCGTGCGCTCAGGCGTTCGCCGGCATCCATCGCCGCCGCCACGGCGCGGTTCTGGGCGCGCGGCACGTAACCGAGCTGGTGACCGCGCCATTCGACGCGGATGGCGCTGCGGTCGTGCTTGTTGTCGGGCTCGCGGATCAATACCAACGCGTCGCCGACCTTGATCGTTGTCCAGAAATCGCCGAGCGCGTAATACTGGCTGCCGGCCAGCGGCGAGTTCTGCACCAGCATGCGGATGCTTTCGGCCTGCGCCGTCGTCAGCCACAAGGCCAGGCTAATCGTCAGCAGAAAACGCATTTTTGATCCATTCGAGCTGGTCGCCGTCGATCAGCACGCAGTCGAAACGGCAGTCGCATTCGGGCTTGCCGAGCAGGTAGTGCTGCGCGGCGAGGACGATGCGGCGCCGTTTGGTTGCAGTGATGCTCGCGCCGGCACCGCCGAAATCGCTGCGGCTGCGCTGGCGGACTTCGACGAAAACGAGGGTCTTGCCGTCACGACAAATGAGGTCGATCTCGCCACCGCGGATTCTGAAATTGCGCGAAATTTCCCGTTGACCGTGAGATTCGAGATAACGCGCCGCCCGCTCCTCGGCTTCGCGGCCGCGCGTCGTGGTGGTATCGTTGGTCTTTGCCTGCATGTTGAAAATAATGACGGAAGAATCCGCCGCATTGTATGTCGTCCCGACGCCGCTCGGGAATCTCGCCGACCTGACGCGTCGTGCCGAGGAAACCCTGCGCGCCGTGCCCTGGATCGCCGCCGAGGATACCCGCCACACGGGCCCGCTGCTCAAGCAGCTCGGCGCCAAGGCGCGGACCATCCCGGCCCACCAGCACAACGAACACGAAGCCGCTGCCCGCATCGTCGAAAAACTGCAGGCCGGCGAAGACGTCGCGCTGGTGTCCGATGCCGGCACGCCCGGCATCTCCGATCCCGGCGCCCGCATCGTCGCTGCTGTGCGCGCCGCCGGCTGTCGCGTCGTGCCGCTGCCCGGTCCTTGTGCCGCGACGACGGCACTGTCCGCCTCCGGCTTGCTCGACGAGCATTTCCTGTTCTACGGCTTCCTGCCGACCAAAGGTGGCCAGCGCCGGCAGGCACTCGAAGCCCTGCGCGATCAGCCCAGCGCTCTGGTTTTCTACGAAGCCCCGCATCGCGTGCTTGAAACGGTTGAGGACATGGCGACCGTGTTCGGCAGCCGCACGCTGGTCATCGCCCGCGAACTGACCAAGCTCTTCGAATCCATCCACGCCCTCCCGGCCAACGCGGCGCTCGACTGGCTCAAGGCCGATCCCAATCGCCAGCGCGGCGAATTCGTCCTCATGCTCGCCGGCGCGCCGGCCGATGCTGACAATGGTGAGGGTGAACGCGTCCTCAAACTGCTGCTGGCCGAAGGTCTGCCCGTCAAACAGGCAGCCAAGCTGGCTTCGCAGATCACCGGCGCCGCCAAGAACGCCCTGTACGAGCGCGCCCTGGCGCTCAAGTCGGAATAAGCCGCCTCAGCGGATCTCGAACTCGAAAACCTGGTCGCTGTGCGTCCGGCTCGAATGGCCGAAGCTGATCCGGCCGCGCCCGGACAGTGTAAACATGCTTTTCCGGACGACCTGTTCCGGCTGGTCGTCCAGCTGGACATAGGTGCCATTCATGCTCAGGTCGACGAGGACAAGATCGTCGGCCCGGGAGATGATCCGGCAATGGTGGCGGGACGCATTGGGGGCGTGGGTGACCACGTCATTTTGCGGATCGCGGCCAAGGGTGATGACGCTTTTGCCGCCGGCAAAAAGGTAGTGCTGATCGCCCTGGCGCAGGATGAGTTCGGTCGGCGCCTTTTCCGGTTCGGCAATTGAAAGGGGCGCCTGGCTCGGCGGTGCCGGGCGCATGGGCAGCGAGTTCCATTCAATCAGATGAACGCCGAGCCCGAAGTTGCCTCGTCCGGGAACGGCCGTATGGTCCCGCAGCGAGTCCGGGAGCGCCTTGACCACGGCAGTCGATACCACGATGTTTCCTTCGTTCAGCAGCCCGGCCAGCCTTTCCGCCTCGCTCTCGGCTGCGGCAAAGGCGCGGTCCGTCGTGCTGCAGGGGGCGGTCACGTGGATCCCGATGCGCAGGCCGATCTGGGTTTCCGAAATCTGCGGAATGACGGCGCAACGCCGCTGCATTTCACTCGCCACGAGCACGGCATCTTCCGCGCTGTCGAAAGCCGTCAGCAGCCCTTGCGGCAGGATGCGCACAACCGATCCACCCTGCTCGGCGACCACGCGTTCCAGACGGTTCAGTCGCCGGCTGATCAACTTGCTTCGCGTTGCCGGGTCCGGCAGGTCGGTCTTTCCCAATACCTCGACGACCACTGCGTGTACCAGATAAACGTCGCTCAGTTCGCTGGTCGCAGTCGGTCGTGAAAACAACGAACGAATGGGGTGGTCGTGCATGAAAATCAGGGTGGCAAATAATCGAACGGTCGCTGCATCGGGCTGGAATTGGCGAGGCGACATCCGGCTCAGGCATTCGTCATCAAGATTAGCAGTTTGCGGACGTCATTTTGTTAAGCATTGTGGCAGCCATGCAAAATCCTTCACATTCAGCCTGAAATGAATCGCGCCGACGATACCGGGCAGCCTGCTAAAATGACCGGAAAACGTACCGGAATCCCGCATGCAAATCACTTTGACCCGCCCCGACGACTGGCATCTCCACCTCCGCGACGGCGAAGCACTGGCCGCCGTCCTGCCGCATACCGCCCGCCAGTTTGGCCGCGCCATCGTCATGCCCAACCTCAAGCCGCCAGTGACGACCGTCGAGCAGGCGGCCGCCTACCGCGACCGCATCGTCGCCGCGCTGCCCGCCGGCGCCAGCTTCGAGCCGCTCATGACGCTCTACCTGACCGACAACACGCCGGCCAGCGAAGTCGCCAAGGCTGCCGCGTCGGGTTTCGTCAAGGCCGTCAAGCTCTACCCGGCCGGCGCAACGACCAATTCGGATGCCGGGCTGACCGACATCGCCAAGGCCTATGACACGCTGGCCGAGATGGAACGCCTCGGTTTGCCCCTGCTCGTCCACGGCGAAGTCACCGATCCCAAGGTCGACTTGTTCGACCGCGAGAAGGTTTTCATCGACACCGTGCTGCTGCCGCTGACCCTGCGCTTCCCCAAGCTCAAGGTGGTCATGGAGCACATCACGACCAAGGATGCGGCCGAGTTCGTCGCATCGGCCGCCAGCAACATCGCTGCCACCATCACAGCCCACCATCTGCTCTACAACCGCAACGCCATCTTCCAGGGCGGCGTCCGGCCACACTGGTATTGCCTGCCCGTGCTCAAGCGCGAAACGCATCGTGAGGCCCTGGTTGCGGCGGCCGTGTCGGGCAATCCGAAATTCTTCCTCGGCACCGATTCCGCACCTCATGCCAAGGGCACCAAGGAGGCTGCTTGCGGTTGTGCCGGTTGCTACACGGCCTATGCGGCCATCGAGCTCTATGCCGAAGCCTTCGAACAGGCTGGTGCGCTCGACAAGCTCGAAGCCTTCGCCAGCTTCCACGGCCCGGACTGGTACGGCCTGCCGCGCAACAGTGGCAAGATCACGCTGGCCCGGGAGGCGTGGACCGTGCCCGCCGACTATGCCTACATCAGCACCGACACTATCGTTCCGCTGCGTGCCGGTGAAACGCTCTCCTGGAAAATGCTCTGAGGAAAATCATCATGCGTTTGCGCCACTTCCTGCTGCCGCTGCTGGCCGCTCCGCTGCTCAGCGCCTGCGTCAATGACGGCGCGACGTATGAAATCGACAATACCCGCGAGCACGTGCTGTCACTCATTCGCGAACAACCCTATTTCTGGGACAGCAAGGTCGAGCTGTTCATGGTGGTTTCGCGTATGCCTGCCTGCATGCGTCGCCATAGCCTCGGTACGGGAACGGAAAAGACCCGGGTCGAGGTGTATCAGGTGCCGTCCGGCGCATTCATCATCAAGGTCGGCAAGCGCATGTTTGTGACCGAAACGCAGACCTGCGAAAGCTTCGCCAAGCTCGACAGCGAGCCGCCGGAAGGCATGGGACAGTTGATGGGGACCTTCCGCGCCAAGAAGGGCGTGCTGGTTTTCGTCAAGGAAGAGAAAGACGATTCTTCGGCCGACGAGTGAGTGCCCACTCGCTTTACGCCTCGCCGCTGTTCGAGCCCCTAAGGCCCTGGCTTGATCAGTTGCCGCCGGCGCCCGATGCCCAAGCGCTCGCCGGACTGGCGACCCGGTTTCCCATTCACACCGAGAATGGCCGACGCGTCAATTTCGTTCCGCCACGCCCGGATGGGCTGGCCTACGAATGCCGAATCTGGGAAAGCGGTGACGTGGAAACCCGCCCGGACAACTGGCACGATTTCTTCAACGCACTGGTCTGGCTGAGCTTTCCGAAAACCAAGATTGCCGTGAGTGCCGCCCACATGCGCGCCATGCAGGCACCGGGTGAAGCCCGGGGCATGGTTCGCGATGCGCTGACGCATTTCGACGAATGCGGGATTGTCGTGCTCTCAAGCAAGCCGGCGCTGCTCGATCTGCTGCGCGATTTTCAGTGGAAATCGCTTTTCGTCGACCATCGCGCCGAGGTGGTCGAATGCATGCGTTTCGTTATTTTCGGCCACGCGACCTACGAGCAGTTGCTCAAGCCGTTTCGCGGGCTGACGGCCAAGGCAGTGCTCTACGATGTCGGTGACGCCTGGCTCGAGATGGAGAGCAGGGAGCTAATCGCTGCGGTCGACGAGCGGCTGGCGCTCGATCTGGCGAGCGGTCGCTATACGCGTCCGCGCGACTTCCAGCCGCTTCCCTTGCTCGGCATCCCCGGTGTCACGCCGGATAGCGACGATCCCGCGTATTACGACGACACCTGGCAGTTCAGGCCGGGCCGCCGGATGGCGGCCGCTGCCGCGGCTTAGTAGCGGCGGCGTTGCTGTGGCGCTGGGGTGCCGCGGTTCTCGATGTGGCGGAAAGTGATGCGCCCCTTGGTCAGGTCATAGGGCGACAGTTCGAGCGTCACCTTGTCGCCGAGCAGGATGCGAATGTGGTTCTTCTTCATCTTGCCGGCCGTGTAGGCAATCATTTCATGGCCGTTTTCCAGTTGCACCCGAAAGCGTCCATCGGGAAGCACGTCTTCGACAACGCCCTGCATTTCCAGTAGTTCTTCTTTTGCCAAGTGTCGTTCTCCAGTAGTCGATCGTGATGTTCAGGCGGTGGCGACGGCAGCAGATGCTGCGTCGGTGGATAGTGCTTCGTGGCGGTGGCGGGGCAGTTCCCACGGCTGGCCGGCTTCGGTGATGGCGCGGATGGTGATCACCGGGGGCGGCGAAATGACCCCGCCGAAAATGGTGGCGAACGAGACATCGGCGGCATCGCGGCCGGTCGCCAGGCGAATGAAGCCCATCGGAATCGCGGTGCCGGAAGGGTCGAACACGTACCAGCGGTCGCCGAGGAAGACTTCGACGTAAGCGTGAAAATCGGTTGGTCCGAGCGCAGGGTCGGCACCGTAATCGATACCGGTGGTGAAGCGGGCCGGGATGTTCAGGGCGCGACAGATGGCGATCATCAGGTGGGCAAAGTCGCGGCAGACACCGACGCGGTCGACCAGGGTGTCGAGGGCGCTGGTCGTCGAACTGCTGGTGTTGCCCTTGAAGGCAACGTGCTGATTGACCCAGTGGCGGATGGCCTCGACCCGGCGGTAACCCTTGGGCAGATGACCGAACTCGTTCATGGCCAGGGCTGCCAGCCGGTCGGACTGGCAGTAGCGGCTTGGATAGATGTAAGTCAGTGCCGACAGCGGCAACCGGGCAATCGGCGTTTCCTGGATCAGGTCGGGATGGTCGATTTGCTGGTTGATGTCGACCGTGGCCTTGTAGCAGATGTGCAGCGGGCCGGGGGCGCCGGTCAGGCGCAGGTAACGCGTGCAGGTGGCCGGATCGGTCTGAATGTCATGCGGTACCTGCTGACTGACCTGCAGTTGCTCGCTGACGATGGTCTGGCTGGCCGTTCTGGCTGCGTGGATGTTGAAGACGAAATCGGCGCCCTGAAAACCCAGTTCATAGTGAAGATCGATAGCGAACTGGATGCGGACCATTTATTCCCCGAAAATGATGTTCGCTCGGTGTCCGGGAATCCGGACGTGCTCGGGCGAGCAATGAAATAGCGCTATGCGACGGGGAAATGGGGACTTCGGCGTGCCGGCAAGCGTCAGAAGACGAAGCGACCGGGGAACGGCATTTACGCGGGCAGAACGTTGCGACCGGATGGTCTTCATCCGATTCACCGCGCATCTTACGCGCCGAACCCCGCTGTGGCAAGGAAAATCACCGAAAATTCAATCCCTTGCCGATGGTCTGGCAAGGGATTGACGGAGCGGCTCAGGCGGCTTCCGGGTGCCTGGCGCGCATGCGCATGGCGCCGAGGCGATTGATGCCGCTGAGCAAGGCCTTGATCGAGGCGGTGACGATATTGCTGTCGATGCCGACGCCATAGCACTCGCCGCTGTCCTTGCCGGCGATTTCCATGAACGCGCAGGCGCGGGCATTGCCGTCCTCCCCCATGGGTACCATCGAACGTTCCTCGTAGCTGCGTACCTGAATGTCGATACCCGCGCTATGCAAGGCATGGACTGCCGCATTGATCGGTCCGTTGCCTTCCCCGGTGAGGATGTGCGGTGTGCCGTCGATGTCGATGTTGAGGCGGATGCCTTGTGCGTTGCCGTGCTCGTAGAGATGGTGCTCACGATAGCGTACCGGCTCGGCTGGATCGAGGTAGGCACCGGCGAACATCGTCCACAGGCTGTCGGCGCTGACTTCGCCGCCGTGGGCATCGGTGTGTTGCTGGATGATCCCTGAGAACTCAACCTGGAGGCGGCGTGGCATGACGACTCCGTGCTCGGTCTCCATCAGGTAGGCGACGCCCCCCTTGCCGGACTGGCTGTTGACGCGGATGACCGAGTCGTAGCTGCGGCCGACATCGGCCGGATCGATTGGAAGATAGGGCACCGACCAGCGCTCATCTGCCTTTTGGGCAGCAAACCCCTTCTTGATGGCGTCCTGGTGGGATCCGGAGAAGGCCGTGAAAACGAGATCCCCGACGTATGGGTGGCGCGGGTGGATCGGGAGCTGGGTACAGTGTTCGTAGCTGCGGGCAACGGCATTGATGTCGCTGAAGTCGAGTTGCGGATCGATTCCTTGCGTGTGCATGTTGAGGGCGAGGGTAACAAGGTCGACGTTGCCGGTCCGTTCGCCGTTGCCGAAAAGGCAACCCTCGACGCGGTCAGCGCCGGCCATGAGGCCGAGTTCGGCAGCGGCTACCGCCGTGCCGCGGTCATTGTGCGGATGGAGGCTGATGATCACGCTGTCGCGGCGCTCGAGGTTGCGGTGCATCCACTCGATCTGGTCGGCGTAGATGTTGGGGGTGGCAATTTCGACGGTGGTCGGGAGGTTGAGGATGACCTTGCGTTGTGGCGTCGCGCCCCAGGTTTCGGTGACGGCATCGCAGACTTCCTTGGCGAAGTCGAGTTCCGTTGCGGTGAAGAGTTCCGGGCTGTATTCGAGGGTGATGCTCGTTTCCGGCATTTCATCGGCAAGGGTACGGATGAGGCGAACGGCATCGGTGGCCATAGCGACGACCTCGGCCTTGCTCATGTTGAAGACGGTTTCGCGGAAGCTGGGGCAGGTGGCGTTGTAGACGTGCACGATGGCCTGCTTGGCGCCCTTCAAGGATTCGAAAGTGCGGCGGATGAGGTGCTCGCGGGCCTGGGTGAGCACTTCGATGGTGACGTCATCGGGAATGTGTCTGCCTTCGATGAGGCCGCGCACGAATCCGAATTCGGTTTCCGAAGCGGAAGGGAAGGCGATTTCGATTTCCTTGAAGCCGATGGCGCAGAGCGTCTTGAACATGCGCATCTTCTTTTCGGCATTCATGGGTTCGAAAAGGGCCTGATTTCCGTCACGGAGATCGGTGCTCATCCAGATCGGAGGATGGGTGATGGTACGGCCCGGCCATTGCCGGTCAGCGAGCTGGACCGGCGGAAACGCGGTGTATTTGGTGGAAGACTGGGTGGCCATGGCGAACTCCGAAAAGCAATTTGCGATGGCGAAAGTTTAGGTCAAAGGGCGCGGCAGGTGCTTGCGTTTTGATGCATAATTTGGCTAAAAATTAGCATAAAATTGCGCAAAGTATCTTTTGTAAGGTGGTTTATGGACATCGATCGTTACGACCGGCAAATTCTTGCCATCCTGCAGGCGGACGGCCGTATCAGCAATCAGGACCTGGCGGATCGGATCGGCCTGTCCCCGTCGCCCTGCCTGCGCCGGGTGCGTGCCCTCGAGGAGTCGGGGCTGATTACCGGGTATCGAGCGCTGCTTGATGCCAAGAAGCTCGGGCTTTCACTCATGGCCCTGATCGGCATTTCGATGGATCAGCATACGCCCGAACGCTTCGCCAACCTGGAAGCGGCTATCGGCGACATTCCGGAAGTGCTGGAGTGTCTGTTGATTACCGGGCAGCAGTCGGACTATCAGTTGAAAGTCGTTGTGCGCGACATGGAGGCCTATCAGGACCTCTTGCTCAACAAGATTACGCGTATCCAGGGCGTGACCGGCGTGCACACCAGCTTCGTGCTGCGCAAGGTTATTGATCGCACGGCCTTGCCGGCCTAGGTCTCAGAACAGGAAGGGCTTAGTCCCGGACGCGCTCGAAAATGACCGAGGCGGTTTCGTCAAAGTGATGGTCGACGATCTGGCGGGGGGCGGCGGGTTGTGTCTCGGCGAAGTAACGCTCCCACTGCAAGTCGGAGAGTTCGAGTTCGCGAACCGAGACGACGCGGCGTTCGCGCGATTGGCGTCTGTCGCGGAGATTGGATGGCGGGCCCATGTCCCGACGGCGCCGGTCGCCGCGTTTGCGACGCTCTCCGGCTTCCTTCTTGGGTAGCTGTACGTCTTCCGGCACCTCTGCGCCATGCTCCACCAGAAGGTCGATAATCTCGGCATGCTGGCCGCGGGCAGCCATGCGGATGGGGCCGCCGAGGCCTTGGGCGTTGGGGGCGTGAATGTCGGCGCCGCGTTGAATCAGTTCGCGCACGATATCGGTGTGGCCCTGAAAGCAGGCGATGCGCATCGGCAGGCCCGGATCGCCGTGCATGTCCGCCTCCTCGATGGCGGCGCCATGATCCAGGGCGGTTCGAACCGACTGCAGGCATCCTTTTTCGATGGCTCGCCTGAGGGCGCTGTGCATGGACATGGAACTATTCTCCTGAAACCGGTCGTTATTTGTTTTGCATTATTTTTGCATTTTGTGGCGAAGGATAACCAAGCTGGCCAATTTGTTCTGTAAAGAATTTCACGATTGGGTCAAGGCAGTCCGAACACTCCATTTTTCGCTTCTTGAAATGCGCCGGGGTGGAGGCTTTCAAGCGCGTATAATCCGCGACTGGAAAGTCGGCCAGGCAATCGCTGGATACTTCGGTATCGGGAGGAAAGTCCGGGCTCCATTGGGCAGGATGCCAGTTAACGACTGGGTGCTATAAGTCGCAAGACCCAAGGCAACGGAAAGTGCAACAGAGAATAGACCGCCGATGGCGTCGCAAGACGTACAGGTAAGGGTGAAACGGCGAGGTAAGAGCTCACCGCGTCCACGGTAACGGCGGACGGCACGGTAAACCCCATCCGGAGCAAGACCAAATAGGGAAGCTGAACCCGGCTTATCGGCCGGCTTTCCAACTATCGATCTGAAGCCTTACTTCATGGCGAGCTTGGGCTCGTCCAGCCATTCCTTCGAAATTTTCCAGGCGTCGCCTTCACGGATGATCAAGAGCGTTTTGGCCCGCCCCAATTCACGATAGTTGCCGGAAACGTAGTCCTGAAGGAAGGTCGCCTTGTACTGCTCAGCGTCGATGCGTTCGATGGCGAGATTGTGGATCTGCAGGTCGATTGGCGCACCGGCGGACAGTTTTTTCGTTCTGGCGCTTACCCAGGCATCGCGGGCGTTGCCGTCGGCCGGGGTGAATTGCTGGCTGTAGGCGCCCAGATAAGCGGCAACATCACGTTGCATCCAGGCGTTGCGCCAGCTTTCAACTGCTTCCTTGATACGGGTGTTGTCGGATACGGCAGGCACAACCTGGGGCGTGACCATCGGCATGGCCGGCGCTGCGGTGGGCAGGCTGGCGACCGCGATTGGCTGGCTGACGGCCACGGGCGTCAGCGTTTCGTGTTGCATCAGCAGGCGGGTCGTGACGGCGCCCAACAGTGCCGACAGCGTGGCGGTCAAAACCAGTGCGACCGCGCCGAAGGTCTTTTTCGTGGCGTGATCGCATTCTTTTTGGACGGATACGGTTTCCGGGGCCGTTGTGGCGGTGTCGCCGAGCGCTGCATTGAGCTGCGCCAGGCGTCTGGCCATGGCGCGTTGCTGGGTTTCGCCGCAGGTGTTCGGTGGGGTGACGGCGTACGGCGTCGAGCGGGCGCGGCTGCTACCGAAATAAGCGGTTGCAGATTCGATGACGGTGTCGGCAGGAGAAGCGCTGAGCGTAGCCACGTGCAGGTCCTTCAGGTTGGTTTGGGCGACGAGTGTGTTGAATTCACAGACATTGTTAACGTAGATGCGCTGTTTGGATGTCGAATACTTCACGACCTTGATGTTTCGTCCGGCACGCCGCTCGGCGGACCCCGGTGCAGCCTTCTGCCCTACAATGCGGGCCATGCATCGCATTCCTTTTCCTGAAATCCGCTGGCTTGAGGCCGGCGAAACGAGATCGGCCCGCTGGCGTTCCGAGGCCGGACTGCCCGCGCACACCGATATCGAAGTCGTGGACGACCGATTGGGGGCCGATGCGGCCTGGCGGCTGGCCAGCGCAGGGAAGGCGATGCTCTGGCGGGGCGACTGGCAGAACGCGAGACTGTTGCTGCAAGCCCTGAGTCGTCGGGCGGATCGGCTGCCGCGTTCGGGCAGTGGCAAACGGCCGGGGTCGCCGGCCGAGGCTTTCGAGCTGCATCGGCAAAACCAGGGGCGGCGGGCGCGGGCGCTCGGCATGTTGCTGGTGCCGCTGGGGGCGGACTATGCGGTTCCCTTGCGGCGGGCGCAGGATGTCAGGCAGGCTTGTATTGAGGCCTACGGTGCGCCGTCGGGCGAGGATTCGCTCGTTTCGCTGCGCGAGTTGCTGGCCGTCGTCAGTGCGCACGAGTGGCGCAAGAAGGGCGTGCCCGTGCCGGCGGTTGAGGGGCGCATTTACCCGCATTACGGCGTGTTTTCGCCGGTGCGCGGCGAGTATGTCGATCTGGTGGCTAGGGCGCCGCTGCCATCCGGCTGCGAGTTGGCCTTCGATATCGGCACGGGTTCCGGCATCCTGGCGGCCATTTTGGCGCGGCGGGGTGTGCGGCAGGTGATCGCGACGGATCAGGATGATCGGGCACTGGCCTGTGCCTCGGAAAATATTCAGAAATTGGGTTTGAGCGCGGCGATTCGTCTGGAAAAAGTCGACCTCTTTCCGGCTGGGCAGGCAAGGCTGGTCGTGTGCAATCCGCCCTGGGTGCCGGCGCAGCCGACCTCCCCGGTCGAGTATGCGGTCTATGACCCGGATTCGCGCATGTTGCGCGGCTTTCTGGATGGCCTGGCGGCGCATCTGGCGGAGGATGGCGAGGGTTGGCTGATTATTTCGGATATTGCCGAGCATCTGGGCTTGCGCTCGCGGGAGAGCCTGCTCGGCTGGATTGACGCGGCGGGGCTGAAGGTGGTCGAGCGTCTCGATACGCGGCCGAAACATCCGAAGGCGCAGGATGCGAGCGATCCGCTGCATGTCGCCCGGGCGGCCGAGGTGACGTCGTTGTGGCGCCTGGCTCGGCGCGATGGAATAAATTGAAGGCGGTTTTCGTATACGTCGGTGTAGCACCCCAAAACCAACGGAGAAAATCATGAAAACGAAAAACCTGCTTTTGACCCTGATTGTGTCGGCAACGCTGGCCGCCTGTTCGGCTGCGGGTACCCGCCCGGCGGCGCCGGCCATGGTGTCGGATGGCGTGCTGACCGGCAGCAATGGCATGACGCTCTACACCTTCGACAAGGATGTGGCCGGTAGCGGCAAGAGTGTCTGCAACGGTCCCTGCGCGACCAACTGGCCGCCGCTGATGGCGATGGAGGGGGCGGCGGCGTCCGGTGACTATTCGCTCATCACCCGCGACGACGGCAAGGTCCAGTGGGCCTTCAAGGGCAAGCCGCTGTATTTCTGGGTCAAGGACCAGAAAGCCGGTGACCGTACCGGTGATGGCTTCAACAATGTCTGGCGCGTCGCCAAGCCCTAATGCCGGAGGTGGCCCGGACATGATTGTTCATCTGCGGGCCGACCCCGGAATTTTCTGAATGGACAGCCGCGCCATCATCGCCGAGTTGCCCCGCCTGCGCCGCTATGCGCGGGCGATGCTCGGCGACCGTGCGGCGGCCGATGACCTCGTGCAAGATACCCTCGAACGTGCCTGGAGCCGCATCGCCCAATGGCGGGTGGGTTCCGACCTGCGCGCCTGGTTGTTCGGCATCATGCACAACCTGCGCGTCGATCAGTTGCGTCGGGGCAGCCTGCCGACGCACTCGCTCGATGACGACGCCTGCGAGGTGCCGACGCGGGCGACGCAGACCGACCGGCTGGAAGTCATGGATCTTGAATCGGCGCTGCGCCAATTGCCGGACGAGCAGCGCGAAGTGCTGCTCCTCGTCGCGCTGGAGGAAATGAGTTATGCCGACATTGCTGCGGCGCTGGGTATTCCGATCGGCACCGTGATGTCCCGCCTGTCGCGCGGACGTGAGCGCTTGCGTCAGGTCATGGAAGGCCGGCAGCCTGTCGCCAATCTGAGGGTCGTACGATGAGCCCGCTACCTGTTACCGAAGACGATCTGCATGCCTATGTCGACGGCGCTTTGACGCCGGCGCGCCGGCAGGAGGTCGAAGCCTGGCTGGCCGAACATGCCGACGATGCGGCGCGCGTGGCGGCCTATCTGGCGCAGAAACAGGCGATCAAGGCCCTGTTCGATCCGGTGCTCGCCGAGCCGCTGCCCGATCAACTGCATGCGCTGACGGTGCAACCGCTGCCTTTGACGGTCAACCGGAAAAAATGGCCAAATTTGAAATCCGTATTCCTGCAACGTCTGGCCGCCGGCATGCTGGTCGCCGCGGTCAGCGGTGTTGGCGGCTGGTTGGCGCACGGCCAGTATCTGAACGCGGACCGCCTGGCGCAGGGCGTGCCCTTGCCGAAGCAGGCGGCGGTCGCGCATGTGGTCTATAGCCCGGATGCGCGGCGTCCGGTGGAGGTTGCCGCCGATCAGGAAGAGGCGCTGGTCAAATGGCTGTCGAAGCGTCTCGGTACGCCGGTCAGCCCGCCCAAGCTCGGTGGACTCGGTTACGAACTGGTCGGTGGTCGCCTGCTGCCCGGCAATGCCGGGCCGGTGGCCCAGTTCATGTATCAGGATGCGAGCGGCCAGCGCATGACCCTGTACGTCACGACCGAGAACGCCAGCAAGCCGGAAACCGGTTTCCGCTTTGCGCGGGAAGGCCAGGTCAATGTCTTCTACTGGGTCGACGGCAAGTTCGGCTATGCCCTGTCAGCCAGCGTCGACAAGGGCGAGCTGGCCAAGGTGGCGACCGCGGTTTACGACCAGCTGGAAACGAAATAGCCGCCAAAGCGGCGGCTGGCGGGCGATAAAAAAGCGGCGTTCATCGAGGGAGGATGAACGCCGCCAAACGTCAATCAGAAGCGCGTGTTCCAGGTCAGGCCCAGTTGCGCCTGGTTGTTGCCGGCCATGTTCAAGGCGTCTTTCTGGTAAGCCGCCTGCAGCATCAGCGTGTCGGTCTTGCTCGTCGGCATGCGGTAGCTCAGGGTCACGTCGATTTCGCGGCCATCCGGCACCAGGCTCGTCCAGCTCTTCTCATAGACGGCATAACCATCCTGGTCGACGCTGGCCATGGTGATCGCGGCGCTGCCCGAATTCAGGCGCAAGGGCTGCTTGAGCGATGCGACAAACTGGTCGTTGGTCTTCCAGACATTCTGCTGCAGGTAGGTCACGCCCCAGGATTGCGAGCGCATGGCCGAGGTGCCGCTGAAAAGGCTGCCGGCATCGCCGCTGCCGGCCTTGGTGTAGGCCAGTTCGCCGTTGAGCAGAAGGCCGCTGTTGTGGTCGAGCTTGTAGCCCAGCGAGAAGCCGAAGACGTCCGTTGCGTTGCGGCCCAGGGCCAGGATGCTGCCGCTGCTATAGGCGGCGCCGAGCAGCGAATTGCTTTCGGCAACATTGCTGTAGGTCACGCCGCTGCTGATCCGATCGTTGTAGCGGTAGGCGGCGCCAATCTTGACCTGGCTGTTCTGTTGGGCATCCGGGGTCATCGCGGTGGCCCCCGGTGTCGCCGTGTAAGACGCGGCAACGCGCCACTGACGCGAGACATTCGAACCGTAGCTGAACTGGTAGCCGCCCTGGGCCAGGCTGTTCATGCTCGTGGTGTCGAAGTCGCTCATCTGGCGGGCGATCAGGTCATCGTTGTAGAGCGCCTTGGCAAACGGATACGACGACGAGGCGCCATAACCCATGCCGGAAACGTTGCCGGTCGCGCTGGTGAACAAGGTGTAGCCGGTCATCATCGGCTGGGCTTTCTCGGCGTTGTAGCCGAACTCGCCGATGCGCTGTGCTGCGCCACCGTCCCAGTCCATCGCGTAAGCCAGCTCGCCGCCCGCATACTTCATGACCTTCGGGCCGGAATAGGTGTTGGTCGGCAGCGGGTTGAGCGTGGCCTTGCTTGTCGGTGACTTGATCAGGCCGGACAGGTTGACCGTGAAATTACGGGCATAGCTGTCAAAGGCTGTGTAGTTGGCCAGCTTGGACTGAATGGTCGTCAGCGAACCGAGCGCGCCGCTCGACAGCAGGCTACCCGTCAGCGAGGTTACGGCAATCGACTGGCCGTTCGCCTTGGTGACCGTCAGGGCGCCATACGGGTTGAAGGCGGTTGTCAAATTGGCCAGGCCGCGGCCGTAGGTCGCGTCTGTGCCGGCCGCGCCGAGGTCAGTGGTCGTCGCCAGGAGCAGGTCGGCCGTCGTGCCCTTCGTCTTGAGAATCGGCCAGGCATTCTGCAGCAGCATCAGCGAGCCGCTGATCACGGGGGCTGCCATCGAGGTGCCGGACCACAGGTAATAAGCATTGTTTCCGGCGACGGTATAGGGCGCCAGAATCGCTTCGCCCGGCGCCATGATCCAGCGGGTGGCGTAACTTGTCTTCGCGCCGGTGGTGCTGACCAGGGAGCCGGCACCCGGCTTGTTGGTAAAGCTGGAAGCCGCATTGACGCTGTTGACCGAGCCGGCGAAAACCAGACGCTGGATGGCGGTTTGCGTCAGCCCCGAGGTATTCAGGTTGTTCACCAGGTTTTGTGCGCTGTTGCCGCCCGCCCAGACAATGAATGCGCCCTTGGCGGCGGCATAGTTGATGGCCGCCACCGTATTGGCATCGTTGCTGTAGGTGATCGAGACATTGATGACGCCTGCGCCTGCATCGGCGGCTTTCCTGACGCCATTGGCGACATCGGTCGAGTACCCGGAGCCCGCTGCATTGAGCACTTTCTCGGCAACGATGTTGGCGGCTGGGGCGACGCCAATGAAATTGCCTGCAACGGTCGTATAGCCACCTGCCGTAATGGTGCTGAACTGGGATGTCCGATTCCCGGCGGCGATGCTGGCGACTGCAGTGCCGTGACCGTTGTCGTCAGCGAAACCGCTGGCGCATCGGAAAGAAACCGCAGCGCATGAACTCAGTGTCTGCGAAACCTGGCCGGCGGCGAACTGGGGATGGGTTGCGTTGATGCCGGTATCGACCACGCCGAGGACTTGTCCCTTGCCCCAATTGGCGGCTGATTCGATGGCATTGGTAATGCCGATCTGGCGCAGCCAGGGCGCGTAGGTTTGGGCAGAAGCCTGTCCGCTGTATGTCTGGCAGGCAATCGCGACGAGTACGGCTGTCGCGCTGAGCTTGAACCAGTCGGGCGTTTCCAGATGTTGGGTTGTCATTGCGAGTCTCCGAGAAGCTGAAGCACGCAAGTCAGGAGACGGTCAGGCAGACGGTGCGTCTTGCCCGGCAACCCCGCTAGCAATCGATGAGCAGCAAAAGTTCATCGATAAGCCCGGTGGCTTTGCGTCCCCGGCTTTCGCGCGGGTTTGCCAAAATTTTGAAAAATGATAATAGGTGTAAAAGTGTAAGTCAAGCCTTGGTAGCAAAAGCGACAGACCCAAAGAAAAACGCGGCCAGGCAAAACTGCTGCGTGGCCGCGCTAGTCAATGCACCAGGGCCATTCCGGCCCCGGTCGGTCGATCAGGTCTTGACGCCCGGCTTGCGGCCCGGAGCGGCCGACGGCATGTAGCCGGAAACGCGGCAGAACATGCCTTCGATCGGCTTGCCATTCTTGAAGGTGGTCATGCTGCACATCGAAATGGCTTTCTGGGCGGACAGTTCGAGAAGCGATGTGCGAACATCCGACAAGGCGATCCCGGTCCCTTTGGCAATGTCCGCGTCGAGCAGTTGGCCGTGCTTCTTGAGGTGCGTGAGGATGGATTCAGTATTCATGTCGAATGCCTTTACAAAAAATGCCTGGAAAACTGCGGCTTCGCCTTGGCTGAGAGGCTTTGACGAAGCGCATGCTGGTGCTGCAAATGCGACCAACCCGGAAGGATTGGCCACGGAACTACGTTTTTTGGTGGGCCTGCACGGACTTGAACCGTGGACCAAAGGATTATGAGTCCTCTGCTCTAACCAACTGAGCTACAGGCCCGGAAACCTTAATTGCCGTTCTGGTCGAGGAAGCTGCGCAACTTGTCGGAGCGGGTCGGGTGACGCAGCTTGCGCAGGGCCTTGGCTTCGATCTGACGAATGCGCTCGCGGGTGACGTCGAACTGCTTGCCGACTTCTTCCAGCGTGTGGTCGGTGTTCATTTCGATGCCGAAGCGCATGCGCAGGACCTTGGCTTCCCTCGTCGTCAGGGTGTCGAGGATTTCCTTGGTGACGCCGCGCAGGCTGGAATACATCGCTGCATCGGCCGGTGCCAGCGTCAGTTGATCCTCGATGAAGTCGCCGAGATGCGAGTCGTCGTCGTCGCCGATCGGGGTTTCCATGGAGATCGGCTCCTTGGAAATCTTCATGATCTTGCGGATCTTGTCTTCCGGCATGTCCATCTTCTTGGCCAGCCTGCAGGATCTGGCGGCTGATCCGGTTCATCTTGTTGATCGTTTCGATCATGTGCACCGGGATACGGATGGTCCGTGCCTGGTCGGCGATCGAACGGGTGATGGCCTGACGGATCCACCACGTGGCGTAGGTGGAGAACTTGTAGCCGCGGCGGTATTCGAACTTGTCCACCGCCTTCATCAGACCGATGTTGCCTTCCTGGATCAGGTCGAGGAACTGCAGGCCGCGGTTGGTGTATTTCTTGGCGATCGAGATGACCAGGCGCAGGTTGGCCTCGGTCATT
>JAGTRT010000015.1 GCA_018261895.1 Pseudomonadota bacterium
ACCGCATACGAACTGATTTAGGAGTTTATTGAAATGGCAATTAGCAAAGAAGACATCCTGGAAGCCGTAGGCTCCCTGACCGTTATGGAACTGAATGACTTGGTCAAGGCATTCGAAGAGAAGTTTGGCGTTTCCGCTGCTGCCGTCGCCGTTGCTGGCCCGGCTGCTGGTGGCGCTGCCGCTGCTGCTGAAGAGCAGACCGAATTCACCGTTGTCCTCGCTGCTGCTGGTGACAAAAAGGTTGAAGTCATCAAGGTCGTTCGCGCAGTGACCGGTCTGGGCCTCAAGGAAGCCAAGGATCTGGTTGACGGTGCGCCGAAGCCGGTCAAGGAAGGTGTTTCCAAGGCTGATGCTGAAGCTCTCAAGAAGCAACTTGAAGACGCTGGCGCCAAGGTCGAAGTCAAGTAATCGGTATTTCGCAAGCGGGCTGGCGGCTTTGTCGCCAGCCCTTTTGTGCTTTGTACGACAGGTCAATACCCCCGAAACCGAACTTGAATTATTCCCGCTGGCAAACGCAAACGATACTTTCCTCTTCCCGATCCGGGAGGAGAGTTCGTTTGCGTTTGCCTGTTTTCTCAGGTTCAACGTTTGATTCCATCCTCACGGAGTTACCATGACTTACTCCTTCACCGAGAAGAAACGCATCCGCAAGAGTTTCGCCAAGCGCGCCAGCGTACTTGACGTTCCCTACTTGTTGGCGACCCAGTTGCAGTCTTTCAAGGATTTCCTGCAAGACGAAGTTGCCCCCGAGCGGCGGAAAAATGAGGGCTTGCAAGCTGCATTCACCTCGATATTTCCTATCGTTTCGCATTCCGGCAACGCGCGCTTGGAGTTCGTCAGCTATATGCTGGGTGAGCCTGCATTTGACGTCACTGAGTGCCAGCAACGTGGTCTGACCTTTGCGTCGTCGCTTCGCGCCAAGGTCCGTCTGGTTATCATGGATCGTGAAGCACCGGACACGGTGAAGGAAGTGAAGGAACAGGAAGTTTACATGGGCGAAATGCCCTTGATGACAACCAATGGTTCATTCGTAATTAACGGTACGGAACGTGTCATCGTTTCCCAACTGCATCGTTCTCCCGGTGTCTTCTTCGAGCATGATCGTGGCAAGACACACAGTTCCGGCAAGCTCTTGTTCTCCGCCCGCGTCATTCCTTATCGCGGCTCCTGGCTGGATTTTGAATTTGATCCGAAAGACACGCTGTTCTTCCGCGTTGACCGTCGCCGGAAAATGCCCGTCACGACGCTGCTCAAGGCTATCGGCATGTCGTCCGAGGAAATCCTTGCCCAGTTCTTCGAATTCGATACCTTCCTGCTTTCCAAGGAGAAGGTTGAATTTACACTTGTACCCGAGCGTCTTCGCGGTGAAATTGCCCGCTTCGATTTTGTTGGGCCGGATGGTAAGGTCATCGTCGCGAAAGACAAGCGGATTACGGCCAAGCACATTCGCGATATTGCAACCGCTGCAATAAAGCAAATTGCGGTTCCGGAAGAGTTTCTGATTGGTCGCGTGGTTGCCAAGAACATTATCGATAAGGCAACCGGAGAGATCATCGCCAATGCGAATGATGAAATTACGGAAACGCTGCTGGCCAAGCTTCGTGAGGCAGAAATAACCACAGTCGAGACGCTATATACCAACGAACTCGATCGTGGCTCTTTCATTTCAAATACGCTTCGCGCGGACGAGACCGTAAGCCGCCAAGCTGCCCGCGTCGCGATTTATCGCATGATGCGTCCGGGTGAGCCTCCGACAGAGGAGGCTGTGGAAATCCTGTTTAACGGATTGTTCTATTCCGACGAACGTTATGACCTGTCCGGGGTCGGCCGTATGAAGTTCAACCGCCGGCTCGTACGTCCTGACGTCATCGAATACAAGGTAATGCTTAAGAGCTTGGCCTCTAAGGCAGAAGCGGCATTGAAGAACCTTGCCGAGGCCTCTGGATTCTCGCTGAATGTGATTCAGGACCTGGTTGCTCTGATGCCGTTTGGCGCGAGAGCCATGGTCGAAAACGTCACGCTGCCTGAAGCAGAAGCCCTTGCCGCCAAAATCAAACCGCTCGGTGCAAACGTTGAAGTCCGTGAGCAATTGACGCTTTCGCCTCGCGATATCGTCGAAGTCATCAAGATTTTGGTCGAACTGCGCAACGGCCGAGGGGAAATTGACGATATTGACCACTTGGGCAATCGTCGTGTTCGTTCCGTTGGCGAACTTGCCGAAAATCAGTTCCGAGCCGGTCTGGTTCGAGTCGAGCGTGCTGTCAAGGAACGCTTGTCACAGGCAGAGTCGGATAACTTGATGCCGCACGATCTGATCAACGCAAAACCGATCAGTGCCGCAATCAAGGAGTTTTTCGGCTCCAGCCAGTTGTCGCAGTTTATGGATCAAACCAACCCGCTGTCGGAAATTACGCACAAGCGCCGTGTTTCGGCTTTGGGCCCAGGTGGTCTGACCCGAGAGCGAGCTGGCTTTGAAGTCCGCGACGTGCATCCGACTCATTATGGTCGGGTTTGCCCAATCGAAACGCCGGAAGGCCCGAACATTGGCCTGATCAATTCTCTGGCGCTGTTTGCTCGCGTAAATAGCTACGGCTTCATCGAAACCGCTTACCGTAAGGTTGCGGACGGAAAAGTGACCGACCAGATCGAATATCTGTCGGCGATCGAAGAAGGTAACTACGTGGTCGCGCAGGCAAATGCTTCGCTGGTCGATGGTCGTCTATCTGATGATCTGGTTACCTGCCGCGAAAAGGGTGAAACGATTTTGGCCGAACCGTCGCGAGTCCAGTACATGGACGTTGCGCCAGGGCAAATCGTCTCTGTGGCGGCTTCGTTGATTCCCTTCCTTGAGCACGATGACGCAAACCGCGCATTGATGGGTGCAAACATGCAGCGTCAGGCTGTTCCTTGCCTGCGCCCCGAGAAACCGTTGGTAGGTACTGGAATCGAGCGTACGGTTGCCGTTGACTCCGGTACAGCAGTAGTGGCGCTCCGTGGTGGCAAGGTTGACTATGTCGACGCTGGTCGTGTCGTGGTGCGTGTCAACGACGACGAAGCAATCGCAGGTGAAGTTGGCGTTGATATCTACAACCTAGTCAAGTACACCCGCTCCAATCAGAATACGAATATCAACCAGCGTCCGATGGTGCGTGTCGGCGACCATATCGCCAAGGGTGACGTGGTTGCGGACGGCGCGTCCACAGACAAGGGCGAATTGGCTCTCGGGCAGAATATGCTCATCGCCTTCATGCCTTGGAACGGCTATAACTTCGAAGACTCGATCCTGATATCCGAACGTGTTGTCGCTGAAGATCGTTATACCTCAATTCATATCGAGGAACTGACGGTAGTTGCGCGTGATACGAAGTTGGGTCCAGAAGAAATTACCCGTGATATCGCATCACTTGGCGAATCGCAATTGTCTCGCCTCGATGATTCCGGGATTGTGTATATCGGTGCTGAAGTAGAGGCAGGTGATGTGCTGGTCGGAAAGGTCACGCCCAAGGGCGAAACCCAGTTGACCCCGGAAGAAAAACTGTTGCGCGCCATCTTCGGCGAAAAGGCTTCTGACGTTAAGGACACCTCGTTGCGCGTGCCGTCAGGCATTGCTGGCACTGTCATTGATGTCCAAGTGTTTACCCGCGAGGGGATCGAGCGCGATAAGCGTGCTCAGTCCATCATTGATGAGCATTTGCGTCACTACAAGCTCGATCTGGCTGACCAGATGCGTATTGTTGAACGCGATGCCTTTGCTCGTGTCGAAAGACTGATCCTCGGCAAAAAGGCCAATGGCGGTCCAAAGAAGCTGGCCAAGGGTTCCGTGATTGAGAAGTCATACCTCGATGGCATGGACCCGCACCACTGGTTTGATATTCGCCTTGCCGATGATGATGTCGCTCAGCAACTCGAGCAAGTCAAGGATGGTCTGGAGCAGGCGCGTAAGGATTTCGACATCGCTTTTGAAGGCAAGCGCAAGAAGCTGACTCAAGGCGATGAATTGCCTCCTGGCGTCCAGAAAATGGTCAAGGTCTATGTTGCCGTCAAGCGCCGCTTGCAGCCTGGCGACAAGATGGCAGGTCGTCACGGTAACAAGGGTGTTGTCTCGCGCATCCTGCCGGTGGAAGACATGCCGCACATGGCCGATGGCAGCCCGGTTGATATCGTGTTGAATCCGCTTGGCGTGCCGTCACGGATGAACGTGGGGCAGATTCTTGAAGTCCACCTTGGATTGGCCGCAAAGGGCTTGGGTCACAAGATTGGTGCGATGTTGCGTGCCCAGGCTTCTGCCAAGGAAGTTCGCGGGTTCCTCGACCAGATTTACAACTCCAGCGGCAAATCCGAGAACCTCGAAGAGCTGAATGACATCGAGATTCTGGAAATGGCCGGAAACCTGACCAATGGCGTTCCGTTTGCGACCCCGGTTTTTGACGGTGCCAAGGAAGAAGAAATCAAGGCCATGCTGGCGATGGCTGGTATGCCATCGTCCGGTCAGATGACGCTCTTCGATGGCCGTACTGGAGAGCCTTTTGAGCGCCAGGTAACGGTTGGATACATGCACTACCTTAAGCTGCATCACCTTGTTGATGACAAGATGCATGCTCGTTCGACCGGTCCTTACTCGCTTGTTACCCAGCAACCGTTGGGCGGCAAGGCACAATTTGGTGGTCAGCGCTTCGGCGAAATGGAAGTTTGGGCACTTGAAGCCTATGGCGCCTCTTACGTGCTGCAGGAAATGCTGACCGTGAAGTCCGATGACGTGAATGGTCGTACGAAGGTGTACGAGAACATCGTCAAGGGCGAGCACAGAATCGATGCCGGCATGCCGGAATCCTTCAACGTGCTGGTCAAGGAAATCCGTTCTCTGGCGATCGACATCGATCTGGAACGTTACTGATTCAGGGCTTAGGAGTTAAACGATGAAAGCATTGCTCGATCTGTTCAAGCAGGTAACCGCCGAAGAAGAATTTGACGCGATTACCATTGGCCTCGCTTCGCCCGAAAAGATCCGTTCCTGGTCCTATGGTGAAGTAAAGAAGCCGGAAACTATCAATTACCGGACTTTCAAGCCGGAGCGTGATGGCCTGTTCTGCGCCAAGATCTTTGGCCCGATCAAGGACTACGAATGCCTGTGCGGCAAGTACAAGCGCCTCAAGCACCGTGGCGTTATCTGCGAGAAGTGCGGCGTCGAAGTAACACTGGCCAAGGTTCGCCGTGACCGTATGGGGCACATCGAACTGGCCTCGCCGACCGCACACATCTGGTTCCTGAAGTCCCTGCCATCCCGCCTAGGTATGGTGCTCGACATGACGCTGCGCGATATCGAGCGCGTCCTGTACTTTGAAGCCTATGTCGTGACCGATCCGGGCATGGTCAGCAACCTCCAGCGTGCCCAACTGCTCACCGAAGAGCAGTATCTGGAAATGATGGAAGAACACGGCGACGAGTTCGTGGCGTACATGGGTGCCGAAGGCATTCGCGAGCTGCTGCGCAATCTTGACCTCAATACTGAAGTCGAATCGCTGCGCGCTGAACTTGAAGTCACCGGGTCCGAAGCCAAGAACAAGAAGCTGGCCAAGCGCCTCAAGATTCTTGAAGGTTTCCAGAAGTCCGGTATCAAGCCGGACTGGATGATCCTTGAAGTCCTGCCCGTATTGCCGCCGGATTTGCGTCCGCTGGTGCCGCTAGATGGTGGCCGCTTCGCTACCTCCGACCTGAATGATCTCTATCGTCGCGTCATCAACCGGAACAACCGTCTGAAGCGTCTGCTTGAGCTGAAGGCGCCGGAAATCATTGTGCGTAACGAAAAGCGCATGCTGCAGGAGTCGGTCGACTCGTTGCTCGATAACGGTCGTCGCGGCAAGGCCATGACTGGCGCCAACAAGCGTCCGCTGAAGTCCTTGGCTGACATGATCAAGGGCAAGGGCGGTCGTTTCCGTCAGAACCTGCTCGGTAAGCGCGTGGACTACTCGGGCCGCTCTGTTATCGTGGTCGGCCCACAGCTCAAGTTGCATCAGTGCGGCCTGCCAAAGCTGATGGCGCTCGAATTGTTCAAGCCCTTCATCTTCCACAAGCTGGAAGTGCTCGGCTACGCCACCACCATCAAGCAAGCCAAGAAGATGGTTGAAGGTCAGGAACCGGTGGTCTGGGACATCCTGGAAGATGTCATCCGCGAACATCCGGTCATGCTGAACCGCGCACCGACCCTTCACCGTCTTGGTATTCAGGCATTTGAACCGACCCTGATCGAAGGCAAGGCCATCCAATTGCATCCGCTCGTTTGTGCGGCATTCAATGCCGACTTCGACGGTGACCAGATGGCTGTCCACGTCCCGCTGTCGCTTGAAGCGCAAATGGAAGCTCGCACGCTGATGCTGGCCTCCAACAACGTGCTTTCGCCAGCTAACGGCCAGCCGATTATCGTTCCGTCACAAGACATCGTGCTTGGTCTGTACTACGCCACCCGAGAGAAGATCAACGGCAAGGGCGAAGGCATGTACTTTGCCGATACCAATGAAATTGAACGCGCGATGGCGGCTGGTCAGCTCGACGTCCATTCGCGTATCTCCGTGCGTCTCAAGCAATATGAGCCTTCAACGGTCGACGGGGAATTTGTCGAAAAAATGGAAAGAGTTGAAACGACCGCTGGTCGTGCGCTGCTTTCCAAAATTCTGCCGAAGGGCCTGCCGTTCAAGTCGATTGATCGGGCGCTGAAGAAGAAGGAAATTTCCAAGCTAATCGACGAATCATTCCGTCGTTGCGGCCTCAAGGAAACTGTCGTCTTCGCCGACAAGCTGATGCAGAACGGATATGCGCTGGCAACCCGCGCCGGCATTTCCTTCTGCTCGGATGACATGCGCGTTCCGGCCAAGAAGTACGAGATCATCGCCGAAGCAGAAGCCGAAGTTAAGGAAATCGAGACCCAGTACACGAACGGTCTTGTCACCAACGGCGAACGCTACAACAAGGTTGTGGACATCTGGGGTCGCACCGGTGACCAGGTCGCCAAGGTCATGATGGACGAACTCGGCCACGAGGAGACCGTCGACCGCCATGGCAAGAAGGTCAAGCAGGACTCCTTCAATTCCATCTACATGATGGCCGACTCCGGCGCCCGCGGCTCCGCGGCCCAGATTCGCCAGTTGGCAGGTATGCGTGGCCTGATGGCCAAGCCGGATGGCTCGATTATCGAAACTCCGATTACGACCAACTTCCGCGAAGGCCTGAACGTTCTCCAGTACTTCATCTCTACCCACGGCGCCCGTAAGGGTCTGGCCGATACGGCGTTGAAGACCGCCAACTCGGGTTACCTGACTCGCCGCCTCGTTGATGTGACCCAGGATCTGGTCATTACCGAGGATGATTGCGGTACTCGCAACGGTTTTGTCGTCAAGGCGCTGGTCGAAGGCGGTGAGGTTATCGAGGCGCTGCGCGAGCGTATTCTTGGTCGCGTGGTCGTTGACGATCTGGTCGATCCGGAAACCCAAGAGTCGGTCATCTTTGCCGGCACCATGCTGGACGAAGATTTGGTCGATCTGATCGACAAGCTGGGCATCGACGAAGTCAAGGTTCGTACTCCGCTCACCTGCGACACACGTTATGGTCTTTGTGCCCAATGTTACGGTCGTGACCTCGGTCGCGGCTCGATGGTCAATGCCGGTGAAGCGGTTGGCGTCATCGCGGCGCAGTCGATTGGTGAGCCCGGTACCCAGCTCACGATGCGTACGTTCCACGTCGGTGGTGCGGCATCACGTGCTGCCGTGGCTTCTCAGGTTGAGGCCAAGTCCGCTGGTACCGTTCGCTACACGTCGAACATGCGTTTCGTGACCAGTGCTAAGGGTGAAAAGGTTGTCATTTCACGCTCTGGCGAAGTCTTGATTACCGATGACCATGGTCGCGAACGCGAACGTCACAAAGTGCCTTACGGTGCAATGTTGTCGGTTGATGAGGGTAAATCCGTCAAGGCTGGCACCAAGCTGGCCACTTGGGATCCGCATACCCGCCCGATTATTACCGAGTATGCCGGTACGGCTCGCTTCGAAAATGTCGAGGAAGGCGTTACCGTTGCCAAGCAGGTCGATGACGTTACCGGTCTGTCCACGCTTGTTGTTATTGACCACAAACGTGGTGGTAAGGCTGCCGTCAAGGGCGTTCGTCCAGTTGTGAAACTGCTCGACGAAAATGGCCAGGAAGTCCGCGTGGCAGGCAGCGATCACACCGTTTCCATTGCGTTCCAGGTCGGGTCCATTATTTCCGTTCAGGATGGGCAGCAGGTTGGCGTGGGCGATGTTTTGGCCCGGATGCCGCAGGAATCTGCAAAGACTCGCGACATCACCGGTGGTTTGCCGCGTGTTGCTGAATTGTTTGAAGCACGCACGCCCAAGGATGCGTCGGTGCTGGCCGAGTTCACCGGAACCATCGGTTTTGGCAAGGACACGAAGGGCAAGCAGCGACTGATCATTACCGATCTGGATGGTGCTGCGCACGAATACCTGATTCCAAAGGACAAGCACGTTCTGGTTCACGACGGTCAGGTGGTGAACAAGGGCGAGAAGATTGTCGAAGGCGAGCCGGATCCGCACGATATCCTGCGTTTGCAGGGGGTTGAGGCCTTGGCACGATACATCACTGATGAAGTGCAGGATGTCTATCGTCTGCAGGGCGTGAAGATTAACGACAAGCACATTGAAGTGATCGTCCGTCAGATGTTGCGTCGTGTAGCGATTGTGGAACCCGGCGATACGAAGTTCATCAAGTCCGAGCAAGTGGAACGCGCGGAGTTATTGGCAGAAAACGACCGTGTGATTGCCGAGGGCAAGATTCCGGCCAATTTTGACCATATGCTGCTGGGTATCACCAAGGCATCGCTCTCCACCGACTCCTTCATTTCTGCTGCCTCCTTCCAGGAAACAACCCGAGTTCTCACCGAGGCTGCCATCATGGGCAAGCGCGATGAGTTGCGCGGCCTGAAGGAAAACGTCATCGTGGGGCGTCTCATTCCTGCGGGTACCGGCCTTGCCTATCATCGCAGTCGCAAGGCACAACCAGCTGGTGAGGACCTGGTCATGGCCACATCAACCGAAGAGTCTGCCGTGGAAATTGCCGTTCAGGGCAACGATCAGGAGTAGTAGGAACTATTCAACCCCCTTGTCTCGTTGACAAGGGGGTTGATCGGCCATAGAATTTATGGTCTTTGTCGGCGGAGGCTAATCATTGTCTCTGCTTTGGATAACAAAATAGCCGTCGTGTACTAGTTTTCAGTGCCCGGCCGTTGAAGGAAGTTTGATATGCCGACCATTAACCAGCTCGTGCGCAAGCCGCGCGTAGCCGAAAAGGCCAAGAGCAAGGTTCCTGCTCTCGAAAAGTGCCCGCAGAAGCGTGGCGTCTGCACTCGTGTTTATACCACTACGCCAAAGAAGCCGAACTCTGCTCTTCGTAAGGTTTGCAAAGTTCGTCTCACGAATGGTTTTGAAGTGATTTCCTATATTGGTGGCGAAGGCCACAACCTGCAGGAACACTCCGTCGTTCTGATCCGCGGTGGTCGTGTTAAGGACCTTCCAGGTGTTCGTTACCACACCGTGCGTGGCTCTCTTGATACGCAAGGCGTTAAAGATCGCAAGCAGTCCCGTTCCAAGTACGGGGCGAAGCGTCCCAAGGCTGCTTAATTATTTAAGTGGCTTGAGTAAGTGGCCGCTCCTTTGGGCGGCTGAGAGAGCCGGGTGGGTGAAAACCCCTTCCCGGCTTTTCAACTGAATCGTGTTTATTTGAGGTTAATATGCCCCGTCGTCGCGAAGTACCCAAGCGTGACATTCTGCCGGATCCGAAGTTCGGCAATGTCGAAGTTTCCAAGTTTATCAATGCCATCATGCAAAGCGGTAAGAAGTCCGTCGCCGAGCGTATCGTTTATGGCGCCTTTGACATCATCACCAGCAAGTCCGGCAAGGATCCGCTTGAGGTCTTTGGTTCCGCCATGGGCAATGTCAAGCCGATGGTCGAGGTAAAGTCGCGTCGCGTTGGTGGTGCCAATTATCAGGTTCCGGTCGAAGTGCGTCCGGCTCGTCGTGCGGCGCTGGCCATGCGCTGGCTGCGCGAATCTGCTCGCAAGCGTTCCGAAAAGTCCATGGGGCAGCGTCTCGCTGCTGAAATGCTGGAAGCCGCGGAAAATCGCGGTGGCGCGGTCAAGAAGCGTGACGAAGTTCATCGCATGGCTGAAGCCAACAAGGCCTTCGCTCACTTCCGCTTCTAATTTTTAAAGGGCTTAACGTGGCACGTAAAACTCCAATCGAGCGCTACCGCAATATCGGTATTAGCGCGCACATTGATGCCGGCAAGACGACCGTCACCGAGCGTATCCTCTATTACACTGGGGTAAATCACAAGATCGGTGAAGTCCATGATGGCGCTGCTACCATGGACTGGATGGAGCAAGAGCAGGAGCGGGGTATCACCATTACTTCCGCTGCAACGACATGCTTCTGGAAGGGCATGGATAACTCGTTTGCAGAGCACCGGTTCAATATCATTGATACTCCGGGACACGTCGACTTCACGATCGAAGTGGAGCGTTCCATGCGTGTTCTGGATGGTGCTTGCATGGTTTACTGTGCGGTTGGCGGAGTTCAGCCGCAATCCGAGACTGTCTGGCGGCAGGCGACGAAATACAAAGTGCCACGCCTTGCATTTGTGAACAAGATGGACCGGTCTGGTGCGAACTTCTTCAAAGTCGTTGACATGATGAAGACGCGCCTGAAGGCGAACCCTGTGCCGATCGTTATTCCTATTGGCGCCGAAGATACCTTCCAGGGTGTTGTTGATCTGTTGAAGATGAAGGCCATCATTTGGGATGAGGCATCTCAGGGTATGAAGTTTGAATACCAGGAAGTGCCCGCCGAGTTGTTGGAGAGTGCGCAAAATTGGCGCGAGCAGATGATCGAGGCGGCTGCTGAGGCGTCGGAAGATTTGATGAACGAATACCTTGAGAACGGCGAGTTGTCTGAAGCCAAGATCAAGGAAGGCCTGCGCCTGCGTACCTTGGCTTGCGAAATCCAGCCGATGCTTTGTGGTACCGCCTTCAAGAACAAAGGTGTTCAGCGCATGCTGGACGCAGTCGTCGAGCTATTGCCGTCGCCCGTCGATATTCCCCCGGTCAAGGGGATCGATGAGCGCGAAAACGAAGTTTCCCGCAAGGCTGATGATGCTGAAAAGTTCTCGGCACTGGCGTTCAAGCTTATGACGGATCCGTTTGTCGGTCAGCTGACCTTTATTCGTGTCTATTCGGGTGTGCTGGCATCCGGTGCCACTGTTTATAACTCGGTTAAGGGCAAAAAAGAGCGCATCGGTCGTATTCTTCAGATGCACGCCAATAACCGCGAAGAAATCAAGGAAGTCCTTGCCGGTGACATCGCAGCCTGTGTTGGTTTGAAGGAAGTTACCACGGGTGAGACCTTGTGCGACCCGGATGCGCCGATCATTCTTGAACGCATGGTGTTCCCGGATCCGGTTATTCACGTAGCGGTTGAGCCAAAGACCAAGGCTGACCAAGAAAAAATGGGTATCGCGCTGGGGCGTCTGGCGGCGGAGGATCCATCGTTCCGTGTGCGTACGGATGAGGAGTCTGGCCAGACCATCATTTCCGGTATGGGTGAGTTGCACCTCGATATCATCGTTGATCGGATGCGTCGTGAGTTCAATGTAGAGGCTGCTGTTGGTGCCCCGCAAGTTGCCTACCGGGAGTGCATCAAAAAAGCGGTCGAGCAGGAAGGTAAGTTCGTCAAGCAATCCGGCGGTCGCGGTCAGTTCGGCCATGTTTGGCTCAAGATCGAACCCAACGAAGCCGGTAAGGGCTATGAATTTGTGGATGCCATCAAGGGTGGCGTTGTTCCGCGTGAATTCATTCCTGCTGTCGATAAGGGCTTGCAGGATGCGGTAACAAGCGGCGTGCTTGCAGGATTCCCGGTCGTCGACGTTAAGTTTACGTTGTTCGATGGTTCCTACCACGATGTCGACTCTAACGAAAATGCATTCCGTATGGCTGCTTCCATGGCCTTCAAGGAGGGCATGAAGAAGGCCAGTCCGACACTGCTTGAGCCGATGATGGCAGTAGAAGTCGAAACGCCGGAGGATTACATGGGTAATGTCATGGGCGATCTCTCTTCCCGTCGTGGCATTGTTCAGGGTATGGAAGACCAGGCCGGTGGAATTAAGGTCGTTAAGGCAGAGGTACCGCTTTCCGAAATGTTCGGGTACGCAACCTCATTGCGGTCTCTCTCCCAGGGGCGTGCGACCTACTCTATGGAATTCAAGCACTACACCGAGGCGCCGAAGAATGTCGCCGAGGCTGTCATTAACAAGAAATAACTGTTGGAGAACCGATAATGGCTAAGGAAAAATTCGAGCGTACCAAACCGCACGTGAATGTTGGGACGATTGGTCACGTTGACCATGGCAAGACCACGCTGACGGCGGCGATCACTGAAATTGATGCGGCGCCGGAAGAAAAGGCGCGCGGTATTACCATCAACACTGCGCACGTCGAATACGAAACCGCCAACCGTCACTACGCCCACGTTGACTGCCCGGGCCACGCTGACTACGTCAAGAACATGATTACCGGTGCTGCCCAGATGGACGGCGCCATTCTGGTTTGCTCCGCTGCTGACGGCCCGATGCCGCAAACCCGCGAGCACATCCTGCTGGCCCGTCAAGTTGGCGTGCCGTACGTTCTCGTGTACATGAACAAGTGCGACATGGTGGACGACGCCGAGCTGCTCGAACTGGTTGAAATGGAACTCCGCGAGCTCCTCTCCAAGTACGACTTCCCGGGCGACGACACCCCGATCGTTCACGGATCCGCCCTCAAGGCCCTCGAAGGCGACCAGTCTGAAATCGGCGAGCCCTCCATCTTCCGTCTGGCCGACGCGCTGGACTCCTACATCCCGACGCCTGAGCGTGCTATTGACCAGCCGTTCCTGATGCCGGTCGAAGACGTCTTCTCCATCTCCGGTCGTGGTACCGTGGTGACCGGTCGCGTAGAGCGCGGCATCGTCAAGGTCGGCGAAGAAATCGAAATCGTTGGTATCCGTCCGACCCAGAAAACCACCTGCACCGGCGTTGAAATGTTCCGCAAGCTGTTGGATCAAGGTCAAGCCGGCGACAACATTGGCGCGCTGCTGCGTGGCACCAAGCGTGAAGACGTCGAGCGTGGTCAGGTTCTCTGCAAGCCGGGTTCGGTCAAGCCGCACACCCACTTCACCTCCGAAGTGTACATCCTGTCGAAGGACGAAGGCGGTCGTCATACCCCGTTCTTCAATGGCTATCGTCCGCAGTTCTACTTCCGTACGACTGACGTGACCGGCTCCATCGATCTGCCGGAAGGTACCGAGATGGTGATGCCTGGCGACAACATCGCCATGACCATCAAGCTGATCGCACCGATCGCCATGGAAGAAGGTCTGCGCTTCGCCATCCGTGAAGGCGGTCGTACCGTCGGCGCCGGCGTCGTCGCCAAAATCATCGAGTAATGCTAAGCGTACCGGTGCCGTCGTTCGTGGCCCCGTGCCGTTGCCGACACGCAAGCAGCGTTTCGACATCCTGCGGTCTCCCCACGTCAATAAGGCTTCCCGTGATCAGCTGGAAATTCGTACCCATCTGCGTCTGATGGATATCGTCGATCCCACTGATAAAACCGTTGATGCACTGATGAAGCTGGATTTGCCAGCTGGCGTCGACGTCGAAATCAAGTTGCAGTAATACAGTAATTGCGGATATAATCCGCGCCTTTCGGGGGTGGCCGGTGACGGTTGCCCATTTGTTGTTTTACATCGACCGGCCAATCGCAGCCGGCGATGAGGAGAATAACCATGAGTCTAGGCCTTGTTGGTCGCAAGGTTGGCATGACTCTTTGGCCAAGGCGGGTGTCGAAGCCGGGCATGTGCTCAAGGAGTTCCAGATCGAAGCTGGTCAGCTAGCCTCTTTTAAGGCGGGTGATCAGGTTGCTGTCACGATTTTTGCCGAAGGGCAAAAGGTCGATGTGACGGGAACATCTATCGGTAAGGGTTTCCAGGGTGGTATCAAGCGCCACAATTTCAGTTCCAATCGTGCAAGCCACGGTAATTCGGTTTCGCATAACGCGCCGGGTTCCATCGGTATGGCGCAGGATCCGGGTCGCGTTTTCCCGGGTAAGCGCATGGCGGGTCATCTGGGTGATGTCCAGTCCACGATGCAGGGGCTGACGATTGTTCGCGTCGATGCTGAGCGCCAGTTGCTGCTGGTTAAGGGCGCCGTACCGGGTGCCAAGGGTTCCGACGTCGTTGTGCGTCCGGCCGTCAAAGCTTAAGGGGGCGACATGGAACTCAAGGTAATTAACGAACAAGGCCAGGAGTCTGCCAAGTTGCAGGCTTCCGACGTGCTGTTCGGTCGCGATTTCAACGAAGCGTTGGTTCATCAGATCGTCGTCGCCTATCAGGCGAATGCACGTTCCGGCGACCGTCAGCAGAAAGATCGCTCCGAGGTCCGTCACACCACTACCAAGCCGTGGCGCCAAAAGGGTACGGGTCGTGCTCGTGCCGGTAGCAATGGCAGCCCGCTGTGGCGTGGGGGCGGTCGGATATTCCCGAATTCTCCGGAAGAGAATTTTAGCCAGAAGGTTAACAAGAAAATGTTCCGCGCCGGTATGGCCGCGATTCTTTCCGAGTTGGCCCGCCAAGACCGTCTCGTCGTTATTGACGAACTGTCTGTAGCTGCTCCGAAGACCAAGTTGTTTACGCAGAAGCTGAAGGATTTGGGTCTTGAGGGCAATCTTCTGGTCATCACTGACGAGTTGAGTGAAAATCTTTATCTCTCGTCGCGCAACCTGCCAAATGTTCTGGTTCTGGAAGCCCAGGAAGCGGATCCGGTTTCCCTGGTTCGCTTTGCCAAGGTGCTCGTGACCAAGAACGCTGTGGCCAAGTTCGAGGAGATGTGGGGATGAATCAAGAGCGTCTGATGCAGGTGCTATTGGCACCGCAAATCTCCGAGAAGGCTACCTATGTTGCAGACAAGCATAATCAGGTGATCTTCCGCGTTGCTTCCGATGCGACCAAGCCGGAAATCAAGGCCGCCGTCGAGTTGCTGTTCAAGGTTGAGGTTGGTGCTGTTCAGGTTGCCAACGTCAAGGGCAAGGTGAAGCGTTTCAAGGGTGCGGTCGGTCGTCGCAAGGGCTGGAAAAAAGCCTACGTGAGCCTGAAGCCGGGCCAAGAACTCAACTTCGTTGAAGGGGGGAATGCTTAATGGCACTCGTTAAAGTCAAGCCAACTTCCCCGGGGCGCCGGGCTGTTGTTCAGGTGGTTAACCCCAATCTGCACAAGGGTAAGCCGTTTGCGGCCTTGGTTGAGTCCAAGTCCAGTAACGCCGGGCGCAACAATAACGGGCGGGTCACCGTTCGTCACCAAGGTGGCGGCCACAAGCAGGCTTACCGCGTTATCGATTTCAAGCGCAGTAAAGACGGCATTCCGGCAAAGGTTGAACGCCTGGAATATGATCCGAACCGCACCGCCAACATTGCGCTTCTGTGTTACGCAGACGGCGAGCGTCGCTACATCATTGCCAATAAGGGTATGGTAGTCGGTCAGTCTATCGTCAGCGGTTCCGAGGCCCCCATCAAGTCAGGCAACGCCCTGCCAATCCGCAATATTCCCGTTGGTACAACCATCTGCTGTGTTGAGATGCTACCTGGCAAGGGAGCGCAGATTGCGCGTTCGGCAGGAACCTCCGTCCAGCTTTTGGCGCGGGAAGGTTCCTATGCTCAGATTCGCCTTCGCTCCGGCGAAGTTCGTCGAGTGCACGTTGAGTGCCGCGCGACCATAGGCGAAGTTGGCAACGAAGAACACAATCTCCGCAAGTTCGGTAAAGCCGGTGCTATGCGTTGGCGTGGTATTCGTCCGACCGTTCGTGGTACTGCCATGAACCCGGTCGATCACCCGCACGGCGGTGGTGAAGGTAAGACAGGCGAAGGTCGTGTGCCAGTCAATCCATGGGGTCAGCCCACCAAGGGTTATCGTACCCGTAGCAACAAGCGCACGAACAGCATGATTGTTCAGCGCCGTCACAAGCGTTAAGGGGTAGGAAATGGGACGTTCTCTAAAAAAGGGCCCGTTTGTTGATGCGCATTTGATCGATAAGGTCGAAGCAGTGCGTGCCACCAGCGACAAGCGCCCGATCAAGACATGGTCGCGTCGTTCGACAATCCTCCCCGAGTTTATCGGCCTGACGATTGCGGTACACAACGGCAAGCAGCATATCCCGGTGTTCGTGACCGAAAATATGGTTGGTCACAAGCTTGGCGAGTTCTCGCTGACCCGTACGTTCAAGGGTCACACCGCCGGCAAGAAGGCCAAGAAGTAAGGAGCTGAAATGGAAACTCGTGCAAATTTGCGAGGCGTACGCCTCTCTGCGCAAAAGGGCCGCTTGGTAGCGGACCTGGTGCGTGGCAAGCCGGTTGGCCAGGCTCTCAACATCCTGGCCTTCTGCCCCAAAAAGGGCGCCGGTATCGTCAAGAAAGTGCTGGAGTCGGCAATTGCCAATGCAGAGCACAATGATGGTGCTGATATTGACGAACTGACGGTGAAGACCATCTACGTCGAAAAAGGCATGGTGCTCAAGCGCTTCACTGCGCGCGCCAAGGGTCGTGGCAATCGGATCATCAAGCCGACCTGTCATATTTATCTGACCGTTGGTAACTAAGGAAGACCCATGGGACAGAAAATTCATCCGACTGGCTTCCGCCTAGCAGTCACCAAGAACTGGGGTTCCCGCTGGTACGCAAACAGCAAGGAATTCCCGGGTATGCTCAATGAGGATATCAAGGTTCGCGAGTATCTCAAGCGCAAACTTGCTCATGCTTCCGTTGGGCGTGTTTTGATTGAGCGTCCGGCCAAGAATGCTCGCGTTACGGTCTATTCGGCTCGTCCGGGTGTCGTGATCGGGAAAAAGGGCGAGGACATCG
Source organism: Pseudomonadota bacterium (assembly GCA_018261895.1). Taxonomy (GTDB): domain Bacteria; phylum Pseudomonadota; class Gammaproteobacteria; order Burkholderiales; family Rhodocyclaceae; genus Azonexus. The sequence goes on from JAGTRT010000015.1 coordinate 16,979, forward strand.
AGCAATTGCGTACGGATCTTCAGCGAATCATGGGCGTTCCTGTTCATGTGTCCATTGAAGAGATTCGCAAGCCGGAAATTGACGCGCAATTGATCGCTGATTCAATTGCTCAGCAGCTCGAAAAGCGCATTATGTTCCGTCGTGCAATGAAGCGCGCAATGCAGAATGCAATGCGCCTTGGCGCTCAGGGTATCAAGGTCATGAGCGCCGGTCGTTTAAACGGTGCTGAAATTGCTCGCAGCGAGTGGTATCGCGAAGGCCGCGTTCCTCTGCATACTTTGCGTGCTGATATCGACTATGCAACCTCTGAAGCACTGACTACATACGGCATTATCGGTATCAAGGTCTGGGTTTACAAGGGCGACATGCTGGATCGCAATGAGCAGCCAGAAGTTGTCGAGCCGGTAGCGGATGAGCGACGCCCACGTCGGACTCCGGGTAAACCGGAAGGCGACAAGCCGCGTACCCGCACAGTCAAGAGGGCTGATGCTGGCGCTGCGGACGCGCGTCCAAGAAAGGCAGGTGCTTAACATGTTGCAACCAAATCGCCGCAAGTTCCGCAAGGAGCATAAGGGGCGCAACGAGGGGCTTGCTACTCGGGGTGCGAAAGTATCGTTCGGGGAGTGGGGCCTGAAGGCAACTGGCCGTGGTCGATTGACTGCGCGTCAGATTGAGGCTGCTCGTCGTGCCATGACGCGCCACATCAAACGTGGCGGTCGTATCTGGATTCGCATCTTCCCGGATAAGCCGATTTCGAAGAAGCCGGCTGAAGTTCGTATGGGTAACGGTAAGGGTAATCCGGAATATTGGGTTGCCGAGATCCAGCCGGGCAAAGTGCTATATGAGATGGATGGTGTCAATGAAGCCTTGGCGCGCGAAGCGTTTGCGCTCGCAGCTGCCAAGTTGCCTATTGCTACCACCTTCGTGACTCGTCATCTGGGGTAATCATGAAAGCTAGTGAATTGAGAACCAAGGGTGTGGACGAGCTCAACAAGGAGTTGCTGGATCTGCTAAAGGCCCAGTTCGGGCTGCGTATGCAGATTGCTACTCAGCAACTCTCGAATACCAGCCAAATGTCCAAGGTGCGTCGCGACATCGCTCGCGTTCGTACGCTTATTCGTGAAAAGGCGGTACAGCAATGAGCGAAACCACCAGTATCAAACGCACACTCATCGGTCGTGTTGTCAGCGACAAGATGGAAAAGACGGTTACCGTCCTCGTCGAACGCAAGGTAAAGCATCCTATGTACGGCAAGGTGATGGTTCGTTCCAAGAAGTACCATGCCCATAATGAAGGGAACTCGGCTAAGGCTGGTGATCTCGTCGAGATCGTCGAAACCCGTCCGGTGTCGCGTACCAAGACCTGGGCCGTGACGAGCGTTCTTGAGAAGGCGATCGTTGTATAACGAAAGTTTCTTAAAAAGCTTGCGTAGTCGTAAAAGAAGCCGGTATAATCCGGCTTCTTTTTTGCGGCCCTCGTCCTGAGGGCTTGCGAAGTTGTTCAACCCGTACGGGTTCCAAGACTGACCGCGCAAGTGGATTAAGTTGGAGTTAATTTAAATGATTCAGATGCAGACGACTCTGGATGTCGCCGATAATACCGGCGCACGTTCAGTAATGTGTATCAAAGTGCTCGGTGGATCCAGGCGCCGCTATGCTGGCATTGGTGACATCATCAAGGTCAGCATTAAGGATGCTGCCCCACGTGGCCGCGTCAAGAAGGGCGATGTTTACAATGCCGTGGTGGTTCGTACCGCCAAGGGTGTTCGTCGTCCCGACGGTTCGCTGGTTCGCTTTGATGGCAATGCCGCCGTTCTTCTTAACAACAAGCTCGAGCCGATCGGCACGCGCATCTTTGGCCCGGTAACCCGCGAACTGCGTACCGAGCGCTTTATGAAGATCGTGTCCTTGGCTCCTGAAGTGCTGTAAGGACTGGCCATGGAAAAAATTCGTAAAGGCGACGAAATCGTCGTTATTACCGGTAAAGACAAAGGCAAGCGCGGAACCGTGTTGCGTCGTGTCGATGATGAGCATGTGCTTGTAGAAGGTGTCAATCGTGCCAAGAAGCACGTCAAGCCGAACCCCGTGAAGGGTGTGGCGGGTGGCATCGTCGATAAGGATATGCCGATTCATATCTCCAATGTTGCGCTGTTCAATCCGGCGACCAAGAAGGCTGACCGTGTCGGCATCAAGGCGCTTGAGGATGGCCGCAAGGTTCGCGTGTTCAAGTCGAACGGCGAACTGGTGAACGCATAAGGAGCGGACATGGCGCGTTTGCAAGAGTTTTACAAGGAAACCGTGGTTGCTGATCTGAGTAAGCAGTTCGGTTACAAGTCCGTGATGGAAGTTCCGCGCATCACCAAGATCACCCTGAACATGGGTGTCGGTGAAGCAGTGGCTGACAAGAAGGTGCTTGAAAACGCCGTTGGCGACATGCAGAAGATTGCAGGTCAGAAGCCGGTGACGACCAAGGCTCGCAAGTCTATTGCTGGCTTCAAGATTCGTGATGGCTACCCGATTGGTTGCATGGTCACGCTGCGTGGTCCGCGTATGTTCGAATTCCTAGATCGTCTGGTCACTGTTGCGCTGCCGCGAGTTCGCGACTTCCGTGGGATTTCTGGTAAGGGTTTTGACGGCCAGGGCAACTACAACATGGGCGTCAAAGAACAGATCATTTTCCCGGAAATCGAGTACGACAAGATCGATGCTCTGAGGGGTATGAATATCAGCATCACCACGACCGCGAAAACCGACGCAGAAGCCAAGGCTCTGTTGGCGGCGTTCAAGTTCCCGTTCAAGAATTGAGGCAATCATGGCAAAACTTGCTCTGATCAACCGTGAAGAAAAGCGCCGCAAGCTTGTGGCTCAGTACGCCAAGAAGCGTGCTGCCCTTGAGGCGATTTTCAACAACGCGAGCCTGTCTGACGATGAGCGTTACGCTGCCCGTCTGAAGTTCCAGGCCCTGCCGCGCAACTCGAGCCCGTCTCGTCTGCGCAACCGTTGCCAGCTGACTGGTCGTCCGCGTGGTGTTTTCCGTAAGTTCGGTCTGTGCCGTCACAAGATCCGCGAACTGGCCTTCAATGGCGAAGTTCCGGGTGTTGTTAAAGCCAGCTGGTAAAAAGGAGATTCAGAAATGGCTATGAGCGATCCGATCGCGGACATGCTGACTCGCATCCGCAACGCCCAGCTCGCCGAGAAGGCGTCTGTCTCCATGCCCTCGTCCAAAGTCAAGGTGGCTATCGCCGCCGTGCTCAAGGATGAAGGTTACGTCGATGATTTCGCAGTTCGTCAGGCTGATGGCAAGCCGACCCTCGATATCGCACTCAAGTATTACGCCGGTCGTCCGGTCATTGAGCGCATTGAGCGAGTCTCCAAGCCCGGTCTGCGTATCTACAAGGGTTGCGAAGACATTCCTCGCGTCATGAACGGTCTGGGCGTCGCCATCGTGTCGACCCCCAAGGGCGTCATGACTGATCGCAAGGCTCGCGCCAGCAAGGTCGGCGGCGAAGTTCTTTGCATCGTGGCATAAGGGGATAACGATGTCTCGTATTGGTAAGAATCCCATCGTTTTGCCGGCAGGCGTTGAAGTCTCCATCGGCGATCAAATTACCGTCAAGGGCCCGCTGGGCACCCTGAAGGCAATTACGCATCCGTCAGTGACGATTTCCGTCGAAGGTCAAAACGTCCAGGTTTCCAAGGTTGAAGGCGCCGCAAATGCAGCTGCCATGTGGGGCACCATGCGTGCCAACATCAACAACATGGTGACTGGTGTTTCCAAGGGTTTCGAGCGCAAGCTCCAGTTGGTAGGCGTGGGTTACCGCGCCCAGGCCGCCGGCGATGTGCTGAACCTGTCGTTGGGCTTTTCCCACCCGGTCGCGCACAAGATGCCGGCCGGTGTGAAAGTGGAATGCCCGACCCAGACCGAAATCCTGATCAAGGGGGCCGACAAGCAACAGGTTGGCCAGGTCGCTGCCGAAGTTCGTGCATACCGCAAGCCGGAGCCCTACAAGGGCAAGGGCGTTCGGTACTCGGACGAAGTGGTGGTTATCAAGGAAACCAAGAAGAAGTAAGGGTGGCATATGTTTAATAAGAAACAAGCGCGTTTGCGCCGTTCCCGCCAAACCCGGGCCAAAATCGCCGAACTTAAGGCTGTGCGTCTGTGCGTTAATCGCACGAATCAGCATATCTATGCACAGATCATCTCGCCATGTGGCGGCAAGGTCTTGGCTTCGGCTTCCACGCTGGACAAGGATGTTCGTAATGACGTCCCGAACGGCGGTAATAAGGCTGCTGCCACTTCGGTGGGCAAGCTGATTGCCGAGCGCGCCAAGGCCGCCGGTATTGAGCAAGTGGCTTTCGATCGTTCCGGTCTTCAGTACCACGGTCGGGTTCAGGCGCTGGCGGAAGCCGCGCGTGAAGCCGGTCTGAAGTTCTGATCGCTGCGAAAGGATAAGGTTAGAAAATGGCTAAACCTGAAAGAAACAAGAAGCCGCAGCAAGCTGAAGAGCGTGATGACGGCATGCGCGAAAAGATGGTCGCGGTCAATCGCGTTACCAAGGTGGTTAAGGGCGGCCGTATCCTCGGTTTCGCTGCCCTGACCGTTGTTGGTGACGGCGATGGCGGCATCGGCATGGGCAAGGGCAAGTCCCGCGAAGTGCCCGTTGCTGCTCAGAAGGCAATGGAAGAGGCCCGTCGCAAGATGGCCAAGGTCAGCCTGAAGAACGGTACCGTTCATCACACCGTCATGGGCCGTCACGGCGCCACGACGGTGATGATCCAGCCGGCACCGGAAGGCACGGGCATCATCGCCGGCGGCGCCATGCGTGCTGTGTTCGAAGTCGTTGGAGTCACCAATGTCGTCGCCAAGGCGCATGGTTCTACCAATCCCTACAACATCGTGCGTGCAACCATCGACGGCTTGTCGAAGGTAAATACGCCGGCCGAAATTGCCGCCAAGCGCGGGCTTTCGGTTGAGAAGATTCTGGGGTAAGCAATGGCTGACAAGAAAATTACTGTGAAGCTCGTCAAGAGCATCATCGGCACCAAGCAAGACCATCGTGCCACGGTTCGTGGCCTTGGTCTTCGCAAGCTGAATAGCACCTCTGAACTCGTGGATACACCGTCGGTTCGCGGCATGATCCAAAAGGTGCAGTATCTCGTCAAGGTAGAGGGGTAGTCCATGCGTCTCAACAACATCAAGCCTGGTGAAGGCTCGAAGAAGGCTGCCAAGCGCGTTGGACGCGGTATTGGCTCTGGTCTGGGGAAGACCTGTGGTCGTGGTCACAAAGGTCAAAAGTCTCGTTCGGGTGGTTTCCACAAAGTTGGCTTTGAGGGCGGTCAGATGCCTTTGCAGCGCCGCCTCCCGAAGCGCGGCTTCAACTCCTTGACCCGTGCTCGCAATTACGAGGTTCGTTTGACGGATTTGGAAGTGCTGCCGGTTGAAGAAATTGACCTGCTCGCGCTGCAGGTTGGGGGCATTGTTCCCGCCGATGCGTTGTCGGCTAAAGTCATCCTGTCTGGCGCGATCACCCGTAAAGTCGTTTTGAAGGGTGTCGGTGCAACCAAGGGTGCCAAGGCAGCGATCGAAGCAGCCGGCGGTTCCATCTCCGAGTAATTAAGGAAAGGTCAGAATTTTGGCAGCAACTCCCAATACCGTTGGCAAGGGCGGCAAGTTCGGCGATTTGAAGCGCCGTCTGTGGTTCCTGCTGGGTGCGCTGGTCGTGTACCGCATTGGCGCGCACATTCCGGTCCCAGGGATTGATCCAAATGCTCTGGCCGATCTTTTCAATTCGCAACAGGGTGGCATCCTAGGCATGTTTAACATGTTCTCGGGTGGCGCTCTGTCGCGTTTTACCATTTTTGCTTTGGGGATCATGCCGTACATTTCGGCGTCGATCATCATGCAATTAATGAGCGTAGCCAGTCCTCAACTCGAAGCTCTCAAGAAAGAGGGTGAGGCAGGTCGACGTAAGATTACGCAATACACCAGATATGGAACGGTCGTTCTGGCTCTGTTCCAGGGCTTGGGTATCGCCGTCGCACTCGAGGCGCAGGCTGGTTTGGTCAATGACCCCGGCTTTATGTTCCGCCTGACCACTGTATCCACGCTGCTTACCGGAACGATGTTTCTGATGTGGCTTGGTGAGCAGATCACGGAACGCGGCTTGGGTAACGGCATATCCATCATCATTTTTGCGGGGATTGCGGCCGGTTTGCCAAATGCAATCGGCGGGCTACTTGAGTTGGTTCGCACCGGAGCAATGCATCCGCTTACAGCTTTGATAATTTGCGTCCTGGTTGTCGTGGTAACGGGGTTCGTTGTTTTCGTCGAGCGAGGCCAGCGCAAGATTTTGGTCAATTACGCCAAGCGCCAAGTCGGCAATAAAATTTACGGTGGGCAGAGTTCTCATTTGCCCCTCAAGTTGAACATGTCGGGGGTTATCCCGCCGATTTTCGCGTCGTCGATCATTCTGTTCCCGGCGACGGTGGCCAATTGGTTCGGCTCTAGTGAGTCAATGCATTGGCTGAAGGATGTCGCCGGTACGTTGTCTCCTGGGCAACCGATCTACGTAATGCTTTATGCTTCGGCAATTGTCTTTTTTTGCTTCTTCTATACGGCTCTTGTGTTTAATTCCAAGGAGACTGCCGATAACCTGAAGAAGAGCGGTGCATTCGTGCCAGGGATTCGACCGGGCGAGCAAACCGCACGGTACATTGACAAGATCCTCATGCGCTTGACGCTAATTGGCGCAGCCTATATCACCGTAGTTTGTCTGCTACCGGAATTCCTAATTCTGAAATGGAACGTTCCGTTCTATTTTGGCGGTACCTCACTGCTGATTATTGTTGTTGTGACCATGGATTTCATGTCACAGGTTCAAGCCTATGTGATGTCGCATCAGTATGAAAGCTTGCTTAAAAAAGCAAATTTCAAAGGTGCGCCAATGATCAAGTAGTCGGCCATGGCAAAAGAAGATTACATCGAAATGCAGGGAGAGGTCGTAGAAAACCTCCCGAATGCAACCTTCAAGGTCAAGTTGGAAAATGGGCACATTGTTCACGGATTCATCTCCGGAAAAATGCGAATGCACTATATCCGCATCCTCCCGGGTGACAAGGTAACCGTGCAGTTGACGCCATATGATTTAAGCAAGGCCCGGATCGTTTTCCGGGTCAAGTAAAAAGTTCTCTACGCAATAAACCGCAGGGCAAGGAATCACGGCTGCTTCCAAGCTCTCGCAGACGAGGAGTAAAACATGAAAGTGCAACCTTCAGTGAAGCGCGTGTGTCGCAATTGCAAAGTCATCCGTCGCAAGGGTGTCGTACGCGTCATTTGCAAGGACCCGCGTCACAAGCAGCGTCAGGGCTAAGGGCTCTGGTGTCGGCATTTGTTAATTTTGAAATAGTGGAGTGATTCGATGGCCCGTATCGCAGGGGTAAACATTCCGAACCATCAGCATGCAGAGATCGCGTTGACCGCAATCTTCGGCATCGGCCGTACCCGCGCGCAAAAGATTTGTGACGCGGCCGGCATCGTTCGTTCTACCAAAATGAAAGACCTGTCCGATGCGGACATGGATCGTCTGCGTGACGAAGTCGGCAAGTTCACCGTTGAAGGTGATCTGCGTCGCGAAGTCACAATGAACATCAAGCGTCTGATGGACCTCGGTTGCTACCGTGGCCTTCGCCATCGCAAGGGCTTGCCTTGCCGTGGTCAGCGCACCCGTACCAATGCACGTACTCGCAAGGGTCCGCGCAAGGCCATCGCTGGCAAGAAGTAATAGGGACAGAACATGGCAAAGACTGCTACCAAAGTTCGCAAAAAGGTCAAAAAGAACGTTGCTGAGGGCATCGCCCACATTCACGCCTCGTTCAATAACACCATCATCACCATTACCGATCGCCAAGGCAATGCACTGTCTTGGGCTACTTCCGGTGGTGCAGGCTTCCGCGGTTCGCGCAAGTCCACCCCGTTTGCTGCTCAGGTTGCCGCAGAGGCCGCTGGCAAGGCTGCTCAGGAGTGTGGTGTCAAGAATCTGGAAGTTCGCATCAAGGGACCTGGTCCTGGTCGTGAATCTTCAGTCCGCGCTCTCAACGCGTTGGGCATGAAGATCACCGCGATTTCCGACGTGACACCGGTACCCCACAACGGTTGCCGTCCGCCTAAAAAGCGCCGCATCTAAGGAGAAAGACAAGTGGCTCGTAATCTCGATCCGAAATGCCGTCAGTGCCGCCGCGAAGGCAAAAGTCTGGTGCTCGTTTGTCCGACTACGGCGTTCACCTTCGTGCAAAGCAGAAGATCCGCCGCGTCTACGGTGTTCTTGAAGGCCAGTTCCGCAAGACGTTTGCTGAAGCTGATCGCCGCAAGGGCCAGACTGGTGAGAACCTGCTGCAGTTGCTCGAGGCTCGCCTGGATTCCGTCGCTTATCGCATGGGTTTTGGTGCTTCGCGCACTGAGTCCCGCCAGATCGTTCGCCACAATGGCGTTCTGGTTAATGGCAAGCGCGTCAATATTCCTTCCTTTATCGTCAAGCCGGGTGATGTTGTCCAGCTGACCGATCGCGCCCGGGCGTCTTTGCGTTGCAAGGCAGCGCTTGAGGCAGCCGAGTCGCGTGGCTTCCCCGAATGGATTTCGGTGGACGTCAAAGAAGGCAAGGGTACCTTCAAGGCCATGCCGCAACGTTCTGAACTGCCGGCGACCTTGAACGAAGGTCTCGTCATCGAACTTTACTCGAAGTAAGCACTGAGCAGAGGATCTAGCCCATGCAAAGCAGTGGACTTCTTAAACCCCGTATCATCGATGTGCAGAGTGTTTCGCCTGTGCAGGCCAAAGTGGTCATGGAACCGTTTGAACGCGGTTACGGCCACACCCTTGGCAATGCCCTGCGTCGTATCCTTCTTTCGTCGATGGTCGGTTACGCCCCCACCGAGGTGGATATCGAAGGTGTTCTTCATGAATACTCAACCATTGATGGCGTTCAGGAAGATGTCGTAGACATTCTCCTCAACCTCAAGGGTATCGTCTTCAAGCTGCACAACCGCGATGTCGTGAACCTCAAGTTGGCCAAGGAAGGTGAAGGTCCCGTTCGTGCTGGCGATATTGAATTGCCGCATGACGTCGAAATCATCAATCCGGAACACGTTATCGCTCACCTCTCCACGGGCGGCAAGCTGTCCATGGAGATCAAGGTTGAAAAGGGGCGTGGCTACGTTCCTGGCAACATGCGCAATCTCGGCGATGCCAAGTCGATCGGCAAGCTGGTGCTTGACGCTTCGTTCAGCCCGATTCGCCGTGTTGCGTATGCCGTCGAAAGCGCCCGTGTCGAGCAGCGTACCGACCTGGACAAGCTGATTGTCGATATCGAGACCAACGGTGTTGTCGAGCCGGAGGAAGCGATTCGTTACGCAGCCCGTGTGTTGATGGAGCAGCTTTCCGTCTTTGCTGATCTGGAAGGTACCGCACCTGTCGCCGAGGCTTCCAAGCCCGCCCAAGTCGATCCGGTTCTGCTCCGCCCGGTGGATGACCTCGAGTTGACCGTTCGCTCCGCGAACTGTCTCAAGGCCGAGAACATCTACTACATCGGCGATCTGATCCAGCGTACCGAGAATGAACTTCTCAAGACCCCGAATCTGGGTCGCAAGTCGCTGAATGAGATCAAGGAAGTGTTGAAAGGCGTAAGCCTTTTCCTCCCGGGCAGTCAAGGGACGCCTGCAGAATATAGAAAGGATTAACCATGCGTCACCGCAATGGACTTCGTAAGTTAAACCGTACCAGCAGCCATCGCCTGGCGATGCTGCGCAATATGACCGTTTCCCTGCTTAAGCACGAAGCTATCAAGACCACCGTGCCGAAAGCCAAGGAACTGCGTCGCGTTGTCGAGCCGATGATCACGCTCGGCAAGACGCCGACCCTGGCGAACAAGCGTTTGGCATTTGACCGCCTGCGCGATCGCGAAATCGTCGTCAAGCTCTTCGCTGAGATCGGTCCGCGTTACGCAACCCGTCCGGGTGGCTACCTTCGCATCCTGAAGTGTGGCTTTCGCGTCGGCGACAATGCGCCGATGGCGTTTGTCGAGTTGGTCGATCGTCCGGAGCCTACCGAGGCTGTGGAAATCGAAGAAGCGGCTGCTTGAGTCAAGTTGCACTTCAATAAAAAAGGCCGGAATTTCCGGCCTTTTTTATTTCTGTCGAGGTATTCCTACGCGCAGTCGATGAGCATGAGTGATACGTCATCGCTAGCGATGCAGCTTGCCTGATGCTGGGCGAGCGCCGCCTCGATCTTGGCAAAACGGTCGACTGGCGACGTATTGGCGGTGGCCGCGATCAGACCGTCGACACCGAACTGTTCTCCCTGTGGATTGGTGGCTTCGAGCAGGCCATCGGAACACAGGATCAGCTGGCTTTCGCCATCCCACTTGAAATGCTGGGGATTGCCGCCTAATTCTTCGTTGCCAACGATGCCAAGCGGGAGATTGGCGGATGGGAAGGTGCAGGCGACCCTGCCCCAACGATCGAACAGGAACGCTTCCGGCGTGCCCCCGACCCAGATATCGCCTTCTTTCCGCGCTTCATCGAGGCATACCAGCGTGATGGCGACAAAACGTCCAACCGGCATCGATTCCTTGAGTTGCTGGTTCAGCTCGAGGACAATCTCGCGAATCGGGCGATTGAGCAGGGTCATGCGATAGAACAGGGCCAATACCGGCAAGACGCTGATGGCTGCCGTCAGGCCATGTCCGGTGGCGTCGGCGAGCAGGGCGTAGAAAAGTCCGTCAGGAGAGCGGTTCGCGGCAACGATGTCCCCGCTGAAGTTTTCAGCCGGGATGACCGAGTAGCGCAGGCATTTGTCCTGAAGGCCCTTGCGATGGAGTTGCTTTTCCATCAGTCGCAACGCCAGTTGCTGTTCGGCCTGGGTCTGGTCGTAATAGTTCTGCAGTTGCCGCGCGTTTTCGCGAAGCTTTTCTTCTGTGCGTTTGCGCTCGGAGATGTCGCGAATGACACCAACCATCATGCGCTGGTTGTCGAGCACGATCCGGGTGATGGTCAGGGTGGCAGCGAAACGGTGGCCGTCCTTGTGCAAGGCCTCCAGTTCCCGTTCCCGGCCGATGGTGCCGCGCCCGTCATCCTTGAAGTTGTCAAGCTGGCTCTGATGGTCCGCGCGCACCTCTTCCGGCATGAGCATGCTGACATTCTTGCCGAGCATTTCAGCGGCGGACCAGCCAAAAATCCGCTCGGTCGATTTGTTGACCGAAACGATGTTGCCATGCTCGTCGCTGGTCACGATGGCATCGAGGACGTTGTCCGAGATCGCCTGGACGCGCCTGAGCGAGTCGATGGATTCCTGCTGCAGTGCCAGGGAGCGCTGCATCGAGCGCAGCTTGGCTTCCAGCACGACAAAATTGATGGGTTTGGTGAGGTAGTCGTCGGCGCCGGCATCGAGCCCTTCAACCAGGTTTTCATCGCGATTCAGGGCCGAGAGGAAAATCACCGGGGTCCACCGGTCGCGGGGCATGGACTTAATCCGCCGGGCGGCTTCGAACCCATCCATGACGGGCATCATGATATCGAGCAGGACGAGATCGGGCGATTCGGATTCGAAAAGACGAACGGCTTCTTCGCCGTTTTCAGCGAGCAATACGTCATGGCCTAACTTCTTCAGGAAGACCTGGAGGATGTGCAGGTTGGTGCGGTTGTCATCTACCGCCAGCACTTTCATCTTGGCTGAAATCGATATCATGTGGAAAGCTTGCCGTTTCGTCCGTTACCCCGGTTAATGGTGGCAACTGCGATATTGCCACAGCCCTCGTAGCTGATGCTGCTGAAACTGATCATTCTGGCCAGGGCAATGCCACGGCCATTCGGGTCGAAAGCCCGTTGCGGATCAATTTCGAGATAGTTTTGCCAAGGGAAGCCCTTCCCTTCGTCGCAGATGCGCAGAACGATCTCGGTTTCGCTGCGTTGATAGCTGAGCCGAACCGCCTTGGCGGCATTTTCTGCCAGGGCCGCGCGCTGGGCGACTTCGTCGTGCCAGCGATCTTCCTGTTTCAATCGGCTTTTCTCGGCATAGCTCAGCCCGAGATTGCCGTGCTCAATGCCGTTAACCAGCAGTTCGGAGATACCCATGACCACGGCGTCCGGGTTGGGGCAGGCGTGGGCGATGAATGAGGCCAGTTGGGCGGCTTCGTCGATGGTTCGGATGGAGAACTCGGCCTGGTCGAGAAACTGCAATGAATTGACATGCTGGTGCAGTTGCCGCCTGAGCTGGTTGCGAGCGGCCGCATCGCTCAAGGCTGCGTGCACGATGGCGAGCAGGCTGTCGCGCCGATAGGGTTTGGTCAGGTAGTAGTAGGCGCCAGCCTCCAGCCCTTCCCGAATCTGGGCGGGTGAATTTGCTGCCGTCTGCATGATGACCGGGATATTCGCCAAGCGTGGGTCGCTTTTCATGCGCTTGAGCAGGCCGATGCCGTCGAGACCCGGCATCATCCGGTCGAGCAGGATCAGACTGAAGACCTGGTTCGGATCCTGCAGGCAGGCCCAGGCAGACTCGCCGCTATCCGCCGTTTGCAGGACGAAATCTTCTTCCTCGGCAAAATACTCAAGCAGGATTTCCAGGTTGAGCTGCTCATCGTCTACCAGCAGGACGCTTGTCTTAGTCATTGGAATCTGCTTTTTCCATCCAGCTGTTCAATGGCAGGGTGACGATAAAAGTGGCACCTTGGCCTGGATTGTTGAGGGCAACAATCCTACCACGGTGTTGCGAAACTATCGCCCGGCAAATCGCCAGTCCCAGACCCGTGCCACCTGCGCCGCTCTTGGTGGCGGAGCTCTGGACGAACTTGTCAAAAATGCGCTCAAGCTCGTCGTTCGGGATGCCGATTCCCTGATCGATGAAGCGGATGGACAGACCCGGTTGCGTTCCCTGATCGTCGGCCCGGCGTCCGGCGGGAAGTTGATCCGCCGCAATCTCGATGCGGATTGTTCCGCCCTCCGGTGAAAACTTGATGGCGTTCGACAGCAGATTGCACAGGACCTGCGTGATTCGGGCGATATCCGCCACCATTTGCGTGCCCCCGGTCTGGCAGTCGACTTCGAGTTGCAGCTTGCGTTCGACGAGCAGCGATTCGAGTTGGGCGGCGACCTGATGGACCAGTCCGAGCGCGTCGAAGCAGCTTGGGTGAAGCTCCATCTGGCCTGCATCGAGTTTGGAGAGATCGAGCAATTCGTTGATCAGGGCGAGGAGGCGTTGCCCGCTCTGGTCAATCCGCTGGAAATACTGGACGATCTTCGGGTCGCCATCGTCGCCGAGGCGCCGGCTGCCCATGTCGACGAATCCGAGAATGGCGTGCATCGGGGTGCGCAGCTCGTGCGACATGTTGGCCAGAAACTCGGCCTTGGCCTGATTCGCGGCACGGGCCTGTTTCAGGGCGCTGTCGAGACTGGCGGTGCGCTCGCTGACGAGTTCCTGCAGGTGGTCACGGTGTTCGCTGAGTTCGCGTGTCAGCTCGCGGGCGTAGCTTTCGGCGCGCTCGCGATGGTTGGCGAGGTGATAGACCAGGAGGGCCAGCAGAAGGCTGCCGAGCAGTCCGCTGCTCAGCGCAAGTGTCGGGGTGTCGATGCCGGCGCCCGCGTCGGCGTTCCGGTAAAACGCCAGGGTCCAGTGGCGGCCGCCGAATTCGATGCTGTGCTGCTGCAATGGCGTCGGATTCGACTCCGCGAGGGGCGCCGATTGATAGATCGGAGTCATGCTGCCGGCCGGGCTGGCCGCCGAGTCGAAAACCTGCAGGATGAGGTGGTTGTTGGCTGGCAGCGGGATCGACGACATGAACTCGTCGAAGCGATAGACCGTGAGAACGACGCCGCTGATTGACGCCGGGTCGCGCCCGCCTTCCTGTGCGATGGCGTGGAACATCTCGAAGCCGGGGCGCTTCATGCCCTTGTCGGTTTGCAGCTCGATGGGGCCCGTCATGGCGATCCTGCCGGTGGCGATGGCGCGTTGAATGGCGTCGCGCCGGACGGCTTCGGAGGCGAGGTCGAAGCCGATCACCGTGTCCAGCGCCGGCGTCTGCGGCGACACGAAGAGGACGGGCAGATGCAGTTCTGTCGCGGTTTCGCCGCCTGTTTTGGCAATCTCACGGTCAACCGGAAATTTTGCCGAAATTTGAAATCCGCTCAAAGGCGCGTAGGCAAAGGCGAACATGCCGGCCGGGCTGCCTTCGGCTTCCAGTATGCCGGCGAATCGCCGCCAGACTGCGAGGTCATGGGTTGGCGCCGAAGTTGCGAATGCCTGGAGCGAACGCAGGAATTGGCCATGAAGATTCAGGCGGTCGCGGACCTGGGCAACAACCGCAGCGCTTTCCTGTTGGACGGTGAGGGCTGTCGTTTGCGCCTGGCAGCGCGCCAGCCAGAACCAGATGGTCAGCGTCACCAGCGCCAGGGCGGCGAAGGTAGCTACCGGCGGGAGCCAGCGGCAACGTCCGCAGGACGAACTCGTCATGACGTCGCCGGCAACGCGGTCACGATGTCGGGGGCTCCTGGTCGAGCTGTTCCTGCTGCTGCAGCGTCCACATCCGGGCGTAATGGCCGTTGGCCGCGAGCAGCGCGCCATGGCTGCCGCGCTCTACGATGCGCCCTTCGGCCATGACCAGGATCTCGTCGGCATTCATGACCGTGGACAGCCGGTGCGCGATGATCAGCGTCGTGTGGCCGATGGCAACCTGTTCGAGCTGGGTCTGGATGGCGCGTTCGGTGGCCGAATCCAGCGCCGAGGTCGCTTCGTCGAAAATCAGGATGGGCGGGTTCTTGAGCAGGGCGCGGGCAATGGCGACGCGCTGCTTTTCACCGCCGGACAGCTTGAGCCCGCGTTCGCCGACGCGCGTCTCGTACTGGAGCGGCAGCGATTCGATGAACTCATGCAACTGCGCCGCACGCGCCGCGGCGAAGACTTCGTCGCGGCTGGCCTCCGGGCGACCGTAGTTGATGTTGTAGAAAATGGTGTCGTTGAACAGCACCGTGTCCTGCGGCACGATGCCGATCGCCGCCCGCAGGCTGCTTTGCTTCAGCGAGCGCAGGTCGTGGCCGTTGATCTGGATGGCCCCGCCCGTCACGTCGTAAAAACGGTAGAGCAGGCGCGAGAGCGTTGATTTGCCGGCCCCAGAATGGCCGACGACGGCCACCGTCTTGCCCGGCGGAATGGCGAAGCTCAGGCTCTTCAGGATTTGCCGGTTCGGCTCGTAGGCGAACTCCACGGCGTCGAAATTGACTTGCAACGGGCCGCCCGGGACTTCACGGGCATCCGGCGCGTCGGCGATCTCGCGGTTTTCGCTGAGCAGGTTGAACATCCGCTCGATATCGGTCAGCGCCTGACGGATTTCGCGATAAACGATGCCGAGGAAATTGAGCGGCATGTAGAGCTGGATCAGGAAGGCATTGACCAGCACGAGGTCGCCGATGGTCATATGGCCCTCTACCACCCCATTGGCAGCCCGCCACATCATGGCCGTGACACCCAGCGCAATGATCGCCTGCTGGCCAAGGTTGAGGAAGGCCAGGGTCGTCTGGCTGCGCGTCGCCGCTTCCTCCCATTTGACCAGTTGCTCGTCGTAACGCCGGGCCTCCCAGCCTTCATTGTTGAAGTACTTCACCGTCTCGTAGTTGAGCAGGCTGTCGACGGCACGGGTATTCGCGGCCGAGTCGTTCTCGTTGACCGCGCGGCGGATGTCGATGCGCCAGTTGCTGACCTTGATGGTGAAAACGATGTAGGCGACCAGCGAAACCAGGGTGATCACGACATAACCCGTGTCGTACTTGACGAACAGGATGCCAAGAACCAGCCCGATCTCGACCAGCGTCGGCAGGATCGAATACAGGGTGTAGGAAATCAGGCTGGAAATCGAGCGGCTGCCGCGCTCGATGTCGCGCGACACGCCGCCGGTCTGGCGCTCCAGATGAAAACGCAGCGACAGCGCATGCAAATGGCGGAAAACCTCGAGCGACACCTGGCGCACGGCGCGCTGGGTCACCCGGGCAAACAGGATTTCGCGCAGCTCCTGGAACAGCGAGGTTGAAAAACGCAACGCGCCGTAAAGAATCAGCAGCAGGATGGGCAGGGCGAGCAGCTGTTCCTTGCCTGACAAACCGTCGATCATCTCCTTGAAGACCAGCGGCACCCCGACATTGGCGACCTTGGCGCCGATCAGGCAGCTCAGTGCGGCGAGTACGCGCAGGCGGTATTGCCAGAGGTAGGGAAAGAGCGTGCGCAGGGTCTGCCAGACATGGCTCTCCGGCAGCGGTTGCCCGACGGGCGGTTTGGGGAAGGCGGTGGCGCGGCGCATGCAGGGCTGGCGGAACTCGGGATGAACGTTGGCCCTGAGTATATGAAAACTCGGCGCTTTCCGGGAGAATCCCGCCATGTTTCGCAAATTGGACAAAGTCATGGCCGACGCACCAATCTCCCTTCCTGCCAAGCATTCGACCCTGCGCGTCGTGCCCATGCCGGCCGATCTCAACCAGAACGGCGACGTCTTCGGCGGCTGGGTCATGGCCCAGGTCGACGTGGCCGGCGCCATTCCCGCCATGCGTCGCGCGCGCGGTCGGGTCGCCACCGTCTCGGTCAATTCCTTCCTGTTCAAGCAGCCGGTGTCGGTCGGCGACATCGTCAGCCTCTACGCCGATATCGTGCGCGTCGGGACAACATCGATCACGGTCAAGGTGGAGGTTTACGCCGAGCGGAATTACGCCGCGCCGATCATCGTCAAGGTCACCGAAGCCGAATTGACCTACGTGGCCATCGATAGCGACGGAATGAAGCGTCAGGTTCCACCCGAAAATACAGCGAAATTGGATTAAAATCCGACAGTTATCAAATTACCCCGCCTGCAAGGGAGCAATCCAATGATCAAAATGACCCTGCGTGCCGTTCCGGCCCTGTTGCTGGTCGCGTTTTCCGGTGCTGCATCGGCCGCCGCCTTCCAGTTGCTGGAACAGAATGCCAGCGGTTTGGGCAATGCCTACGCCGGCTCTGCCGCAGTGGCCGACAATGCCAGCACGGTTTTCTTCAACCCGGCCGGCATGACCCAATTGACCGGATTCCAGCTTTCGGCCGGTGTCGTCGGGGTAGGGCCGAGCTACGAATACCGTGACCAGAATGGCGTCAAGTCGGGTGGCGATGCCGGTGGCTGGGCCGCCGTGCCGAATGCCTATCTCTCGGCGCAACTGGCCAAGGACTGGTTCGTCGGCCTGGGCATCTCGGTGCCATTCGGGCTGGCTACGGAATACGACAGCAACTGGGTTGGCCGTTCGCTGGCCATCAAGTCGGAAATCAAGACCATCAACATCAATCCCTCGCTGGCCTACCGTGTCAATGACAAGGTTTCGCTGGGATTCGGCCTGAACTACCAGACCATCGATGGCGAACTGACCCGCAACCCCGGCGCGCTCATCACCCTCAAAGCCGACGATACGGCCTGGGGCTGGAATGCCGGTGCGCTCTTCACGCTCTCTCCCGCCATGCGCGTGGGCATCTCGTACCGTTCCCCGATCAAGTATCGCCTGGAAGGGACCGTCAACAGCGCGACCCCGGTCTATGCCGACCTCAAGCTGCCGGACACCTTCATCCTGTCCGTCTGGCAGCAGGTTTCGGATCGCTGGGAAGCCATGGGCGATCTCTCCTATACCCGCTGGAATACGATGAAGTCGCTGAACGTGCAAAGCAGCGCCAGTGGTGCCCTGCTCAGCAGCGAAACCTTCAATTACGACAATTCCTGGCGCTTTGCCTGGGGCGCAGGCTACAAGGCCACCGACGCCGCCAAGCTGAAGTTCGGCATCGCCTTCGACCGCACGCCCGTCCGCAACGAATATCGTTCGCCGCGCGTTCCCGATAACAACCGTCTCTGGCTGTCGGTCGGCGGCCAGTGGAATGCCGGCAGCTACGGCAAGGTCGACCTCGGCTACTCGTATCTTTACGTGATGGATCCCAGCATTTCCCAGCCGGGGCTGCAGGGCAAGTACGACGCCAGTGCCCATATCCTCGGCATGCAGTATTCGGTGGGTTTCTAAGCTGACACGGCCAGGGCAAGCATGCAGGCGCTCGAACTGGGTGGTATGACACTCGGTCTGCGTGAAGCCGTGATCGTCTTGATCGCGCTGGTCGCGGCCTACATGCTGTTCGTCGCGCTGCGCATGCGTGGCTTGCGCAAGCCACCGGTTGCGCCCGACAAGGTGCCGCCCTCGGTCAAGTCCGACGAGGCGCCGGAGGATGTTTCGCCGGAAGAAACGAAAGAGTCGAAGGAGAGCTGGGTCAGGGAATCGACCGGGCTGGCCAGCGACGCCTTGCGCAGTGGCCTGGAGCAGGAAGTCGCGCAATTGCGCGATGAAGTCGACGCCATTCGCGGCGAATTGGCCGCCCTGCGTCAGGACATGCAGCAGGAACTGGCGCATTTCCGGGCCAGCCAGACCGTTTCCCCGATTTACGGCGATGCCATGCAAATGGCCGTTTCGGGTTACGATCCGGCGGCGATTGCCGAGCGTTGCGGCATTGCCCGCGCCGAAGCGGAGCTGGTCGTGGCGTTGGCCAAAAGTCAGGAGCATTGAGGGAAGTCATGTCGGAAGAGCCGAAAGTGCCGGAAAACGACGAAGGGGCAGGGGAAGTCCGTAGCAAGCTGATGGCCCGTCTGGCCATCGCAGGCGTTCTGGTCGCCCTGCTGCTGGGCGTCCTGGCGTTCTTCGATTATCTGGCGACCGCGCCGGATGAAACCGAGGAGCGGGTGTTTACCGAACCGGTACCCGTCGCGCCGAAAAAAGAAGTGTCGCAACCGGTGACGCCGGCCGAGAACCCGCCGGCGCCGCCCGTGGCGGAAAAGGCTGAAGCACCGGCCGAAGCGCCGCCACCACCCAAGGTCGAAACCCATACACCTGTTGCGGAAAGCAGACCGGAAGCGCCGGCCGAGGCTAGGCCCAAATCGCCGGTAACGACTGAGCCTGCCAGGAAGCCCGCTGCCCCGAGTCCGGCCGTGGTTGCTCAACCTGCCCCCGTGCCCGAAGCCACCAGCTCGCCATCCAATCTGGTTCCACCACCGAGAACAACGGCGCCGGCCGAAACGCTGCCCGCCAAACCGGCTACCCGCATCGTCGAGGCCCGGCCAGCCCCGGCGCCCGCCGTGACACCGCCCGTCGTTTCGCGTCTGTTTTCCGGTTTTCTGCTGCAGGCAGGAGTTTTCTCCAGCACTCAGCGTGCCGAGGAACTCCATGCGCGGCTGACCCTGAGTGGCGTCCCGTCGACGCTGGAAACCCGCGTTCAGGTCGGGCCGTTCAAAACCAAGCAGGAAGCCGAGGCCGCGCAGGCCAAGCTGAAGGAACTGGGCGTCGAGACCATCCTCGTGCCACCCAGGGGCAAGAACTAGGGCGTATTCCGCTGTAAGCGGCGCTGACCGCCGCTTGCTTTAATCGCGCCCCGGCCTTTCTCAAGGCATGCCGGGCAGGCGTGGCAAGCCGAGGCTGCGCCGAACGTCGCGGTGCAATTGCAGCGGCGGCGGCAGGGGGGCCGCCTGGCGACGGGGTTCTTCATAGCGCCGATCGTCGTAGTAGCGCGAGCTGCGATCATCGTAGTAACGACCGCCACGGTCATCGTAATGGCGATAGCCGGAATTGTAGTAAATCGTGCCGCTCGGCTGGCCATAGCCCGGATAGGTTTCGACATAGACTGGCGGCGGGCGGTGATATCCCACCGGGTAGGGGGCGACCGCGCAGGCTCCCAGGCTACCGATCAGTGCGGTAGCGAGGCCGAGGCGAAGGAGCTTTTGGTTGAGATTCATGGTGCGTCTTTCCGGGGGTTAGGTAAGCAAATAACGCGGTAGTTCCCCATCCGGCATACGCTAATGACGTGCCATTTTGTAACGAATCGTTAGCGTCTTAGCGAGGCGCTTCTTCTGGACTGATTAAACCTAAAAATTCCGGGCTTGTTACCGTTTTTCGGACAAGTGCCTGCACTGCTGGTGCAAAGGCCACGGCGGTTTCCCCACACGCTGTTACCCCAGCGAATCCGGCTGAAAATTCATACTTTTCATCGACGGTTAGTGCTTTCCCGTTGGTAGAGACTAGACGAATCGAAAAGTACCATTCTCCTCCTACCACTCCTTTGCTGGAGGAAAACTCAGCTTTTTCAATGTTTCCTGAGAGTGCTATTTTTGCGTTGTTTTCAAAGGCGTCAGCGGCTTTGAACTCTTCAATGAATGCCCTCCTGATATACCCTCCAACGCTAAGTCCTTCCGGTGGCGTGATTCTTCCGACGCCTCGACACATCGATGCATATTCCTTTGGTTCGGCAAACTGGCCAATGCTCACCGTTCTGCCCATTTTCTTTATTGCCGTGCTGCTTTCATAACCAACATCGTAATTCGGTGCAGTCAATGAAGTGCAAGCGCTTAAAACTAGTACTGCAAAGGCTGGGCCGATTTGCTTGATGTCAATGCTCAAAATACACCTCGTGTCTTGGTTTTTTGGAAGAGTGTAGCCATGCTTCAGTGTTTGTAGTTTGCCATAGCAGGTTAACATTTGAATTTGTCAGTTTCCCAATTAAGGACTAAAGAATGAAACGGAATCTTTTATCGTTTTCGATGTTGATTTGTGTTTTGCTAGCAGGATGCGGCGGCGCTCAAACCGTAACCCGTACAAATGCACCAATACCGGAGCAAATTCGAAGTGTTGCTTTTTCGCCTCAAGCTGGAAATTCAACAGAGGTCGATTCGTATATTTCCGATGCCTTAGCTGAACAGAACGTTGTAACGAATCCTCCTGTTGCAGCAGGAGCAAGGAAAAGTCCAGACTCGGATACTATTTTGACCTACACGGATGTTTGGCGTTGGGATTTGGCGATGTATTTACAATCGATTTCAATCAATCTTTACGATGCAAAATCAGGTCAATTGCTTGTCTCTGGGCGTTGGCGGGATTCATTTTTCCACGCCTTTAACCGTGGCGAAGCGATCTCTAAAGAATTGATCGCAGAAATGTTTAGCAAGCTTCAGCCGGCTACCGGGGGCGGTGGGGTGGCTAAGCGCAACTAGGATTGCCGTTTTTGGAGGGCTAAAGACCTTAGCTTTCAGCCAAGGTCTTGCGAATCCGCTTGGCGAACACCGTCATTTCCTTCGCGGCTTGGATGTCACCTTTCGTCTCGGCAACGCTGATGCCGCGTTCGTAGGCGGCCAAGGCGCCGGAGTGGTCGCCGGCTTCGGCCAGTGCCTTGCCGAGTACTTTCCAGGCAGCGGAGTAGTTGGGGTCGCGGTCGACGGCGGCGCGGAATTGTTCGGCTGCCTTGGCCGGTTCGCCGGCCTTGAGGTATTCGTTGCCGAGCGAGAAGCGGAGCAGGGCGCCGTCGCGGGGGCCATCGAGCATTTTTTCCAGGGATTCGATACGTGGGTTCATGGGTAAAATAGGGTTTTGCAATCTGGATACAGGAAGCTTACTCATGGCCAAGACCATCATCGCCACCCCGAATGCCCCGGCTGCCATCGGCACCTATTCGCAAGCCGTGCGCGTCGGCGATACCGTTTACATGTCCGGGCAGATCGGGCTCGATCCGGCCACCATGCAGATGGTAGACGGCATTGACGCACAAATCGTTCGCGTTTTCGACAATCTGAAGGCGGTTGCCGAAGCCGCTGGCGGTTCGCTGGCCGATGTGGTCAAGCTCAACGTCTTCCTGACTGATCTGGCCAACTTCGCGAAGGTCAATGAAACGATGGCCAAGTACTTCAGCGAGCCGTTCCCGGCCCGTGCTGCTGTCGGCGTCAAGGAGTTGCCGCGTGGCGCGCTGGTTGAGGCCGATGCAGTGATGTTCATCGGCTAATCAAGGCCCAATGACGACAGCGGGTGCGCCAGCCCCGGCTTCTCCGCCCATTCGCGCCTCCGAGGCGCTGCAGAAGAAGCTTGCCAAGATCGGCCTCCATCGCGAGGCCGATTTACTGGTGCATCTGCCGCTGCGCTACGAGGACGAAACGCGCATCACGCCGGTCAATCGGAGTTTTGGCAACGATCCCGTGCAGGTCGAAGTCGTCGTCCATAGCAATGAAATCCAGTTCCGGCCGCGCCGGCAGATGATTGTCCGGGCGGCCGACGAGAGCGGCGAGATCACGCTGCGCTTTTTCAGTTTTTATCCGAATCAACAGGCGGCGCTCAGTGAAGGTTCGCGCATCCGGGCGTTTGGCGAAGTGCGTGGCGGCTTTTTCGGCGCCGAGATGGTGCACCCGCGTTTCCGCAAGGTCGGTGACGACGAACCGCTGCCTTCGGAGTTGACGCCGATTTACCCGTCGACTGCCGGATTGGCCAATTCGGCGCTGCAAAAGCTGATCGGCAAGGCCTTGGTGGCGGGCGATCTGTCTGAAACCCTACCCGAAGCGCTGCGCCAGCGCCTGAAACTGCCGGGGCTGGCGCGCAGCCTGCGTTTTTTGCACACGCCGCCACCCGGCACCGATCTCGATACCCTGCACGCCCGCAACCACCCTGCCTGGCGGCGTGTGAAATTCGATGAGGTGCTGGCGCAGCAACTGTCGTTGCGCCGCGCTTATCTGGCGCGTCGCGAACAGGGGGCGCCGGTGTTGGTTGCCCGTGATGATCTCGGGGCGAGGCTGCTCGACAGCCTGCCCTTCGGCCTGACCGGCGCGCAGGTGCGGGCGATGGCCGAGATCGGCGCCGATCTGGCGCAGCCTTATCCGATGCAACGCCTGCTGCAGGGCGATGTCGGCGCCGGCAAGACCATCGTCGCCGCCTTGGCGGCGTGTCAGGCCATTTCGGCCGGCTGGCAGGCGGCTTTCATGGCGCCGACGGAAATTCTTGCCGAGCAGCACTATCTGAAATTGAAGGACTGGCTGGAACCGTTGGGCATTCGTGTCGCCTGGCTGTCCGGCAGCCTGAAAACAAAGGCCAAGCGCGAGCAGCTGGCGGCAACGGCGGCCGAGGCGCAGTTGGTTGTCGGTACGCATGCGCTGATCCAGGATGGCGTCGACTTCGCCAAACTGGGGCTGGCCATCGTCGATGAGCAGCACCGCTTTGGCGTCGCCCAGCGGCTGGCCTTGCGCAAGAAGGGCGACAACCCGCATCAGCTCATGATGTCGGCGACGCCGATTCCGCGCACGCTGGCCATGAGTTATTACGCCGACCTCGACGTGACGGTGCTCGATGAGCTGCCGCCCGGCCGGACGCCGATCAAGACGCGCCTGGTCGCCGACAATCGGCGCGACGATGTGGTCGGGTTCGTGAAGAAGCACGTCGAGGAGGGCCGGCAGGCCTACTGGGTCTGCCCGCTGATCGAGGAATCGGAAGCCTTGCAGTTGCAGACGGCGCAGGAAACCTACGAGTCGCTGGTCGAGCGGTTTTCCGATTTTGGGCAAAATTTCCGGTTGACCGTGGGATTGGTGCATGGCCGCCTGAAAGCCGACGAAAAACAGGCCGTGATGGCCGCTTTCGCCGCTGGCGAGATCGATGTGCTGGTGGCGACGACGGTCATCGAAGTCGGCGTTGATGTGCCCAACGCCAGCCTCATGGTCATCGAGCACGCCGAGCGTTTCGGCCTGTCGCAATTGCACCAGCTACGGGGGCGGGTCGGGCGCGGGAAATACGAGTCGAGTTGCATCCTGATTTACGCCGGGCCGCTCGGCGAGGTGGCGCGCCAGCGTCTCAAGATCATTTTCGAGAACACCGATGGTTTCGAGATTGCCCGCCAGGACTTGCAGATTCGTGGTCCGGGCGAGTTCGTCGGCGCGCGGCAGAGCGGCGTGCCGCTACTGCGCTACGCCGATCTGGAAATGGATGCCGATCTGGTCGAGATGGCGCGGGATGTGGCCGAGGAAATGTTGACCGAGCACGCCGAACTGGCGGAAAAGCACCTGCAGCGCTGGTTGGGTTCGCGCGAGGAGCTGCTCAAGTCCTGACGCGTTGGGCCGAGGCGATGATGCCGTCGCTCAGCGTCTTGAGCGCCGCCATCGGCGTGGCTTCGCGCAGCGAGATCATGCCGGTCGGGACGAGGCTGAATTCGTCGGGCACCGTTTCGATGACGAGGTCGGCGGCGTGGCTGGATTGCTCGGCGACGCGGCGCGGCATGAGCGTCCAGCCGAGGCCGACGGCGACGCAGCCGAGAATGCCTTCGAGCGTACCGAATTCCATGGCGTCGGCCACGGCGTGGCCTTGGGCACGCTGCCAGGCGACGGCGCGCGTGCGGTAGGCGCAACCCTCGCGGAACAGGATGAGCGGCAGCATGACCGGGTCGGTGCCGGCGGCGTGGACCTGCACGAGTTCCTCGACGACCAGTTCGTCGAACTGCAGGTCGGGGTGGATGACCGGGCCGGCGACGAAGGCGCAGTCGAGTTTGTGGTCGAGCACCTTCTCGGTCAGCGTGCTCGTCGTGTCGGTGAAGACGCGCAGTTCGAGGCCGGGGTGGGTCGCCCGCACGGCCTTGAGGGCGCTGGGCAGGTGCAGGGCGGCGAAGGTTTCCATGGCGCCGATGCGCAGTTCGCCGGCGCTTTCGCCGACCTGACGGACCGCAGCGGCCGTCTGCCGTTCGAGCATGAGCATGCGGCGGGCGTAATCGAGCAAGACACGGCCGGAAGGCGCGAGTTCGAGCCCCCGCCCCTTGCGGAAGAAGAGCTCGGCGCCGAGTTCTTCTTCCAGCCGGCGGATACGGCCGGTGACGTTGGACTGGACCGTGTTGAGTTTGCGCGAGGCGGCGAGAATCCCGCCTTCTTCGACGACGGCCTGAAAGGTGCGGAGGGCGACGAGTTCCATTGGTATCTCAAATAACGAATGATTGATTCTGAACAAATCACTTGTATGGATACTTTACGCTGTTTATTGTTCGGCTATCAAGCATAAAAAAGGAGTCATCCATGACCTCACAGAGAGAACGATTACAGGTGTTGAGCGCCGGGATTTTCAGCTTGTTGCTGACCTTCGGCGTCGCCCGCTTTGCCTACACGCCGCTGCTGCCGCTCATGCAGCAACAGGCCGGGCTGGGGCTGGCCGAAGCCGGCTGGCTGGCCGCGCTCAATTACGCCGGTTATTTGACTGGCGCGCTGATCGCCTCGCAGATCAGCGACCTCGTGCTCAAGGACAAGCTGTACCGGATCGGGCTGGTCGTCGCCATCCTGAGCACGCTGATGATGGGCCTGACCACCGATCCGCTGCTCTGGATGGTTTCGCGCTTCATCGCCGGGCTGTCCAGCGCGGCCGGCATGCTGCTCGGTACCGGCCTGATTCTGAACTGGCTGATTCGCCACAATCATCGGCCGGAGCTGGGCATCCACTTCGCCGGCATAGGGCTGGGCATTGCCGGTTGTGCCGTGGCGGTGTGGCTCATGAACGGTTCGTTCGACTGGCGCGAGCAGTGGTTCGCCTTTTCGGCCCTGGCCTGCCTGCTCATCGTGCCGGCCCTGGCCTGGTTGCCGGCGCCGGATACGAGCACGGTGACGAAGAGCGGCGCGACCATGCACGACAATCCGCCGAGCCAGCTGTTCCTGCGCATCTTCATGGCCGCCTATTTCTGCGCCGGCTTCGGTTACGTGATCAGCGCGACCTTCATCGTTGCCATCGTCAATGGCCTGCCGGGGCTGGCCGGGCAGGGCGGGCTGGCCTTTCTGGCCATCGGCCTGGCGGCGGCGCCGGCTGCCTTCAACTGGGACCTGATCGCGCGCTACACGGGCGACATCAATGCCCTGATCCTCGCCGCCGTGCTGCAGATTGTCGGCATCGTCCTGCCTGTGGCCGTGGGCGGTCTGTACCCGACGCTGTTCGGCGCGCTGCTTTTTGGCGGAACCTTCATCGGCATGGTGAGTCTGGTCCTGACCATGGCCGGGCGCTACTACCCGACGCGGCCGGCCAAGATGATGAGCAAGATGACGCTCTCCTATGGCGTGGCGCAGATCATTGGGCCGGCTGTGGTCGGCTGGTTGGCGACGCGGCTCGGCAATTACTCGATCGGCTTGTATCTGGCCGGCGGGGTTATGGTCGTCGGCGTTGTGCTCTTGGCTATACTGAAGCTTGTCGAAAAGCGGGACGCTGCCCCGGCGCTCTGCGCACAACATTAAACGGAGATGACGATGTTCAAGGGCATTCTGATCGAGAAGGATGACGCCGGTTACCGGGCGTCGGTGCAGGACATTGATGAGAGTCAGTTGCCGGAAGGCGACGTGACGGTGCGCGTCGATTACTCGTCGCTCAATTACAAGGACGGGCTGGCGATCACCGGCAAGGGCCCGGTGGTGCGCAAGTTCCCGATGGTGCCGGGCATCGACATCGCCGGCACGGTCGAGGCGAGTAGCCATGCCGACTACAAGGCCGGCGACCGCGTCGTGCTCAACGGCTGGGGCGTCGGTGAAACGCACTGGGGCGGGCTGGCCCAGAAGGCGCGGCTCAAGGGCGACTGGCTGGTGCCGTTGCCGGCGGCGTTCTCCGAAAAGCAGGCCGTCGCCATCGGCACGGCGGGCTACACGGCCATGCTCTGCGTGCTGGCGCTGGAAAAGCAGGGCGTCAAACCGACGGATGGCGAGATCGTCGTCACCGGTGCGGCCGGCGGTGTCGGCAGCGTGGCGATTGCCGTGCTGGCCAAACTCGGCTATACGGTCGTGGCGGTGAGCGGCCGGCCGGAAGAAACGGATTACCTCAAGCAGCTTGGCGCGGCCGAGGTGCTGGAACGCAGCGCCTTCGCCTCGCCCGGCAAGCCGCTCGGCAAGGAACGTTGGGCGGGGGCGGTCGATGTCGTCGGCTCGCACACGCTGGCCAACATCTGCGCGACGACCAAGTATCGCGGCGTCGTGACGGCCTGCGGGCTGGCCGGCGGCATGGATTTCCCGTCGTCGGTGGCGCCCTTCATCCTGCGCGGCGTGACGCTGGTCGGTGTCGACAGCGTGATGTGTCCGCGGCCGGATCGGCTCGTTGCCTGGCAGCGCCTGGCGACCGACCTCGATGTCGGCAAGCTTGGCCTGATCACCCATGAAGTCTCGCTGGCCGAGGCCATCCCGACGGCGGCGCAACTCATGGACGGCAAGGTGCGCGGCCGCGTGGTTGTGGACGTCAATCGCTGATGCCCTACGTCAATATCAAGATCACCCGCGAAGGGGCGACGCCGGAACAGAAGGCGCGCCTGATCGCCGGGGCGACGCAATTGCTCGTCGATGTGCTCGGCAAGAACCCGAAAACGACGGTGGTCGTCATCGACGAGGTCGATACCGACAACTGGGGGGTGGGTGGTGAGTCGATCACCGTTCGGCGGGCGCGCGGCGAGTAAGCTCCGCGATTTTTGAGTCTTTCACGGTCAACCGGAATTTTTGCCCAAATTTGAAATCATGAGCCACCTCTTCGAACCCCTCAAACTGCGCGACGTCACCTTCAAGAACCGCATCGGCATTCCGCCGATGTGCCAGTACTCGGCCCGCGACGGCATGGCCGCCGACTGGCACCTCGTTCATTACGGCAGCCGCGCCGTCGGCGGGGCCGGCCTGATGATCCTCGAGGCCACGGCCGTCGTGCCGGAAGGCCGGATCAGCGCCGGTGACCTCGGTCTGTGGAAGGACGAGCAGATCGCGCCGCTGGCCCGCATCGCAGAGCTGGCGAAGGCCAATGACTGCGTGCCGGCCTTGCAGCTGGCGCACGCCGGGCGAAAGGCCAGCGTTGGCCTGGGCTGGGGCGAACAGCGCACCCTGCGCGCTGACGAAGGCGGCTGGCAGGCCGTGGCGCCGTCGGCCGTGTCCTTCGGTGACGGTTACGCCCAGCCGCACGAACTCAACCTCGACGAGATTGCCGGCATCGTCACGGCCTTCGTCGCCGCGGCGAAGCGTGCCGTTGCCGCCGGTTTCCAGGCGGTCGAAATCCATGCCGCCCACGGCTACCTGATGCACGAATTCCTGTCGCCGCTGGCCAACCGGCGCACCGACCAGTACGGCGGCAGTTTCGACAACCGGACGCGGCTGCTGCGCGAAGTCGTGGCTGCCATTCGCGTCGTGTGGCCGGACAAGCTGCCGCTGCTCGTGCGCCTTTCGGCGACCGACTGGGTCGAGGGCGGCTGGTCGGCCGACGAGACGGTCGAGCTCTGCCGCAGCCTCAAGGCGCTGGGCGTCGATCTGGCCGACATTTCGACGGCCGGCCTCGTGCCGACCGCGAAAATTCCCGCCGCGCCGGGCTTCCAGACTTCCTTCGCGACGCGCGTTCGGCAGGAAGCCGGTTTGCCGGCGGCGGCCGTCGGGCTCATCACCTCGGCCTTGCAGGCCGACCACATCGTGCGTTCCGGGCAGGCCGACATGGTCCTCATCGGTCGCGAAATCCTGCGCAATCCGTACTGGCCCTTGCAGGCCGCGCAGGAACTGCACCAGGTCGCGGTGTGGCCCAACCAGTACCTGCGCGCTGCGCCGAGCGGGTCGATCGGACGCTGATTCCTGCCTCGTCCAACCCAAGGCCCGGTCCTGTCTGCCGGGCTTTATTGCATTGCACAAAAAATTTTTAAACAGTCGGGAACTTTTTGTTTTCGGGTTGTCTTACTCCCAGTTTCACCAACCCAATCCCAACTGAGGCACACAAAAAATGGACGAACTCTCTTCTATCGGCATCATCTTCACGGTCGTTATTCTTGGTCTGGCCTGCTTCATGGCTGCCAAGCTGGCTTCGAAGTCGGCCTATCACTAAGAGCGTTACGCTCCAAAACCAAAAAGCCGGGGTAACCCGGCTTTTTTCATTTTGGGCTTTTTTTACGTTTCACGTAGTAAACCCGGTAGACCGTGAAAGAGGGCAAATCAGCCGACAAAAGCCTCGACGATACGCGCCACGGCTTCGGGTTGATCGTGGTGAAGCATGTGGTCAGCGTTGTCGACCCATTCCTCGCGCAGGTTGGCAAAGCAGGCCTGGCGAGCATCCCAGTCGCCCGGCCGCTGGCCGAAGTCGCGAATGACCCACGACTGCCGGCCGGCCACCCAGAGCACCGGGCAGGTGATGCGCTTCCAGATCGCCATCGACTCTTCGAGGCGGAACAGATACGGCGCCGGCGCCTTGTGCCACGGGTCGCCGTTCCAGATGATGCCGTGCCGCCGCTGGCCACCCTTGGTTTCGCCGTCGCCGACCCGGGCCATGTGCTTGGCCAGGAACGTGGCCCGTTCCGGCGTCAGGAACTTGTCCATGTGTAGCAGGCGGCGGGCAAAGGCGTTGCGGTCGGTGTAGGCGTGCATGCGCGGCGGCGTTTTCAGGGCGCCCAGCCACTGGCCGTAACGGTCCGGCGCCATCTCCGGCGTCGTTGGTGCGATACCGAAACCTTCCAGCGACACGACGCATTCGACGCGTTCCGGCCGGATGCCGGCATACAGGCAGGACAGGATGCCGCCCATGCTGTGGCCGACCAGCTTGACCTTGCCTTCCGGCGCGTAGCGGTCGAGGATGGCCTCCATGTCGCCGATGTGCTCGGCAAAGAAATAGGGCCGGTTCAGCCATTCCGAATTGCCGAAGCCGCGCCAGTCGGGGGCGACGATGTTCCAGTCACGAGCCAGTTCATCGACGACGAACTGGAACGAGGCCGATACATCCATCCAGCCGTGCAGCAGGAAGAGCATCGGCGCTTCGGGATCGCCCCAGCGCCGGATGTGCAGGCGGATGTCGGGCAGGTCGAGGTATTCGGAACGGGACAGTTTCATCGTGGTTCGGCCGGGCTGGCTGGAAGATGGCGGCAAGCAGGCGCTCGCGCTTCGGGTCGGTCATTTTGACACGCTTCACGCCCATCCCGGAACCGGGAGACGAACTGCCCTTGGGCTGGTTTCCTCGGGGCGAAGCGAATTGCGCCTAGCGGCTTGCCGTGTTGATGGATAGCACGAGATCAAGAAGACAGCGGACCTCAAGCTTGCGGTAGATTTCGGCGCGGTGGGTCTTGATGGTGTTGACCGTGGTGCCAAGCCTGTTGGCGATGGCCTTGTTGGCCAGTCCCTTGACGATCAGCGCGCAGACTTCGCGTTGTCGCGGCGTCAGGCGCGCCAGGCGCAATTCGATCTGCTGGCGGGTATCGTTGTCGTGCAAGTGGGACGGCAAGCCCTTGGGGCGACCATGGAAGACGTAATGGTCGAGGATGCTCACCAATTCATGGTCGAATTCCGTCTCGGTCACCAGAATGTCGTCGAGTTCAGCCAGCAGCGCCTTGTCGTACAGCGTGGCGTGCTCGCCCAGCCACTGACGGATCAACAGGTGCATATGCTGGCTGGTCGCCTGCACATTGTTCTCGTCAATCCGGTTTGTCAGTGACTTGAGGTCCTGCGCAAATTCGGCGTGGGCCGCCTTGTGTTTGCGGATGTGCTCCTGGCATTTCGGGATGCCCGGCAACAAGCCCATGAGTTTCTCTTCGTAATTGACGTGCCCATCCAGGAAGGCGATGACGCTGCCCGAGAGCATCTCGAAAGCATGGACGCAGCGGCCACGGGTCTGCGGTATGCAACCCGGGCATGCAGTGATTTCACCGCCGGGACAGATGTGCTTGAAGCGCTCCGCCAACTCATGGAGCAGGGTGTGTTGCCGATCGATTTCTGCGTGGCCGGTTGGTTTTGTTTTCGCTCTCATTGCGGATACGAATGCGTAGTCGGCCGCTAATATAAACCATCAAAACCCTCTTTATGACAGCAAATGACGCACGCAACCCCGTTCTCACCCGGGGGGGTGATGGGCCGATGACACAGGCACATTTATACTTTTTTCATGAAACCTTGCGATCGTCATCATAGGGGTGCTGGCGCATCCAAAGTCTCGATAGGGCCTGGCCACCGTGTTTGATACCAAGAAAAAGTCACAAACCGAAAGTCGAACGACTGCCCGCAGCACCAGCACCACGAACAAAACAAAAGCGACCGCAAAGACGACTGCAAAGAAAGCAAAAGCGCCCACCAGCCAACCGCCTGCCGATGCTCAGGTGGGCAGCGGACCGATTTACTACGTGGGGGTCGGCGCTTCCGCGGGCGGATTGGAAGCCTTGCGACCCTTCGTCGCCAACCTGCCTGCGCACGCCAACATGACCTATATCGTGGCGCAGCACATGTCGCCGGATCATCGTAGCCTGATGGTCGAATTGCTGGCGCGGGAGACCCGCCTCAAGGTCGTGGAGGCGAGCAACAACCTGCAGCCCAAGCCGGACACGATCTACGTCGCGCCCCCCAACGTCGATGTCACGGTGGTCAAGGGCAAGATCAGGGTCAGCCGCCCGACCAACACGATCGGCCCCAAACCGTCCGTCGACCGCTTCTTCATGAGCCTCGCCGATGACCGCAAGGATTGGGCGATCGGCATCATCCTCTCCGGCACCGGCTCGGATGGCGCCCACGGCATCAAGGCCATCAAGGCCGCCGGCGGCGTCTCCATCGCCCAGGACCCGAAGTCGGCCAAGTACGACAGCATGCCAAACGCCGCCATCCGCATCGGCCGGACGGATCTGGTCTTGCCGCCGCACGAAATCGCCAATCAGTTGCGCTCTATCGTGCAATGGCCGCGCGCTCCGCTTGCCGATGAGGCAGATGAAACGCCGCCGTCGACCATGCGCGGCATCGTGCGCCAGATCGCCACCCACACGGGCATGGATTTCTCGAATTACAAGGATGCAACCCTGTCCCGACAGGTGTTGCGCCGCATGGCGGCCATGCAGATTCCCGATCTGGATGCCTATGGCGAATACATCGGCCAGCATCGCGAGGAACTGGCCGTGCTGGCAGGAAATTTCCTGATCTGCGTCACCTCCTTCTTTCGCGACCCTGAAGCCTTCGAGGTCATGCGGCGTTGCCTGCGCGAGCTGCTCAAGACCAAGCAGCCGGGAGACGACATCCGCATCTGGGTGCCGGGATGCGCGACCGGCGAGGAGGTCTACTCCATCGCCATCATCCTGGCCGAGGAGCTCGGCGAACATCGCGACAAGTATCACATCCAGCTGTTTGCCACGGACATCAACGGCGATGCGGTCGCTGCGGCGCGGGTCGGTGCCTATCCGGAGGCCTCGCTGGCCGGCGTCGACAGCAAGCTCATCGAGCGCTACTTCACGACCACAGACGGGACTTATCACATCGACAAGCACCTGCGGGACATGACCCTGTTTGCCCGTCAGGACCTGGTGCAGGATGCCCCCTTCGTCCGTCTCGACCTGGTCAGTTGCCGCAATCTACTCATCTATTTCAAACCGGAGTTGCAGGATCGGGTCATCAAGGTTTTTCACTATGCACTTCGCGACCATGGCGTGCTGTTTCTGGGCAAGTCGGAGTCGATCGGTCGCCTCGGCAAGCTGTTTGTCGAACACGACCACAAGAACAAGATCTACCTGAAACGACCGGTTGCATCGCCGGTGCTGACCGGTTTTGCCCGTACCCGACCTGTTTTCGAGCGTATTGGCGAAGGTGTTGCGAGCGAAAAGCAGGCGAGTGCGCTGAACAATACTCCCGCACACGAAAAGCTTTTTGACCTGTATGCACCAGCCAGCCTGTTGATGACAAGTGCCGGCGAGATCCTGGAGCTGTTCGGCGATTGCAGTCCCTTTCTCGCCGTGCGCAAAGGCAAGGCCGATTTCAACGCCTTCACGCTGATCAAGCCGGCATTTCGTGCCGAGCTGAGGGCTTTCGGTCATCGTGTCGTACGCAACAAGCAGAGCGCCATCTGCAATCCGGTTCAGGTGGACGAAGAGGGCAAGAAACGTTACTACCGGATGGCCGTCCATTTTGCCGGGCAGCCAGGCCCGGGTGATCCCGATCTGCTGCTGGTCTGCTTCGAGCGGGTTGCCGAAAAGCCGGATGCAGGCGCCAGCGGTGCACGGAGCGCTATCGACGCCGAGCGCGTCGCGGAACTCGAACGCGAGGTCGTGCTCAATCGGGAGACCCTGCAAACGGTCATCGAGGAACTGGAGACCGCCAACGAGGAGCTGCAGTCGCTCAACGAAGAAGCGCAGGCGTCCAATGAGGAACTGCAGGCGTCCAACGAAGAGTTGGAAACCGCCAACGAGGAATTGCAGGCGTCGAACGAGGAGCTGATTACCGTCAACGACGAACTGGGGACGCGTACCGCCGAGTTGAGCGAGGCCAACAGCGACCTGTCCAATATCCTCAACAGCCTCTACAAGGGCCTCGTCGTGGTGGACCGCAACCTGACGGTGACCCGCTACAACCAGATCGCGCTGGAGTTCTTCGACATCGCGCCGATGACGCGTCCCAACCTGACGACGGTGTCGACCCAGACGCATCTCCCGCAACTCCTGTCGCACGTGGGCAGCGTGATGAAGAAAGCGCGGGTGGAGGAGTTCGAATTCTGGCGCGAGGACGGCCAATGTTTTCTCGTGCGCGTGACGCCGTATCACGACAGCAGCCGGAAGCTGCTGGGCGGTGTGGTGATCACCATCACCGACATCTCGGAAAAAAAGCGGGTCGAGGAAAAGCTCCGCTTGTCAGCCTCGGTTTTCGAGCATGCCTCGGAGGCGACCGTGATCACCGATGCGGCCAACCAGATCATTTCCGTCAATCCGGCCTTCACGACCATCACCGGCTATGGTCCCGAGGAGGCGCTCGGGATGAATCCCCGCTTCCTGAGTTCCGGCAAGCATACAAAGACGTTTTACAAGGAAATGTGGCAATCGCTGACGAGCACGGGAAGCTGGGCTGGCGAAATACAGAATCGTCGCAAGAACGGCGACGTTTATACGGAATGGCTGTCCATCAACGTGCTCAAGGATGAAAATGGCGCCGTGAACCGGCACATCGCCGTTTTCAGCGACATCACCGAAGCCAAGCGGGCCAAGGAGACCATTGAGCGCCAGGCGTCCTTCGACAGCCTGACCGGTCTGCCGAATCGCAATCTGGTGATGGATCGCCTCGGGCAGATGCTGTCGTCCAGTCGGCGCGGCGGGCGCCTGTTCGCCGTGATGTTCATGGACCTCGATCATTTCAAGTCGGTCAATGATGCCCTCGGTCATGCGGCCGGAGACGAATTGCTGATCCGCGTGGCTCACCGCATCCGCGACACCTTGCGCGAATGCGATTCGGTCGGTCGCATGGGCGGTGACGAATTCATTGTCCTGCTCAACGACATTTCCAGCGCTCAGGACATCATTCCGATTGCCAACAAGATCCTGGCCGAGGTCGGGCGGCCGCTGGTGGTCGCGGAGCGCACGCTGCAATCCGCCGCCAGCATCGGGGTCACGGTTTATCCGATGGATGGCGATTCCATCGATACGCTGCTCAAGAACGCCGACAGCGCCATGTACGAGGCCAAAAAGAATGGCCGCAACAACTATTGCTTCTTCACGCACAAGATGCAGGACGAGGCCAATCGGCGCCACTGGATCGACAGCGAACTCATGCTGTCCCTGCATCAGGGCAACATGGAACTGCACTACCAGCCCATCGTGCGCATCGAGACACGGGCGGTCGTTGGTGCCGAGGCCCTGTTGCGCTGGAAGCATCCTGCCAAGGGCTACATTCCGCCCGAAGTATTCATTCCCGTGGCCGAACAGAACGGTGCAATCGCCAGGCTGACGGATTGGGCGCTGGAACGCGGTATTTCCGACTGGGAAACGCGGATCCTGCCGGCCGGCCACAACCAGGTGCTGGCCTTCAATCTTTCGGCGGCACTGTTCGTTGCGCGCGACCTCATCGAAAAAACCTTGTCGCGACTGCGTGAATCTGCTTTGGCGCGCAGGGGGCAGCTGACGGTTGAAATTACCGAAAGCCTCAAGTTGTCGGACAACCACGACTACGTCGAAATTTTGCGCGCGCTCCAGAGGGATGGCTGCCGCATCGCCATTGACGATTTCGGCACCGGCTATTCATCCCTCAGTTACCTCCGGCGCGTCCCTGTCGACATCGTCAAGATCGACAAGACCTTCATCCATGACATCGCAACAGACCCCGCGGATGCCGCTTTGATCCGCGCCATTTTGCAGATGGCGAATGCCTTCGGGCTGGAGACGGTGGCCGAGGGCGTTGAAACACCCGAGCAACTGGCTTTCCTGCGGGCGAACGGATGCACCTATGCCCAAGGATTTCTGTTTGGCAACGCCCTGTCAGTCGACGAATTCAGCGAGTTGCTGCGGGACAGGCTGCCGGCCGGCATGCAAAGCGGGACTGCTGAGGCGGCCTGGGAGCGCGCCCCGGGTTGCGGTGATCGGGCGTCGGGTTTGCCGCCTGTCTGCAGCTAGTGCACCCCTTTGGAGACAAGATAGGCCCCCAGGGGTTTGTCGGCGTACTCGATATGCTTCAGTAGCCACTCCTTGATGATCTGGAGCGATTGCAGTTCGTCGCCCTGCTCAAACCGCGCAATCAGGTTGGCCAGTTGCGCCACGAGGTCCTGGTGTTGCTGGTTGTGGGCATCCGCGTCTGGAAAGTCGTAATCGGCCATGAATTGATGTTCCGTTTCGAAGTGGTGGGCGGTAAAGCTCACCAGTTCGTCGAACATCATTTTCAGCGAGCGGTCTTCGTACTGGCAGTGGATGGCGCGATTGATCTTGTTGGCCATTTCGACCAGTGTCTGGTGCTGCTCGTCGATTTTCCTGACACCCACAAGATGGCTCGGTTCGAAAACGATCCAGTCGTCCTTTTCTCCCTGGTCGGCGGCAACCACGCTGGATTGCAGGATTTGCCGCCCGCCTGCGGCTTTGCTCGCATACATGGCGGCATCGGCGCAGGCAACCAGGGAGTCCATCTCCATCGCGTTTTGCGGGTAAATCGCGATCCCGATGCTGGTGCCGACGGTGCAGCTGCGATTGTTGCCGATCGGTATCGGCGCCTCGAGGGATGCGGCGAGTTTCTCGGCGATGGTTTCCGCCTGTGCGGCATCCTTGAGGTCGCAAATGATCAAGGCAAACTCGTCGCCGCCCAGGCGCGCCAGCAGGTCGGCGTCACGCAGGCAGGCCAGCCATCGTTGGGCGACGGTCTTGAGAACGGTGTCCCCGGCTTCGTGACCGTACTGGTCGTTAACCGGTTTGAATCGGTTGAGATCCATGAACAGCAGGCCGACACGCTTCCCGGTGCGGCGGGCCCGCGACAGCTCTTTCGATAGCTGGGGGAAGAAGTAATTGCGGTTGGCCAGATCCGTTAGCTGGTCATGATTGGCCTGGTGGTAAATGATTTCGGCCGATTGCTTTTGCAATGTCACGTCGTGATATAGCGCAACGTAGCGGTGCGGCGAGCCGTCCGGGTTGCGAATCGTATTGACGCTGACCATTTCGGCAGAAAGGCGCCCATCCTTGTGGCGGTTCCAGAGCTCGCCCTTCCAGTGCCCCGTCTCTGCCACCTGTCGCCACATATCTTCGTAGAACTTGGCATTCTGTCTGCCCGATTTCAGAATCCGCGGGGTCTTGCCCTCGACGTCCGCCTGCGTGTAGCCGGAGATGGCGGTGAATGCCGGGTTGATCGAGATGATCATGCCGTCAGGGTCGGTGACCAGCATGCCCTCGCTGCTGGCTTGGTATACCATGGCCGCCAGCTGGACCGAGCGATCCGTCTCCTGGCGGGCCAGGAGTTCGGCGTTCAATTGCTCCTGCAGGCGTTGTGCGGCCAGGAGGGCGAACAGGGCGGTCGAGACGGAGGCGGTGATGATCGAGGTGACGTAGAACTGCCCCACCTGCCAGCTGGCGTCAAAAAGCTGCGTCAGGTCGTTGCTGGCAATGTGCGTGGTCTTGATGGTGTTCGAAATGGCCTGCAGCAGCATGACGATTGCCAGTGCCCTGAACGTGCCGCGCTGGGCGCCTTTCCGAAAGCGCAGGCAGTAATACGCAGCGTAGAGGTCGAAACCGATCAGGGGCAGGCTGACGGCCAGCGTTCGTTTGGCGAAGCTGGGCGATATTTCGAGAAACCACCAGGCGATGGCAATGGCCACGGCAATCACGACGCCGCTCGTGCGCCAGGCTGGTTTGTGCTCCGCTGCGATGACGATGCCGCCAACGATGCCAAGCCAGCCGGAGATGATGAGGCTGTGGGCGACGAGGATGGAAAGCAGGGGCGGGATGTGACCCCGCAAACCGACCAGCAGGACGCCAAGGCTGATCAAAAGCGAACCGATGGCCCAGTAGCTCGCCGGGGGGTAGGGCCGCGTGATTTTCCAGACGTAGCCGAGAATGAGCGCGC
Organism: Pseudomonadota bacterium; assembly: GCA_018261895.1. Taxonomy (GTDB): domain Bacteria; phylum Pseudomonadota; class Gammaproteobacteria; order Burkholderiales; family Rhodocyclaceae; genus Azonexus. The sequence goes on from JAGTRT010000015.1 coordinate 54,066, forward strand.
GACAGGTGACGATGATCGTGATCACCAGAATCAGTGTTCGGATGTCGAGCAAAGCATTCATTGTTCAGATCATAACGGCACTTTGGGACCAGGGCGACGAAGACAAAAACGGGTTTCGGCTTTTCATCAACGGCAATGGCCGCTGCCTGCAGTCAGGCGTCATTCACCGCGAGAATTGCCATGATACCGATAAAATGCAATATGCATAATTGGTGGTAGCGAAAGGCCTTTGGCAGGTGAATTTAGCCCGGAAGACGCGACCGAAAAAAATCCTTGACGAATACATGTCGATATAACTAAGATTATCGACATGAAATCTGACTATTCCCAAACCATCCCCGCCGAGTGGCAGGCCATGTCGAAAATTTTCGTGGCCTTGGGCGACGAGCATCGCCAGCGCATCCTGCTGCTGTTCGAGCCGGGCGAGCGACTCAATGTCGGGCAGATCGCCGAGGTATCCACGCTGGCGCGCTCGACCGTTTCCCATCACCTCAAGATCCTGCATGAATCGGGCGTGCTGGCTTCCGAGAAGATCGGCAAGGAAGTCTGGTTCTGGATCAACCGCGATGCGTTGGCGGTCACCTTCACCAACGTGCTCGATTACCTCAAGGAAAGTTGCTGATGCGCAAGATTTTGCGGCCGCTGTTGCGCGGCCTTGCCCGCCTGCTGTTTCGCGTTGAAATTCCCGCCAGCCAGGCCGATTTCGATCATGAACGCCTGCTCGTCGTCGCCAACCACGAGTCCTTTCTCGACGGCTTGCTGGTTGGCCTGTTCCTGCCCATCGACCCGGTTTTCGTCGTCCATACGACCATCGCCGAGAGTTTCTTCTTCCGCATCCTGCTCTCGCAGGTCGATTATCTGGCGGTCGATCCGACTAGCCCGATGGCGATGAAGAAGGTCATCCGACTGATCGAATCCGGTCGCCCGGTGGTCATCTTCCCGGAAGGGCGCATCACGCTGACCGGGTCGCTCATGAAGGTGTACGATGGCCCGGCCTTCGTCGCCGCCAAGACCGGTGCGACGGTGGTGCCAGTGCGCCTCGACGGTGCGTCGCGCAGCTATTTCTCGCGCCTGTCCGGTCGTCATCCGAAGGCGCTGTTCCCGAAGATTCGCCTGAGCATCCTGCCCGAGCGCCATTTTCCGATGCCCGAGGCGCCGACCGCCAAGCTGCGTCGCCGCAAGTCCGGCGAGGCCATGCGCCGGCTGATGCAGGAAATGATCTTCGCCTCCCGTCCGCAGCAGACGCTGTTTGCCGCGCTGTGCGATGCGGTGGATATTTTTGGCCGCCGCCGTCGCCTGCTCGAAGACGTCAAGCAGATCGAGTATTCCTACAACGACCTGCTCAAGATGGCGCTCATGCTCGGTCGCCAGGTAGAGCGCCTGACGGCGCCGGACGAGCGCGTCGGCCTGCTGCTGCCCAACCTCGTGCCGACGCTGGGTCTGATCTTCGGTCTCACGGCACGCCGTCGCATCCCGGCCATGCTCAACTACACGGCCGGCGTCGAGGCCATGCAGGCAGCGGTCGATGCGGCCGAACTGAAGACCATCGTGACCTCGCGCGCCTTCGTCGAGCAGGCCAAGCTCGGCGACAAGCTGGCCGGCCTGCGCGGCGTGCAGCTCGTCTATCTCGAAGACGTGCGCGAAAAGATCGGCCTCGGCGACAAGCTGTGGCTGATGGCCTACGCGCTGCACTTCCCGCGCGCCTTCGAACTGCCCAATTCGCCCGAAGCTGCGGCGGTCGTGCTCTTCACCTCGGGTTCCGAAGGCAAGCCGAAGGGCGTCGTCCTGCCGCACCGCGCCATCCTCGCCAACATCGCGCAGATTCGCTCGGTCATCGACTTCTCGGTCTACGACAAGGTGCTCAATGCGCTGCCCATTTTCCACAGCTTCGGCCTGACGGCGGGGGCGCTGCTGCCGGTGCTGTCCGGCGCCAGCCTGTTCCTCTACCCGTCGCCGCTGCATTACCGCGTGATCCCAGAGCTGGCATACGACCGGGGCTGCACCATCCTGTTCGGCACCTCGACCTTCCTCGCCAACTACGCCAAGTTCGCCAATCCCTACGACTTCTATCGCCTGCGCTACGTCGTGGCCGGCGCCGAGAAGCTGTCGGAATCGGTGCGCAGCCAGTGGTTCGAGAAATTCGGCCTGCGCATTTTCGAAGGCTACGGCGCGACCGAAACGGCGCCGGTGCTCGCCGTCAACACGCCGATGGCCTACCGGACCGGCACCGTCGGCAACCTGCTGCCCGGCCTCGAAGCCAAGCTCGTCCCGGTGCCGGGCATCGACAACGGCGGCATCCTGCACGTGCGCGGGCCCAACGTCATGGCCGGCTACCTCAAGGCCGACAAGCCCGGCGTGCTGCAACCGCCGGTCTCGGATGCCGGCGAGGGCTGGTACGAAACCGGCGACGTCGTCGAGTTCGACGAGGATGGCTTCGTGAAGATCGTCGGCCGCGTCAAACGCTTCGCCAAGATCGCCGGCGAAATGGTCAGCCTCGAAGTCGTCGAGAAGCTCGCCACCGCCACCTCGCCCGCGCTCATGCACGCCGCCTCCAGCCAGCCCGACCCGGCCAAGGGCGAGGCGCTGGTGCTGTTCACCACCGACGGCGAACTGAGTCGCGAACTGCTCGCCGCCAAGGCCCGCGAAACCGGCGTGCCGGAACTGGCCGTGCCGCGCAAGATCCACAAGGTCGACTCGCTGCCGCTGCTCGGCACCGGCAAGGTCGATTACGTGACGCTGAAACGACTGGCCGAGGCGGTATGAGCCCGCTTTTTCCAGATTCCCACGGTCAACCGGAAAAAATGCCCAAAAATGAAATGTCTGACCGGGGGCGGCGCCGCTTTCTCGGCTGGCTGGCCGGTGGTGCCGCGCTGGCAGCCGGTGGCACGGCGCTGGCCAAGCCGCTGCTGGTCAACAAGTGCCGCGTCGCCATCCCGGCCGGCCTGATCAATAGCCTGTGGCTCAAGCAGGCGTGGGCCGGCATCGACCCGGCGCAGTTGTGGGACTGCCACGTCCATCTGGCCGGCATCGGCGATGGTGGCAGCGGCATCGTTGTCGGGCCGCAACTGTCATCGCCCCTGCATCCGCTGCACTACGCCCAGCGCCTGTTCTACATGAACGCCGGCTGCGCCCACGATGCGCCGGGCAAGGTCGATCAGGCCTACGTCGCCCGCCTGCTCAACCTGTGCGACGCGATGCCGGACGGCTTCAAGGTCATGCTTTTCGCCTTCGAACGCTTTCACGACGGCAAGGGCGACGCCCATCCCGAGCATTCGGCCTTCTACGTGCCGAACGCCTGGGCGGCCAAGCTGGCCAGGGATTTCCCGGCGCGTTTCGAGTGGGTCGCCTCGCTGCACCCTTACCACGCTGGGGCGGCCGACGATCTCAAGCTGGCCATCACCAACGGCGCGCGCGCCGTCAAATGGCTGCCGGCGGCGATGGGCATGGACCCGGCCGATGCCAAATGCGACGCCTTCTATCGCGTGCTGGCCGAGACCGGCACGCCGCTCATCGTCCATTGCGGTGAGGAAAAAGCCGTCAAGGGCAGCGACACGCAGGCCTTCGGCAACCCGCTGCGCCTGCGCCGGGCACTCGATGCCGGGGTCAAGGTCGTTGTCGCCCATTGCGCCTCGCTCGGCGACGATGTCGACGATGACGGCAAGGTACGATCCAGTTTCGACCTCTTCCTCAAACTCATGGCCGAACCGCGCGCCAAGGGGCTGCTCTACGGCGACATCTCGGCCATCACCCAGCGCAACCGCAAACCGGCCCTGATCCGCACGCTGCTTGAACGCAGCGACCTGCACGAGCGCCTGGTGCACGGCTCCGACTATCCGCTGCCCGGTATCGTGCCGCTGACCTCGACCTCCGCCCTGGCCAAGGCCGGCCTGCTGCCGAAAGCGGCGGTCAACGATCTCGATATCCTGCGCCAGCACAACCCGCTGCTCTTCGATTTCACCCTCAAGCGCCTGCTCAACTGGCATGGCCATTCCTTTTCACCGGCGGTTTTCAACACCCGCCGACTTTTCGCTGCGAGCCACGCATGAGCGGTCAATTCGGACTCCTGAAAACAAAGCGCTTCGCGCCATTCTTCGCCACCCAGTTTCTCGGCGCCTTCAATGACAACCTGTTCAAGAATGCGTTGGTCGTGTTGCTGACCTTCCAGGCGGCGAAATGGACGACGCTGAAGCCGGAACTGCTGGCCAACCTGGCGGCGGGGATTTTCATCCTGCCTTTCTTCCTGTTTTCGGCGACGGCCGGGCAACTGGCGGACAAGTACGACAAGGCGACGCTGGCGCGGCTGGTCAAGGTGCTGGAGATGGCGATCATGGGGGTCGCGGCGGCCGGCTTCTTCCTGGTCAGCCTGCCCGTGCTGATGTTTGCGCTGTTCCTGCTCGGCTGCCATTCGACGCTGTTCGGGCCGGTCAAGTACGCGATCATGCCGCAGCATCTGCAGCCCGATGAACTGGTCGGCGGCAATGCGCTGATCGAGGCCGGCACCTTCGTCGCTATCCTCATCGGCACGCTGGCCGGCGGGCTGCTTGCCGGGTCGGTCGAGCATCCAGCGTGGATCGCCATGGGCGGCTTCGTCGTCGCGCTGGCCGGCTACCTGACCAGCCGGGGCATTCCGACGGCACCGCCGCCGGCGCCGGAACTCAAGGTCAATCTCAACCCGCTGTCGGAAACCTGGCGCAACATCGCCTTCGCCCGGCAGAACCGCACGGTGTTTCTGTCCATCCTCGGCATCTCGTGGTTCTGGCTCTACGGCGCGCTCTTCCTCGCCCAGTTCCCGGCCTATGCCAAGAACGTGCTGGGTGGTGGCGAGTCGTCGGTGACCTTGCTGCTTGCCGTGTTTACGGTCGGCATCGGCATCGGCTCGATGCTCTGCGAGCGGATGTCGGGCAAGCATGTCGAAATCGGCCTGGTGCCCTTCGGGTCCATCGGCCTGACGCTGTTCGGCCTCGATCTCTATGCTGCCTCGCCGGAGAACCTGGCCGGCACCACGGCCCACGAACTGCTCGCGCTGCTCAGCCTGCCGGCCGTCTGGCACGTGTTGTTCGACCTCATGATGCTCGGCGTCTTCGGCGGCTTCTTCATCGTGCCACTCTATGCGCTCGTCCAGTTGCGCAGTTCCAACGAACACCGGGCGCGCATCATCGCCGCCAACAACATCCTCAACGCGCTGTTCATGGTCGTCGGTGCGCTGGGCGCGGCGTCACTGCTCGAAGCCGGGCTGAGCATTCCCGAGCTGTTCGGGTTGGCCGCGCTGCTCAACGCCGGCGTGGCGATCTACATCTACGGGCTGGTGCCGGAATTCCTGCTGCGCTTCATCGCCTGGCTGCTCGTCAAGGCCGTCTATCGCCTGCGCATTAAGGGGCTGCACCATATCCCGATGGAAGGTCCGGCGGTGCTCGTCGCCAACCATGTCAGCTTCGCCGACGCCGTCGTCATCATGGGCGCCTCGCCGCGGCCGATCCGCTTCGTCATGGATTACCGCATCTTCAAGACGCCGCTGCTCGGCTTCATCTTCCGCCATTGCGGCGCCATCCCCATCGCCTCGGCCAAGGAAGACCCGGCGATGATGGAGCGCGCCTTTGCCGAGGTCGACAAGGCGCTGGCGGCCGGCGACCTGGTCGGCATCTTCCCGGAAGGCCACATCACCAAGGACGGCGAATTGCAGCCCTTCCGGCCGGGCATCACGCGCATCCTCGACGCCAACCCGGTACCCGTCGTGCCCATGGCGTTGTCCGGCCTTTGGGGCAGCTTCTTCTCGCGGGTCGATGGCAACGCCATGCAGCGGCCGTTCCGGCGCGGCCTGTTTTCGGATATTGCGCTGACGGTTGGCGAGCCTGTGCCGGCCAACGAGGCGACGCCGGAAACGCTGCAGAAAATGGTGCTGGCTTTGCGTGGGGAGGTCCGGTGAACGGGCCGGCGGCAGACGAGCACGAGACCGAGGGGCTGAGCAGCCCGGCGGCCGATGATCGCCATGCGCACATGTCCGAAGCGTCGACGTCTCCACAACCGGAGACCCAGCGACGCTCGCCGCTGGTTACGGTGGTCGTATGGATTTACCGATTGATTGTGTTGGGTTTCGGTCTTCTACTCGTCATGGGTGGCGGTGTGTTGGGCCTCTGCGGCGCCAATGGCCGGGGGAATGACTGGATACTCATCGTCATCGGCCTCGTGCCGCTGGCTTTGGGTGGCTTACTGATCGTGAGCCTGTTCAAGACGAACCGTAAAGTGGACCGGGCTCAATCGACGCGTCTTCCGAAGGATGGCGCTTAGGATGGCGGATTTCAATTTTGGGCCTTTTTTCCGGTTGACCGTGAGATTCGGGGGCGCGGGCTCATGAGGCTCCTGGCGTCCCTGCTCAAGGTCGTGCTGCTCATCGTCGGCTTCGTGATCATCGCCGGCGGCACCCTCGGCAGCCTGTGCGGCATGCTGAACATGGATGTGGGCGTGACCCTCGGCGGCGCGCTGGTGGCCTTGTTTGGCGTCGGTTTGTACATGGTCGTGAACAAGGCGCTTGGCGATTCCCGGGCGGAAGCGGCGGAAAACTACGCCGAGCTGGTGGCGCGTCACGACGCTTCCCTGGCGCAGGCGCCCGAGCGTCAAGACGATGCGGGCGGCAGCGGATCATGATTCCGGCTGAACACGCCGCCCTCGTCCACGGCCTCTTCGAAGCCGCGGCGCTGGCCATCGGCGCCGCGCTGTACCGCGTCAACAAGCGCCGGGCCGGCGGGCCGGGCATTCTGGCGCCGGGGGAATTCGCCGTGGCGGTTGGTTGCGTTTTCGGGGCGGCCATTGGCAACAAGGTCGTGTTCTGGATCGAGCTGCCGCATCTGTTCATGCAGTACTGGCCAACGCCGGCCGTGCTGTTCGGCGGGCAGTCGATGGTCGGTGGGCTGCTCGGCGGCCTGATCGGCGTCGAGATCGCCAAGAAGCTGACCGGCATCACGCGTTCGACCGGCGACGCCTTTGTCATGCCGGTGCTGCTCGGGCTGGCCATCGGGCGGGTCGGCTGCTTCCTGGCCGGGCTGGAGGATGGCACCTTCGGGGTGGCGACCGAGCTGCCGTGGGGCATCGATTTTGGCGACGGTATCCGCCGGCATCCGACCCAGCTCTACGAAATCGCCTTCGCCGGCCTCCTGGCCTGGGCGCTGGCGCACTGGCGCGAGCGCCTGGCCGACCGTCCCGGCCTGTCGTTCAAGCTCATGGTCGTCGCCTACCTGGCCTGGCGCCTGGCGGTCGATGGCATCAAGCCGGTGCCGTATGTTTATCCGCTGGGCCTGTCGGGCATCCAGTGGGTGTGTCTGCTGGCCTTGATGGCCTATTTGCCGGCCACCGTCCGCCTGTGGGCGGCGCAACCCGGCCTTCCGGAAGGGAATAAAGCATGATGGATGTGTTGAAGGTGCTCGTTCGGATTTGTCTGATCGGTATCGGCTTGTTGTCGATTGCCGCTGGCGGCTTGTGCACGGCCGTCGGCGCAACCCAGGGGCTGGATGCCTGGTGGATCGTATCGATCGGCCTCGTCTCGCTCATCGGCGGCGGCGCCCTCATTCGTTACATTTTCCGAAAATGGAAGCGTGAAATGGCAGAAGAGGAAAACCCATGAGCCGCAAGAACCGTCCCTGGCTGTTCTACGACACCACCGCGTCGGTGTGCGGCACCTGTTTCCGCCAGGTCGAGGCCAAGATCGTCATCAAGGGTAACGACGTCTATCTCGACAAATGGTGCCCGGCGCACGGCAGCGAGCGTGTGCTGATCGCCGACGATGCCGAGTATTACCGACTATGCCGGGAGGTCTACGTCAAGTCGCCGGAAATGCCGGACCGCTTCAACACCGCCATGCACTACGGCTGCCCCTACGACTGCGGCCTGTGCCCGGACCACATGCAGCACTCCTGCCTGACCGTGGTCGAGGTCACCGAGCACTGCAACCTGCGCTGCCCCGTGTGCTACGCCGAATCCGGCCCGGAGCGCCAGCGCCATCGGACGCTGGCCGAGATCGAGGCGATGTTCGACGCCATCGTCGCCAACGAGGGCGAGCCGGATGTCGTGCAACTTTCCGGCGGCGAGCCGACCTTGCACCCGGACTTCTTCGCCATCCTCGACGCCGCCCGGGCGCGGCCCATCCGCCACCTGATGATCAACACCAACGGCCTGCGCCTCGCTCGCGAGCCGGATTTCGTGGCTCGGCTGGCCAGCTACAAGCCGGGCATCGAGATCTACCTGCAGTTCGATTCGCTGCGCGACGAGGTGCTGCAGCAACTGCGCGGCGCCGACCTCGCCGAGATCCATGAGCGAGCACTCGCCAACCTGGAGGCGCACGGCCTGTCGACGACGCTGGTCATGACCGTCAAGCGCGGCATCAACGACGACCACATTGGCGAGGTGATCCAGCACGGCCTCGGTTACCGCTGCGTGCGCGGCGTGACCCTGCAGCCGGTGTCGGATGTGGGGCGCAACCTGGCCTTCGAGTCGCAGCGCCACCGGCTGACGGTGAGCGAAGTGCGCCGCCGCATTGCCGAACAGTCCGGCCTGTTCACCCTCGACGACATCGTGCCCGTGCCCTGCAATCCGGACACCCTGGCCATGGGCTACGCCCTCAAGCTGGGCGGCGAGACCCTGCCGCTGACCCGCCACCTCGGGCCGGAAGCCCTGCTCGCCGGCCAGCGCAACACCATCGTCTTCGAACGCGACCCGATGATGAAGGACGCCGTGTTCAAGCTCTTCTCCACCAACCACTCGCCGGAATCGCAGGCCAACTGCCTGTCGGCGCTGCTCTGCTGCCTGCCCACCATCTCGGCGCCGGAACTCGGCTACGAAAACGTCTTCCGCGTTCTCATCGTCCAGTTCATGGACGCCGCCAACCTCGACCTGCGGGCGCTCAAGAAATCCTGCGTCCACTTCGCCCAACCCGACGGCCGCCTGATTCCCTTCGAGGCCTTCAACCTGTTCTACCGTGGCGACGCGCTGGCCCGCACGCAAGCCATCCAAGCCGAAATCGAACAGGCGATCACCTGGCGGCGGCGCGTGCCGGGGGCGGTGGCGGAAATCGACGAAAGCTAGGCCGATGGGCTTCGGCCAATGGATGGACGAGTACGGCTCGACGATCCAGCTCGTCGGCATCGTGCTCGCCGTTGGCTACTCGGTCATGGCCAGGCGCAAGGTCAATGGCCGGCGCGAACGCCCCGAGCCGAGCGCCGCCAGGTTTTTTCTGTACCTGATCGCCGCCGTGGTCTGCAGCGGCATCGCCTGGTTCTGCTTCCAGTACCTGCGTGACCACCACGGCGATTACGCCAACTACCTGATGATCATCGGCCTGTTAGCCAGCCTGCCGTTTGCCGCCGGGTTTTTGCTCGGTGCGTTGCTCGAAGGGCTGCGCGTCGTTCTTCGGCGCTGAGGGCGGTGTAGGCGGTGTCGGCGGGGCCGGTGGCGTGACCGCGGGGGCGGCCGGGGTTACCGGGGCGGGCGGGCTGACGCTGGCGGGCGGCGTTTCCGGTTGCGCCGGTGGCGTGCTGGGCGTTGGGGTGACTGCCGCCGGTTTCTCGGGCGCCTTTTCCGGGGCTTTCTCCGGGGCTTTCTCGGCGGGCGTTTCCGCCGGCGCAGCTGCGGCTGCCGGTGCCTCGTCCTTCACCGTTTCAGGATTCTGATTTTCGTCGTTTTTTCCGGTTGACCGTGAGATTGGCGCTTCGGTCTTGGCCGGCCAGCCACCGGGACAGGCCTTGTCGTTCTGGGCGTCAAGAACCGGCGTCAGGATGCCGCCCATGCTCTTCAGGATCTGCACCGGCAGGGCCGAGGTGAAGCGGTACTTGGCGGCATCCGGGCCCATGACGTAGGCGGTGAGCGTGCCGAAGTGGCGTGGGCCGAGGTAGAAGACGAAGGTGGCGGTGCGGTTCATGGCCACGCCGCGCCCGGCGCCCTTGCCGAGGACGATGCGGTTGTCGCCGGTGCCGGTCTTGCCGCCGACCGCCAGCGGCGTGCCGTCGGCCTGCTTGAAGGCGCCGGAGAGCCGGCGGGCGGTGCCGCCCTCGACGACTTCGGACAGCGCGTTGCGCAGCGCGGCGGCGACTTCCGGGGCCATGACGCGTTCGCCGTTGCGGCCGGGGTTGGCGAAGCGGGTTTCGTAGGGTGTGCCGGTGGCGAAGTCGAGGTGGTCGATGCGCCGCGTCGGCTGGCGGATGCCGTCGTTTTCGATGATGCCCATGAGCTCGGCCAGGGCTGCCGGGCGGTCGCCGGAGCTGCCGAGCGCGGTGGCCAGCGAGGGCACGAGGTGGCCGAAGGGGTAGCCGAGGCGGGCCCAGCGCCGGTGGATGTCGAGGAAGGCTTCGACTTCGAGCATGGTGTAGATGCGCGAATCCTGGGCGCCTTTGAAACGCGTGTTGAAGAGCCAGCGATAGACGGCCTGGCGCTCCTTGGCGCTGGCCTGGACGAGTTCGTTCCAGGTCGATTGCGGATGCGCGGAGAGGTAGGCGACGAGCCACAGTTCGAGCGGGTGCACGCGGGCGATGAAGCCGCGGTCAGGCAGGTCGAAGGCCTCCGGCGCACTGCGGGTGTAGAGGGCGCTGATGCGCTCCTCGGCCAGGGCCTGCTTGTCGAGGCGTTCGCGCAGGAAGGCTTCGAGCGCGCTGGGCGAAGCCGTCGGCGACAGGTAGCGGAACACGGCGGCGAGGCGGCTGGCGCTCGGGCGCAGGCCGTCGAGGAAGGTGTCCTGAATGTCTTCCGGCGTCTTGCCCTTGTATTTGTGCCAGAAGCGGCGCAGGAAGACCTGGCCTTCCTGGTCGGCGAAGCGGGCCAGGTAGTCGGCGCGGCGCGGGTCGTTGGCCTTTTCCAGCAACTGGGCGGAGCTGCCCGGCACCTGGTACATGGCGAAACGCACGACGTCGCGCATGATGCGCACGAAGGGCAGGTTGATCGAGCCTTGCAGGGCCTCGCGGACGGTGACCGTGCGGCTGTCGTCCTCGTGGCGGAAATTGTTGAAGCTGTGCACGCCGCCACCGGTGAAGAAGTCCTCGCCCGGGCTGGCCGAATAGCTGCGCGCCAGGGCGGCCTGCAACATGGTCGGCAGGTCGCGCTCCTTGGCCGTGGACAGGTATTCGATGGCCCACTGGGTCAGGCGGTCGCGCTGTTCGACGGGCAGCTTGCGCAACTCGGCCGCCGGCGTTTCGGCAAAGCGCTGGTGCAGTTCGGCAATGATTTCGAGGTAGCTGGCCAGCACGCGCAGCTTGGCCGTCGAGCCGAGTTCGAGCTTGCTGCCCTCGTTGATGTCGAGCGGCTGGTCGGTGGTGTCGGTGAGGACGCGCACGCGATTGCCGTTGGGCGTGCTTTCGACCAGCGTGAAGCTGTAATGCACGGCGCCGAGCAGGGCCGGGTCGAGCATGCGCTCGCCGAGCAGGCCTGCGGCCTTGGCCCCTTCGGGCTGGCTCAGGTCGCGCAGGAAGGCGCTGACTTTTTCCTGCAACTGGCCGTCGAGCGTGGTGACGACGTTGGCGTCGTAGCGGTCGAGTTCGTAGAGCGAGGCATCGAGCAGGCCGGCCAGGCGGTTGCGCACGGCCATCGCGCCCTTGCCGGCATCGGCCGGGAGGGTCGCCGGATTGGTCGTCTGGTTGCGGAAGGCGAGCGGCTCGGCCAGCGCCGCGTCGCGCAGCGCCGGGCTGATCACGCCGTTGTCGGCCAGCAGGCGGACGTAACTCTGCGACAGGCTGCGCAGGCTGTCGTGCCCTTTCGGCGAAAGGTAGAAGGTCGGCCGGCGGTGGGCGATCATCAGCGCGACGACCTGATGCAGCGCCTTGCCCTGGGCGGCGAGTTGCGCGCCCTGGCCATCCGGCGCGGCGAGCAGGGCGTTGACCTCGGCGAAATCGGCGGCGAACCACACCCACAGGCCGTCGCCGAGGCCGTTGACCTCGCCGAAGCCGGGCGCGGCGGAGAGCGGCACGGTGTTCAGGTAATCGAGCAGCAGGGTGCGGCGGGCCGGCATCGTCTGCTCGCCGTCGCGGTAGGCGCGGACGCTGGCCGAGACCATCTGGCGCAGCTTCTCGCTGCTGTCCGGCGTCACGCCGTTGGGCGAATGGCGGAATTTCTCGATCTGCGTGGCCAGCGTGCTGCCGCCCGGCGCGTCGAAATCGTCACTGACCAGCCGGCCGATGCGGCCGATCACGGCGCGAGCGAAACGCACCCAGTCGACGGCCGGGTTCATGGTCGGCCGGGATTCGTCGAGCAGGTCGCGGTTTTCGATGAACATCAGCGATTGCCCGATGCGCGGCGGCACGGCGGCGAAGTCGGCGTAGCCGCGGTAGGGGTAGCGGAAGCGGTAGATGCTGTCGCCTCGGCAGTCGCTCACGGCAATGCCGGCTGCGCTTTTCTCGGCATAGGGCGGGAAGTAGCCGCGGTCGACGTAATCGAGCAGGGCCTCGGAAAATTTCGCCTGGCGGGCGACGACATAGCCGTTGGCGGTCAGCCGCTCGGTGATCTTGCCCAGTTCGCCGTAGCCCATGCGCTCGTCGAAGGGGCCGTGCTGCGGAAAACGCACTGTCGGGCTGGCGCCGTCGATCACCTCGTGGCGCAGGCTCGTCGCGTATTCAGCCAGATAACTGGCCTGCAGGCGGGAATGTTCGATTTCGTCGGCGACCCAGAGGCCGATGCCGAGCGTGAGTAAAGCCAGCAAGCCGCCGGCAATCAGGCGTTTGCGGGGGTGAAACGGTGCATTGGGGCGCATGCGGTGAGTCGTTTTTTGTGATGAAGCTTGTCGCCAGTATATTGGGATATCGCCCTCCGCCAACCCCCAAATTGCAAATCTTGTGCGCGATGGGCTCGTGCCGGGCGATCAGCGGCGGGGCAAGCCGCCAAATAGCTGCCGGCGTGGCGGCGTTTATCCATTTCTCATAGAATGGCAGTCCTCTTCCGGTCTGGGCCTGCCATGGAAAACGAACGCATCGCCGAGTTGTTGCGCCGCCTCGACAATCGGCGGCGAGCCCCGCTTGCCGGGCCGCGCGCCTTTGTGCTGCCGCTCTCCCCGGACGCTCGCCGATGAATGCCCCGACAATGCCCTGCCAGTCTTGCGGCACGCTGCTCGCCTCGTGCGATGCCGTCTGCGGGCGTTGCGAGGGGGAACTGCCCCGCGGCGATACAGTCAGCCGATTTCGTTGCCCGGCCTGCCGGCAGGGATTCCAGACCGCGGCGATCAGCTTTCATCCGGCCACGGCGCCCTGGTATCGCTGGCGAGTGCAGCGCCCGGCCTGCCCGCATTGCCATGCCGTCCTGCGCGACCGTCGGGTGGCGAAGACCACGCGCTGGCAAATGCTGCTGTATGTCACGCTGATCATCGCCGGCCAGTTCCTGCCCGGCGCCTACCTGCCGAAGCTGGTCTTCGGGGCGACCCTGCTCTGCTACCTCTACCTGACGCGAGCGAGAACACTGGCCGGCGTACCGCCCTGGGAGCGCTACGTGCCTGACGATTCGCCGGCGCATCCTCCACTGATTTGATATTCCGGAATTCCAACCCGTCATGCCCAGCCCGACCAAACCTTGCCTCGCCTGTCGCCAGCCCATCGATGCCGCGGCGACCAAATGCCAGCACTGCCAGCAGATCCAGACAGCACTGGCCGGCCTGCAGAACAAGTCATCCGCCCATTACATCGCGCTGGCTGCCATCATCGTCGTGTTCGGCATCCTCCTCTATTCGCTGTTCGGCAGTATGCGCAAACCCGAGACGATCCCGTCGCTGACGGTAGGCCCGGCAAGCGTGGCGATCGGCAAGCCGGATGAGCACTTGCGCGCCAGTTGCTTCGCCACGATCACCAATCCAGGGCTGTATGCCTGGGGCAATCTGTCGCTGCAGGCCGAGTTTTTCGATGCCGAAGGCAAGCGCCTCGACGTGCTGTACCAGGAGCATCGCGTCAGGATTTATCCCACACACTCGATGAGCGGGCGGGTGTCGGGGCAGCCCAATGCCGATCCGGCGCGCTACGCGTCGTGCAAGATCAGCGTGATCAACGCCAGCTGACGACCGCCACCATGTCCGATGTTCCCCAAAACGCCCGTCAGGGACGCCTCATCGAGGGCAGCCTCTATCTGTTCGAGGGCGCGGCGGCGTTCGGGCTGATTTCCGGCGCCGCCTTCGTGTCGGCCATCGGCCAGTTCCTGCTCGGTGGCATCCTGGCGCTGCTCGCGCTGGCCGTCTTCCTGCGCTTCAAGCGGCGGGGCAAACGCCGACGCAAGGCGAGTCAGCCATGAATCCGTCCGCAACGACGAAGGAGAGCGGCCTGCGCATCTTCCTGCTGTCGCTGGCCATGGCCGCACTGGGCCTTCTCGCCCTCGTCGTGTCGCTACAGAGCCGGCAGTTCCGCAACGAATGCGCCCGAAGCTGCGCAGCCAAGGGGCAGATCGACGACGGCCAATTCGTCCTGGCACCCTTCGTCGTCCCCGAATGCGGCTGCCACGAACCAAAGCCGCCGCGCAGCTAGCCGCCAAGCGGATTTCAATTTTGGCCGTTTTTTCCGGTTGACCGTAGAACCCGCCGTTGCCTTTTTTCGTGCAATGCGTTTCAGGCTGTTGAATCCCTCGGTCGCGTCGGCAATTTTTACAGGTCGCTATCGTTTTTGCATAAATATCAAATGAAATCAATGTATTGAATGTTTGGTAAAGAATTTGCTTGAGCCCGCCATAAGCATTTCACAGTTGGCTTTTGCCTCATTCGCCATCCATGCCCACTGTCGATCAAGGAGAAATCGAGATGAAGCGTTCGTTGCAGAATATGCTGGCTGTTGCAGTCTTTGCCGTGACCTCCGTCGTTTCCACGGCTGCGTCGGCGGTGCCCTATTTCATCAAGTTCTACGAGGCGGATTTGAGCGCCGGCGTGGACGCATCCGACCTGGATGGCGATGGCATTGCGGACGGTTTTGGTACCTTCGAAGGGCCTGCGCCGGGAAGCATGTTTGTCCCCATCACGAGCTTTAACGCCACAGTGGGCGGTTCTACCTGGGATACGCTGGCCAGCAGCAGTGTTTTTCCATATGCACCAGATTTTTTTGAATTCAACGGGAAAAGCTGGTTGAGGGGCTTCGTCTTCGAGGATCCGACTGATGTCGGTTCGAGCGATCGTGTAAACGTCCTTCAGCTTGATGCCTTGGGCTTTTTTTCAGGAAACTCCCTTATTGGGGTTGGCCTGTGGGCGGTGTCAGGTTGTAGTCTCAATTCCTGTGGTGGCGGTCGTTTTTTGGGGACTTACGAAATCACTCTCGGGACGCCCGTGCCGGCACCAGCGACCTTGCCTTTGGCCTTGCTCGGCATCGCGGCGCTGGCGGCGATACGTCGCCGCGTGGCCTGACAGTATCGGCCAATCGCGTCGGCGAATAGTCGTGACGCCTTTGGCGGCGTCGCGAAGGAGAGATGGGCTACTTGCCGGTTTCAATTTTGGCCAAAATTTCCGGTTGACCGTGGGATTCGGCTGAAAGGGGTCGCGCGCCGTTAAAATGGCGCCTTTGCCCCATTTCAACCTGCCATGACCTCTGCCACGCCCGCTGCCGCCCAGATTCCCGCCGATCAACTCGCCTCGCTGGCCAATGCCGAGACCCAGCGGCTCGCCGCGCGCATGGCGCAGGATGTGTTCGCCGGGGCCTTCCGGCAGGCGGCGACGGTCGATGCGGCGCCCGATGTCGGCGTGCTCGGCGAAGTGGCGGCGCACTGTTTCGACTGGTGCCAGGCCGGGGCGAACGATCAGGCGCGGGCGCTGCGCCTGGCCCTGCTGATCAGCGGCCTCGACCAGTGGGGGCTGGCTTACACGCAGGCCTTCGGGCTGGAGGCCATCCATTCGCTGACGGCCCTGATCGGCGGTTTGCGCACGCGGCTGAACGCGCGTGACGACACGCTGTTCCAGCAGTATTTCGAGCAGATCAATGCCGTCGAGGCGGACGCCATCGATTTCAAGGTCGATCTGCGGCGCGGCATCCACCTCGCCCTGTGGCATGCCATGGCCGCGGCCGAAAGCGCCGAGCAGGTCGAAAGCCTTGTCCAGTCGCTGGGCAGCATGATGGTCGCGCTCAACCAGCAGATGCCCGACCTCGGCTGGCGCCTGCTCGCCGATGCGCTGGCCAACATCCAGATCGCCCTGCTGGCGCCCAATGCGCCGGCCTCGCCGCTGGCCCAGGACGGTACCCAGCAACTGTTCGCCTCGCTGCGCCACGCCCTGCCGCAGGACCGCTACCAGAGCATCCTCGCCCACGCCGGGCAGGCCGTGGTGGCTTGGCAGCAGGCGGCGCGGAAGCACGACAACGCCTGAGCAATACCCGCCACACGGCAACCGGCGTCGGCATGGCCGGCGGATCGTGCTCCCTATGGCCTATGTCTCGACATCAGGCAGGGCTTCCCCGGCGGCCGGGGGCCTTTCCCGGAAACGCAAAAAGACTACTACTTTTGTCATATTTACATTAAAAATGATATAGGTAGCATGTGCTCGTGTAGTTTCAACTGCGGCTATCCAAGGGGGGTGCCATGGGAGAGTACAAACAATCGCAACGCAGCTTGCTGCTCATGTGCGCGGCAGTCACACTGGCCTTGGCCACGATGCCGTCGGATCTGATGGCCGACGAGACAAGCGATGTGGCAAACGGATCGCATGTCGCTTCGATGAGTGCCCAGAAAACGAGGGTGGTTCGCCTCGACGCCAACGGTGCGGTCCCGTCAGAGGAATCAGTCAGGTTGCTCGAGTCCATTCCGGACGATCATCCGCTCAGATCCGAACTGCGGCGGATTGCCATGAGCGAACCGCCGGTTGGATATTCAGCTGACCAGTGGCTGCGTCTCTCGATGAAATTCGATTTCCGGACGCCCGGTTCAGCCGCATTCCGTAACAGAACCGAGGGTTTTTGATCCGTTCCGCCCTCAGTCGGGCGCGGTGCGGCACGAGTGGCCCGCTTGGCATTTGGTTGAACATGAAAGCGGGTCTTTGCGTCCCTGGCCTTATTGCTCATCCTCGCGACAGCGACGGCAATCGCTGCGGCTCGCGCCTGGCCAGGCGCACAAATCCGGCGTTTTCATCCAGTTCTGCCCATTTTCGAGCAGACCACTAGGCGCGTTCTGAGCTAGCTGCCCGTCGCCTGCGGTGAACGCCGCGCGCGATGCCGGAAAACGGGAACTTCGGTTCCTTTTTTTTGCCCTGAATTTGTCGGGCCGAACGTGACGAAACTCCGGTTTTGTTGATCTGGGGACATTGCGCCGGGCGATCAGGTGTGTATGCTTTTGGTAATAGATTTGCATCCATTGGGTCCATGTCCGGCCATGAATAATCAAAAGCTGTCTTTGCGAACCGGCCAGTCGGCGGCTTCCGATCCGCGTCTGGCCGTGCAGGAGTTGCATGAGGCCATTGCCCAGCCCGGTCTGGCGCTGGTGGTTTTTTTCTGTTCCAGCGATTACGACCTGGATGTGCTGGCTGCCGAGATCAATGGACGATTTGCCGGTACGCCGGTGATCGGCTGCACGACGGCGGGCGAGATCGGTCCGGGCGGCTATCGCAGCGGGGGGCTGGTCGGTGTCGGCTTCGCCGGGGCGGATTTTTCGGCGGTCGTCGGGCGCGTTGACGGCTTGGTCGGTGCCAATGACCTGGCCGTGCGTAACGAGATCTGGCGTCTGCGTCGACAGATCTCGAATGCGAACGGGGAGAGTTTTGCGCTGCTCCTGCTGGATGGCCTGAGTGCCTGCGAGGAGTCGATTGCCCATGCCTGTCAGCTGGCGCTCGACAACATTCCGCTGGTTGGCGGTTCGGCCGGCGATGACCAGCGCTTTGTCTCGACCTGTGTGTTTGCCGACGGGAATTTCCGTTCGGACCGCGCGGTCCTCGCCATCCTGACGACCCGGCTCCCCTTCAAGGTTTTCCGTTCCCACCATTTCGTCGGTACCTCGGAAATGCTCGTGGTAACCGAGGCGGAGGGGCGCATCGTGCGCGAGATCAATGGCTGGCCGGCCGCGCAGGCCTACGCCCGGGCGGCCGGCATTGGCGAAGCCGATCTGACACCGGCGCATTTCGCGGCGGCGCCGCTCGTCGTGCGCATCAATGGCAAGGATTATGTCCGCTCCATTCAGCAGCGCAATGCGGACGACAGCCTGACACTGTATTGCGCCATTGAGCGCGGCGTGGTGCTGCGGGTGGCGCGCAGCCTTGACATGCTCCAGATACGCCGGAACCTGTTCGACGAATTGCGCCAGAGCATCGGCGCGCCGCAGCTCGTGCTGGGGGCGGACTGCGTTCATTGTCAGCTCGAGGCGCAGGCCATCGATGGCAAGTCGGGCGTCGAGCAGCTCTATCTGGCCAACCGTGTGCTCGGCTTCAGCGGCTACGGCGAGCAATACATGGGCATCCATGTCAACCAGACCTTTTCCGGCGTGGCGATCGGAGAGGCGGCGTAGGGGATGGCTGTCGATGTATGCCTTCCGGTACAGGAGGCCGCCTTGCGGGCCGAGATCGGCCGCCTGGAGAAGATCATCGCGGCGCTGATTGCGCGCGCCGAGACGGGGAACGGCCAGCCCACCGATTTTGGCGTTTTCGAGACCACGGTCCTGCTCGAGGACGAGGTCCGCACGCGCACCAGCGAGCTTAACGCCGCCATGCGGCTGCTCGAACAGTCCAATCGCGCGCTGCACGAGTCGCGGGCGAAGTTTCAGGCCATTTTCGACCTGATGCCCGATCCCGTCACCCTGTCGTCGCTCGACGGCACCCTGCTCGAAGTCAGCCGCAGCTTTGCCGAGTTCTTCGGCTACACGCCGGCGGAGATGACCGGCCACCAGAGCGGCCCGGAGGACCTCTCGCTGTGGGCCGATCCGCTCGACCGGGTCCGTTACCTGGCGGCGCTCGAGGCCGGCAACGGTGCCACCACCGGCTTTTCCTGCACGGCGCGGCGCAAGGGCGGCCAGTTGGCGCATATTTCCATTTCCAGTCGCGTCGTCGCCGTCGAGGGCGCCCGTTTTCTCGTCACCGAATTCCACGACGTCACCGAATCGACGCGGCAGGGACAAAAGCTGCGCAAGCTGGCCGAACACGATGCGCT
This sequence comes from Pseudomonadota bacterium, assembly GCA_018261895.1. GTDB lineage: Bacteria > Pseudomonadota > Gammaproteobacteria > Burkholderiales > Rhodocyclaceae > Azonexus. The sequence goes on from JAGTRT010000015.1 coordinate 73,106, forward strand.
GACCGGCCTGCCCAACCGGCTGATCGTGCTCGACCGCCTGCAGCAGGCCATGGCGCTGGCGCGGCGCAGTGGCGGGGCACTGGCCGTGGCCTATCTCGACCTCGACGGCTTCAAGGCGATCAACGACCGCTATGGCCACCAGGCCGGCGACCAGGTGCTCGTGGAAGTGGCCCGGCGCCTGAAATCGGCGGTCAGGGCGAGCGATACGGCCTGCCGCCTGGGCGGTGACGAATTTGCCATCCTCCTGCAGGGCGATGGTGGCGGCGAAAGCTTCGAAGAGGTATTGCAACGTATCCTCGTGGCGCTGCGCCAGCCTTACGGGCTGGACATCGGCGTTGCCGACGATATCGGCGCCAGTATCGGCTACACGCTCTTCCCCGACGACGATGCCGCGCCGCAGGTACTGCTCGATCATGCCGATCACGCCATGTATCAAGCCAAGCACGACGGCAAGAACTGCTGTCGCCGCTTTTTCCCGCCACCGGAGAACGGAAGGAATGGTCATGAGTGAAGACCGTCTGCACGAGCTGGCCGCCGAGAACATCCGCCTCAAAAAGATGGTCAGCGCCCTCATGGATCGGGCCGAACAAGGGCTGAGTGCCGATGGTTCGGGCTTCTCCCTGTTCGAGACGACGATCATGCTCGAACGCCAGATCAAGGCGCGTACCCAGGCGCTCGAAGTGGCGCTGCACGACAACGAGCAGATCAATCGCGCGCTGCTCGCCGCCAAGCAGCAGCTGGAGCAGGAGAAGGACGAGCAGAGCAAGCTGATCGACAAGTTGGCCGAAATCCACAGCCAGTTGCTGCAGGCAGAGAAGCTCGCCTCCATCGGCCAGTTGGCCGCCGGCGTAGCTCACGAAATCAACAATCCGATCGGCTTCGTGAATTCCAATCTGGGCACGCTGAAGGGCTATGTGGCCGACCTGCTCGGCCTGATCGATGCCTATCAGGCCGTCGAGGAACAGCTTCCCGATTCGCCGCAAAAGGACATTCTGGCCGCCGAGCGCCAGCGCGTCGATCTCGCTTTTCTGCGCCAGGACGTCGTCGATCTTCTGGCCGAATCCATCGATGGAGCCGGTCGTGTGCGGCACATCGTCCAGGATCTGCGCGATTTCTCGCGCACCGGCGAGGTGTCCTGGGAGGCCGCCGACTTGCATGCCGGGCTCGACAGCACGCTCAATCTGCTGGCCAGCGAGTTGCGCGACAAGGCCGAAATCGTGCGGGAATATGGCGAGCTGCCACGGGTCGAATGCATTCCCTCGCAGATCAACCAGGTGTTCATGAATCTGCTGGGCAATGCCGCCCACGCCATTGCCGGGCACGGCACCATCACGCTGCGCTCCGGGTGCGCCGGGGATCAGGTCTGGATTTCGGTGACCGATACCGGCGCCGGTATCGCCGCCGATCATCTGGCGAAAATATTCGACCCGTTCTTCACCACCAGGCCGGTCGGCAAGGGCTCCGGTCTCGGTTTGTCCATGGCCTATCGCATCGTCGACCAGCACCACGGCCGTATCGATGTCAGCAGCCAGCCAGGCCAGGGCAGCTGTTTCACCATTTGGCTGCCGATAAGGCAACAGGCAGCCTAGGCGGAACGCTTTGTCCCGGGCGGGCAGGGGTCTGTGATTGAGGGTGGCCGGATGATATGCCCCCGGCAATCAAGGTAAAATTCCGCGATGAACTGGCCCGCCCTCAAGGAAAAACTCGATCTCTACGAAAAGCTGATGCGGCTCGACAAGCCGATCGGCATCTTGCTGCTGCTCTGGCCGACGCTCTGGGCGCTGTGGCTGTCTGCCCTCGGCCGGCCCGACTGGTGGGTGGTCTGGGTATTCATCCTCGGCACCGTGCTCATGCGCTCGGCCGGCTGCGTCATCAACGACTACGCCGACCGCGATTTCGACCGGCATGTCGAGCGGACGAAGGAACGACCGCTGACGGCCGGCAAGGTGACGACCAAGGAAGCCCTGGCCCTGTTTGCCGGGCTGTCGCTGATCGCTTTTGCGCTGGTCCTGATGCTCGGCAACACGCTGGTCATCTGGCTGTCGGTGCCGGCACTCTTCCTCGCGGCGAGCTATCCCTTCACCAAGCGCTTCCTGGCCATTCCGCAGGCCTACCTCGGCATCGCCTTCGGCTTCGGCATTCCGATGGCGTACGCCGCGCATCTCGGCGAAGTACCGGGCGAAGCGTGGTGGCTGCTGCTCGCCAACGTCTTCTGGGCCGTGGCCTACGACACCGAATACGCCATGGTCGACCGCGAGGACGACCTCAAGATCGGCATCAAGACCTCGGCCATCACCTTCGGGCGCTACGACGTCGCGGCCATCATGCTGTGCTACGCGGCGACGCTCGGCATCATCGGCTGGATCGGCTTCACTCTCCATCTCACCTGGCCCTTCTTCACCGGCCTTGCCATCGCCGCCGGCATCATGGGCGTGCATTACACCTGGATCCGCGGCCGCGAGCGCATGCCGTGCTTCAAGGCCTTCCTGCACAACAACTGGGTCGGCATGGTGATTTTCCTCGGCATCGTCGCCGAGTTTCTGGTGTCCGGGCGGACGCTGGGATGAAGGATTTCCATTTTGGCCTTTTTTTCCTGTTGACCGTGACATTCGGGGTTGCCGGGTCGGTCTGCGCCGAAGACAGGCGCCAACTCGCCATCCTGCCGCCGCCGGCACAGGAATCGCTGCGCCAGGAAATGCTCGACAACCTCGTCGCGGTGAACGAAGTGCTGGCCTTGATGGCCGCCGGCAAGGTTCGCGAAGCCGGCGAGCTGGCCGAGCTCAAACTCGGCGTGTCGGCCATGGGCAAGCATCGCGGCAAACCTTTTGATGCACGCCCTGGTCCGCACATGCCGCCGGCCATGCACGGCATCGGCATGGATGGCCACAAGGCGGTGAGTGAGTTCGCTGCCGTGGCCAAAACCGGCGACCGCGACAAGGCGCTGGCCCTGTTGCCCAATCTCACCGCAGCCTGTGTGGGCTGTCATGCGGCGTATCGCACGCGATGAAAGCGGCGGCCGTCCTGCTCGGGCTTGCCTGGCTGGCGCTGGCGCCGGGCGCCCTCGGGGCGACGCCGCCAGCCAAAAAACCGGTCGCAGCCAAGAAGACGGCAACGCCGCCGAAAACCGCAGCGGCGAGGAAGCCGGCGGCGGTCAAAAAGCCTGTTCCCGCCAAAAAGGCGCTACCAGCGCCGCCGAAGCCCGCCGATGTGACGGCCCGGAAACCCGCTCCGGCACCGTTGCCGGCCGTCAGCGATGGCGCCCATGACGAGCGCGAACTGATCAAGATGCCGTCGCCGGCACGGCTGGCCCTGCGCGCTGAGATGCGCGACCGGATGGCGGCCCTCGACGCGGTGCTGCAGCGCCTAAACGAGGGCAAGGTCGAGGAGGCCGGCCAGATTGCCCAGCTTCGCCTCGGCATCGCCGTTTGGTGGAATCACACCAGACTGCCGGCGAATGCCCAGCCGGAGCCGTACATGCCACCGGCCATGCAGACGCTGGCGCTCGACGGCTACAAGGCGGCGAGCGATTTCGCCACCGTCGCGCTCACCGGCGACCGCCACACCGCCACCGCCATGCTGCCGCAACTGACCGGCAGTTGTACCCAATGTCACCAGGCCTACCGAATCCGATGAAATACCACGACTTGCGCGACTTCATGTCGCAACTGGAAAAGACCGGCGAACTCAAGCGCGTCGGCGTCGAGGTCGATACCCGCCTCGAAATGACCGAAATCTGCGACCGCGTCCTGCGCGCCGAAGGGCCGGCGATTCTTTTTGAAAAGCCGAAAGGGCACACGATTCCCGTGCTGGCCAACCTGTTCGGCACCCCGAAGCGCGTCGCGCTCGGCATGGGCGAGGAGTCGGTGAGCGCGTTGCGCGAAGTCGGCAAGCTGCTGGCGTATCTGAAGGAACCCGAGCCGCCCAAGGGGCTCAAGGACGCCTGGGACAAGCTGCCGATTTTGAAGCAGGTGCTCAACATGACGCCGAAAAAGGTGTCGAGCGCGCCGTGTCAGGAAATCGTCTGGGAGGGCAAGGACGTCGATCTGGCCAAGCTGCCGATCCAGCATTGCTGGCCGGGCGACATCGCGCCGCTCATCACCTGGGGCCTGGTCGTCACGCGCGGGCCGCACAAGAACCGTCAGAACCTCGGCATCTACCGCCAGCAGGTGCTCGGGCCGAACAAGGTGATCATGCGCTGGCTGGCGCATCGTGGCGGGGCGCTGGATTTCCGTGAGTTTCAACTGGCCAATCCGGGCCAGCCGTTCCCGGTGGCGGTGGTGCTCGGCTGCGATCCGGCGACCATCCTCGGTGCCGTGACGCCGGTGCCCGATTCGTTGTCCGAATACCAGTTCGCCGGCCTGCTGCGCGGCGGCAAGACCGAACTGACGCAATGCCTGGGCTCGACGCTGCAAGTGCCGGCTTCGGCCGAGATCGTGCTCGAAGGCGTGATTCACCCCGGCGAAATGGCGCTCGAAGGCCCTTACGGTGACCACACCGGCTACTACAACGAGCAGGCCGAATTCCCCGTCTTCACCATCGAGCGCATGACCATGCGCAAGAACCCGATCTACCACAGCACCTACACCGGCAAGCCGCCCGACGAACCTGCCGTGCTTGGCGTCGCGCTCAACGAGGTCTTCGTGCCGCTGCTCCAGAAGCAGTACCCGGAGATCGTCGATTTCTACCTGCCGCCGGAAGGCTGCTCGTACCGCATGGCCATTGTCTCGATCAAGAAGGCTTACCCAGGCCACGCCAAGCGCATCATGTTCGGCATCTGGAGTTTTCTGCGCCAGTTCATGTATACCAAGACCATCATCGTGGTGGACGACGACATCGACATCCGCGACTGGAAGGAAGTGGTCTGGGCGATGACGACGCGCATGGACGCGACGCGCGACACGACGCTGGTCGACAACACGCCCATCGATTACCTCGACTTCGCCTCGCCGGTGGCCGGCCTCGGTTCCAAGATGGGCCTGGATGCGACCAACAAGTGGCCGGGCGAGACGAACCGTGAATGGGGGCGGCCGATTGTCATGGACGACGGCGTCAAGAAGCGCGTCGATGCGATGTGGCAGGAACTCGGCCTGTGACCGTGAGGGTCGCTCCGGTCGATCTTTACGACCCGGTGCAGGCCGTGTGCTGGCTGGCCTTGCTCGACCACTACGCGCAGGACCCAATGGGCGGCGGTGACGGCCTCTCCGATTTTGCCAAGCTCAACCTGGTGCACGCCATCCGCGAAGTGCCCGGCTACCACGGCGCGCTGGCCTGGCTCGACGGCGAGGCGGTGGGCCAGATCAACTGCTTTGCCGGCTTTTCCACCTTCGCCGCGCGGCCGCTGCTCAACGTTCACGACATCGTCGTCCATGCCTCGGTCCGCGGCCAGGGCATCGGCCAGGCGCTGCTGGCCTGGGCTGAAGCACGTGCCCGCGAGCTGGGTTGCTGCAAGCTGACGCTCGAAGTGCTGTCCAACAACACGCGGGCGATGGCGTCCTACCAACAGGCCGGCTACGCGCCGTATGTGCTCGACCCGGCCGCCGGCCACGCGCTGCTCATGCAGAAAATCCTTCCGGAGGAAGCCTCATGAATGATCCCGTTCCCGCACCCGATCTGGGCGGCGTCCGCCCCTCGCTCGTCCAGCTCACGCATTTCATCTACGGCCTGCACGCCATCGCCGTGTTCATCGGCATCACCTCGGCGGCGACGGTGGCTGGCGGCTTCGTCTTCGGCCTGCCCTCGCTGTGCGCCGTCTTCCTCAACTACCTGAAAAGCGGCGATGTGCGCGGCACCTGGCTGGAAAGCCATTTCCGCTGGCAGATCCGCACCTTCTGGTTCACCGCGCTTTGGCTCGTGGTCTACGGCTTGCTCATCGTCACGCTGATCGGCATTCCGCTGGCGTGGATGCTGATCGCTGTTCTCGGCCTGTGGGTCGGCTACCGTGTCGTGCGCGGCTGGGTGGCGCTGTTCGGCGTCCGGGCCATCGACAACCAGTGAATTGGCGGGACCAAAGACCCGCTTTAATGTTTCGTTAACTGCGAAGCAGACCGCTCGCTTTCAGAAGCCGAGCCCGAAACAGGCGATGGCCACGGTCGCCACGCCCAGTGCGAGATTGATGGCGACCCGCTGGCGGATGGCGTTCATCGCCGCACCGGCGGCCGGCCAGTCCTGAGCCGCCACGCCTGCCCGTAGCCGCGGGTAGTCGCGCAAGCTGATGATGGCGAAGATGGCGGTCATCACGAGGCCGCTGCTCAGCATGAGGTGCCAGCTCAGCGGGGCGGCGGCGAAGCCGACGTTGAGCAGGCGGGCGATGCCGCTGAGCAATATCAAAGCGATGGCGACGGCGACCACCTTGAAGAAACGACCGAGCACCCCGGCCAGCAACGGCAGGCGTTGCGGCAGGGGCAGTTGTTCGGCGGCCACCGGGCGCAGGCAGAAGTGGGCGAAGAACATGCCGCCCACCCAGACGATGACACCGGCGAGGTGAAGGAAAAGCAGGGTGGCGCGCATGGGAAATCCTTGGGGTCAGGGTTGCTTGAGGTAGTGCCGCAGCATGGCCAGCGAGCGGCGGTAACTGTGGGCGATCTGTGCCGCCTCGTAACGATGTTCGGCGCCGACCGGGCAGGCCTGGCGGGCCAGGCAACCTTCGGCGCAACGGGATTCGGGTTGCAGGCGGTAGCCGCTGCAGGTCTGCAGGTTGAAGTGGCCGCCGACCAGCGCGTCGGCCGGGCAGGCGGTGAGGCAAGGGGTCGACCGGCAGTCGAGGCAGGGGTTCCCACGGTCAACCGGAAAAAAGGCCGAAAATTGAAAATCGATGAGCACGGCCGCCCGGTAGGCGTACCAGCTGCCCCATTCGTTATCGACGCCAACCATGAACGGCGAGGTGTGGTGCCAGCCGGCCAGCTTGCCGAGCGCCTGCAGGCCGACCGGTTGCTCGCCCGGATAGACGATGCGATACGCCCGGCCGGGAAGCTGGGCGGCCAGCCAGGACTCGACGGTGCGCACGGTGTAGTCGTCGATCGGGTGCTCGCTGGCGATGCCGCTGGCCTGCACGCACGCCCACAGCCGCCGACCGCCGTGGCCGAGCAGGACGAGCTGGCGATAGCCCGTCGTGTCGCCCAGCGTTTGCCGAAGGTCGGCCGGCAGGGCGTCGAGGTCGAAGACGAACTGCCGGTTCAGCCCCGCTTCGGCCAGTGAGTCGCCGGGGAAAGGTGGGCGCTCACTCATTTTCAAGGGCCGGTGCCTTCTCGCCGACGCGCCGCTGGGCGACCCAGACGAGCAGGGCGTCGATGGCTGCGCTGCCGGCCTGCGCGCGCGGGTGGTTGATCAGGAAGGTCACGGCGTAACGGCGGCCCTGGGCATCAAGCGCAAAGCCGGACGCCGCCTTGACGCCGTCGAGCGTGCCGGTCTTGATGTGGGCGCGGCCGGTTGCATCGGAGCCGTTGAGGCGCTTCTTCATCGTGCCGTCGATGCCGACGATGGGCATGCTCGACACGAATTCCGGCATGACCGGGCTCTTCCAGGCATCGAGGAGCAGGCGGTTGAGGCTGTCGGCACTGATGCGCTCGATGCGCGACAGGCCGGAACCGTTGTCGATCACCAGCTCGGCAAAGCGCAGGTTGCGCCCGGCCAGCCAGTCGCTGACGCGCTGGCGGGCGCGTTCGGCGGTGGCCGGCGCGGCGTCGTTGCCCAGCGTCAGGAACACCTGGCGGGCCATCACGTTGTTGCTGAACTTGTTGATGTCGCGCACGGCGTCGGCCAGCGGGGGCGATTCATGCTGGGTCAGCAGTCGGGCGCCGACCGGCACGGGGCCGCCCCGCACCTGCCCGCTCAGGTTGCCGCCGAGTTCCTTCCATATGGCGCGGATCAGGCCGTCGGCCTGGGCATCGGCCGCCAGCGGCGACAGGCTCAGTGTCTTCTCGCCGCACAGGGCGGCGAAGGTGCCGGTGAATTCGAGGCGCTGGCCATTGCCCTCGGGAATCAGGCGGACATTGATCAGATCCTTCCAGTTGCTGCCGCAGCCGCCTTCGCCGGCGCGCAACTGGTTGTCGATGCGCAGCCCTTCGCTCGGCGTTTCGAGCAGCACGCGCGGTTTGCCGTTGTCCGGCAGCAGCGTGAAACGCAGGGCGCGGAAGTTGAGCAGCAGGCCGTCCGGCCCGACGTTGTAGGGACGCATCGGCTTGTCGTCGAAGGCGCCGGGGTCGATGGCCGGGACGTTGAAGACGCCGCGGTCGAGCACGATGTCGCCGCCGATCTGACGCACGCCCCGCGCCTGAACCTGGCGGAGCAGGGCGGTCAGGTGCTCGATGGCGAAGCGCGGGTCGCCGCTGCCGCGCAGGTAGAGATTGCCGCCCAGATTCCCGTTGACCGCAGCATTTTCGGTCCACGCCGTCGTCTTCCAGGTGTAGGCCGGGCCGAGCAGGTCGAGCGCGGCGTAGGTCGTCACCAGCTTCATGACCGAGGCCGGATTCATCGCCCGGGTGGCGTTGTGCGCGACGAGCGGCGTCGCCGTATCGACCGGCTGAACGACGACAGCCACGCTGGCCGCCGGAATCTGCGCCGCCTTGAGGGCCTGAAGCACGGCGGGAGGCAAGCCGTCGGCGAGGGCGGGCAGACAGAGCGCGAGGCCGGCAAGGGCGGCGAGAAGGTGGGCAATCATCGAATGGGCACAAACAAAGTGGGGGCGTCGTATTTTAGCGGGCCGCCGGCCGAGTGCTTGACTATCGCGGGTTTTGTCATGAATTCAATGGGTTAAATGTCGCTCGACAGGTGTTTGTTCAATTGTCTGCATTCAGGCCCTTGAAATCCGACCACCCCACCCCTATTATTAGCACTCACCGAGGACGAGTGCTAACAAAACCAGCCCGCTTCGGTCCCGATTCCGCGCCTGGCGCGGACGGCCATTTTCCGTGTGTTGCAACTCATTTTCAGGAGTCTGATTTATGAATATCCGTCCTTTGCACGACCGTGTGATCGTCAAGCGCGTTGAAGCCGAGCGCACCACTGCTTCCGGCATCGTCATTCCCGATTCCGCTGGCGAAAAGCCGGATCAGGGCGAAGTCCTGGCCGTCGGCCCGGGCAAGCGTGACGACAACGGCAAGCAGATCGCCCTGGACGTCAAGGTGGGCGATCGCGTCCTGTTCGGCAAGTATGCCGGCCAGTCCGTCAAGGTTGATGGTCAGGAAGTCCTGGTCATGCGTGAAGAAGACATCATGGGTGTCCTGCAGAAGTAATCGCTGCGGCTGACGTTCAATACTGATCAAATCAAGGAGTTATAAATGGCAGCTAAAGAAGTCAAATTCGGTGATTCCGCCCGCGCCCGCATGGTCGAAGGCATCAACGTCCTGGCCGATGCGGTCAAGGTTACCCTCGGTCCCAAGGGCCGCAATGTCGTGCTCGAGCGTTCCTACGGCGGCCCGACGGTCACCAAGGACGGCGTTTCCGTCGCCAAGGAAATCGAACTGAAGGACAAGTTCGCCAACATGGGCGCCCAGATGGTCAAGGAAGTCGCTTCCAAGACC
>JAGTRT010000064.1 GCA_018261895.1 Pseudomonadota bacterium
CTCCACCTCCGACATCGGCTGGGTGGTCGGTCACTCCTACATCATCTACGGCCCGCTGATCGCCGGCATGGCCACCGTGATGTACGAAGGCACGCCGCTGCGTCCGGATGCCGGCATCTGGTGGCATATCGTCGAGAAGTACAAGGTCAACGTCATGTTCTCCGCCCCGACGGCCGCCCGTGTGTTGAAGAAGCAGGATCCGGCCTTCATGCACAAGTACGACCTGTCGTCCCTGAAGCACATCTTCATGGCCGGCGAGCCGCTCGACCAGCCGACCCACGAGTGGTTCATGACCGAACTGCAGAAGCCGGTCATCGACAACTACTGGCAGACCGAAACCGGTTGGCCGATGCTGGCCGCCTTGCCGGGCGTCGAAAATACGCCGATCAAGTACGGTTCGCCGTCCTTCCCGGTCTACGGCTACAACCTGCAGATCTTCCGCGAAGACGGCTCGGTCTGCGGCCCCAACGAGAAGGGCATCGCTGCGGTCATCCCGCCGCTGCCGCCGGGCTGCCTGTCTACCGTCTGGGGTCAGGACGACCGTTTCGTGTCGACCTACTTCACGCTGTTCAAGGAGCCGCTGGTTTACTCGTCGTACGACTGGGCGATCAAGGACGAAGACGGTTACTTCACCATCCTCGGCCGTACCGATGACGTGATCAACGTCGCCGGTCACCGTCTGGGCACCCGCGAAATCGAGGAAGCGATCCAGGCGCACGCCGCCATCGCCGAAGTCGCCGTCGTCGGTGTCGAAGACAAGCTCAAGGGCCAGGTGCCGATGGCGTTTGCCGTGGTCAAGGATGCTTCCAAGGTCGCTACGCCGGAGTTGGTCAAGGCGCTGGAGAAGGAAGTGTTCGGTACGGTCGATAGCATTCTCGGTGCCATCGCCCGTCCGGCCCGCGTGCATTTCGTCACCGGTCTGCCCAAGACCCGTTCCGGCAAGATGCTGCGTCGTTCGCTGCAGGCGCTGGCCGAAGGCCGCGATCCGGGCGATCTGACGACCATCGACGATCCGTCTACGCTGGAACAGATCAAGAACGCGCTGGCCAACTAAGCGCCACCTCTTGCTGAGCAAGCCCGCCGATGCATGTCGGCGGGCTTTTTTTCGTCTGTGACATTTCAATTTTGGGCATTTTTTCCGGTTGACCGTTGAAGTGGGGTCGATTGGCCGCTTGTCATGATCTGCCACGGTTGAGGGTGGTAGAATGCCCGCCGATACAAGAATTCTCTGGTTTTCCACTCATGATTTACGAAACCGTCGCCGCCGTTGATCTGGGCTCGAACAGCTTCCGTCTGCAGGTCGGTCGGGTGGTGGACAATCAGATTTATACGCTGGATTCCATGAAGGAACCGGTTCGTCTGGCCTCGGGCTTGATGCCGGACAAACGCCTCGATGACGCGTCGCAGTTGCGTGCGCTCGATGCGCTCCGTCTTTTTGGCGAGCGTTTGCGCGGCCTGGACCGCGGCGCCGTGCGGGTGGTCGCGACCAATACGCTGCGGGTGGCCAAGAATGCCTTCGAATTTCTGCCGCAAGCCGAGGAGGCGCTGGGCTTTCCCATCGAAATCATTGCCGGGCGCGAAGAAGCCCGCCTGATCTACATTGGTGCCTCGCACTCCCTGCCTTCGGTCGCCCACAAACGCCTGGTCGTCGACATCGGCGGCGGCTCCACCGAGTTCATCATCGGCAAGCGCCACGATCCGCAACTCATGGAATCGCTGTACATGGGCTGCGTGAGCTACACCACCCGCTTTTTCCCGGATCGCCGCATCGACCGGAAACGCCTGCGCGAGGCCCAGGTTGCAGCTGCCAAGGAAATCGAGCTGATTGCCCACGAGTATCAGCGTCTGGGCTGGAAGGAAGCGGTCGGATCGTCGGGCTCGGCCCGGGCGATTGCCGACGTGCTGGAGCTCAACGGCCTCAACCCGAACGGTGAAAGCGGCATCACGCGGGTCGGACTCGACAAGTTGTGTGCCCTGCTGGTCAAGGCCGGATCGGCTGAAGCGCTCGATCTGCCCGGAGTCAAGGGCGATCGCTTGCCGGTCTTCCCGGGTGGCGTGGCCATCATGTCGGCCATTTTCGAAGAACTCGATATCGAGCGCATGACCTATGCCGACGGCGCGCTGCGCCTGGGCGTGCTCTACGATTTGCTCGGGCGTTTTCATCACCACGACATGCGCGATTCGACCGTGGCCCAGTTTCGTCGTCGCTATCAGGTCGAAGGCGATCAGGTCGAGCGCGTCGAGATGACGGCGCTTTCGGCTCTGACCCAGCTTTACGATGGCTCGCCGTCCGAGGCCGATATGCAGTTTATGTCGTGGGCCTGCCGCCTGCACGAAATCGGTATTTCCGTCGCGCATAACGCCTACCACAAGCATGGCGCCTACATCCTGACCTACGCCGACATGCCCGGCTTTTCCAAGAAGGATCAGGCCCGGCTCGCCATGCTCGTCCTCGGACACCGCGGCAAACTCGAAAAGCTTGGCGCCATTCCAGCCACCGACAGCGCGTGGGACCTGATTTTCTGCCTGCGCCTGGCTGTTCTGCTGCATCGCACCCGTGACGATCGGGCCATTCCGGCTTGGCGCGCCAGTCGGAGCGAGCGGGGCTTCATCATCGAGTTGCCGGCCGACTGGCTGGCCGACAATCCCTGGACAGCTGCGGCATTCGCTGAAGAAGCAGTCGTCTGGAAGCAACTCGGGCGCGAATACCTGCTTCGATCAAAATCGGCGAGGAAAATCGCGTGAGCGAAACCCCGCGCTTGCTAGTCGAGCCGGGGAGGGTAGTGCTGTCCGGAAGCTGGACGCTGGCGGAGATGTTGCCGAGTCTTTCCAGACTGCAGGCGGGGCTGGCGGAATGTTCCGGTGATCATTGGGATCTGTCTGCCGTTACGCGGCTTGATAGTGCCGCGGCCGTGCTGCTGTGGCGAACCTGGGGCGCGAAATGGCCGGCGCATCTGGTCGCTGGCGAATTGCCGCGTCAGGTGTTGACGCGGGTCGCCGAACTGCCACGGGAAATGCCGGATTCGGCCAGGCCAAGACTCCGTTTTCCCGAATGGGTCGGGATGCTCGTCCTCAAGGCTGCGGCCAATCTGCGCGGGATGATCGCCCTGTTCGGCCAGTTGCTGCTGGATGTCGGCTACCTGATTCGCCATCCGCAGGATGTGCCCTGGAAAGAGCTGACGGCCAATGTCTACAAAGCGGGCGCCCAGGCGCTGGCGGTGACTGCGCTGGTCGGCTTTCTGATCGGCGTGACCATCAGCTACCTCTCCGCCCTGCAACTCAAGAGCTTTGGTGCCGACCTGTTCATCGTCAATATTCTCGGCATCTCGATCATTCGGGAACTGGGCCCCGTCCTCGTCGCCGTGCTCGTGGCCGGGCGTTCAGGCTCGGCGATGACGGCGCAAATCGGCGTCATGCGCGTGACCGAGGAAATCGACGTGCTGTCGACCATGGGCATTTCGCGCAGCATCCGCGTTGTCTTGCCCAAAGTTTTTGGCTTGACCGTGGCCATGCCGCTGCTCGTGTTGTGGACCTCCGCCGTGGCCCTGCTCGGTGGCATGCTGGCCGCGCTCCTGCAGCTTGATCTCTCGCTGGTCTATTTTCTCGACAACCTTCCGCGCGCCGTGCCGGTATCCAATCTGATCATCGGGCTCAGCAAGGGCGTCGTCTTCGGTTTTGTCATCGCCGTGGTCGCCTGCCATTTCGGCCTGCACGTCAAGCCGAATACCGAGAGCCTGTCGGCCAATACGACCAGCGCCGTCGTGACGGCAATCACCACGGTCATCCTGTTCGACGCCATATTCGCGGTCTTTACCCGGCAGATCGGCGTCCCGCATCTATGAGCCAGCCGCCGGTCATCGAGTTGCAAAACGTCTGCACGAGCTTCCGTGGAAAAGCCGTTCACAAGGATTTGAGCCTGCGCGTCGAAGAGGGTCAGATCGTCGGCCTGCTGGGCGGCTCCGGCAGCGGCAAGACCACCTTGTTGCGGGAAATATTGGGGCTGCTGAAACCTTCATCGGGGAGCGTTCGTCTTTTCGGTACCGACTTGAACGACCCTGATGTCATCCTGCAGCGCAACCTGCGCCGGCGGCTCGGCATGCTTTTCCAACATGGCGCCCTGTTTTCGGCCCTGTCCGTCTTCGACAACATCGCCTTCCCGTTGCGCGAGCTGCGCTGTCTGGATGCGGACTGGATCCGTCGGCTGGTGCACCTCAAGCTGGCCATGGTCGGCCTGGACGCGACGCACGGCAAACTCATGCCGGCCGAATTGTCCGGTGGCATGGTCAAGCGCGTGGCCCTGGCCCGCGCCTTGGCGCTGGAGCCGGAGTTGCTGCTGCTCGACGAGCCGACGGCCGGCCTCGATCCCGACCGCAGCCAGAATTTTGTCGAACTGGTCGGCGACCTCCAGCGGGAACTGGGACTGACCGTCGTCATGGTCACCCACGACCTCAATACCCTGGCCGGACTGGCCAGCCATGTCGCCGTGCTGGCCGATCAGCACATCATTGCCTTCGGACCCAAGGCCGAAGTCATGACGGTCGATCATCCGTTCGTCACCGGCTTTTTTGGCGCAGATCGCCGGAAGCTGCTTTAATTGGCGCTCATGGAAAACAAATCCTACGCTTTCGCTGCCGGTCTCTTTGCGCTGCTCCTTGGCGTGGCCGCCTTGCTGGCCGTTTATTGGCTCAGTGGCAGCAGCGATTCCTCGCACGACTACGTCGTCGTGACCAAGCAGAACATCGGCGGCCTCAACCCTCAGGCCCAGGTGCGCTATCGCGGCATCCGCGTCGGCAAGGTCAGCGATATTCGCCTCGATCCCGAGGACTACAGCAACATCCTGATCACGATTTCGGTCAACGACGAGTTCCCGTTGACCAAAGGCACGGTCGCCAAGTTGAACTATCAGGGGGTGACCGGTCTGGCCCACATTCTCCTGCTTGAAACCGGCAAGAATTCAGAGGCGCTGGTGCCCAATGAGGAACAACCGCCGCGCATCACGATGATTCCGTCCTTGCTTGAGGAGCTTGGCGAAACCGGCATGGCCACCCTGAAACAGGCCCGTCAGATGATGGTGAGCGCCAATGCCATGCTGGACGAAGAGAACCGCGCTCATCTCAAAACCACGCTGAGCAATCTTGAGGCTGCATCCGGCAACATGAAACCGGTTCTAGAAAACCTCAATGCGACACTGGTGCAAGTAAAGAAGCTGCTTGACGACCGGAACATCAGAAACCTCTCTCAAGCGGCCGGCGAGGTGCAGCCCCTGCTTTCCGATACGCGCATTCTCATCGGCAAGATGCAGGCAGCAACCGACAAGCTGGACATCGCCATTGGCGATGCATCGGCTAGCGGTACTTCGGCGCTGATGCCCCGGCTCAATGAGTTGGCTACCGATTTCTCGACTACCTCGCGTCAGTTGAGCCGTGTTCTGCGTATCCTGGAAGAGTCGCCGCAGGGTCTGGTCTTCGGTGCGCCGGGCCAGCAACCCGGTCCTGGTGAAGCCGGGTTCTCGCCGGCACGGGAGAAATAGCGTGCGTTGGACGGCGATCATCCTTTCGTGCCTGCTCGTCTCGGCCTGTTATTCCGCTGGAAAACGCGGTGGCGACAGCGCGCTGGCTGTCTATGATTTCGGTTCGGCTCCGGGCAGCAAACTGGTTGCGACGCGCAAACAAGCGCTGGCGCTGGAGGTGAGGGCGCCGCTCTGGTTTGATTCCATGGGCATTGATTACCGGTTGGCCTACGTCGACGCATCCCGTCTGCGCGAATATGCACGGGCGCGCTGGGCCGGGCCGCCGGCTCAGCTGATTCAGCAACGCCTCATGCAGCAACTTGGCTATTCCCTCTCGGGGCAAGGGCAGACGCGCTGCATCCTGCGGATCGATATCACCGAATTCAGTCAGGTTTTCGCGTCGCAGGAAAGTAGCCGGGGTGTCTTTCAGGGGCGTGCGCTGTTGCTGGACCGGTCACGCCGCCAGGTGGCCGAGTTGGCTCTGAATATCGAAAAGGCCGCCGAAAGCCAGGATGCACGAGGTGGCGTGGGGGCCATGTCGGCGACCGTGGTGCAGTTGGCTGACGATCTGCTTGCCTGGGAGCGCTCGCTGAGTGCGGCCGGGAATGCCGGTGGTTGCTTCGACTAACGGGAAATGATGCGCTCGGCGATGCGTTGCTTGAGTTGAGCCAGATCGTTGTCGAAGTGTGCGTAGTGCATCAGCGACAGGCCGAACACGCAGGCGTATAGCAGAAGGCTGCGGCTCTTCGCCTCCGCATCCGACATCCCGGCGGCAACGAAGAGCTTGCGGGTGCATTCCAGTCGATAGAGGTCTACAGCCTCGACCACGGCTGCTGCCCTGGCATCATGGCGCGCCCAGTCGCGGACGGCCAGCTCGATCGACATGCCTTTCTGATTGCGGCTGGCCCCATAGACCTCGATGGCGTAGCGCAATTGCTGCTGCTCGTCGCCGGCCGTGACCGCGGTGGTTTTTTCAATGTCACGGATGCGCCCGATTTTCCATTGTTCCAGCACGGCATCCAGCAGCGCCTGCCTGTCCTTGAAGTGCCAGTAAAAACTGCCTTTGGTCACCCCGCAGCGCTTGGCCAGGACTTCGACACGCAAACCCGTCACACCCTCCTTGGCCAGGACGTCGATTGCCTCATCCACCCAGCGTTCCGGGTCGAGTTGCGTGCGTGCGACGGCAGCCCTCTTGCGAGGTTTGACCGATGAGGATTTAATCAATGACTTGACAGGTTTGTTTTCCATACGCTACCGTATGCTTTTCCATACGACACAGTATGGTCATTGTGCTGTTTGAGGAATCGTCTGTCAAACAGACGGCTGTAGCTCAAAAAAATCTAACCGAGTAAAAGGAGATGCTTGTGAAGATTCTGGTTCCCGTGAAGCGGGTGATTGATTACAACGTGAAGGTACGGGTGAAGGCGGACGGATCGGGCGTAGACCTGGCCAACGTCAAGATGA
>JAGTRT010000084.1 GCA_018261895.1 Pseudomonadota bacterium
TAACCGCGCGAACGGCCGCCGGCATCGAGCACCCGGCGCAGGATCAGCTCGTCCTCGGCAGCGAGGTCGTTGGCGGCCAGCCAGGCGATTACCTGCGGCAGCCCGCCGATCTCGAAGGTGGCTGCGACCTCGGTCCGCTCGCAACCGGCGCGCACGACGCCGGCATCGGCGCGGTCGCCGAGCGCCAGCGCCAGCGCATCGATCAGGATCGACTTGCCGGCCCCGGTTTCCCCGGTCAACGCGCCAAAACCGGAGGAAAACTCGAGTTCCAGCCGATCGACGATGACAAAGTCGCGAATCGCAAGGTGGCGCAGCATCAGGGGCCCTTGGGGCGTTCACTCCAGTGCAGTTTCTGGCGCAGCATCGCGAAGTAACTGTAGCCCGGCGGATGCAGAAAGCAGATGGCATATTCCGATCGCTTCAGGCGGACACTATCGCCGGGAAGCAGATCCAAAGTCACCTGGCCGTCGAAGTGCACGCGCGGATCGTCGGCCTGAATGATGCGAAGTTCGATGTTGGCTTGGTCATTGACGATGATCGGCCGGTTGGTCAGCGCATGCGGACACAGCGGCACAAGCGCGATGCCGGTCAGCGTCGGATGCAGGATCGGCCCGCCCGACGACAGCGAGTAGGCGGTGGAACCGGTCGGCGTCGACACGATGAGGCCGTCGGAGCGCAGGTTGTAGATGAATTCGCCGTCGATCGACAGCGCGAACTCGATCATCCGGCCGATCGCCCCCTTGTCTACGACGACTTCGTTCAGCGCCTGATTGGCGGCGATCTCCTTGCCGTCGCGGATCACTTCCGCATCGAGGAGCATGCGGTTCTCGGCGGCAAAGCGCCCGTCGAGCAGATCGTCGATGCCGGTCAGCATGTCGTTGCGCGCGATGTCGGTCATGAAACCGAGCCGGCCCTGATTGATGCCAACCAGCGGTACGCGATAGCGCGCCAGGCGGCGCGCCGCGTTGAGCATCGTACCGTCGCCGCCAATGACGATGGCGAGGTCGGCATGGGCGCCGATGTCGCTGAAGCCGCAGGTGACCCAGCGCGCAAGATCGACCTGGCGCCCGACCTGCTCAGCCGTCTCGCGCTCGATGAACACCGAAATCCCCCGCTCGTGCAGATACTCCGCGAGCTGGCGCAGCGATTCGGCTATTTCGCGACTATGGTACTTGCCGACCAGCGCAATGGTCTTGGGCGAGCGGTAGGAGCCGAAGCAGGAGTTCATGATGCGGATTCTTGCATAAAAATGGTCACTCGCGCCGCCCCCGGTTTTTTGTACAATGCCCTGCCATGCTCGATGATCGCTCCCGCACCCTCCTCAAGGCCCTGGTCGAACACTACATTGCCGACGGCCAGCCGGTGGGTTCGCGCGCGCTGTCGAAGTATTCAGGCCTCGACCTGTCGCCGGCGACGATCCGCAACGTCATGGCCGACCTCGAAGAAGCCGGCTTTGTTGCCAGCCCGCACACCTCGGCAGGGCGCGTTCCGACGCCGCGCGGCTACCGGCTGTTCGTTGACACGCTGTTGACCATGCGCCCGCTCGAGGCACGGCAACTCGATGAAATGGAAGGCGCCTTGCACGGTCGACCGGCAAATCAGGTCATTTCCAGCGCCTCGCAACTGCTTTCCAGCCTCACACATTTTGCCGGCGTCGTCATGGCGCCGCGCCGTTCTGGCAGCCGCATCCGCCAGATCGAATTCCTCAACCTGACCGAAAAACGCATCCTGCTGATCATCGTCACTACCGATGGCGACGTGCAGAATCGCGTTCTGGTCACCGAGAAGGCCTATTCGCCAGCCGAACTTGTCCAGGCCGCCAACTATCTGAACCAGAATTTCGCCGGCCTCGACTTGGAACAGATCCGCCATCGCCTGTCGGCCGAGATCGAACAGTTGCGCGACGACATCAAGCCGCTGATGACACTGGCGCTCGAAGCCGGCAACGAGGCGCTGTCCGGCAACGAGACCCCTTATGTGATCTCCGGCGAGCACAACCTGCTCGACGTCGAGGAACTGTCCTCGAACATGAAGCGCCTGCGCGAACTGTTCGACCTTTTCGAACAGCGCTCGAGCCTGGTGCGCCTGCTCGACGTTTCCAACCGGGCCGCCGGCGTCCGGATCTTCATCGGCGGCGAATCCGGCATCGCCACGCTCGACGAATGCAGCGTGGTTGCCGCTCCCTATACCGTCGATGGCCAGATCGTCGGCTCGGTCGGCGTCATCGGCCCGACCCGCATGGCCTACGAACGCGTCATTCCAATTGTCGACATCACCGCCAAGCTCCTTTCCAGCGCCCTCTCCAACCAGCAAAACTACTGATGCCAAAAATCCGGCCCGAACCCCCGCACCAGCACGGCACCGCACCGGGCACCGCCGTCGTCCTCGTCAATCTGGGCACCCCGGAGGCGCCGACGGCCCCTGCCCTCAAGCGCTATCTGCGGCAATTCCGCGCGTCGTCGAGATCCCGCGCCCGGTCTGGTGGCTAATCCTCAATGGCATCATTCTGAATATCCGTCCGAAGAAATCTGCCGAAAAATCTCCGCTCAAAGTGCATACCGAACGCCAGACCAAGTTCCTTGCCGGCTATCTCGGCGAACGCGGCCACATCGTGACCGTCACGTCGGCGATGCGCTACGGCGCGCCGTCGCTGCCCGACGTCCTGGACCGGCTCAAGGCAGCCGGCAATGCTCGTATCCTGGTGCTGCCGATGTACCCGCAATACTCGGCCAGTACGACCGCCACGGTGATCGACGAGGCGTGCCGCTGGCTTCTGACCCAGCGCAATCAGCCGGAAATGCGCTTTGTCCGCAATTTCCATGACGATCCGGACTACATCAGCGCCCTCGAGCAGACGGTACGCAATCACTGGGTCAAGCATGGCCTGCCGACCACCGGCGACCAGTTGATCATCAGCTTCCACGGCTTGCCGCGCCGCAATCTCGATCTCGGCGACCCGTATTACTGCGAATGCATGAAGACCGGCCGCCTGCTCGCCGAGCGCCTCAACCTCGCGCCCGAACAGCACAGGATCTGCTTTCAGTCACGCTTCGGCAAGGCGGAGTGGCTGCAACCGTACACCGCCCCGACCCTCGAGGCGCTGGGCAAGGCCGGCACGCGGCGTGTCGATGTGATCTGTCCCGGCTTCGTCGCCGACTGCCTGGAAACCCTGGAAGAGATCGCCATCGAGGGCAAGGCCTCATTCCTGGCGAACGGGGGCAAGGAATACCACTACATTCCGGCG
>JAGTRT010000016.1 GCA_018261895.1 Pseudomonadota bacterium
CCCGGGGTCGCCTTTTCTTTGGCTACTTTCTTTTGGCGAAGCAAAAGAAAGTACGCTCGCCGGTCAGCGGCGAAAACCAGCGTTTCAGAAAACACCGCCCGCGCGTCAGGCGCGGAAACCAGCGCATCAGAAGCGCAAAGTCTCATCTCAGATGCGACAGAACCCCCGCCTCAAAGCCCCCGCGCCCAAGCCGGCCGCAACCTCGCCGCTTCCGGCGCAGCAATCGCCTGCCGAACCTGCGCCAGCAGCCGTTCCTTGTCGGCTCCCAGCGTGCCCTTGAGCACCAACCAGTTCGAGGCGTGATCACTACGGAAAACGGTCCGTTTGAGGTCGAGCCCGGACAGGAAGCGTTCCATTTCGACAAAGAGTTCGTGCTGATCGAGCGGTTCCCAGCCAGGAAATCCTTCACGGAAGCGCTCCTCGCCCTTGGGAAAACTGACGACCAGCGTCGCCAGGTATTCCGGCTGCGTGGCATTGGCCAGGCGCGCCGAGTTGTCGGCGTGTTGCGCCGTCATGGCCTTGCCGCCGAGCCCGTTGAGGATCATCACGGAGCGCGTGATGCCGGCAGCGCCCAGTTTGTCGAGTGCGTCGCGGGTCGTCTCGAAGGTTTCGCCCTTGTTGACCGCGGCGAGCACGGCATCGTCTCCGGATTCGGCGCCGACATAGACCATCTTCAAGCCGGCCGCCGCAAGCTCATCGATTTCAGCCTGCGTCTTCTTGCGCAGGTTGCGCGGCAGGCAGTAGCTGGAGATGCGCCGCACCGAGGGCATGTGCGTCCGAATCGCTTCGAGGATGCTGAGCAGTCGCCGCATCGGCAGCAC
This sequence comes from Pseudomonadota bacterium, assembly GCA_018261895.1. Classification (GTDB taxonomy): domain Bacteria; phylum Pseudomonadota; class Gammaproteobacteria; order Burkholderiales; family Rhodocyclaceae; genus Azonexus. Next base: position 822 of record JAGTRT010000016.1, read on the forward strand.
CAGCGCATCGCCATCGGCAAGAAAGACGCGGCGGATTTCGTCGCCGTAGCGCTGCCCGGTCAGGCGGATGCTGTCGAGCACCTCGTCCTCGCCGCGCGCCAGGAATTTTTTCTGCGGCGCCGTGTACATTTCGCAGAATGTGCATTTGTTCCACGAACAGCCATCGGTCACCGGCAGGATCAGCGATTCCGCCTCGCTGGGCGGGCGGAAGACCGGCTCGACGTAGCGGATCGGGATCACGGCTTACCCCGTTACCTTGGCGATGAAGGCCGCCGGTGCGGCCGTCGGCTTGCGCACGGCGTAGTCGAAGAAGACGATGCCGTGCTTGCCGCGCGCCACTTCGCGCCCGCTAGCCTTGTCGGAGAGGCGCCAGACGAGGTCGCAGCCAAACTTGTTGAAATCGTTGGCGCCCATCTCGATGACCAGGGTTTCGCCGTGGAATGCCTCGGATTTGTACTGGGCGGCGACATCCGCCACGACGATGCCGACACCTTCGACATCGAGTTCCGAATAGCCCAGCGCCTTGAAAAAGCGGACCCGCGCCTCGGCAACGAGCGAGATGAGCGCGGCGTTGTCGAGATGATGACCGTAGTTGATATGGCTGATGTAGATGGGTATGTCGGTCGAGAAACTGAAACGTTCGGGCAGATCGATCTTGATGCGGGGCATGGTGGTCACGGTAAAAAGGTGGGCAAGTCCGGATTCTAAGGGCAGGACCGGTGATCGGCCAGCCTTCCGCCCGCCGCCAATCCGGCTAAACTAGCGACCTCGGCGCCGGATCACCCGGCGTCTTTCAACCGCCTGCATGTTGTTGGTTCAGCGGGCACGCACGGCAGGACCCGCAAGTGAGTTTTTTCCAGACCGCCCTCCAGTTTCTGAAGCTTCCGCTGGCTACGGACAATTACCGTGACCGCCTGCCGCGCACCCTCGTCGCGCTGGCCGCCAACGGCATGCTGCTGATCATCCTGTTCGTGCTGTATACGCTGGTCACCGTGCTGCCCGGCCTGCCGCCCATGGATATCGTGACCGACTACCGGCCGAAGATCCCGCTGCGCATCTATACGGCCGACGGTGCGCTGCTCGGCGAGTTCGGCGAGGAACATCGCGACTTCGTGCCGATCCAGGACATCCCGCCGGTTCTCAAGGACGCCTTGCTGGCCATCGAGGATTCCCGCTTCTACGAACATGGTGGCGTCGATTACCGGGGCGTCACCCGGGCGCTGGTCGCCGACCTGACGGGCGGTTTCCACCAAGGCGCCTCGACGATCACCATGCAGGTCGCGCGCAACTTCTTCCTGTCGCAGGCCAAGACCATCAAGCGCAAGCTGACTGAAACGCTGCTCGCCTATCGCATCGAATCGGCGCTGAACAAGGACCAGATCCTGGAGCTGTACATGAACCAGATCTACCTCGGCCAGCGTACCCACGGCTTCGCCAGCGCCGCCCGCACCTATTTCAACAAGGCGCTCCCCGAACTGTCGCTGGCCGAGGCGGCCATGCTCGCCGGCATCCCGCAGAATCCGGCCAAGCACAACCCTGCCGTCAATCCCGTCCGCGCCAAGGCCCGCCAGATCCTCGTCCTCAAGCGCATGCTGCAACTCGGCAAGATCACCGAAGACCAATACAACGAGGCCGCCAAACTGGAACTCAAGGTCAATGACCGCCTGACCTTCACCGTCCACGCCGACCACGTCGCCGAAATGGTCCGCCAGGAGGTCTATGCGCAATTCCAGGGCGAAACCTACACGCGCGGCATCAATGTTTACACGACGCTCATCGGCGCCGAACAGAACGCCGCCTACAACTCGCTGCGCAACAATGTCCTGGCCTACGACCAGCGCCACGGCTACCGCGGCCCGGAAGACTTCGTCGAGCTACCCGATGACGAGGATGCGCGCGACGACGCCATCGACCGCGTCCTGGCCAAGCATCCGAACAGCGACAACCTCGTCGCGGCGGTCGTCACCGAGGTTTCCGCCAAGCGCGTGCGAGCCGAACCGGCCTCCGGCGACACCATCGAGATCAGCGGAGACGGCCTGCGCTTCGCCGCCCGCGCCCTGCAGGCCAAGGGCGAACCGCGCATCCGCGCCGGCTCGGTCATCCGTGTCGTTCGCGACGGCAAAGGCCGCTGGTCCATCAGCCAGATGCCGGAAGTCGAAGCGGCCTTCATCGCCATCAACGCCGAGGACGGCGCCTATCGCGCCCTGGTCGGCGGCTTCGATTTCTCGCGGCGGAAGTTCAATCACGTCACCAGCGCCTGGCGCCAGCCGGGTTCGAGCATCAAACCCTTCGTCTATTCGGCGGCGCTGGAAAAAGGCTATTCGCCCGCCACCCTGGTCGAAGATGCCCCTATCTCCCTGCCCGGTGGCGCCAACGGTACGGCCTGGGAGCCACAAAACGACGACGGCTACGACGGCCCGATTTCCCTGCGCCGCGCCCTCGCCCGCTCCAAGAACATCGTCGCCGTCCGCCTGCTCAAGGCCATCACGCCGCAGTACGGCCGCGACTACCTGACGCGCTTCGGCTTCGACGAAGCGAAGCATCCGGCCAACCTGACCATGACGCTGGGCAGCGGGTCGGTCACGCCGCTCCAGATGGCCGGTGCCTACGCCGTTTTCGCCAACGGCGGCTACAAGGTCACGCCGCACCTGATCCAGAAAATCACCGATGCCAAGGGCAACGTGCTGCACGAAACCGCGCCACCACCCGTTCGCCAGGACGAACAACGCGTCATCGACAGCCGCAACGCCTTCATCATGGATACCATGTTGCGCGACGTGGCGCACAGCGGCACCGGCGCCCTGGCCGGGGCGCGCCTCGGCCGCCCCGATGTGGCCGGCAAGACGGGCACGACCAGCGATGCCTTCGATGGCTGGTTTGCCGGGTATGCCAGCGATGTCGTGGCCATTGCCTGGATGGGCTTCGACCAGCCCAAATCGCTCGGTGGCCGGGAATTCGGCGCGACCCTGGCGCTGCCGATCTGGATCGACTACATGCGCCAGGCGCTCGCCGGCAAACCGGTCGCCGACCGCAAACCACCGGCCGGCGTCTCGTTTGTCGATGGCGACTGGCAATACGACGAATTCATCGGCGACACCGGAATCAGGACGCTGGACATCGAAACGCCCCCCCCAATGTCAAACGACCCGCTGACCTCACCACACCCCGTGCTGCCACCACAGATGCAGACGGGCGGCTGAACGCGCATTTCTGGAGACCGCCGCATGAGCAACATCGACCACAAACGCCTGGACCAGATCGTCCTCGATGCCCGCAAGGCTGCCGATGCCCGTGCCGAGGGCTACCGCGAACGGGCCCTGAAAATCTATCCGTGGATCTGTGGCCGCTGCGCGCGGGAATTCACCACGGCCAACCTGCGCGAACTGACGGTCCATCATCGCGACCATAACCACGACAACAATCCGGCCGACGGCAGCAACTGGGAACTGCTCTGCCTCTATTGCCACGACAACGAGCACCAGAAGCAGATCGAAGCCGATCGCGGCCGCACCGATGGCCGCACCGGACGCGGCGGCGGCGCCACGCACAATCCGTTCGCCGGCCTGCAATCGCTACTCAAGAAGGACTGACCCGACCATGGCCGAACAGCACCAACTGATATTCACTACCCGGGGCCGCGGGTCCGTCGAGATCACCGCTGACATTGCCGGGTTGATCAAGAACACCTCGCTCAAAGCCGGCATCGTCCACCTCTTCGTGCGCCATACCAGCTGCGGACTGGCCATTACCGAAAATGCCGACGCCACCGTTCGCCGCGACCTGGAAACGCTCATGCAACGATGGGCGCCCGATGGCGATGCGGCCTACCGCCATGACCTCGAAGGCGACGACGACATGGCCGCCCACGCCCGTTCGCTGCTCACCGGCCTTTCGGTCACCGTACCCTTTGCCGACAGGCAACTGCTGCTCGGCACCTGGCAGGGCATCTATCTGTTCGAGCACCGGACCCACGGACATCGGCGCGAAATCGTCGTAACGCTCACCGGCTGAGCCCGGCTTTGGCGCCAGGCAGGCTTTTGTCGCCAATTGGAGACAGGCGAAAGGCCTGCATTCAGCAGGGATTGGCCATAAATCCCCGCTCCCGTGTCGCCACGCAGCGACAAGCCTGGGCCGCCAGCAAAAACAAACCCACAAAAAATCAATTGGTTAGATTCTGGCCCGCTCATTGCGATAGGTAACAGGCCCCTCGACCTGTCAGAGAAAAAACCAACATGGCAAACAACCAATTGAACCCATCCCCCATTACCGGCTTCATGCGCCGGTTCAGCCTGAACTTCCCGCACCCCCTCGCCCGAAAGAAAGAAACCCAGACCACCACGGTCCCTCACCTGAACATCTCCGATTTCTCGCGCCCCGATGTGTCGGAAATTTATGTTCAGGAAGAGGAAGTCTGTCCGCTGGTCGAAGCGGAGGTCTATCTCATGTACGGCCGCAAACGCGATGCCGAGGATGTCCTCAAAGCCGGCCTGAAGGCAGGACGCATCACGCAGGACGAGATCAGCCAGTTCTGGGCCAATCAGCGAAGCTAGAACGCTCGCCACACCAAAACCATTTGGGGGCGCTACAAGCGCCTCCAAATGACAGGTGACTTCCCAAATTGCTTGGTATATATTCATCATCAATGAATTAATTTATTGATGGTGAATTGAACTATTTGTTACCCATGCGGGTCCAGTCGTATGGAAACAGTGTTTCCGTTTCACCAAAAGAATCCGCCCTCGCCATGCCAGCGCCAGGGTCAATAAAATTTATTTATGACATTGTCTTTTTGTATACGCTGATTTAGACTCAGATCCAGCAAGAATCATGATGTTGTAACAAACATTCGGCATATTGATTAAAAACACGCCGAAAGCATGTAGACACCCCAACCCGCACTCGCAAAGATGCGGGACAGAGATTCAGGGCGTTAGCCCTGACGTGGCACCCGCAATGGCGCCACGTCCTTTCGATCCCGCCTTGAGGGATCTTCTGGTGGCACCCTGATTGTCCACGGGATCACTTTCTCTGGCGCATGAGCGGGGCCTGAAGCAGAGTCGTTGTGATCGCGATGGGAGGGCTGTCGCCGTCCCGCAGAAAGGAGCCCGTCATGCCTGTACAACTAGCTTCCCCGGGGGTTTACATCCAGGAAGTTTCCAGCGGTGTCCGCACCATTTCCGGCGTCGCCACCTCGGTTGCAGCCTTTCTTGGGGCAGCGTCCCGGGGGCCGATCAACAAGGCGACCCGCATCTACAGTTTTGCCGATTTCGAGCGCGCCTTCGGCGGTTTGTCGGCCGATTCGGAAATGAGCTATGCGGTTCGCCAGTTCTTCCTCAACGGCGGAACCGACGCCTGGATCGTCCGCCTCGTCAAGACGGCTTCGCCGGCCAGCCGGTCGCTCCTGAGCGCCACGGCAGCCCCGGTCATGACGGTGACCGCGCTGGATTCCGGCGCCTCCGGCAATGACATCCAGGTCCGCATCGATTACGCGACCGCCCTGCCGGACAGCACCTTCAACATCACTTTCATCCGCAACAGCGACGGCCGCGCCGAGCAATACCAGAATGTCTCGATGAATTCGGCCGATGCGCGCTACCTGCCCGATCTGGTCAATGGCGTCTCGCAACTGGTCAAGGTTTCGCGCGATGTCTCCAACGCCACGCTGGGCGGCCTGCCCCAGGCAACCTCGACGAGCGGCGCACTGGCTGATGTTGCGACCCTGCTCGATGCCACGCACACCGACTTCCGCGTCGTGGTCAACGGCCTGCCGCCGGTCACCGTCAGCATCACGTTGCCGGGCGATGTGGGTGGCGCTGACCACCTGCAAACGCTGGCCACTGCCATCGCGACCGCTGTCCACAACCAGGCGGGTGGCAAGCCTGCGCTACTGAATTTCACCTGCACTCCTGACGGCACCAAACTCGTTCTCAAATCCGGAGCAGGCGGTGAATTCTCGTCCGTCCGCGTCCTGCCCGGTGTGAGCAAGAATGCCGCCGGTGTCCTGAAACTGGGTGTTGCGAACGGCGGTAGCGAAGTCGATGCGGTTGCCGGCATCCGCCCGGCGCCCATGCCTGACCCGGCCACGCTGACGAGCGCCGCCTTTGCAGCCACCGATCTCGATGCCCTGCCCGATGCCACGCACACCAGCCTGCGCATCAGCGTGGACGGCTATGGCCCGGATGTCGTCAATCTCGGTACGACCGGCGCCACCGGCAGCAGCCTGGCCGCCAAGATGGGCGATGTCGCCGGGCGCCTGCAAGCCGCCGTTCGCGCCCTTAAACCCGGCAATCCTGCCTATGCCAATTTCACGGTCACCGTCGCCAGCAGCAAGCTCGTCCTGGCCAGTGGTACGCGCGGGGCGGGTTCGGCCATCGCCGTCAGCGCCGCCCCGACGGCGGACATCGCGAACGGCCTCAAGCTTCTGGCCGGTGCCACGCTCTCCGCGCCGCCGACCGACGCCTTCTTGACCGGCGGCACGGAAACGCCCTACGGGCCGTCCGACGTTTATCCGGCCTTCATCGGCAGCCGTGCCAATCGCGAAGGGATCTACGCGCTGGAAGATGCCGATCTGTTCAACCTGCTGGTCCTGCCCGGCATCACCGATGCCGGCGTACTGGCGGATGCGGCTGCCTATTGCCAGGAGCGGCGCGCCTTTTTCATCGTCGATTCGCCGTCAACCGTCAGTAAGGTCCCGGACATGGTGACCTCGGCATCGGGCACGGACTTGCCGAAATCGGATCATGCCGCAGTCTATTTCCCCTGGACCTATGTCGCCGACCCGCTCAAGAACGGCAAGCCGCGCCTGACTCCCCCCGGCGGCACCATTGCCGGACTTTATGCCCGCACCGACGGCAACCGCGGTATCTGGAAGGCGCCGGCCGGTACCGATGCCAATCTGGCTGGCGTGCAATCGCTGGCGGTGCCGATGACCGATGGCGAAAACGGCAGCCTCAACCCGCTCGGCGTCAATTGCCTGCGCACCTTCCCGGTCTATGGCGCGGTGTGCTGGGGTGCCCGCACGCTGCGCGGCGCCGACCAGATGACTTCCGAATACAAGTATGTGCCGGTGCGCCGCCTGGCGCTCTACATCGAGGAGTCGCTCTATCGCGGCACGCAGTGGGTGGTTTTCGAGCCGAACGACGAACCGCTGTGGGCGCAGATCCGCCTCAACATCGGCGCCTTCATGAACGGTCTGTTCCGCCAGGGCGCCTTCCAGGGCAGCTCGCCGCGCGAGGCCTATCTTGTCAAGTGCGACCGCGAAACGACGACGCAGGACGACATCAATCGCGGCGTGGTGAACATCCTGGTCGGCTTTGCCCCGCTCAAGCCGGCCGAATTCGTGGTGATCAGCATCCAGCAGCTGGCCGGACAGATCCAGGCCTGATCCGGAACCGAAATACGAGGAGATTGAGAAATGGCCAACTTCACCGTCAATGCCCAGCGCTTCGATCCGTACAAGAATTTCAAATTCCGCGTCAAATGGGATGGCCGCTACGTGGCGGGCATCAGCAAGGTGTCATCGCTCAAGCGCTCGACCGAAGTGGTCGAGCACCGCGAGGGCGGCGACCCATCCACCGGCCGCAAGTCGCCCGGCCGCACCAAGTTCGAGGCCATCACGCTGGAACGCGGCGTCACCCATGACACCAACTTCGAGCAGTGGGCCAACAAGGTGTGGAACCTCGGTTCCGGCCTGGGCAGCGAAGTATCGCTCAAGGACTTCCGCAAGGACCTGATCATCGAGGTCTATAACGAAGCCGGACAACTGGCGCTGGCCTACAAGGTTTTCCGCTGCTGGGTGTCGGAATACCAGGCGCTGCCGGACCTCGACGCCAACGCCAACGCCGTGGCGATTCAACACATCAAGCTCGAAAACGAAGGCTGGGAGCGCGACTACGAAGTTGCCGAGCCGGCTGAGCCGAGCTTTGTCGAGCCGGGCTAATCGAGCCAATGGAACCGCGCCATGCGCCCGTTAAGTGCCGCTCAACTTCTCGCCCTGTGGGACGCCGGACAGACACGCCATCCGATTGACCGTGCGCTGCTGGCGCTTGCCCTGGCCATGCCGGAGCAAGCCCCCGACGAACTGGCCGACCGCCCGGTCGGCTGGCGCGAAGTCAATCTGCTCGCCCTGCGCAACGCCACCTTCGGCCACGCGCTGGACGGCTATGCGGCCTGCCCGTCCTGCGGCGCACTGATGGAATTCAGCCTCGACGGCAAGGTATTGCTCGACGGCTTGCCGGCTCCCGCGCCCGATGTCCGCATTGTCGTGGGCACGCAACAATGGCGCTTGCCGAGCAGCCGTGACCAGGCCGCCATCCTCGATGCGCCGGACCCGGATACGGCCGTCGAATGGCTGGTGGACCGTTGCCGGATAGCCGAAAACAGCCCAGGCAACGATTTGACGGTCAACCGGAAAAAAAGCCAAAAATCGAAATCCTCTCCGGCCCTGCTCGGCGAACTCGAAGCCCGCATGGAAGCGCTCGACCCGGCGGCCGACATCCGCCTCGCCATGAATTGCACCGACTGCGGCCATGTCTGGGACGCCGTTCTCGACATCGGCGCCTGCTTCTGGGAAGAAGTCACGACCCGTGCCCGCCAGTTGCTCGAATCGGTCCATCGCCTGGCCAGCGCCTACGGCTGGCGCGAAGCCGACATCCTCGCGCTCAGCCCGGCGCGCCGGGCGGCCTACCTGAGCATGATCGGCTGAGGCGACGATGAGCGGATTCCTTCACCACTTCGCCCGTCGCAGCCTCGGCCTGGCGCCCCAGGTCAAATCCCGCGCCGCCTTGCCCTATGCGCCGCCAGCCCCGGAACCCGACTCGCCGGCACCGCACGGCATCGACACCCGGCCGGCCGACGTACCTGCCATGCCCGGCCAGCCCGCGATCACCCATCAGGCACCCGATCACCCCCGCGAACTGGATCGCCTGCCCAGCCTCGTCCCGCCCCGCCGTAAGGCTGACGCTATCGACAAGCCGGACAGCCACGACCGCCCGCCAGCCCCACCCAGTCCAGTGGCCGTTGCACCGACTCCGCCCCAGCATCGCGCTGCACCACCGGAACCCCGCGTTGAACGGGCTGCTGGCCACGTCACACCCATCGTCACCACACAGGCACCGGCGCCGCAATCGGCGCAACCGCGGCGCCAAAGCCCTGCCGCAACTCCCGTCTTGGACGATGCCAGCGGCGCACCGCTCGCCGACATTGAATCCCTGGTCAGCCGCCTGCTGGGCGAGCAAGCGCGCCCACTGGCCAGCGAGCCTGATGCCGCGCCGGTCACGGCCGAGACGATGCCGAAGCCCTACCCGCTGCGTCCGGCGACTGCGACACCGACTACGCCGCCGCCCCGTAGCGAGTCGCCCACCGCGACCCCGGAAGCCGATTCGACGCCGGAGGTCCACATCACCATCGGCCGCCTCGAAGTCAATCCGCCCAGCCGGCCGGCCCCCGTGGCACCGCCGCCGCGCCCGCGCGGCCCGGCCCCCCTTTCGCTGTCGGACTACCTGGCACGCCGTAACGGAGGTCGCTCATGAGCAACGCCCTGGCCATTGCCGGCGTGACCGCCGTGATCAAGGACTTGCTCAACAATGGCCTGATCGACCAGGCCATTGCCGACACCATGGGCAAGGGCGTCATCGTCACCGCCAAGGCACCGGACACCGTCGTGCTCGGCGATGAAGGCGATACGCAGCTCAATCTTTTCCTGCATCAGGTCACGCCCAATGTCGCCTGGCGCAATGCCGCGCTGCCGTCGCGGGATTCGAATGGCAACCGCATCACCAATCCGCCCCTGGCCCTCGATCTCCACTACCTGCTGACCGCTTACGGCCAGGCCGAACTGGAAGCGGAAATCCTGCTTGGCTACGCCCTGCAGTTGCTCCATGAAACGCCTGTCCTGCCACGCGATGCCATCCGTAAGGCGCTGGTGCCCACCGTCCTTGGTGGCAGCATTCTGCCGACCGTCTATGAGAGCCTGCGCGGCGCAGACCTCGCCGAACAGGTCGAACTGCTGCGCATCACCCCAGCGGCGCTCGGCACCGAGGAAATGTCCCGGCTCTGGTCAGCACTGCAGGCGCACTACCGGCCGACCGTCGCCTTCCAGGTCTCAGTTGTCCTCATCGATTCGCGCAAGGCGTCGCGCAGCCCTCTCCCCGTGTTGAGCCGCGGCGAAACCGATCCGGTTTCCAAACGCGAACGAGGCGTCATCGCCTTCAACGGTCTGACGCCGCCGCTGCCGACGCTGGAGGGCGTCATCCCGGCCGGCCGCCAGCCCGTTGCCGTTCCCGGCGGCGAAGTCACGCTCGAAGGCCACCACCTCGATGGCGTCGACCGCCAGGTCAGCTTCAGCCTGCCCGCCCTCAAGATCAAGCGCAGCGTCCCGGTCACCAGCGGCGGACCGGACAAGGTCAGTTTCATCGTACCCAGCGACCTGCCGGTTGGCCTCTACCGCGTCGAACTCGCACTGCAGCGCCTCGAAGACACTCATCCACGCCGCACCAATCCCTTGCCGCTGGCGCTGGCACCGCAACCCGTCCTGCCGCCGACCTCCGCCACCCGCAACGGCACCACCGTCACGCTGGTCCTCGACATCACGCCGCCCTTGCAGCCCGGACAAAGCGCAAGCCTGGTCCTCGGAGAACGCGAAGTCGCCCCAAATGAAATTACCCTGCCGGCCACCAGCCTGACCTTCAAGATCGCCGACGCCCCGGCAAGCGGCACACGGCACCTGGCCCGCCTGCGCATCGACGGCTTCGAAAGCCCGATCGTCGACCGCACCGCGACGCCACCGGCCTATCTAGACCGCTGGATCACGCTGCCATGAACGCACCGCTACCCCAGGACTGGACGCTCGCCAACCAGCAATTGCTGGTCGCCGAGTTCGAACGTCTCAAGGAACGCCTGCGCCTTCCCTCAGCAGCGGCAAGCGCCGCCACGACGGGAGGGGCTGAAAAAATCGCGGCCGCCCGCCAGGCCATCCGCGGCGAAAGCGCCATCGACTGGCTATGCACGGCATTCGGCCTGTCCGAATTTGAGAGCGACCTGCTCCTGCTCTGTGCTGGCACCGAAATGGATGCCGATCTCGCCCGAATCTGCGCCGAAGCACAAGGCGATCCGCTCCGTCCCTGGCCGACCTTCGGCCTCGCCCTGGCCGCGCTGGCATCGCCGCACTGGAGCGCGCTGACCCCGCAACGTCCGCTTCGTCGCTGGCGACTGCTCGATCTTGACGACCGCATGGGGCTCTCGGCCGGCCGGCTGCGCATCGATGAACGCGTCCTGCACTTCCTCGTCGGCATCAACGAACTGGAACCGCGTCTTGCCCACCTGCTCCGCCCGGCCCGTGCCCTGCCCAGACAGGCGGGCATGCATGCCGACACCACGCACGAGGTGGTCGCCACCTTGAAGTCAGCACGCGAAAACGGCGCCCTGCCCGTCATCGTCTTCGAAGGCGACGACCCGGCAGCGCATGAAGACATCGCTGCCCGTGTTGCCGAGGCGCTCGGCTTGAACTGCCTGAGCATCCAGTCCGCCGACATCCCCGCCAACGCCGAAGAACGCGCCGCACTGATCACGCTCTGGCAACGCGAAGCCACGCTGCTCGGCACCGCATTGCTGGTCATCCTCGACAATGCAGCCGACCATGCCGCCAATGCCTTCCTCGAACGCGTCGGTGGCGTATGCCTGGTCTCCAGCCAAACTGCGCCCTCGCTGCACGCCGGCACCCGACGCTTCACGGTCGACAAGCCGTCCAGCCATGATCGCCGCCAGTTGTGGATGGATAGCCTGGGCCCAAACAACACCTTGCACGCCAGTGCCGAACTCGAACAGGCGGCCAGCCATTTCCGGCTGGGCTCGCGCGCCGTTCAGGAAATAGCCAGAACGCTGAGCGCCGACATGGCCGTTCCCAAAGGTGCCAAAGCCCCGGTCACATCCGCCGCCAGCCTGTGGAACGGCTGCCGTCAGGAAAGTCGCGCCGCCATGGAAAACCTGGCGCAACGCATTGAAACGAAGGCCGACTGGGACGCCCTCATCCTGCCGGAAGCGCAACTGGCCGTCCTCCGCCAAATCGCCGCGCAACTCCGCCAGCGCTTCAAGGTCCAGGAAGAATGGGGCTTCGCCAACAAGGGGAATCGCGGCCTCGGGCTCGCCACCCTTTTTGCCGGCGAAAGCGGGACGGGCAAGACCCTGGCCGCCGAAGTCCTGGCCCACACCCTGCAACTCGATCTCTATCGCATCGACCTGTCGGCGATGGTCAGCAAATACATCGGCGAAACCGAAAAGAACCTGCGCAAGGTCTTCGACGCTGCCGAAAACTGCGGCGCCATCCTGCTCTTCGACGAAGCCGACGCCCTTTTTGGCAAGCGCACCGAGGTCAAGGACAGCCACGACCGTTACGCCAACATCGAAGTCAGCTATCTGCTGCAGCGCATGGAGGCCTACCACGGCCTCGCCATTCTCACGACCAACCTGAAGTCCGGCATCGATACCGCCTTCCTGCGCCGGCTGCGCTTCGTCGTCCAGTTCCCCTTCCCCGACCAGCCGCAGCGCAGCGCCCTCTGGCAGCGCGCCTTCCCCCCCGCCACGCCGACACGCGAACTCGACCTCGACAAACTCTCGCGCCTCTCGATGACCGGCGGCAGCATCCGCAACATCGCCCTCAACGCCGCCTTCCTCGCGGCCGACGACGGCGAACCGGTCGGCATGAAACACCTGCTGCAAGCCGCCCACACCGAAGCATCCAAACGCGACCGGCCTCTGGCCGACGCCGAAACGCGAGGCTGGGCATGAGCAAAATCCATCTCCACATCGAAGAACTGAGCCTGCCTGGCTACACCCCGGCCGAACGGCGGGCCTTCGTTGCCGCGCTGGAGCGTGAACTGGCCGGCCGCTGCGTGACCGGGTCACTGCACGACTCACATAGCGCCAACCATAAGACCTTGTGCGCCAATACCGCCGATCTGAGCCCGGAGAGCGTAGCCAGAAGCGCTGTAACAAGTTTTGACCTCGGCCCCAATCAGGGTGGAGGCCGACCATGAAAAAATACAGCCCCGCCAAGCTCGCGGATAGGTCAGCCCGGTCTTCACCCGAACGACCAATCCGCGAAAGGGAGGCCGACCGGCTGGCCAATCATGCCTTCGACAACCGTGCCCATCCCACATCGAGCAGCACCCAGCGACGGCATCTGTCCAGCCAACTCAACCACGGCAGTCCGTTTCAGGAAACTGGCGGGCAAACCATTGCACCAGCCATGAGGGCACCTTTCGAGCAGGCGTTCGGGCATGATTTCTCCCGGGTTCGGGTTTTTTCAAGCGGCGAGACCGCCAACGCGGTTCTGGCCGCCGGCAGTCGGGCCATCGCCTATGGCCCCCACATCGCCCTCGCGCCCGGACAATGGGCTCCGGAGACTTCCTCCGGCCGTGCCTTGCTCGCCCACGAACTTGCCCACGTCGTCCAGCAGGCGAGCGAAGGCAAGCCGAGGCTGGATCACAAGACGCTGGACGAGGAGATTGACGAGGAACTAAAGGCCAAAACGGGTGACCAGAAATCGCTGAACCCGAACAACGTGGAATATGCACGCAGCCTGCAAGAATACGGGCACGACATCACCCACAAATCGCCGACTGAACTGCTCCCCGAGCCCAAGGACCCGAAGGCCAAGGAGGCCTGGAAACGCCAGTTCCAGAAAGCCGCGAACCTGGCCGACCGCATCCTCAAGGGCGGCCCGGATGTCGATCAAAAAGAAAACCGCGCCGAGCAGTTGGCCGCTGACCTCGCAAAAGCAGGCTTTGTCGACGAAGCAATGGCGCTGGCACCGCGAATCACCGACCCCGACCTGCGTAAATTCATCTACCTGGAAGTTCTCGGACACCCCGGCAAGCTGAGCGAAGCGCACGTTGCCAAATTAGCCCAGGATCAGGCAGCCAGTGCAACCAAGTGCAGCGACCATGCACTGCTGACCGCCCTCGGCGACGACGGTAAATACGCCGCGAAACTTGGCGGCGGCAAGGTTATCGCAGCACTCAAGACCATTGTCAAAGCCTATGCCGCCGACGCCGCCCTGCCGGAAAAGCTCGCCAACATCCTGCGCTTTTTCCCAGCCGCCCGCGCTGACTTCGCCGACTGGATGATGGCGGATAAAAGCTTGCAGCCGCTGCTGCGCACGGTATCGGACAACGCCTATTTCAATGAGGGAATGAAAGACAAGAAAACGAACCTAGTTACGATGCCGGATGACCCGTCAAAAGGCTGGGCCGTCGGCAACCGGCAGCGCCTGACGATCGAAGACGTGATGGGGCTGCTTAATGCTGCCGGCGCCGCCGTCACGGCGCCGGCAGCGCGCGACATCAATACGTTGAAAGCCTGGCTGGAGGCCAATACCGAAAATATCGGGGCCGCGCTCGCCAAGCAATACCCCGGCAACGCCACCAAGGCCGAAGCCATGTACACGCAGATCGTCGAGGCCTTCATGTGGCATTTGCCGGCCGATACCAAGGAGGATGTCAAACCCGAAAAAAACGGCCACATCACCGGCCTCATCGCCGCCGGCCCGCAGAACAAGCAGTTCAAGGTCGATTGCGACGTACTCGCCACCTACGGCGTACGCCTGCTCGTCGCCAGCGGCTTCACACCCATCGGCTACATGGCGATCAAACCCAAGGACAAGAAGCGGCTAGGACATGCAATGGCCTTGCTCAAACAGGGCAACAACTTCCGCGCCATATCCAACAGCACTACCAAAGACCTGGGCGCCGTCACCAAGGAGAAGGCACTCGAAATGCTCCGCGATTTCGGGATCGAAGACGCTTACGACGCCGACAACGAACTGACGGCCTACGACATCTTCTATATGGACAGCGACGCCAAGGGCACGCTGCCGGACGCCGTACTCAACCAGGTTGTCGGTGGCCCCGCGCACCACAAAGGCTTGAGCGTGGAGGAAAAAAGTAAATGAGCCAGTTCGCCAACCCGGTTCCCATGCCAGCCGAGGTTCGCGCTTGCCAACCGAACACGGCTGCCTCAGATGTCCGGAAGTGCCTGCAATCGACCTCCTCACGATTCCCCCGAGAAGCGTCAATTCCGGGATTGCAGTCCACCGGCCAGACGCTGCCCGCCAGTCTGCGCGATCATTTCGAACCCTTCTTCGGCCACAATTTTTCCCGTGTCCGCATTCACAACGACGACAACGCTCATCTTGCCGCTATCCGCCTTGACGCTGACGCCTTTGCCCACGGTTCGCACATCGCTTTCGCCGCCAACCGCTACCTGCCCGACACCGTAGGTGGTCGCCGTTTACTGGCGCATGAACTGGCGCACGTCGTGCAACAAGGCATGCCTGTTGCGGTCGACACCGAAAAAAGGCCAAAAACCAAATTAGGGCCATTGCCGCAATCCGCCGAGTACCAGGCCGATATCGCCGCGCAGGCGTGCCTTGCCGGCCGCCGTGCCCCAGCCCTGTCGCGCTTTGCGCCGGGCATCGCCTGCGCGGTGAAGACGAATGGCGGGCAATTCGATACCGATGTCTATGCGCCGACGAATCAGCCCCCCAAAGGCGGAGGCAAAATCGGCAAGCGTGTCGGAGCAGAAATCAAACTGCGCTTCACGCCGAATGAACTGGTGGAAGCCGATTTGATCGGCACGGTTCAGACCGTGCGTACGCTGATGTCGACCAAGGTCGGCGGGCCGGTCGACACCTTGAATGCGCCGACCCCGCACATGGGTGCCCGGGCGTTAGTCAAGGGCGAAAGCGACCCCGGGCGTTTCATCGACCAGACCGACCTGGGCGCCGGAAAAAAGCCTGCTCCCAATACCAGCCCCCTGTATGCGACGAACGCCCAGCAAGGCGATATTCCGAAAAGCCTGACCGATGGTGTGCCTCCTCCCGAAACCACCGGCGCGGGAAAAGGCTACGGCAAGAACACCTTTGGCGAACACGGCTACCGGAAGAAGAAGCTGGGTGGTGGTTTCGAGGTCAAGGATGCGACCCTGGCCGATGGGCCGGGCAGCACCATCACCCCAAGCAATCGCGAATTCGAAATGAAGTTCGAGGTAGCCGCCCTTGCCCTTTCCGGCCCGATGGCGAATACCTATCTGGGCTCGGTGGAATGGGGCTGGAAATGCGATGCCAGCGGCACCGCCACAGTCGAACCGGCTGCCATCAAACTGGTTTCACCCGGGCTGCCGACCGGCGCCTTTGTCGATGCCGGCAAGAAATGGAACGCTGCCAAGACCGTCAAGGACCCCAAGAGAAATAAGACGCTCGACACCATCGATCTGCCGTTGCCGGCCAGCGCCACTGAAACCAGCAGCAAACCCGCCGGAGAACGTAGCACCGGCGAGATGTTGGTCGCCTTGGGGGCGGTCAACAGCGCGCTGACCACTGCCAAGAATGTGGACAAGAACGCGAAGACCCTGGAGAAAAATGCCATGCAGCAGGCACTGAATACGCGCCAGGTCATTGTCGACGTCAAGGTCAATAAGACCGAGGACTGGACTGGCGCGGACGAGGTTTATGCACTGCTAAAGAGTGGCAACAAGCGCGCCAGGACGCCCGTGAAAAACCTCAATGACGGACAATCCGGCCAATTCACGCTGCCCTTGCCTGCCCTGATGCCGATCAATGGCCCGATCCACGTCCAGATTTACGACGAAGATCTGGGCACTTTCTTCGATCAGGACGACCTGATCGTCAACATGCCGTGGCAAGCCCCCTACGGCGCCATCCGCAACCCCCGCTCCCTTGACGGGGCCGATTACGACGTCCATGTGAGGTTCGACCGATGAGCGGCCCACTCTCACCCAAACTCCTACGCGGCGGCCTGATCCTCATCGATCCGGCCAGCGGCGCCGTACAACGGGTCATTTCGCTGCAGTACAATCCGGAGACGCTGACCCGGACATTACAGCCACAGGCGACCGAGTCGAGCGGTCCGAATTCCGAGCCGCTTCGCCTGAAGGGCCCGCCGGTTGAGACGATCAAGCTCAATGCGGAGATCGATGCGACGGATCAACTGGAGTTTCCGGATCAACACCCCAAGGCCGTGGCATCGGGTATTCATCCGCAACTGGCGGCGCTCGAAACCATTGTTTACCCCGACAGCGATACGCTGATCCAGAACAACACCCTGCTCAGTTTCGGCACGCTGGAAATCGCGCCGACCGTCGCGCCGCTGACCTTGTTCGTGTGGAGCAAGGAGCGCGTCGTACCGGTTCGGATCACCGATTTCTCGATCACGGAAGAGGCTTTCGACAGCGCGTTGAATCCCATCCGCGCCAAGGTCTCGCTCAGTCTCAAGGTCCTCCATGTCGGTGATCTCGGTTTCAACGACAAGGGCGGGCATCTTTACATGGTTTATCAACAGCGCAAGGAGCGCCTGGCGGCGGATGCCGGCCTGGGTAGCCTTGCCTCGCTGGGATTGAGTGGGCTGCCATGAGCATCGAACGTTTCCCTCCCAACAGCCGCTATTCGGGCGTACCGACCGCTGAACTGGAAGGTCCCGATGGCGAGAAGATCGTCTATTTGCGTCGTCGCTTCGTACCCGATCCAGCCGGACTCGTCACTGTTGGCGAAGTTCAGGTCCAGGGTGGCGACCGCCTCGACCGTCTGGCCGCGACCCATCTCGGCGACCCGATTCAGTATTGGCGGATCGCCGATGGCAACGGGGCTCAGGTGCCTTCCGAGCTTGAACGACCGGGCGACACCCTGAAACTGACACTGCCGGCCAGTCTGGGCGGTGGAGTCGGCTTCAACAACGGAGGGAAGGGTGCTTAAGGGCATCCACCTCACGCTGCTGGTCGGCCCGGGTGTTCCCGTGCCGGCCCCCAAACCTTTGATGGATGCACTGGACAGCATCGAAGTCACCTCGTCGGCCGATTCAGCGAGCGGCTTCCAGATCAGCTTCGTCATCGACAACCGCTCGCCCCTGCATACCCTGCTGCTGATCATGGGCGGCCAGGTGCCGTGGCTGCGGGTCATCATCATCGCCACCATGAACAGCCTGCCGAACGTGCTGATGGACGGGCTGATCACCCGCCAGGAGATCACCGGTGGCAACGAACCGGGGCAGAGTCGCCTGACCATTACCGGCGAGGATCTGACGGTCGCGATGGACAAGCAGGACATGAGCGGCATGCCCTACCCGGCCATGCCACCGGCCGCACGCGTCGCACTGATTGTCGCCCGCTACGGCCTGTACGGCATGCTGCCCGTGGTCATTCCCTCGCTGTTCGAGGACATCCCGATCCCGGTCGATCGCATCCCGACCCACGAAGGCACCGACCTCGCCTACATCCGCCAACTGGCGAAGGAGGCCGGCCATGTCTTCTATGTTGAGCCGGGGCCCGCACCGGGAACCAACATTGCCTACTGGGGCCCGGAGATCCGGATCGGCATGGTGCAACCGGCGCTGAACCTCGGCATGGACGTACATAGCAACGTGGAAGCGATCTCGTTTGCGGTCAACCAGTCAGACGCGGAACTGCCCATCGTTTTCATCCAGAATCCGATCACCAAGTTCCCCATTCCGCTGCCCGTACCCGATGTCAGCCTGGCCAATCCGCCGCTTGGCCTGATTCCACCGATGCCCAAGGGCATCAAGCTGATGAAGGACACGGCCAAGCTGTCACCCATCGCGGCGCTCGGCAAGGGCCTGGCCGCTGCAGCAGGATCGTCGGCCGATGCGGTCACCGGCGACGGCAACCTCGACGTGCTGCGCTACGGCCATGTGCTGAAAGCCCGGCAACTGGTGGGCGTACGCGGTGCCGGTCTCTCCTTCGACGGCCTCTATTACGTCAAGAAGGTCAGCAGCACGCTCAAGGCCGGCGAGTTCAAGCAAAGCTTTTCCCTGGCGCGCAATGGCCTGATCTCAACCCTCCCCCTGGTGCCGGCATGACTGAAAAAACTCGCTATTACGGCAAATATCGTGGCGTGGTCATCAACAACATCGACCCCATGCAGATGGGCCGCATCCAGGTTCAGGTGCCCGATGTACTGGGTCCGGCGCTTTCGTCGTGGGCCATGCCCTGCGTCCCCGTTGCCGGCATCCAGAGCGGCGTCTTCGTTTCCCCGCAGATCGGCGCCGGTGTCTGGGTCGAGTTTGAACAGGGCGATCAGGATTACCCGATCTGGGTTGGCGGCTTCTGGGGATCGGCCGCCGAAATTCCGGCGCTGGCGCTGGCCGGATTGCCGGTTTCACCCAGCATCGTGTTGCAGACCGGCAACCAGAACACGCTGATGATTTCAGACATGCCCGGACCGGCCGGCGGCATTCTGCTCAAGACCATGACCGGCGCCATGATTTCGATCAGCGAGATCGGCATCACCATATCCAACGGCCAGGGGGCCACCATCATGCTCACCGGCCCGACGGTGACCATCAATGGCGGCGCCCTGACGGTGATCTGAGCGACAAGGAGAAACGACCATGCCCGGATTCCTTCTTCACCTCGGCGCCACCGTTCTGTGCAGT
Source organism: Pseudomonadota bacterium (assembly GCA_018261895.1). Lineage (GTDB taxonomy): Bacteria > Pseudomonadota > Gammaproteobacteria > Burkholderiales > Rhodocyclaceae > Azonexus. Next base: position 20,282 of record JAGTRT010000016.1, read on the forward strand.
CACGGCGGGCAGGCCAATCCGACCATGCCGAATCCGCGGGTATTGCTCTCCGGCCAGCCGGCGACCACGCTCGGCGCCCCCTATGTCGTCGCCGGCTGCGCCATGCCGCCGCCACCCGCCGGCAATGGCCCCTGCGTGACCGGCCAATGGCTGATGGGGGCGACCCGGGTCCTGATCGGCGGGCAGCCGGCCCTGCTCCAGGCCTCGCCATCCATCTGCGCGCCGACCGCTACGCCGATGACCGTGGCGGTTGTTCAGACACGCGTATCGGGGATGTGACATGGCCCTCCGCTTCCCATTCCAGCCGGACCAGCGCGGCCGCAGCGGCGAGGCCGATAGCGACACCCACCTGCGCGACATGATCGAACAGGTCCTGTTTACCGTCCCCGGCGAACGGGTCAATCGGCCCGATTTCGGTTGCGGCCTGCTGCAACTGCTCTTCGCCCCCAACAGCAACACGCTCGCTGCAGCCGTCCAGATGACCGTGCACAGCGCGCTGCAGCAATGGCTGGGCGACCGGATCATCGTCGAAGGCGTCAATATCGAGCAGGACGACAGCACCCTGGCTATCGACGTGCAATATGTCGTGCGGCGCGGCCAGGAACGCCGATTGACCCGATTCACGCGGGGTGCGCCATGATTCGCCAATTCCGCAGCGACAACCCGCGCCGCCTGCAACTGCTGCGCGACCAGAATCCGGTTGGCAAGAACGGCATCGACTTCGTCGAGATCACCACGCTCGATCAGCGCAGCCTGCGCGTCGTGTGCGTGCATCCGGTCAGCGGCATCAGCCGTGCCAACATCCGGATCACGGGCGGAGTACGGGTAAGCGGCCTGACGCTGGCCGACGAACCGGTCATCAACGGCCGGGAAATCCGCCTCAGGTTCTCCAAAGCCGGCGATTTTTCCTGGTACACGCTGAGCCTCGCCGACCCGGCCGATCCCGAAGCACCCGCCCCCGGTTTCGACATCTGCCTGTCGTCCATCCGCATCAACTTCAAGGCCGGATGTCCCTCCGAATTCGATTGTGCCGACGTGCACGATTGCCCGCCGCTGACGCCGCCCGAGCCGCGCCTCGACTATCTGGCCAAGGATTACGACAGTTTCCGCCGCCTCATGCTCGATCGCATGTCGCAACTGGTTCCCGGCTTTGCCGAGCGCAGCCCGGCCGACTTCACGGTCGCCCTGGTCGAAACGCTGGCCTATGTCGGCGATCACCTTTCCTATACGCAGGATGCGGTGGCGACCGAGGCCTACCTCGGCACGGCGCGCCGGCGCACCTCGCTGCGCCGCCACGCCCGCCTGCTCGACTATCCGGTGCACGACGGCTGCAATGCCCGTGTGTTCGTGACCATCGAGGCCGACGCCGATGCCGAAGGCAAAGCCATCCCCGCCGGAACGGCCCTGCTGGCTGCCGCCGGCCGGGGTGACCCGGTGCGCGGCACGGCGCTGCTCGACCAGTTGCCAGACGCGGACATCGAGGTTTTCGAATGCCTGCACGACCAGGTGCTGCACGCCGCGCACAGCCGCATCGCCATTCATGACTTTGCCGACCCGGCCTACTGCCTGCCACGCGGCAGCACGGCCGCCGCGCTGGTCAATTCACCCGCACTGGCGCTGACGCCCGGGGACATCGTGATTTTCGAGGAAGTCCTCAGTCCGACCACCGGCAAGGTGGCAGACGTCGACGCCAGCCATCGCCACCCGGTTCGCCTGACGGCGGTCAGCCCCGGCCACGACGACCTGACCAACACCGATCTGTTGCTGATCAACTGGCACAACGAGGATGCACTGCCTTTCCCGCTCTGCGTCAGCCACGAATTCGAGATCGGTGGCGCGCTGGTCAAGCAGGCCATCGCTGTGGCCCGCGGCAATGTCGTGCTGGCCGATCACGGCCTGACCCGCCCCTGGCAAGCCATGGAACCACCAACAGTAGGCGATGGCGGCACGCCTTCGCTTCGTCTGCCGTATCGCCCCCGGCTCAAGGAATCCGGCCTCGCCTTCGCCGAACCCTATGATCACGATCTGGCCAGCAACGACCAGCGCCCCCTCTCGGCCAGTCGCGTGCTGACGCAGGACGCGCGCCAGGCTCGCCCCGCCGGCATGATGCTGCTGCCCGACGACGCCGCGCTGTTCGGCGACCAGCCCGACCCCAGCGAAACACCCTGGACGCCGCAACGCGACCTGTTGGGCAGCGAGCGCTTTGCCCGCGAGTTTGTCGTCGAAACCGAAAACGACGGCAGTGCCTGGCTGCGCTTCGGCGACAACCAGTTCGGCGCGGCGCCGATCACCGGCCAGCGCCTGCTAGCACGTTACCGGCTGGGCGGCGGCTCGCGCGGCAACGTCGGGGCGGAAGCCATCGGCGCGCTGCTCAGCGACGATCCCAACCTGAAACTAGGCATCCTGTCCCTGCGCAATCCCCTGCCCGCCGTGGGCGGCGCCGAGCCGGAGGCGCTCGATGCGATCCGCCTGAATGCCCCGGAAGCCTTCCGTACCCAGGAACGCGCCGTGACGACAGAGGACTACGCCCGTGCCGCCGAACGGCATCCCGATGTGCAACGGGCAGCGGCCCGCCTGCGCTGGACGGGGAGCTGGTACACGGTCTTCCTGATGCTCGACCGGCGCGACGGCAAGCCAGTCGACGCGGCCTTCAAGGCCGACCTGCGGGCCTTCCTCGAACGCTTCCGGCTGGCCGGTTACGACCTCGAATTCGCCGACCCGGTGCATGTCCCGCTCGATATCCAGCTCCAGGTCTGTGTCGCCCAGGGCTACTTCGCAACCGACGTCAAATCCGCGCTGCTAGCTGCCTTCACGTCGGGTGTCGACCGGCATGGCCGCCCCGGCTTTTTCCATCCCGACGGCTTCACCTTCGGCACGCCGCTTTATCTCTCCGCTGTCGTCGCCCGGGCGATGGCGGTGGCCGGGGTGGCTTCGATCGACGTGCGGAAATTCCAGCGCTGGGGACGCAAGCCCAAGGGCGAACTTGCCGCCGGGGTCATCACGACATCGCCGCTCGAGGTGCTGCGCGCCGACGGCGATCTGAATTTCCCTGAAAACGGTCAGATCAGCTTCATCGTGGAGGGAGGATCATGAGCAATGCCGACAATTGCGGCTGCTGCAGCGGTGTCACGCCGCTGACGCCGGTCGACGAGATCCAGGCTCCCGGACAGCAGGCGCTTGCGCTGCGCGTCGGCACGCATGGCCGCTTCCGCCAGAGCATGCTGGCCGACCTCGCCGACGAGTCCTCGCTCGAAGGACTGACCACGCGCGCCCCGGACGACCCGGCGATTGCGCTGCTCGATAGCTGGGCGGCCGTCCTCGACGTCCTGAGTTTTTATCAGGAGCGCATCGGTAACGAAAACTACCTGCGCACGGCCACCGAGCGCCGTTCGGTGCTCGAACTGGCGCGCGCCATCGGCTACGAACTGCGCCCCGGCGTTGCCGCCTCGACCTGGCTAGCCTTCACGCTGGAAACGGCCCCCGGCGCCCCGCTGGAAACGCGCATCGACATCGGCACGCGGGCGCAAAGCATCCCGGGCCAGGATGAAACAGCCCAGACCTTCGAGACTCTCGAAGCCATCGACGCCAAGGCCGGCTGGAACGCATTGCCGGTGCTTGCCGACGAGGCGGTCATGCCCCGCATGGGCCTGCACACGATTTATCTGGCCGGCACCGCAACCCGCCTGCAGGTCGGCGACGCGCTGCTCATCGTCGGCGACGAACGCACCCTCGACCCGGGCAACGAAAACTGGGACTTCCGCAAGGTCACACGCCTGCGCGAAGTCCTGCCGGCCGACCCGAACGACCCGAAGGATGTCGGCTACACCGTGGTCACGCTGGATCGCGGCCTCGGACGGCCATGGGTCGGCGTCCAGCCAGCCCTCAAGAACCCGAAATGTTTCGCCCTGCGCGCCCGCGCCCGCATGTTCGGGCACAACGCGCCGGACTGGCGCGCCATGCCGTCCAACGTTCGCGCCAATTACCTGGGATTGATGGATGACGCGAAGCCTCCAATCAGCGAGCATCCCGAATGGCCTGGGTTTACCCTGGCAGACATTTCCGCCCCCCCCGCGGGTAGCACCAGCGGCACCGGGCTACTCGGGCAATACTACCGCGGCAAAAGCTTTAGGGATCCGATTCTGACCCGCATAGACGCCACCGTCGATTCTTCGACCTGGGTAGGCGGAAGCCCGGATCCAAGTGTGCCAGCCGACAACTTTTGCGCGCGTTGGTCCGGTTGGCTGGAAGCGCCCAGCACCGGCACATACACGTTTTACCTTACGATCGACGATGGCGTCCGTCTTTGGATCGATGGCAATCCACTCATCGAAGACTGGACTGACACCCCGGGCGTGCACATCGGCACCGCCTCACTGGTCGCCAACCAAAAACACGAAATTCGACTGGAGTTTTACGAAAACAGGGGCGGCGCAACCTGTCAGCTGGCATGGTCCGGACCTGGCTTCAACCGGTCAGTCATTCCAAGCTCACGCCTCTATCCGCGAGACGTTCATACACTTCACCTTGACGCCAGCTATCCAAAATGGCTGGCTGGAGGGTGGATGATCTTGTCCATACCGGATTACGAGGAGGCATACCGGATACTCACGGCCGAAGACGATGCCCGCTCAGACTTCACGCTTGCTGCCACCGCCACCCGCTTGACCCTGAGTGGTGAAAACCTCCGAAGCACATTCAACGACCATGTACGCGCTACCACCGCCTACGGCCAGTCCGAGCCGCTAGCCTGGGCCACCCGGCCGCGCTCCGGTTTCCTGCAAGGCCACGAGATCGAACTGGCCGGATACGAGCCCGACTTGCCGGAAGGCCGCTGGCTGGCTGTCAGCGGGCTGGCGCTGGCCGATGTGCCGGGCAACGCCAAGGCGCGCAACCGGCTGAACAAGGGCGAGGCCCTGGCGTCGATTCGCATGGCGCGCGACCGCAAGACAGCGGATTTGGAATTTGAGGATTTTTTCCGGTTGACCGTCAAATTGTCTCCGGCCGCCGATATCGTGCGCATTCAGCACAACGACAGCAGCAACGGCCGCACCCGCCTGCTGCTGGACAGCGATCTGAAGAACGCCTACCTGCCGTCGACGGTGCGGATCAATGCCAACATCGCGCCGGCCAGCGCGGGCGACAGCAAGCAGATGCGCATCCAGCCCGAACCGCTCGGCAGCGGCGACGGCAGCCGCAGCCTGCAGCGTTTCCCCCTGCGCCAGGGGCCATTGACCTACATTTCCGCGGCGACCCCCAGCGGCACGGCCAGCACGCTGGAAATCCGCGTCGATGGCCTGCTCTGGCAGGAGGCGCCGCTCTTCACCAGTCCAGGCCCGACCGAGCGCGCCTACACCGTCAAGCTCGATGAAAACGGTAGCGCCACCGTGCAGTTCGGCGATGGCGAGCACGGCACCCGCCTGCCGACCGGCAGCGGCAATGTCGAAGCGCGCTATCGCGTCGGTCTCGGCACGGCTGGCAACGTCAAGGCCGAGCAGATCAGCATGCTGCTCACCCGGCCGCCCGGCCTCAAGGCCGTGACCAATCCGGTCGCCGCCACCGGCGGCACCGACGCCGAGGCCGGCGACGAGGCCCGGCGCAACGCCCCGCTGCGCGTCCGCACGCTGGATCGCATCGTCTCGCTGCGCGATTTCGAGGACTTCGCCGCCGCCTTCACGGGAATCGGCAAGGCGCTAGCCGTCTGGCTGTGGGACGGCGAACAGCGCCTGGTTCACCTCACCGTCGCCGGCACCGACGGCGCCGCGCTCGACCCGAACGGCGCCCTTTACCGCAACCTGCTCGCCGCCATCGACGGCGCCCGGCCACCGCATCAGCCCCTGCGCGTCAGCCCTTGCAAGGACCTGCGCTTCCGCCTCACGGCGGGCCTGTGGATTGCGCCCGACCACGAAGCCGACAAGGTGATCGCCGCTGCCGGCGATGCCCTGGCCACGGCCTTCGGTTTCGCGGCCCGCGCCTTTGGCCAGCCGGTCACCGGCAGCGAGGTGCTGGCCGCCCTGCAGGGCGTCCCCGGGGTTCTCGGGGCCGATCTCGACCGGCTGGTACAGGTCGATGCCGGCCTCGCGGTCCGCACATCGCGTGGCCCTGACGGCCGCATCGCCGCGCAAAGCGCCCGCTGGCAGGACGGAAACCTGCTGCCCTGCGACCTGCTGCTGATTGATCCTGCCGCCGTCACGCTCACGGAGCGCACATCATGAAACTCGACGCCGATACCCTGCTCGCGCTGCTACCCGCCTTCTACCGCGAGCGCGACGCCGAAGCGAACGGTCCGCTGCGCGCCCTGCTCGGCGTCATCGCCCGCCAGGGGGCGCTCGTCGAGGCCGACATCGAACGCCTCTACAACAACGCCTTCATCGAGACCTGCGAAGACTGGGTCGTTCCCTACATCGGCGACCTGCTCGGCGTGCGCGCCCTCTATCCGGTCAGCGGCACCGCCGCCTTCGGACCGCGCGCCCTCGTCGCCAACACGCTGCGCCTGCGCCGGCGCAAGGGCACGGCGCTCGTGCTCGAAGAGCTGGCCTTCGACACCACCGGCTGGCGCGCCCGCGCCGTCGAGTTTTTCGAACGGGTGGCTACGACTCAATACATGAACCACCTGCGCCCGCACGCCGTGCGTACGCCCGACCTGCGGCAACCGCGCCCGCTCGACCGCATAGACGGCCCCTTCGGCACGGAGGCGCATACCGCCGACGTGCGCGCCCTGCCCGCCGGCCGCTACAACCTGCCCAACGTCGGCCTTTTCCTTTGGCGCCTGCAGGCCTATCCCGTCCAGCGCGGCACCGCCCGGCCGGCCACGACCCGGCCGGGGTTTTACACCTTCGACCCGCTCGGCGACGACCAGCCGCTCTTCAACCGCCCGCGCACCGAAACCGACATCAGCCACCTGGCCGAACCGATCAACGTCCCCGAAGCGCTGCATTGGCGCGACCTCCATGCCGAACTCGAAGCGCGCCGCCAGGCCATCACCGAAGGCGAGGATCCGGACGACCGCTATTTCGCCGATGCCGGTGGCGGCGCGGTGCTGCGCGTCTGGGTCGACAACAAGGAAGTGCCGCCCGAACACCTCGTCATCTGCGATCTCAGCCCGATTCCACCACCGCCGCTCCCCGCGCCACCGCCACTGGACAAATGGCGCCGTCCGCCGGCATCACTCGTCGTTACTGCACGCAAGGCCGGGCGACCCGCCAGGACCTTCCCGAGCGCCGGCGGTGTCCTGGTTGGCATCGACCCACGCCTTGGCCGACTGGCGCTACCGGCCGGCGTCACCGCCAGCCGCGTCGAGGTGGGCTACGCCTATGGTTTCCCGGGCGACATCGGGGCCGGACCCTACGACCGGCGCCCCGGCCCGGGCAACGACAACCCGCTGGCCAGCCTCCCGGACCCCGCCGATTTCGAGGTGGTCGTCGAGATCCCCAGCGCCGCGACGCCCACCCTGGCCTCGGCTTTCAACGCGCCAGCCAATCCGGCCGATGCACCCAACCGCGTGGTGGCCGGCAAGCGAACCCTGGTCATCCTCAACACCGACGCGACCGAGACCCTGACGCCGTCGCTCAACCTGCCCGACAGCCAGCTGGCCATTCTCGCCGCGCCCGGGCACCGGCCCGTCCTCGTTGGCGACATCACGGTACAAGGCAATGCCAGCACCCGCCTCAGCCTGGACGGCCTGCTGATCGACGGCGCCCTGCGCCTGCAAGGCCGCCTCAACGAGGTCACGCTTCGGCACTGTAGCCTCGTTCCGGCCAGGGGCGGCATCATTCACACGGGGGCCGGCACCGAACTCACGCTCAATCTCTACCGCTGCCTGTGCGGGCCGCTTGCCAGCGACCACGCACTGGCCGGCGTCGTTCTGCGCGACAGCCTGGTGGATGGCGGCGCGATGGCCAGCGGCAAGGCCATCGACATCGACGACAGCCCGCTGACCGCGATTGCCTGCACGCTCCTCGGCACGACGGCCGCCGGCCGGCTGGAGGCCAGCAACAGCATTTTCGACGGTCTGGTCAGCATTACCCGCCGCCAGGAAGGCTGCGTACGCTACAGCTACGTACCGCCCAAATCCGTGACACCGCGACGGCATCGTTGCCAGCCCGACCTGGTGATGACCGATCTTCCTGCCGGCGAAGCCGCCCGCGAAGCGATGCGGGTCACGCCAGCCTTCACCAGCATCCGCTTCAACACGCCAGCCTACGGGCAACTGACCCGCAGCACCGCCCCGGAAATCCGTACCGGCGCCGACAACGGTGCCGAGATGGGGGCGTGGAATCTGCTCCAGCAAGCCCAGCGCGAAGCCAATCTCGCGCTGGCGCTCGATGAATACCTGCGTTTCGGCCTGGAAGCGGCCGCCATCTTCGTCAATTAGCCCATTCAACATCCCCAGCCAAGAAACGGGAGACACACAATGAAAGCCGACCTCAGCCGCGCCACATTCGACAAGGCCAGACGCTACCGCAGCGTGCGTATGCAGCAGGGCCGCGTGCAGCTCGACGCCGATTTCAACGAGCAGCAGGACATCCTCAACCATCGCATCGAAATCGAGACGCGCGACAGCCTCGGCCCGGTTGCCGTGCCCATCGACAATCCCGGCTTCGGGCTGACACCATCGGGCACCGACCTGAGCATTTCGGCGGGCCGGCTCTATGTCGACGGTCTGCTCTGCGAGAACCCGAGCGCCACAACGGTCGCCAAGCAGCCCGACCTCCCCGATACCGCCTCGCCCGTGTTGCCGGCCGGTGCGTCGCTACTGCCGCTGCCGCCAGTCGGTGTCATCGCAAAGAACATCAATGGCGTCGTGGTATTCAACAACGGTGCGGCGGTTGCGCCCGCTGACGGGACCTACCTCGCCTATCTCGAAGCCTGGCAACGCCATCTCAGCCCGCTCGACCTGCCGGTCGAGGACACCAGCATGCGCGAGGTCGCGCTTGGCGGACCGGACACCTGCACGCGCGAAAAGACCGTCTGGCAGGTCAAGTTATGGCCGGTGACGAATCCCCCTTCCGATATCAACTGCCTTTCTTCCATCGGCGACTGGAACACCCTGACCACGCCGCCTGACGGTCGTCTCGCCGCCCGCGCCGAAGCCAGCATCCCGCCCAAGACACCCTGCCAGTTGCCGCCGGAAGCCGGCTACCGCCTGCTCGAAAACCACCTCTACCGCGTCGAGATTCACGACGATGCGACGATCACCGGCAAGGCCCGCTACAAGTGGTCACGCGACAACGGCAGCATCGCCAGCCGCGTCGTCCGCTGGCTCAACGACCCGATTGCCGACGAGTTCGAAGTCGCCAGTATCGGCCGCGATGACGTACTGGCCATCAGCGCCGGGTGCTGGGTCGAGTTCTACGACGACACGCACGAGCTGCTCGGCCAACCCGGCCCGCTGGTGCCGGTCGTTCGCACCGAAGGCAATGTCGTCACCATCGACCTGAGCAAACTTATCGGCCACGCGCTGGACAAGGCCATGTTCCCGCGCAATCCGCGCGTCCGGCGCTGGGATGGCGTGGCGGAAATCCGGACGGCGCCCATTGCAAACCAAACTGCCGGCTGGGAAGAGCTGGCGCAGGATGGCATCGAGCTGAAATTTTCGCCGGGTACGTATCGTATCGGCGACTTCTGGCTGATCCCCGCCCGCACCGCAACGGCCGCCATCGAATGGCCCAAGGAGGGCGGCAAACCAGCCTTCCTGGCCCCGGCCGGTGTGCTGCGCGCCTTCGCCAAGCTCGCCCTGCTCGAATTTAAATCCGGCGCCTGGACGCCTCTCTCGGATTGCCGTCCGAAGTTCCCGAGCCTGACCGAACTGACCCAACTCCACTACGTCGGCGGTGATGGCCAGAGCGTCATGCCCAATCCTCCGCCCAACAAGCCGCCCTTTGTAAAACTGGCGCAGCCCCTGGAAGTCGGCGTGGCCAACGGGCAATTCCCGGTCAATGGCGCGCGTGTGCTTTTCACTGCCAAAGAGGGGCAATTCCCCGGGGGGAAAACATCGGAGATCGTCAACACCGTCAATGGCATCGCCAGCATCGAGTGGAGCCTGGCCTCCGATCCCACCAAGCCGGTCCAGCAAGCCACGGCCGATTTGCTGCTGCCGGGCGAGACCGCCCCGACAGCCGGCCTCTACCTGCCCGTCCACTTCACCGCCCAGCTCTCACTGGCCAGCGAAGTCGCCTACGACCCGTCCGGCTGCCCGGACCTGCTCAATGCGGAAGCATTTACCGTCCAGAAAGCCATAGACGAACTGTGCAAACGCCCGACCGGAGGGGGCGGCTGTTGCGTAACCGTTGGCCAGGGCGGCCAATTCGATACGCTGGATGTGGCATTGCGCGAATTGCAGGGCAAAGAACACCACGATATCTGCATCTGCCTGCTGCCGGGTGACCATGTTCTCAAGGACACCATGCTGATCAACGGTACCAGGCGCGATTTTATCCATATTCATGGCAGCGGCGTGGCGACGCGCCTGGAGCTTAAGCAGCTGACCGTTGGATTCGAAGGTATCGGTGAAATCATCCTCGAAGACATGGCCATCAATTCCGCCTTAAACGCGGAAAGTATCGGGTTCATTGATTGCGGCAGTGTCCGCCTCAGCCGTCTCTTCCTGATTGGCGCCAGCAAGGTCGGCAACAGCTTGCTGCGCATCGTCAAATGCAAACGGCTCACGATCGACAATTGCCGATTGATGGCACTGGCCAAGGAAATTGAAACCACGCTGCCCAAGCTCTTGAAAGTATCACCTACCTTGATGTCCATCGAAGACATGCGCACCTACCTGGGTGCCGACCGCAATAAACAACAGTCTGCAGCGAAGGCGCTGCTGGCCCTCAATCCCAATGACCGCCAGAAAATTGCCGACGAAATCAATTCCGCGCTGAACGGAAATGACGCCGGAACGCTGGGTCCGCGCGTACAGCAAAGCCTGGGGGCGCTCAGCCGGTCCATGTCCGCCACGACATCGGTGACGGCGATTCGCACCGCGCTGTCCCAACTGGAATCCGCCTTGCGGACCGCCACGCCGCCATTTGCCTTGGCCATGGACGACGTTGAGGATGCCACCTTGGTCGACAACGAAATTCGGGGACGAATCACCCTGTTCGGCGAAAGCGACACCATGCCTGATCTTGAAGCCGCACAGCGTCGCCGCCTCAGCGCGGCGTTTGCGCAAGGGGCAATCAACCTTTCCGCAAACGGAACGTTGGTACTGGAACGAAACGTCTTTCAGGGGCTACGCATCAGCGGCAAGGTTCTCGAGACAATCATCAAAAAACCGGCGGGCGACTTCCCGGCGTTCGAATACCTGCAAGTCAGCAACAACCGTATCGAAAGCGACATGGACCACTATCCCGGAAAGGCATGCGCCTTCAACGGCAACCGCCTGAATCAGGAGGATCATGCTGGGATCCTATTTAGCAGCGACGCAAAAATCATCGGCAATTTCTGCTCCGGCGAATACAGCCTGTTCGTAGTGGACGACACACCGGAGATTTTTGGCAATGGCAGCCTGAATATTCAACCGCTCTAACCGGCTCGGCCAGCCGCAGTAGCGGCTGAACCGATCAGTGGCGGTTGTAGTGTCCGTCGCGATAGTGATGATGGCCATGGCCGTGGCCGTGCACCGGTACAAAAACCGGGAAGCAGCCGCTGAGCGTGACGGCGATGAGCAGGCCGGCGATTATCTTTTTCATCACTTCTCTCCTGATTGGGGTGGTAAGTGATTAACGCAGCAGGCCGCGCCTACAGCGACAGGAAATTGTTACGGCTTGTAAGCGACAAAGCTGCCCGAGATACAAATCGGGCATTTCAATTTTGGCCGTTTTTTCCGGTTGACCGTCAAAGTCTGCCTGAACGCTGAAACGCTCAGCTGGAACCCTGACTGGGCGCCCCGCAGGCGTGGCAAAAACGCGCGAAGGCGCTCTTGCGCTCCTTGCACTGGCCGCAATGATCGAACAGGCAGATGCCGCAGTGCGGGCAGTAGTCGATGGCGGTGTTGGCCAGATCGACCGGCCGTTCGCAGCCCGGACAAACCTTCTTGGCCAAGCGGGCCAGCGCCGTGTCGTAGCTGAGTTCCTTGCGCCGCTCGACGTCGGGCATGGCTTCGGCCTGCTTCTGTTTTTCGAGATAGCGGTTCAGCGCAATGATGGCGTACCGCCCGACGAGGACGGTGATGACGATGCCGACTGCGTAGCGCACGTAGCCGCCATAACTCGGCAGATATGGCACAAGCTCGACGAAGAAGGCGAACAGGGCGAAATAGATGAAGCCCCAGACGAAGGGCCACCAGGTGCTCTGGCGCTTTTTGGCGAACAGCCAGCCGGCGACGGCGAGCAAGGGCAAGGTCAGTGCCAGGCGATAGCCGAAGACGCGCAGTTCCTGGGCGCGATACGCCTCGGCGAGGTTGCCGGAGGCCTGGCGCTCCAGTTCGCGCAGGTCGCGCTGCGCCCTTTCCTCTGACTGGCGGGCGTCGAGCAAGCCCTGCTGCTGGCGCTCGACATCGGCCAGCGCCTTGCGTTCGAGGATTTTCAGTTCATCGAGCGCCTGCGTGCGTTCGATCAGTTCGGCATCCTGCTCCGGGCGCTTGGTGGCGTGGCGCGTTGCCAGCCAGTTGTTGAACGTGTCGCGCGCCGCCGCCGAGTTGGCGCGGGCGCCGTTGAGTTTGAGTTGCGCCTGATCGTGAGCATCCTGCGCCACCTGACGCTTTTCCTGCATCGCCTTGAGTTCGGCGCGCAGCGGCGCGGCCGCCTGCTGGTCGATGAAATCGTCCAGCGTGACGCGATGTTCGACCTTGGGCAGGTTCTGGACGATGGTCCCGCCCAGTCCGATCAGGAAGCTGGCGAAAACGAAGGCGACGATCCACAGCCCGAAACGGAACCACTTTTCCGACAAACGCAGTGCCTTGCTCATGCCTTGCTCTCCTTCCCTGCCCCGGTCAGCTTGCCGAAAAGTGTCACGCCGGCCAGCGCCAGCGCGCCGCCGACGATGCCGACCAGGCCGTCGAGCGTCATCGCCACCACGCCGCCCAGCGGGCCGACCTGCTCGGCCAGATGGGCGATGCCATGATGCACCGGGCCCAGCCCATGAACCAGAATGCCACCACCGACCAGGAACATGGCCACCGTACCGATGACGGTCAGCGCCTTCATGAGCTTCGGCGCAGCGAGCAGCAGCAGACGCCCGATTCCCTGCAGGGCCGCACTGCCTTTCTGCAACAGGTAAGCGCCCAGATCGTCCATCTTGACGATGGCGGCGACGAAACCATAAACCCCCACGGTCATCAGCAGGGCAATGCCAACCAGCACCGACAGCTGCGACATCAGGGGTTTGTCAGCCACCGTACCAAGCGCAATGACGATGATTTCGGCCGACAGCACGAAATCCGTCCGGATGGCGCCCTGAATCTTGTCGGCCTCGAAGGCTACGAGATCGACCGATTCGTCGGCCACCGCCGCCACCTCCTCGGCATGGCGCGCCGCGTCCTCCTCGGGGCTGTGCAGCCATTTGTGGGCGAGCTTTTCGACGCCTTCGAAACACAGGTAAAGGCCGCCGATCATCAGCAGGGGCGTCACCGCCCACGGAATGAAGGCACTGATCGCGAGCGCCGCCGGCACCAGGATCGCCTTGTTCTTGAGGGACCCGACGGCCACCGCCCAGACCACCGGCAACTCACGCTCGGCCCGCACGCCGGCGACTTGCTGCGCATTGAGCGCCAGATCGTCGCCCAGCACCCCGGCCGTCTTCTTGGCCGCCACCTTGGTCATCACCGCCACGTCGTCGAGGATCGTGGCGATATCGTCGAGCAGCGCGAGCAGGCTGGCGCCTGCCATCAGGAATCCCGGCCCGGGACGGTCTCCAGCGAATACTCGCGAATCCAGGTGGCCCGACGATCAAAGGACGAACGTCGATCAGTCATCACCACGCCAGCGCTGGTCTGGTAGGGTGGCGGGGTAACACGCGTGCAGACACGGCGTTCGGCACGCCGCTTTTGAATCGAACCATTCGGCATTTCGTTTTCCATGAAGCGCTCCTCGACGAAGCAGGACAGAACGTGATTATGCCATGCCGATTAACGCTGCGTTCGTCCAGAAATCGGGTGGCGCCTGCTAGAATCCCGCCCGCAGTGACCCTCACGGTCAACCGGAAATTTTGCCCAAAATCGAAAAGCGCATGTCTGAATACTCCGCCGCCTCCATCCGCGTCCTGAAAGACCTGGAACCCGTCAAGGAACGTCCCGGGATGTACACCCGGACGACCTGCCCGACCCACATCATCCAGGAAGTCATCGACAACGCCGCCGACGAGGCGCTGGCCGGCTTCGCCAAAAAGATTTCCGTCCTCGTCCGCGCCGACGGCGTCATCGAAGTCGCCGACAACGGCCGCGGCATTCCCGTCGAAATCCATCCGGAAGAAGGCAAACCGGCCGTCGAACTGGTCTTCTGCAAACTGCACGCCGGTGGCAAGTTCAACAAGACCGAATCCGGCAACGCCTACCGCTTCTCCGGCGGCCTGCACGGCGTCGGCGTCTCGGTCACCAATGCCCTGTCGACCCGCCTCGAAGTCGAGATCAAGCGTGGTGGCGGCGTGCATAAAATCGTCTTCGCCGATGGTTTCGTCGTCGAACCGCTGGCCCGGATCGGTGAAGTCGGCCCGCGCACGACCGGCACGACCGTTCGCATCGCGCCCGATCCCAAGTATTTCGACTCGCCCAAGGTCAATCTCGGGCAACTCGAGCACCTGCTCCGCTCCAAGGCCGTGCTCATGCCCAATGTCACGGTCGAACTGGACATCGAGGGGCAAGAGAAAAAAGTCTGGTGCTACCAGAACGGCATGGCCGACTACCTCAACGAAATGATGGTCGGCACGCCGGTGGCCCCGATCTTCGTCGGCGAGAAATACGTCGACACAGCCAACGGTTTCGCCGTCGGTGAAGGCGCCACCTGGGCGCTGGCCTGGTTCGAGGAAGGCGGCGGCAAGCCGGAAAGCTACGTCAACCTGATCCCGACGCTGGACGGCGGCACCCACGAAGCCGGCCTCAAGGCGGGCGTCTTCGAGGCCATCAAGACCTTCGCCGAACACCACGCCATCCTGCCGGCCAAGGTCAAGCTGGCACAGGAAGACGTCTGCGGCCGCATGACCTTCCTGCTCTCGGCCAAGGTCCTCGACCCGCAATTCCAGGGCCAGACCAAGGAAAAACTGACCAGCCGCGACGCCTACAAGCTGGTCACCCAGATGGTGCGCGACCC
This sequence comes from Pseudomonadota bacterium, assembly GCA_018261895.1. Lineage (GTDB taxonomy): Bacteria > Pseudomonadota > Gammaproteobacteria > Burkholderiales > Rhodocyclaceae > Azonexus. The sequence goes on from JAGTRT010000016.1 coordinate 35,521, forward strand.
CTTCGAGCTGTGGCTCAACAGCCACGCCGATTTCGGCAAAAAGATTGCCGAACTGGCCGTCAAGGCGGCGCAGAACCGCATGAAATCGACGCAGAAGGTCGAGAAGAAGAAATCGTCCGGCATCGCCACCCTGCCCGGTAAGCTGACCGACTGCGAATCCGACGACATCAGCCGCAACGAGGTTTTCCTCGTCGAGGGCGATTCGGCCGGCGGCTCGGCCAAACAGGGCCGCGACAAGGAAACCCAGGCCGTCCTGCCCCTGCGCGGCAAGGTGCTCAACACCTGGGAAGTCGACCGCGACCAGCTGTTCAAGAACAACGAAGTCCATGACATCTCGGTGGCCATCGGCGTCGACCCGCACGGTATCGACCAGATCGACAGCATCGACGTGACCGGCCTGCGCTACGGCCGCATCATCGTCATGTCCGATGCCGACGTCGACGGTTCGCACATCCAGGTCCTGCTGTTCACGCTCTTCCTCAAGCACTTCCCAGCGCTGGTCGAAAAAGGCCACATCCACGTCGCCCAGCCGCCGCTCTTCCGCGTCGATGTCGAGGCGCGCGGCCATACGCGCAAGGTCTATTGCCTGGACGAAGCCGAGAAGGAACAGACCCTGCAAAAACTGCGCGACGAAGGCGTCTCGGAAAACAAGATCACCGTCTCCCGCTTCAAGGGCCTCGGCGAAATGAACCCCGACCAGCTCTGGGAAACCACGCTGTGCCCCGACACCCGCCGGCTCGTGCCCTTCCAGGCCGACCGCGACACCATCAAGCAGATGACCGCCACCTTCACCCTGCTCATGGGCAAGGGCGAAGCCGCCGGCCGCCGGGCCTGGATGGAGAAGGATGGCGGGCTGGTCGAGGCGGACGTCTGAGTGCCGGCCGGGCTGTTACAAGCGGTCACCCCCGATACGCCGTAAACCCCGGAAAATCCGCTTTCAGCATTTCCGCCCCAACGCACCATGGCAAAATCCTCCTTCCTTCCCGTCATCGTCGCCGCCGGCACGATTGCGCTGGCTTTCGCGCTCAATCCCTCACCCGACAAGCATCGCGACAAGATCAAGGCGGCCATCGCCGAACGTAGCCAGATCGAACGCCTGCTCGGCATCGGCCACCTGACCGCCTTCGTTTCGAACTACCACTCGCTGGGCATCGCCTCCTACACCACGGTCAGCGACAAGACGGCGTCCGTCGGCGCCTTCGGCATGGTGTTCGTGCTCGACTGATGCAGCCACACCCCTTCATACCCCCTCTTCAAGCCATGCCCGCCGAATTCATCAAGCGTCGCCGCCTGCTGGGTGCCAGCCTCCTGCTGCTCGGCGGCTGTTCGGTCTTCCAGACGCCCAAGCCCGTCGCGCCGGCCCGTCCAAAAATCGGCCTTGCCCTCGGTGGCGGCGCCGCCCGCGGTTTTGCCCACATCGGCGTGATCAAGATGCTCGAATCGCACGGCATCGTGCCTGACTACGTGGTCGGCACCAGCGCCGGCGCCGTGGTCGGCTCGCTCTATGCCGCCGGCTTCGATGCCTTCGCCATGCAAAAGATCGCCCAGCAACTCGACGAGAAAATCTTCGCCGACTGGACCCTGGGCGGCCGTGGCCTGCTCAAGGGCGAAGCCCTGCAGGAATTCATCAACCAGCATCTTCACAACCGCACGCTGGAAAAGCTGAACAAACCTTTCGCCACTGTCGCCACCGACCTCAACACCGGCGAACGCGTGGTGTTCCGGACGGGCGACACCGGCATGGCCGTCCGCGCCTCCGCTGCCGTCCCCGGCGTCTTCCAGCCCACCCAGTTTCGCGGCAGAAGCTATGTCGATGGCGGCCTGACCAGCCCGATCCCGGTCCAGGCCGCCCGCGAGATGGGCGCCGACATCGTCATCGCGGTCGATATCTCGGCTCGGCCGGAAGGCCAGCCGGTCGACAGCATGACCGCCATCATCTGGCAGACCACCACCATCATGGGCGGCGTGATTGGCGCCAGCGAACTGCGTGCTGCCGATGTCGTCATCCGGCCGAAGCTGCCCTACGTCAAATCCTGGGACTTCACCGCCCGCAACGACGCCATGATCGAAGGCGAACGCGCCGCACAGGCAGCCCTGCCCGCCATCAAGCAGAAACTGGGGCGCTAATGGCGATTGTTCAATCCACCACCGCAGATTGAACGCCATCAGCACTGGGCCGTAAGCAACACCCCAAACAAAAACGGGCGCCGAGGGCGCCCGTTTTGGTTACTGAGCAAAGCCCGATCAGGCGCGACGGCGCCGGGCAACCGCCCCGAGCACGCCCAGGCCTGCCAGCAGCATGGCGTAGTTCTCCGGCTCGGGAACCGGCAGCGCAGTCAGCGTCCCGAAGTCCTGCGTCCAGTAGGTTCCGTAGGTTGTGCCCGGCTGGTAGATGTAGCCAATCCCGATGCCTTTATACGTCCCACCCAGGATATTTGCCTTGTGTCCAGGGCTCTTCATCCAGGCATCGACAACCGAAGCTGGCGTGAGGTGACCTGCAGCGATGTTTTCACCGATGCCGGCTCTGGGATAGTAGCTATAGACCCTCGTCGCAAAGTCAGTGCCATTGCAACTGGTATGCGAGAAGCATCCGTTGGTTGCCATATCCAGCGAATGCGCTTCGGCGGCAGCCTGCAGACGAACATCAAATGCCAAAGCAGACAAACCCTCTTTGGCACGTTCGATATTGACGAGCGACAACACATCAGCCTCGAAGGCATCGATGGTGACAACCGGAGCAGCAACGACTGCCATGGCCTGACCGCCAAATACAGAAGAAAGTGCAAGAGCCAGAACTGCGAGTTTTTTCATGGTTTCCCCTTGGTATCAACGGGCCGAATTATGCCATCCCGTTGGCAAATTATGTAAATGCGATAACACCAAAAGCCCAAGCACTGGTTCTGCTGCCCGAAAACGGCAAATATCTGCCAAAATCCACCTTCCAATAACACAGATACCACCTAGCCATGACCTACAAAGTCTTTGTCGACGGCCAAGAAGGCACGACCGGCCTCCAGATCAACGAATACCTTGCCCAGCGCAGCGATGTCACGGTCCTCAAGATCGATGCCGAGAAGCGCAAGGATCTGGCCGAGCGCAAGCGGCTGATCAATGAATCCGATGTGACCTTCCTCTGCCTGCCGGACGAGGCTGCCAAGGAATCGGTCACGCTGGTCGATAACCCGAACACCTGCATCATCGATGCGTCGACGGCGCATCGCGTCAATCCGGCCTGGACCTTCGGCCTGCCCGAACTGGCCAAGGATCAGCGCGCCAAGATCCGCGCCAGCAAGCGCATCGCCAATCCGGGCTGCCACGCCAGCGCCTTCATCCTGGCGCTGCGTCCGCTCGTCGAAGCCGGCCTGCTGCCGGCGGCCACGCAGATTGCGGCCAATTCCATCACCGGCTATTCCGGCGGTGGCAAGTCGATGATCGCCGATTACCAGAAGGCCAGCGCAAGTCCGACCGCGCTCAAGGCGCCGCGCCCCTATGCCCTGGCCCTGGCCCACAAGCACCTGCCGGAAATGCAGGCGTATACCGGCCTGACCGTCGCGCCGATCTTCCAGCCCATCGTCGGGCCGTTCTACAAGGGTCTGGCCGTCACCGCCTTCATTCATCCGGCGCAATTCACCCGCGCCGCATCACCGGCCGACGTGCAGAAGATCATCGCCGATTACTACGCCGGCGAGCCGTTCATCCGCGTCCTGCCGGTCGATCTCGAATCCACCACGGCGGGCGGTTTCTATGACGTCGAGGCCAACAACGACACCAATCGCGTCGATATCGCCGTCTTCGGCAACGCCGAACGCATGCTGCTCGTTGCTCGTCTCGACAACCTGGGCAAGGGTGCATCCGGCGCCGCCGTTCAGGCGATGAACGTGCATCTGGGGGTCGAGGAAAGCCTCGGCCTGGTCTGAGCCCCGGCGCTCGCTCGATGACCATCCTGGCACGCCTTGGCTTCGCGGTGCTGCTGCTCGCAGCAGGCGTGCCCGCCGTTGCGCAGTCGATCCTGCTCGACCATCGCACCGCGACCTATGGCAGCCCGTTTCCGTCGTCCGGAACAGGTGCCGCCGGCACGCGCGCCATGCAGGAAAGGGTGCTCGTCACCTTCAATGCCCTGCCGGCCGAAGGCGAATTCCGGGTCATCGGGCCCATTGATGTCCATTCGCGCTGGTTCGGCGGCACCAGCAAGTCAGCGCAGCTGCTGGCCGACAAGGCCCGAAGCATGGGCGCCAACGCGGTCGTCAGTTCCCGCGTCTGGCTGGCCCCGGCCTTTCCCGTCTTCGCGGCGCCGCACGGCAGCGGCATTGCGGTTCGCATCCACGACGAGACCTTGCTGAACAGCCTGGCCGATGCCGCCAGCACCTGGGAATAAGCATGCATTACGTGGTTGGCCACATCACCGTCAAGGATGCCGCCAAGTGGGATGCCTACCGTAGCCAGGTACCCGCCACGCTGGCCCCCTGGCAGGCCGAACTGGTCTTTCGCGGCGAGAAGGTGGCCGTGCTTGGTGGCGAACACCGCCACACCGACACGGTCGTCATCCGTTTTCCCTCCGCCGATGCGGTCAATGGCTGGTTCAATTCGGCCGCCTATCAGGCGCTGATTCCGCTGCGCATGGAAGCAGCCGACGTCGATCTGATCAGCTTTACCGATTAAGACGCGTCGCGTCGCCGTAATCACGGGCGTATTGGGCACTGGCCGAATCAAGAACCTGGGCGATCCGCTCACTGCTCGTCGCCACGTTCCGGACCGCGCTGTCGTCGCCCCGCGCGGCCACGCCCAGGCGGTTGATGGCGCTGTCGAAGAAAATCCACTGATTTCTGGCCAGCCCGATGGCGTCGCGACTGGCCAGCGAGTTGTCGCGGGCGGTATCAAGTTCCTGCAGTCCACTCGCAAATTCCTTGCGGGCCTGCTCGATATCCACCATCACGCTCTGCGAACGGTTGCCGCCCTGCGCCTGCAGATACAGCCGCGCCAGGCGCTGCGAAAGCATGTTCAGGCGCGAGGAAAGGTCAAGCAGGCGTCCGACCGGGGCCTCGCCCTCGGCTTCGATGAGCATGCTCAACTTGCCGGCATGGATCATCAGTTCGTCCGCCAGCTGATCCACCCGCTCGGTACGATTCGGGGCAGGAATTTGCTTGAGGGCGACGCGCATTTCCTGCCAGATTGACTCGCAACGCCCCAATTCCCGCTTGATGGCGGATTTCCGGCTCGTCCCGCCCAAGCGGCCGAATTCGGCATCGATCTCGGCCGTCGAGGCATCAATTTGTTGCAGTGCCTGAGGCGCATTCAGGCCCATACCAAGCTGCTGGTAAAGCTTGGCCAGACGCTGCGACTGCATGCGCACTCGGCCGGCGCTGACGATGTCCCCAGCAAGCTGCGCCACGCCCTCTTTGCCGGCCGCGATGGCACCTTGAGACAAAAACGGAGTCAAGCAGACAACAAGCAAAAAGACGAGACGAACAGTCAGGCAAGCGGCGTTAAATTGCGGCATCGGAAAATCATGGCGAGTGTAAAAGGGTCCGCATTGGAGCACGCCGATGTTTCACGCCCTTTACAAGGCCGCCGCATCACCTATCATTCGCCCACCATGCCCGACGCTTCTCCCCGCATCCTCTCCGTCATCCCGCCGATGACGCAACTCAACACGCCGTACCCGGCGACCGCCTACCTGACCGGATTCCTGCGTTCGCGCGGCTTTCATGCCGAGCAGACCGACCTGGCGCTGGCGCTGGTGCTCGAACTGCTCTCCCCGGCCGGTTTGCCGAAGCTCAAGGTGGCGGCGGAAGCCATCGCGCCCAAGCAGCGTTCGCGCACACTCAAAACCTTCCTCAACGAATACGACCGCTACCTTGCCGCCATCGGCCCGGCCGTCGCGCTGCTCCAGGGCCGCGACGGCTCGATTGCCCACCGCATCTGTTCGCGCGCCTTCCTGCCCGAGGGACCGCGCTTCGCCTCGCTCGACAACTATCTCGACGAAGATGGCGGTGACCCGCTGGCCTGGGCTTTCGGCTCGCTCGGCGTGCAGGACCGGGCGCGGCATCTGGCCACGCTGTTTCTCAACGACCTGGCCGACGTGCTGCGCGAGGCGGTCGACACCCGCTTCGAATTCGTCCGCTACGGCGAATCGCTGGCCCAGAGCCAGGCCAGCTTCAATCCGCTGGCCACCGCACTGGCCGCGCCGCCGACGCTGGTCGATACGACACTTCAGAATTTGGCCAAAATTCCGGTTGACCGTGCGAACCCGGACATCGTGCTCATTTCCGTGCCCTTCCCCGGCTCGGTCTATGCCGCCTTCCGCATCGCCCAGACGATCAAGGCTTACCGGCCCAACATCGTCACCGTTCTAGGCGGCGGCTACGTCAATACCGAGTTGCGCGAACTGGCCGAACCGCGTGTCTTCGATTACTTCGACTACGTCACGCTCGACGACGGCGAAAAGCCGCTGCTCGCGCTGATCGAGCACCTCGCCGGCCAGCGCCCGCGCCTCAACCTCGTGCGCACCTTCACGCGCGTCGATGGCGAAGTCCGCTACTTCAACAGCCAGGAGCCCGACATCCCGTTCGAGGAAGTCGGCACGCCGACCTGGGACGGCCTGCCGCTCGACCGCTACCTGTCGCTGCTCGACATGCTCAACCCCATGCACCGCCTGTGGTCGGACGGGCACTGGAACAAGCTCACCGTCGCCCACGGCTGCTACTGGAAGAAATGCAGTTTCTGCGACGTCAGCCTCGATTACATCGGCCGCTACGACGCGGCCAGCGCCAAAACGCTGGTCGATCGCATCGAGCGCATCATCGACGAAACCGGCCACACCGGCTTTCATTTCGTTGACGAAGCCGCGCCGCCCAAGGCCCTGCGCGCCATGGCCGAGGAACTCCAGCGACGCAACCTGGCCATTTCGTGGTGGGGCAACATCCGCTTCGAAAAATCCTTCACGCCCGAACTCTGCCTGCAACTGGCCGACAGCGGCTGTATCGCCGTCTCCGGCGGGCTGGAAGTCGCCTCCGACCGCCTGCTCGAACTCATGAAGAAAGGCGTCTCGGTCGAGCAGGTCGCCCGCGTCACGCGTGCCTTCACCGATGCCGGCGTGCTCGTCCATGCCTACCTGATGTACGGCTTCCCGACGCAAACCGTGCAGGACACCGTCGACGCCCTCGAATACGTCCGCCAGTTGTTCGCCGAAAACTGCATCCAGTCCGGCTTCTTCCACCGTTTTTCCTGCACCGTGCATTCGCCGGTCGGCCTCAATCCGGCCGACTACGGCATCAAACTCCAGCCGCTGCCGCCCGGCAAGTTCGCCAAGAACGATGTGCAGTTCTTCGACCCCACCGGCGTTGACCACGACCGCCTCGGTAAAGCACTAAACAAGGCGCTCTACAATTACATGCATGGCATCTGCCTCGACCAGAATGTACAAAGCTGGTTTGATTTCAAAGTCCCTCGCCCCCGCATAGGGCGTAATTACATTGCAAAGGCGCTATCACTGCGCCCATGAAGTGTAGACATGAAGGTTTATTTGTACATCCGATTTTCAGACCCGAAACAAGCGACCGGTGATAGCTTAAAGCGCCAAGCAGACTACGCCGAGAAGTGGGCACGCGACCACGGTATGGCGCTTGACAACGAACGGTCGATTTAATGACTACGGTATTAAAAAAGCCGGATTTACCCGGCTTCTTTTCTATAGGAACCAATTAGCTTTTTGTTCTACGGGTGGCTGCTAACCCAAATAGGCCCAAGCCAAGAAGCGCAATCGACGCAGGCTCTGGAACATTAGAATTGACTTCGGAAATCGTTAGCGAACCACTGGTGTATTGGTAGAAACTGCCTTGGTTATCACCGAAGCTAACGTCCCGACCGGCTAAATCAGGCGTTGAAAAAAATCCAACACTGTCAGTGTAGTTGGTGAGAGCAAAGAAGAAGAAAATAACATCACCTGCAAGCGAACCCGAAGTGTTACCAAAAAACGATCCATCGGGTGTGAAGGCGATAGCATTCCCATTTCTTTGGTTGACCGTAACCTGATTTACCGCGTATCCGTTTAAGTCTCCTGATGGGGAGACAGCGGCCGAGTCGCCAACATTCGTAAGTAGCGAATTGGTATTGAATCCAAATGATGCCGCTGAATAGTTTCCTGACGCATCAAATTGAAACTGATAGTGGTACCCCGCATGTGCTGAGTTGACTACTAAGCCAAGCATCACAGCCCAAAGGAAAGCACTTAGCCGAAATTTCATTTTATTTTCCTCCGCATAAAATTGACCAAGACGAAGTTTCCAAATAAATGCATAGCAAGTATCAAACCTGCAGTTTGATAGCTCAACAAAACAAAGGGTTACACGACACAAACCACTTTTACGCTAATAGCAATGTAAAAATATTCGACACCCCAAGCCACAACAACCACCACACCGGCGCACCGCGTCGGGCGCAACTTAATCGCCAAAGCGCTCGGCGCCCAACACAACTGATGCACATCCGCAACGACACCCCGATCACCCCGCGCGGCATGCGCGTGGCGCTGATCTTCGCCCTCGCCGCCGAGCGCCTCACGGCCTTCTACGAACACGGCCAATGGCTGACTGAAGCCCAGGGCGCCGGCCTCGCCGCCGACTGGCTGTCGCGCTCGAAGAACACCCTGCCGCTGGCCGAACGCCGCCAGCTGTCTTCGCTCAGCGACCAGCTCGCCCGCCAGATTCAAGGCAGCCTGTCGCGTGAAGCCGGGATGTACACGGCCCACGACATGATGGAATCGCTCGACCCCAACCATCAATCCGACATCGCCGAATCGCTGATGGCGGAATGCGAACGGCTGCTCGACAGCAGCGCTGCAACATGACTAGCTCGCCGCACCGGGCCAGGATTCTTCCGCTCTTCGTGCTCCTGCTCGGGCTATCCGGGTACGCCGGCGCGGCCTTCGCGCTCAGCGATGCGCCCGTGCGGATCCTGTCGTCGTACATCGAAAGCAATCCCAACTGCCCCGAGCAAATCAGCGAGTGGAACCAGAAAAACGGCAAGCGGGCCATCGCCGGCGAAATCCCCCGCGACCTCTACTACCGCGTACTCGGCTACATGGACTGGGGAAGCTGCGGGCGTCCCTATTTCAAGCGAATCTTCATCGAGTTGCAGAAAGTCTGGACGATCTACTCGAAGGGACTGGTCAGCGAAAGCGAGTACAGCGCCAAGGAAAGCGAGCTGATCAACCTGCTCTTTGCCACCCTGCAGGCAGGCGAACAGGGCGAGGCCATGGTCCGGCGCTACGAGCAGAACATCGCGGCCAGGCTGTTCCGGCTCGAACCCGAGCGGCAATACTTCAATTGCACGTTTTTCGGCGACCAGCCGAAATGCACGGACTGAACGCCCCAGGCTAAGCAAATTTCAATTTTGGCGCTTTTTTCCGGTTGACCGTGCAAGGCACCGCCAACCGGGATGGCAAATCGGTTCGTGCTGGCGGCACCCCAAGTTCACACAAAACCCTTACGGAGGAATATGCTAATTACCTAGGGGAAACGAACATGAACGTACTGGTAGCTCACGGCGAAAGCAATCATTTTGTCCTTAGGCAGGCCGTTCGGCTTTGCATCGTTTGTACGGCCTACTTCGTTACGGGATGGCTGGGCCTCAAACTGCCGTACTACGGCTCGCACATTACGCTGATCTGGCTCCCGACCGGCATTGCGGTGGCAGCGCTGGTGCGTTGGGGCGCCCCCATGTGGCCAGGTATTTTCCTCGCTGCCTTTCTGGTCAATTGGTCCATCGACGCTTCAATTCCGCAGGCATTCGGCACCGCCATCGGAAATACCCTGGCCCCCGTGTTTGCGGCGTTTTGGCTGCGGCGCGCCCATTTCGACATTTCATTCAGCCGCCAGGTCGATGTCGTCACCTTCATCGTGGCCAGTGGCCTGGGAATGCTGATTTCCGCCAGCGGTGGCACGCTTTGTCTCTACCTGGCGGACGAGCTTACGTCGGACGGTATCTGGGTAGCGTGGCTGACCTGGTGGATAGGCGACACCGTCGGTGTATTGCTGGCTGGCCCGCTGCTGCTGCCATTGACCCGGGAGAATCTGTCGCGCCTGTCGGGGCAGCAACGAGGCCTCGCGCTCTGGTTTGTCGTCGCGGGATGTGTCGCCTGGCTGGCCTTCGTGATGAACTATGGCCAGATCGGACTCCGCCTGCCCATTGCGTTTCTGACCCTGCCCTTGTTCGCCTGGGCAGCGATGCATTTCGGGGTGATCGCCGCGGCGGTAGCCTGCCTCGGATTCGCCATGGTCGCGGCCTGGAGTGCCTCGGCCAGCGTTGGCGCTTTCCGTGTCGGGGACGAACAGCTTGGACTGATCCTTTTGTGGAGCTATATCGCCACCACGCAACTCACGGGTTTGTCGCTGTCGGCCCTGAAATCAGAACGTGACCAGGCCTCCGCCGTGCTGTTCAAAAGCGAAGAACGATTGCGGATGCTGGTCGCCAGCGTCAAGGACTACTCCATCATCATGCTGGATACGTTGGGACGGGTGGCTTCCTGGAACGAAGGGGCGCGGCGACTGGTCGGGTACGACGACGCGGAAATCATCGGGCAATCCTTTGCCGTCTTTTATCCGCCAGAGGATGTCGCCAGCGGCAAGCCGGACAGGCTCCTGTTCGAGGCGCGCAACGAAGAACGGGCCGAGGATTCCGGTTGGCGAATCCGGAAGGATGGCAGCCGTTTCTATGTCGAAACCCTGATCACCGCCCTGCACGCACCGGACGGTGAACTGGTGGGCTTTTCGAAAGTCACCCGGGACATCACCGAGCGCTGGCAGGCGGAGATGGAAGAGCACCGCCTCAACCGGGCCCTGCGGCTCCTCAGCGATTCCAATCTGATGCTGGCGCACGCCAACGATGAATCGACGCTCCTCAACGAGCTCTGTCGCCTTGTCGTCGACAAGGGCGGCTATCTGATGGCCTGGGTAGGCATGGCCGAACAGGATGACGAGAAATCAGTCCTGCCCGTCGCGCAATCCGGTCACGAAGATGGCTACCTCGAAAGCGTCCGGATTTCGTGGGATGAAGGGAAGGCGATTGGCCAGGGACCGACCGGCACCGCCATCCGAACGGGCAAACCCTGCGTCAACCAGAACGTCCTGACCAATCCGAAAATGCACGTATGGCGCGAGGCGATTCTCAAGCGTGGCTTCCAGTCGAGCGTGAGTCTGCCGTTGATTTGCGAACACCGGACCATCGGCGCCCTGACGATCTATTCATCCGTCCCCGACGCATTTGGCCATGAAGAAGTACGCTTGCTGGAAGAATTGGCCGGCAACGTCGCCTTCGGCATCCAGATGCTGCGAAGCCAGCAGGAACGGGACGATGCCAAGGCCGCGACACACGCCAAGAGCCTTTTCCTGGCCAACATGAGCCACGAGATCCGGACCCCCCTGAACGGGATTCTCGGCATGGTGCATTTGCTGCGTCGGGAAGGCGTCTCGGACAAGCAGGCCGCCCGTCTCGACACGATCAATACCTCGGCCGACCACCTGCTCAGCGTCATCAACGATATTCTCGACCTCTCGAAGATCGAGGCAGGAAAGCTCACGCTGGAATGCACGGACGTCATGATCGACGGTCTGTTGGCCAACGTCTCGTCCATCGTCAGCCCCAAGGCCCAGGCCAAGGGATTGAAATTCCGCCTGAGCACGGAAAAGGTGCCCAGGCGCTTGCGCGGCGATCCGACCCGATTGGCGCAGGCACTCCTGAATTACGTCAACAACGCCGTCAAATTCACGCCCACCGGCAGCGTCACGCTCCACACCTATCCGGTCGAAGAAACGGATGACTCGGTTCTCCTGCGTTTTGAAGTCGAGGACACCGGAATCGGCATCGCCCCGGAAGCAAGGGAGCACCTTTTCGACGCCTTCCAGCAAGCCGATAGCTCGACAACCCGAAAATACGGCGGGACCGGCCTGGGACTTGCGATCACCAAGCGGCTGGCGCAATTGATGGGCGGTGAAGCCGGCGTCGTCAGCACGCCGGGCAAAGGCAGCCTCTTCTGGTTCACCGCCCGTTTGAACAAATGCCCCGATCTCGAATCGGCTTCCCATTCGCTGGACGCGGACGAAGCCGAACGTCGCCTGAGCGAAAGCTGCCGCGGGAAGCGCATCCTGTTGGTCGAGGACGACCCCATCAACCAGATGGTCGCGATGGAACTGCTTTCCACCAGCGGCCTCGATGTCGACACGGCCGATGACGGCCTGCAGGCGCTGCACAAGGCCGAAAACCGTGTCTACGACCTCATCATGATGGACATGCAGATGCCGAACATGGATGGCCTGACCGCCACCCGACGCATCCGCCAGCTTCCGGGATACCTGAACGTGCCCATCGTGGCCATGACGGCCAATGCCTTCAACGAAGACCGGGCCCAGTGCCTGGATGCCGGGATGAACGACTTCATGGCCAAGCCGGTGGTCCCGGAAAAATTCTACGGATTGCTTCTCCGCTGGCTGTCCGGGGCCTAGGCGCAATATTTCGATTTTGGCCTTTTTTTCCGGTTGACCGTCAAATCCTGGCCAACCGGACCCAAACCCGCCTCAAGCCACGTTCAGGCTCGCCAAACTGGGAACATCGACGATCTCGGCGATGCGGTCGCCCAGGCCGGCGAGGACGGCAGTGTGGACCGTCGCCGCCGGAATCGTTTCGCCATCCGGCCCGGGCAGGTCCCGGGTAGCGCTGGCATCGGCCACGACGGCGACCCGGTAGCCACGATGAAAGGCCTCGCGGGCAGTTGAATCGACGCAGTTGTGGGTCATGTAGCCGGCGACCAGCAGCGTTTCGATGCCGGCTGCCTGCAAGGCGTCGGCCAGTCCGGTGCCGGTAAAGGCCGACGGCAGGTGCTTGTGGATCACCGCCTCCCCTTGCCCCGGCGCCAGGCCATCGATGGCCTCAAACCCCGTCGTGCCGGGCGCGAAGATCGGCGCCGTCGGTGGCGCGCGATGCAGCACGTGAATCACCGCAATGCCGGCCGCGTTGGCCCAGGCGCGCAGTTGCCGCGCCCTGTCGCTGGCCGTCGCCTCGTCCGGCAAGGCCAGCGGGCCGCTGCGGTACTCGTTCTGGTAGTCGATCAGCAGCAATGCCGTCTTGGCGGCAACGAGCGTTGCACCGGCCTGCAGACTGGGCGCAACGCCGACGATCTGGCGCAAGGTCCGGGCGCTCACGCGGCACCGCCGATCAGCCGGCCGGCCTTGCGGGCGGCCTGGGTCTGGCCGTCGTAGCCCCAGCTTTCCGCCGGAATTTCGTGCAGCACGACGTAGATGGGCGCGGCGCTGGGGCCGAATTCGACGGTCAACAGGGATTTTGCGGCAAAAATGAAATCCGCCTTTTCGGCCGCGCTGTTGGTGCCGGCGGTAATCATCGCCTGCAGGCTGGCCGCGGTGCCAACCGGCTGACCGTTGGCAGACGATGCGCCGGGCGGCAAATGCAGCACATTGACGACCGTCAGCGCCGCTTCCTTGCGCAGGATGTCCTGCATCAGGCGGGTAACTCCGGCTTGCAGGCGATGGATCACGGCCGGTTCGGGGCTCGGGCCGCTCAGGGTGACGTTGATCATGGGCATGGCGTTCTCCGTTGTGGGTGACGCCTGCATCATTCCACCAGCCGATATTCGCTACAATCAACCAATCTAATAACAGTTTGTTGCACCATGGAAACAATCAACCCGCTCGATCATCTCTCCGACCTCGCCGTGTTCGTCCGGGTCGTAGAGACACAAGGCTTTTCCTCGGCCGCACGGGCCATGGGCCTGACCAAATCGGCGGTCAGCAAGCGCATCAACCGACTCGAAAAACAGCTCGGCCTGCGCCTCCTGCAGCGCACGACCCGCGCCATGTCGCTGACCGAAGCCGGTCGCGTGCTCTTTGACCGCGCCGCCCAGGGCGTCGCCCTCCTCGACGAAAGCACCCGCCTCGCCGCCGGCCTCGTCGAGGCGCCGCGCGGCACCCTGCGCGTCACCGCCTCCGTCACCTTCGGCAAGCTCTGCCTGGCGCCGCTCATCCCCGAATTCCTCGCCCGCTATCCGGAAATCGAGCTGCAACTCACCCTGCTCGACCGCTTCGTCGATCTCGTCGAGGAAGGCTACGACGTCGCCCTGCGCCTGACGCGCACGCCGCCCGACCAGGTCGTCGCCAAGGCACTGATGCCGGTGCGCTACCGGCTGTGTTCAACGGTCAACGGGAAAAAAGGCCTAAAACTGGAATCCCCCGCCGACCTCGCCCACCACAATTGCCTGCACTACGGCCTGCGCGAATTCGGCAACGAATGGCGTTTCCAGCAGGGCGAAGAGGAAGCCCGCGTGCGCGTCACGAGCAACGTCGTGGTCAACAACAGCGAAGTCGTGCGCGACCTGCTGCTCGCCGACATGGGCATCGGCCTCGTCTGGAACTACGCCGTCGACCGGGACATCGCCGAAGGAAAGCTCATCGCCCTGCTCCCCGACTGGACGCCCGTCGGCCCCTTCGGCCAGACCGCCTGGGCCATCTGGCTACCGCAAACCCACCTGCCACCCAAGATCCGGGTCTTCGTCGACTTCCTCGCCGAACGCCTGCGCGACACGCCAACCTGATCAAGAAATTTCACCTGCGTTGATCAGCGCTTTGCGCCAAGGCTAGCCGACAAATCTCGGGAACATGACAACCCCGATACATGCACAACACGATTGTCATCTGGCTGAGTTCGACCAATAGCAGCCGGTGCAGATTACGTTTCAATTTCTGCGGGTAGTGTGTGGTCGGTCAAATGACAGCCTTACTGCCTCGACCTGACTTGAGCCCTGCCGGCTATCCGAAACAAATTATGTTCGGCTGTCGATTGACTCATGGAAAGCCGCAATAGCTGCATCCCAGGATACGAATGTCTTTGTTCCGGGGGGCATTTTTCTAACTTTATTAATCCCCTCCCCCCCGAACCAGAGTTCGACATCCTCTGGAAGAGCGCGCCTCAATTCCACTATCGTGTCCTGCAAAAGGCGGGGTGGATAGTACCTGCTAACGGAGATGCCAGCGATGCGAACACGAAAAGCCGAAGCACACTCCGCAATTTCATCTACGGGCATATGCGAAGGGAGCCTCAAGCATGAAATACCTGCTGAGCTAATAACTGCATTAGCCATCGCCAATCCAAGTGTATGTGTTTCGCCGGAGAGCGTGGCCAAGAGAACCTTGGGCTGATGATCTGCTAGGGATGCGCAATCCGCAATTTGCAGGAGCCTGGACTCAAGTAGCGTAGAAAACAGATGCTCCCCGTAAATTGGGAGAACGCCTTCTGCCCACCGGGCTCCGACAGCTTCAGCAAGTGGAGATGCAAATTGCTCTACAAACTCAAGAACAGGGGACTCAGTCAGGGCGCTCTCCAATACCGCCTTGAATTTACCCAAATCTAAGCTCACAAGTGCCGCGAGAGCTTCATCTACCAATAAAGTGCGTGAACATGGTGTATTGCAACCATCAGGAATCAATTGATCGAGAAAGTCTCGAATAACCTTTCCGACCCTTTCTCCCGCATCCACCCTACGCACAATGCATTTTAGTTTTTCAACATCGGCATTCGAATAACGACGCTGTCCTGATTCCAGATATATCGGCTGAGGGAAGCCATAGCGATATTCCCATTTGCGTAAAGTGCTGGCGTCCACACCGCTCTGCCTAGAAACGACGCCAATCGTAAGCGACCCGGAATTCACAGCGGCCTCCCCAGATATTTGTCCAGCTATTATATGGACAAACGTAGTAAATTGGCTTGGCAGTAATTAGCTTGTCGTTTGCCAATCGCCAGGGGTCCAAGTGCAACGGGCACCCTGTCTTCAGGGAGAAAATCATGCTTTCCAGCATTAAGAACCAGGAAGTCTTGCCGGAATGTCCTTTATGCCAGTACGTTAGGTCGGTTGTCGGATTGCAGAAGAAGTTGGGCGCAATTGCCAACTGCGAAAGGGAGGTTGCGGGAAGCCTCGGTCGAGCTGCCGCCGCACTGCGCTCAATTGCGGCACTAAATCATCGGTCGAGCACTTAAGTTGCTCCGCTGAGGTCGTTGACGACCGCTTTGGGGAAGTCTAATGCGCTGAGCACCGCTTCCCCTGAATAGCGTCTCATAAAATGCAGGGTGCAGGAATGGGCATGATCTAGACCTGCAGATGTTCATAAACTGATATAGCTGACGAATCGTTCGTCCAGAATCAAGGATTACCAATACTAAGCAGCTCGAAGGAAAGCGCGTCGGCACTCTCATTGGGCGGCTAGGTAAGGGGAGCAGTCAAGATAGTGTATTGCGCTTGCCAACGGACGCTTTGTAGCGTTCCCGTTCGCAGAAGGCGGGATTGTTTAATGGCCGCTATCAGGAAACTGCTATGGCCGGCACTGGCACCGAACTGCCGTTCAACATGTGCCGGTCAGGTCAATGATTTCTCCGGCCAAAACCGATATGAATTGATGGCCTGCATAGTTCGATTTCGTAGCCTGGTCGCGGCTCAGTAAAGCCGGATCGCCGAGTCGAAATGCCAGGTCCGGCGAATCTCGACCACGTCGTAGAAACGCAACAAGCCCGGAGGGAAAGGCTGATACGGCGCCTGGCTCTGGATGACGTTGCGGATTGCCTCGTCCAGCACCGGCGAGCCACTCGAACGCACGAAGGTGATCGATTCGACTGAGCCATCGCTGCGAATCGAAACCGTCACCAACGGATCGGAATGCGGCTGCTTCGCCGCCTCGCGAACCAGTTCGATCCCCCGGTTCAGATGAATCCGCCGGCTCCAGTCCTCGGCATACTGCAGCAGGTCGGCGTTGGGATCGGCGCGCCCGAACAGGCGGCCACGCCGCATCGAACTCACCGTCGGTGAAAGACGCGCCGCCGCCTCGGCCGCCTGGCGCCGCGCAGCCTCTTCGTCCAGCTGCCGCCCCATCGCCCGCCGAGCCGCCATCCGGCGCTCCTGATCGGCCGCCTCCTGCCGAGCCGCCTCCTGCCGAGCCGCCTCCTGCCGAGCCGCCTCCTGCCGAGCCGCCTCCTGCCGAGCCGCCTCCTGCCGTGCCGCTTCCTGCCGTGCCGCTTCCTGCCGTGCCGCTTCCTGCCGTGCCGCTTCCTGCCGTGCCGCTTCCTGCCGTGCCGCTTCCTGCCGTGCCGCTTCCTGCCGCGCTGCTTCCTGCCG
>JAGTRT010000085.1 GCA_018261895.1 Pseudomonadota bacterium
TCTACCGGCGCGACCGCTTCGAGCCGCTGGAGTACGACCACTTCTGGCTGAGCGACACGCCCGAGGTGATCGCTTCGAGCACCTGGGGCAACGGCGTGCAACGCATGGTGAGCTGGGTTCGCTTCAGGGACCGCGTCACTGGACGCGCCTTCTATTTCTGGAATACCCACCTCGACCACGAGGTGCAGGCCGCCCGCGAAAAATCGGCGGAACTGATTCGACAACGAATCGGCCGACTGCCGACGGACTCGCCGTTGTTCCTGGTGGGCGACTTCAACTCCATCGCCGCAGCCAACCGGACCTACGACATCCTCACGAAGGAAGCAGGCCTGACCGACACCTGGTCGGCGGCGCGCGAGCGACGCAACGAGGATGCCAACTCCTTCACAGGGTTTGGCCCATTGCGCCACGAAGGCGAACGGATCGACTGGATCCTGGCACGCGGCGCGATGGACGTTCGTGCGACGGAGGTCGTTACCTTCCGGCACGGCGACCAATGGCCGAGCGACCACCTGCCGGTCGTGGCGTGGATCACTCTGCAGCCGGCTCCCGGCCAGTGACCTGGGCCGCAGCCGTGCTGCCTCGGCCGCTGCCAATGGTTGGTTTGCCGATGATCGTGAAACTCGCCCACATCTTCGGGTCATTCGGGTAGTTCTTGATCGTCTCGAGCTGCGCGGCCTGCATTGCCAGCTCCGGCGACTTGCCTTGCTGCAGCCCGGCAACGAAGCGCGTCATCAGCCGGTACGTCGCGAGATCGCTCACGTTCCACAGGCTGGCGACGACCTGGCCAGCGCCGGCATTGGTCCAGGTGCGCGCGACACCGAACGTTCCACCATCGAAGACGCGCCCCAGCGCTGTCTGGCAGGCGCTCATGACGACCAGGGGCTGATGCTCGTCCCATCCCCTGAACTGCTGGGTTCGCAGCTCGCCGGCAAACAGGTTTTTCTGGCTGAGGACGACGAAGCCGCGGGTCAGCGGGTTCTTGGCATCGGCGACGGCGTGTGTCGCCATGTAGATCACACCCCGGCCGGCGCTGCGGTCGATGGCGTTGACGACATTCTTCCGGGTCGCGTCCGCGCCGATCAGGACATTCTGGTCGGCGATCCCCAGCTCCTTGGCGATCGCCTGCGCCTCCTTTCTCGCGCCGGGTAGCGCCGGGAAGCTGTATCTCACGTCGCGCATGTCGTCGGGGTCGCCGACGATGACCGACTTCGAGAGATCGACCTTGCCCATGTCAAAGCCGCTGCTGTCGCCCGCCAGGACGTCCAGGTCCTGCATCACGACGAACGACCATCTCCTCGCAGCGAAGTCATCCTGATTGCGGATCGGCAGCGCCGCATATGGCGCAGTTCCGGTATCCCGGACGGGCACGACCAGCAGACGGCCCTCGCCCGCCGCGAGAACCTGGCGGATGTCGCCGGGCAACAGCATTGCGGCGGCTTCGGCCAGGGCCTCCCGGCGCTTCCTGATCGCCTCGGGCGAGTTGTCGCGCTTGCCGGCACCGCGCTCGGCATCAACGTCAGCATCGATTTCAGCGTCGATCCCGGCCTCGAAATCGGCATCAAGTTCGGCATCGAGTCGCTGCTTTTCCTCGCCTTTCAGCTGCGGCCCGCGAGTCTCGGCGATCCGGTCGACGCCGAGGCCGCCCTGTAGTGTGCCAAGACCGCCATACGGGACCGACGTTGCGCCGGCGACCACTCCGCCGTCCGGAAAGACAATCCAGGCATTGAGACTGCCGTTGCCCGCGACGCTGTGAATCAAGGCGTAGGTCGGTAACCCGCTCGCCGAGAGTGACGCGAGATTGCGTTTGATGCCCGCGAGATCCAGCCGGGCCCGATCCAGGTTGGCCTCGATCCTGGCGGCCTCGATAGCGCGGACCTCGCCAGTCTGTTCCTTGGTTTCGATCTGCTTCCTGAAGGGATAACTGCGGGCGATCGCTTCCAGCAGCGGACGCTCTCCATCCGGTGATAACGCAGCCGGCATGGCTGGTGCAGGCTCAGGCGTGGGCGCGGGCCTGGCCGGGGTTGCCGCAACCAGGGCTGCAGTGTCCGCCCCCGGTTGCGACAGCAACTGATTGACGGTCCCGCCGCTCCCGGTGCTGGCGGTGTCGCCGGCGCCGCCACAGGCGGTCAGGGCCAGCAAGGCCAGTGTTGTCAGTGCATGCTGCCAGCGCGAGTAACGAACTGGGAGCGCGAGGGTTGCGATCGAGTGCTGCATAGGATTCCAACTTCCTCCCGACCGAACCTGGCGGCCAGTGGGCTAGTGTTGCACGAATGCCGGCACTTGCATCCGCCGGGACCGCCGCACATGCTGCGGGGCTCAGAAATCACTGGATGATCAGGAGGGAACCATGCGTCTGACCATCATCGCTGCAACGCTTGCCAGCGTCGGCTTGTTCGGCGGCACAGCTCAGCTTCATCGGCGTCAAGCCGACGGACACCGTCGTGGAACTGTGGCCGGGCGGGGGCTGGTACACCGAGATTCTCGCGCCCTATCTCGCGGCGAAGGGCAAGTTGATCGCTGCGGC
>JAGTRT010000017.1 GCA_018261895.1 Pseudomonadota bacterium
ATAGCCGGAAATCGAGATCGAGTTGAACTTCGGCATGTGCTGCGCGGTGTAGCCGAAGATGTCGGCGATGATCTTCATCGACGGCTTGGGCGGATAGATGTAGGTGTTCCGCACCATGAATTCTTTGAGGATGTCGTTCTGGATGGTGCCGGACAGCTTGTCCTGCGACACGCCCTGTTCTTCGGCAGCAACGATGTAGCCGGCGAGGATCGGCAGCACGGCGCCGTTCATGGTCATCGAGACGGAAATCTTGTCGAGCGGGATGCTGTCGAACAGGATCTTCATGTCCTCGACGGAATCGATGGCCACGCCAGCCTTGCCGACGTCACCCGTGACGCGGGCATTGTCGGAGTCGTAACCGCGGTGCGTGGCCAGGTCAAAGGCGACCGAGACGCCCTGGCCGCCGGCAGCGAGGGCCTTGCGGTAGAAGGCGTTGGAAGCTTCGGCGGTGGAGAAGCCGGCGTACTGGCGGATGGTCCAGGGCTTGACGGCATACATGGTCGGTTGGGGACCACGCAGGAAGGGCGCGAATCCGGGCAGGGTGTCGGCAAACTCGAGACCGGCTACGTCGGCCTTGGTATAGAGCGCCTTGACGGCCAGACCTTCCGGGGTATTCCAGACCAGATTCCCGACATCGCCACCCGGCGCCTGTTTGGCAGCAGCCTTTTCCCAAGCATCCAGATTGTTGGAATCAAAGAACTTTTCAGACATGACACATCCCCCGCTGATTCGATTTTTTCAGGCCGATGATGCAGAATTCAAAATTCTACGCCACTGGGCCCAGCTTGACATACCAAACCTCACATAATACTTTATCCATAATTACAGAAGCAAGTCGGCTACGTACCGATCGGCGCCCATACATCACACCAAAGCCATGACACGTATTGCACCCACCGCGCTCTATCAGGAAGTCGCCGAAAGACTGCGGCAACGCATCTTCGCCCACGAGCTGACCCCCGGTCACTGGATCGACGAGCAGAAGCTCGCCGAAGAGTACGGCATTTCCCGTACGCCGCTGCGCGAAGCGCTCAAGGTGCTGGCCTCGGAAGGACTCGTCGATCTGCGCCCGCGTCGTGGCTGCTATGTCACCGAGATTTCACGGCAGGACATGGACGACATCTTCCCGCTGATTGCCATGCTGGAAGGTCGCTGCGCCGCCGAGGCCGTCAAGCGGGCCAAGGCCGGGGACATCGCGGCGCTCAAGAACATTCACGAGCAACTGGAACTGGCGGCGAAGGAAGGGCGGATCGACGCCTTCTTCGAATCCAACCAGGAATTTCACAAGAAAATTCAGGAGCTGTCGGGCAACCGCTGGTTGCTGTCGGTGATCCAGGACCTGCGCAAGGTTCTGAAGCTGTCCCGCCTGCATTCGCTCTCGCTGGAAGGGCGCCTCCAGCAGTCGCTGGACGAGCATCGCCAGATCATGGCTGCGCTACAGGCTGGCGATGCCGTCAAAGCCGAAAAGTTAATGCACGATCATCTGCTGTCCGGACGCGAGGCCCTGGCCAAGATCCGGGATAGCGCTGCCGGGCAAAACTGAGCCACAACCGGGCCCAAAAGGCGGATTTCACGGTCAACCGGAAATTTTGCCCAAAATTGAAATGTGAAGAAGGGCCTCACCGGCCGATCATTCCTCGCTGAAACCGTTTTTCTGCACCTACCAATGAAAAAGCCCTGACGACTTTCATCGTCAGGGCTTTTTTGTGCGACTGTGGCTTAGTGGTTGCTGGCCGAAGCAGCGCCGTAACCTGTCTGGGCACGGACATACTGATCTTCGAAGGCCTCGATTTCCTGGCCGGCACGTACGCTCGAATCGGTCTTCGAGAAGATGTAGGCCAACAGGAAGGCCACCGGCATCGCGAACAACGCCGGCTGGGTGTACGGGAAGAGCGGTGCGGCGTTATGCAGCACATCGACCCACACCGACTTCGAGAAGAGCACGAACAGCACGGCGGAGATCAGGCCACCGTAGCCGCCGAACAGCGCACCGCGCGTCGTCAGACCCTTCCAGTACATGGAGAGGATGAGCACGGGGAAGTTGGCAGCAGCAGCGACGCCGAAGGCCAGGCCGACCATGAATGCGATGTTCTGCTTCTCGAACAGGATGCCGAGGATGATGGCGACGAAGCCGAGGCAGATGGTGGCGATCTTGGAAACGCGGATTTCAGCCGCTTCCGAAGCCGTACCCTTCTTGATGACGCGGGCGTAGAGGTCATGCGAGATGGCCGATGCGCCAGCCAGTGCCAGACCAGACACCACGGCCAGGATGGTCGCGAAGGCCACGGCAGCCAGGAAGCCGAGCAGCATGTTGCCGCCGACGGCCTTGGCCAGGTGCATGGCGACCATGTTGCCGCCGCCGATCAGCTTGCCGCCAACCGTGCCGCCTTCGAAGAAGTCAGGGTTCTGACCGACGATCAGGATGCCGCACAGGCCCATCAGGAAGATGACGTTGAAGAAGTAAGCCACGAAACCGGAGGCGTAAAGCACGGACTTGCGCGCTTCCTTGGCGTCAGTCACGGTGAAGAAACGCATCAGGATGTGCGGCAGACCAGCCGTACCGAACATCAGGCCGAGACCGAGCGAGATGGCGGTGACCGGATCGGCCAGCAGGCTGCCCGGATACATCAGCTTGTCCTTCAGCTTATGCACGGCGGTGGCCTTTTCCAGCAGCGTCTGGAACGAGAAGCCGAACTCGCTGAAAGCCAGGAACATGACCAGCGTACCCCCGGCCAGCAGCATGCAGGCCTTGATGATCTGCACCCAGGTCGTGGCAACCATGCCACCGAAGGTCACGTACACCATCATCAGGAGACCGACGGCGAAGATGGCGACGTTGTATTCCAGACCGAAGAGCAGCTTGATGAGCTGACCGGCGCCGACCATCTGGGCGATGAGGTAGAAGCAGACCACCGTCAGCGAGGAAATCGCGGCCATGGTGCGCACCTTGCCCTGATCGAGTCGATAGGCGGTGATGTCGGAGAAGGTGAACTTGCCGAGGTTACGCAGGCGTTCGGCCATCAGGAACAGGATGATCGGCCAGCCGGCGAAGAAGGCCAGCATGTAGATGTAGCCGTCGTAGCCCTGCGTGTAAACCATGGCGGTCAGACCGAGCAGCGTGGCAGCGGACATGTAGTCGCCGGCAATCGCCAGACCGTTCTGGAAGCCGGTGATACCACCGCCGGCCGTGTAGAAATCGGCGGTCGACTTGGTGCGGCTGGCCGCCCAGTAGGTAATGCCCATCGTCATTGTGACGAAGATGCAGAACATGATGATGGCGTGCCAGTTGGTCGCCTGTTTTTCCAGCGCGCCTTCAACCGGCGGGCCGGCATAGGCCATGGCGGCAACGGCCAGCAGGCCGAGTGCGGTGCTTAATTGAGCCAGACGTCGCATTACTTGTTCTCCTTCCAGGCTTCCTTGACGATTTCCTGCGTCAGGGCGTCAAATTCCGAGTTCGCGCGCTTGACGTAAACCGCCGTCAACGACCAGAAGAAAATGAACATGAAGAGTTCGACGGCAACGCCCACCGTCAACATGGAACCTTCTGCAACCGGCTGGCCGAGGGCCGTCGGGTTGAAGGCGACGACCATCACAAAACCGTAAAACATGGCAAGGACCACAAAAGCCAAGGTCCAGGCAAAACGTCCCCGTTTCGAGACGAGTTCCTGAAACTTTGGATTGGCCCGCATCCGCTCATACATCGCGCTGCTCATGGCTTAATCTCCTAACTTTTAATTAATAATTACTCCCAAAACAACCGCAATATTCTATCTTATATAAGACTTGTTGCCTTTGATTTAGGTCGATCAATCCCATAATTTTTATAGGGCCATTCGAGATAACCCATGAGCACCATTGATTTTTCCTGCAACGGCGAGATCGCCACCCTGACCCTGAACAACCCCGGCAAGCTCAACGCCATCAACCTCGGCATGTGGAATCAGCTGGCCGGCAAGATGGCAGAAATCAGCGTCGACGACCGCATCCGCTGCGTCGTGTTGCGCGGCGCCGGCAACGATGCATTCGCCGCCGGTGGCGATCTGGAAGAGTTTGTGACAGGCCGCGCCACCCTCGAACAGGCACTGCATTACCACGGCCAGGTGGCACTCGCCCTGCAGGCCATCGACAACTGCCCGCACCCGACCGTGGCGCTGATTCAGGGTGCCTGCATCGGTGGCGGGCTGGAAATTGCCGGTGTCTGCGATTTCCGCATCTGCGGTGAATCGTCACGCTTTGGCGCGCCGATCAATCGCCTCGGCTTCTCGATGTATCCCGGCGAAATGGAAGGCCTGCTCCGTCTGGCCGGACCGGCGGTCATGAAGGAAATCCTGCTCGAAGGGCGCATCCTGAACGCCACCGACGCCTACGCCAAGGGACTGGTCACCCGCGTGGTCGCCGACACCGAAACGGAGAACGAGGCCTACGCGACAGCGAAACGCATCTGCGCCGGTGCCCCGCTCGTCGCCGGCTGGCACAAGCAGTGGATACGCCGCCTGCTCGACGGCACACCGCTCAGCGACGCGGAAAAGGCCGCCTCCTTCGCTTTCCTTGAAACAGAGGATTACAAGGAGGGCCTGGCTGCCTTCCTGGAAAAGCGCAAACCTGTCTTCAAGGCGCGCTGATCAACTGCTCAAGACGGTGTGCAGCATTTTTGCCGACAAAAGCATCAGCACACCGGCAAATATCTTTTTCAGGATGGCGACCGGCAGGCGATGCGCCAGCCGGGCGCCAATCGGCGCTGTAAAACTGGACACCACGCTGATCAGCACCAGCGCCGGCAGATAGACAAAGCCGAACGACCAGTCCGGCAGGCCGCTAGTGCCCCACCCGTTGATCAGGTAGCCAAGGGCGCCGGCCAGGGCGATCGGCAAGCCGATGGCGGCCGAGGTGCCGATTGCATTCTGCATCTTGACGTTGCACCAGGTCATGAAGGGCACCGAAAGCGATCCTCCGCCAATCGCCACCAGCGCCGACACCAGACCGATCACCCCGCCAACCCCGGCCAGACCGGCGGCGCCGGGCAACTGACGCGACGGTTTCGGCTTGACGTTGAGGATCATCTGGACGGACACATAGGCCATGAAGCAGGCGAAGAAAATGGCCAGCGGCAGGGTTGGCACCCGGGAGGCGATGAAGGTGCCGCCGAAGGTGCCGAGCAGGACGCCAGGGGCGATTCCCTTGACGATGTCCCAACGCACGGCGCCGTGCGCGTGGTGGGTGCGCAGGCTGGAAATAGAGGTGATGACGATGGCCGCCATCGACGTACCCAGCGCCAGATGGACGAGGTGTTCAAGCGGAATGCCTTGGGCTGCAAACAGGGTGGTCAGTAGCGGCACCATGATGCCGCCGCCCCCCACACCGAGCAGGCCGGCAAAGAAGCCGACAAAGGCACCCAGCACCAGATACGCGACATACCACTCAAAACCCATCTAGGACCCCAATTCCTGATTCAACCCGAGCACTTGCCCGGTAATAAAGCCCCATTCCGCCTCGCTGACGGGCATGATGGACAATCGATTGCCACGCGCCAGCAGGCGCATGTCGGCCAGTTCCGGGTAGCGCCGCAGTTCGGCCAGCGAAACGAGGCGAGTTTTGGCGACAAAACGGACGTCACGCAGCCACCAGCGCGGATTTTCGGATTTCGATTTTGGGTCAAAATACCGGTTGACCGTTGAAAACTGCGTTTCGTCCGGATAGGGCTCGGAACACACCTCGCAGATGCCGGCAATGCCCGGCTCGGCGCAACTGGAGTGATAGAAGAAGGCCAGGTCGCCAAGCTGCATCGCATCGCGCATGAAATTGCGCGCCTGATAGTTGCGCACGCCGAACCAGGGCACCCGTTGCCGGGGTGCTGCTGCGAGGTCGTCGATCGACACCTCGTCCGGTTCCGACTTCATCAGCCAATAGTGCATGTGATCAAAAAACTCGGGACAAAAAAAGGCCCCCGCAAGTGCCGTCAGGCCGGCATCCTGAACCTGGGTCCAGAGTGGTCGCATTCCTTCCGCATCAGGCACACTCGCTGGGAGCGCGCACAACAGCGGACTGTTGGTCCGCAACCGATGCCAATCAGCATTGGTTCAAGGAATATATGGCCTTAACAAACACCGCAGGGGACGCTCGGCGGGCGGCGCCGGGGTCAGCAGTAAATGACTACAGGTCCAGTTGCTGCTGGGGCGCAAGCACGGCATCAAGTCGTGCTCCCATGTCACCGATTCTACGCTTCGTTTCGGAAGTATCAACTGCTTCCGCAAACTCTTTTTGCGCCCCGCCCGAGGCTCCGGAAAGGTGCTCGTGAGCGATGTTCAGCGCGGCCATGACGGCGACGCGTTCGGCGATGGTGTTCTTGGTTCGCTGCGCGATGTCGCGCATTTTGTTGTCGACGAGATCGACCGCTGACAGCAGGGCTTCCCGCTCTTCCGGCGTGCAGGCCACGCGGTATTCGCGGCCCATGATCTTGACGTCGAGGAAATTCGGCTCGGCGCTCATCTCAGGCATCCTCGGGAATCTTGTCGACCAGACCTTCGAGCCGCTCGCGCGCGGCCGTCATCGTCTGACGCAGGTGCAAGCGCTCAGCCTCGGCCGCAACCATCTGGTTTTTCAAGACCTCATTCTCGGCGCGCAACTGGTGGACCAGCGCGACGACCTGTTCGATCTTGGCTTCAAGCGTTTCGAGTTCCAAATTCATGCAGCGAACTATAGAGGTTAAAACACCGCACGGTCAAGGACTAAGCCATTATTCTGAAAGTGGTTTATCTCAATTGGCACGACAGCTTCGGGTGCGCTGCAGCACAAATGAATGTAGAATGCGCGCCGTGTCAGGTGCTGCGTACGGATTCTCCAAGCGCAGTTAAACGGGAAAGCGGTGCGTCTCCTCAAGGACAAATCCGCTGCTGCCCCCGCAACGGTAAGCAAGTGCGGGCGTATCAACAGGCCACTGGGTAAAAAACCTGGGAAGGCGATACGTCAAGACTTGCGAGCCCGGATACCGGCCTGGGACAAAAAGCGGAAGTGCCACGGGGGTGTGGTGCGGGTTAGCGCAACCAGCCCTTCTCCCTTCGCATTTCCTTTTCACTGTTCTTCCGGCATGCGGGGACGCCCGCCGGGAAAAGGAAAATCATGCAACCACGTATCAAACCGCTGGCCGCCTTGCTGGCCCTGTCTTTTGCTCCATCGGCATTCGCCATCGATCAACTTGCCTATCTCGACCCCGTCCTGATTACCGCGACACGCCAGGAAACGCGCGTCTCGGAACAGCTGTCGGACGTGTCCGTCATCGAGCGGGAGGAAATCGAATCGGCCGGCCAGTCGACGCTGGAGGAAATCCTTTCGCGCCAACCGGGCATCGAGTTCTCGGCGAACGGCAGTTTCGGCGCCAATTCGTCGCTGTACGTGCGCGGCTCGAGCGGTTCGCACGTTTTGTTGCTGGTCGATGGCATGCGGATGGGTTCGGCCACTTCAGGCAGCGCGTCGTGGAACCGCATTCCGGCCAGCCAGATCGAACGCATCGAAATCGTTCGCGGCCCGGCTTCGTCGCTGTATGGCAGCGACGCGATCGGCGGCGTCATTCAGGTCTTCACGCGCCAGGGTGACGGCCCGTTGAGCTTTCACGGCGAAGTGGGCGCTGGCACCTACGATACGGCGTCCGCATCCGGCGGTTTTTCCGGTGCGCAGAACGGCTGGCGTTACGCACTGAATCTGGCGACCTACACGACGGCCGGTTTCAACAGCAAGCCGTGGACGGCGAGCGCCAACAAGGATCGCGACGGTTTCTGGATGAACAGCCTGAGCGGCAGGCTGGCCTACAGTTTTGCCAAGGGCCACGAAGCCGGCATCAGCGTGTTTTACAGCGACGGCGAGAGCAAATTCGACGGAACCGGCGCCACCATCGACTGGCGCAATCGCAACAGCGTGAGCAGCCTGAACGCCTTCCTGAAGAACACGCTCACCGATTTCTGGACGAGCACCATCAATGTCGGCAGCAGCATGGATGATTCCGATGAACTGCGGAATGGCGTTCGCAACAGCAATTTCCGCACGGACCAGCGTCTCTTCTCCTGGCAGAACGATTTCCGGACCCGTGTCGGCAATTTCCTGCTGGGTGCGGAGCGACTGGAACAGGAAGTCGACACTACTACCGCCTACGCTGTCCGTGAACGCACCAACAACTCCCTGCTCGGCGGCTGGACGCTGGGCTACGAGGCGCACCGCGCGCAGGTGAATGTGCGCCGCGACGACAATTCGCAATTTGGCGACAAGACCACCGGCTCGCTCGCCTACGGTTATCGTTTCTCGCGCAATTGGCGCGCCAATGCGAGCTACGGCACTGCCTTCCGGGCCCCCACGTTCAATGATCTCTACTACCCGCTGCGCGGCGGCTTCTTCGGCAATCCGAATCTCAAGCCGGAAAACGCCCGCAATCGCGAAGTCGCCCTGCATTTCGAAACCGGCCAGCAGCACGTTTCCCTGACCTGGTACCTCAATCGTGTCGAGAACCTGATCGTGTGGACCAACACGCCGAACAACGTCGGCAGCGCTCGCCTCGAAGGCATCACCCTGGCCTACGAGGGCGTCCTTGCCGGCCTGAACGTTCAGGCCAGCTACGACTATCTCGACGCCAAGGATGTGGACACCGACCGTCGCCTGGCCCGTCGCGCCCAGAACCGCGTCGCCGCCGCCATCGGCCAGACGCTGGGCGCCTGGGAATGGCGTGTCGAGGAACAGGTCAGCGACGACCGGATGGATTATCCTTTCGGCCAGCCGCCCAAGAAGCTCGGTGGCTACTCGCTCACCAACCTGTACGGAGCCTATCGTTTTGCCAAGGACTGGTCTGTTTTCGCCCGGGTCAACAACCTGTTCGACCGTGAATACGTGCTCGCCGACACCTACGCGACGCCAGGCATGAACGCCTTCATCGGCGTTCGCTACAGTCCGAAGTAATCCATGCCGACTCGCCGCCGCGCCTTCCTGATCCTCGCCAGCCTCGGCCTTCTGGCCGTGGCGAGTATCGGGCTGGCGCTGACGGTGGGTAGCTTCAAGGTGTCCTACGCCGAGGTATTCGCTGCGCTGCTCGGAGAGGAGGGCGGGGCCGGCGATGTCGTGCTACAGCTTCGCCTGCCGCGTGCGCTGGCCGGTTTTGCCTGCGGCGGGCTGCTGGCGCTGGCCGGTGCGCTGATGCAGGTCCTGCTCCGCAATCCGCTGGCCGATCCCTACGTGCTGGGCATTTCCGGTGGCGCCGGGGTCGGGGCGATGTTTGCCATCCTGATCGGCCTGCCGGTCGTCGGGATCGACGGCCTGGCCTTTGCCGGCGCGCTCGCCGCCATGTTCGTCGTCTTCGGGCTGGCGCACGGCGACGGGAGCTGGACGCAGACGCGCCTGCTGCTGACCGGCGTCATTGTCGCCGCCGGCTGTGGCGCGCTGGTCGCACTCATGCTGGCCATTGCCGAGGAGCACAAGCTGCGCGGCATGCTCTTCTGGCTGATGGGCGATCTCGGGCAGAGCGCCCAGTGGTGGCCAGCCTTCGCGGCGCTGGTCATCGCCTTGCTGCTGGCCATGCCCTTCGCCCGCGAACTGAACCTGCTGTCGCGCGGCATGATGCAGGCGCAGGCGCTCGGCGTGGCCGTCGGTCGGCTGCGCTACGCGATCTACCTGCTGGCGTCGCTGGCCACGGCCGCATCGGTGACGACCGCCGGTTCGATCGGCTTCGTCGGGCTGGTCGTTCCGCACCTGGTCCGTCTGGCCACCGGCAACGACCAGCGTCTGCTGCTGCCGGCCTCGGTGCTGGCCGGCGGTTCGCTGCTCGTGCTGGCCGACACGCTGGCCCGCACCCTGATCGCGCCGCAGCAGTTGCCAGTCGGCGTGCTGACGGCACTGATCGGCGTGCCGGTCTTCCTTTTCCTGCTCTCGAGGCAGCCGAAATGACCCGGCCACTGCTCGAAGCGAAGCAACTCGTCGTCGCCATTGGCGGCAAGACAGTCGTTGATGGCGTCAACCTGAGCGTTGCCAGCGGTGAGCGCGTCGCCATTCTCGGCCGCAACGGCGCCGGCAAATCGACCTTGTTGTCGACGCTGGCCGGCCTGCGCCCGCCGGCCGCTGGCGCGGTGCTGCTCGATGGCGAGGACGCGGCGCTGATGCCCGCCCGCGACGCCGCCCTGCGCCGGGCCTGGCTTGGCCAGTTCCAGTCCGACCCCTTCGGTTCGACCGTGCTGGAAACGGCGCTGACCGGCCGCCACCCGCACCTCGGTCGCTGGGACTGGGAATCGACGCGCGATGCCGAACTGGCCCGCGGCGCGCTCAAGGCCGTCGGCCTGGAGGGCATGGAAACGCGGCAAATTCATACGCTTTCCGGCGGTGAACGCCAGCGGCTGGCCATCGCCACGCTGCTCACCCAGGCCGCGCCGCTCTACCTGCTCGACGAACCGCTGTCGCACCTCGACCTCAACCACCAGATGGCCGTCCTCGAACTCTTCGCCGGCACGGCCCGCGATTGCGGCGCGGGTGTCATCATGGTCCTGCACGACCCGGCGCTGGCCCACCGCTTCTGTGACCGCGCGCTGCTGGTTTATGGCGACGGGCAAACCGAGCTGGGCAGCGTCGACGCCATCCTGACCGCTGAAAAACTGTCCGAACTTTACGGCTACGGCCTGCGTCAGATCGAAGACCGCGGCCATCGCTGCTTCATTCCCGAATAATCACATTTCAATTTTGGGCATTTTTTCCGGTTGACCGTGAGATTGCCTTTTTCGAACCAAACACCATGACCGTCACCCACGAACAACGCATGCAGAAGAAAAAGGCCGTCGTCGACAGCAAGATCGACGCCGCGCAGGAGGAACGCGGCGTGCTCGTCATCAACACCGGCAACGGCAAGGGCAAATCGAGCGCCGCGTTCGGCGTCGTCGCCCGGGCGCTTGGCCACGGCCTGAAAGTCGGCGTCGTCCAGTTCGTCAAAGGCCGCTCGGACACCGGCGAGGAAGCCTTCTTCCGCCAGCAGCCCAACGTCTCCTGGCATGTCGGCGGCGAAGGCTTCACCTGGGAAACGCAGGACAAGGAGCGCGACGCCAAAGCCGCCCAAGCCGCCTGGGAGGTCGCCTGCGGCCACCTGCACAACGCTGACATCGGCCTCGTCGTCCTCGACGAAATGACCTACGCCTTCAAGTACGGCTGGCTCGACCTCGACACCGTGATTGGCCAGATCCTCGCCCGCCCGGCCATGCAGCACGTCATCATCACCGGCCGCGGCGCCCCGCAAGCGCTACGCGATGCGGCCGACACGGTCAGCGACATCGGCATGGAAAAGCACGCCTTCCAAGCCGGCATCAAGGCCATGCCCGGCCTGGAGTTCTAATGACAAGCTGCCCCGCCCTCCTCATCGCCGCCCCCGCCTCCGGCCAGGGCAAGACTACCGTCACCGCCGCGCTGGCCCGCCTGCATGCCCGGCAAGGCCGGCGCGTCACCGTCTTCAAGTGCGGACCCGACTTTCTTGACCCACAGATCCACGCCTTCGCCAGCGGTCGGCCCTGTCAGAATCTCGACCTCGGCATGTGCGGCGAGGAAGACGCGCGCTGGCGACTGGCCCGCGCTGCCGAGGATTCCGACCTGATTCTGATCGAAGGCGTCATGGGCCTCTTCGACGGCCAGCCCTCGGCAGCCGACATCGCAACGCGCTTTGGCGTCCCGGTCATGGCACTCATCGACGCTGGATCGATGGCCCAGACCTTCGGCGCCGTCGCCCACGGCCTGGCCAGTTACCGGCCCGGCCTGCCCTTCGCCGGCGTCCTCGCCAACCGCGTCGGCAGTGCTTATCACGCCCAACTTCTGCGCGACAGCCTGCCAGCCGGCATGGGCTGGTTCGGCGCCCTGCCCAAAAGCAGCGACAGCCTCCCCGAACGCCACCTCGGCCTGCTCCAGGCCGCCGAAATCACCGACCTCGAAGCCCGTCTCGACGCCCTGGCCGATGCCTTGCAAACCAGTGCCACCGTCGACCTGCCCAAACCCGTCAATTTCGAAGCGGCCCCGGCCCCCGACATCAAACCGCTGCTCGCCGGCCAGTGCGTCGCCATCGCCCGCGACGCCGCCTACGGCTTCATCTACCCGGCCAATCTCGAAACGCTCGCGCAGCTCGGCGCCAAGCTGCGCTTCTTCTCGCCCGTGGCCGACGACCCCTTGCCGGATTGCGACGCCGTCTGGCTGCCCGGCGGCTACCCGGAACTCCATGCCGATGCGCTCAGCAAGCACAGCGCCCTGTGGCAAGCGCTCAAGAATCACGTCGCCGCCGGCAAAGCACTGCTCGCCGAATGTGGCGGCATGATGAGCCTGTTCGACGAGGTCGTCGACAAAGCTGGCGCCAGCAACCGTTTCGGCGGCCTGCTTCCCGGCCGCGCCGTCATGCAACCGCGCATCACGGCGCTCGGCACCCAATTCGTCGACCTGCCAGAAGGCCACCTTTCCGGTCATACCTTCCATTATTCGAAAAGCGAAACGCCCCTCGCCCCGCTGGTCCGCGCCCGAACAGCCGACGGCCGCGAAGGCGAAGCGATCTACCGGCAGGGACGCCTGACCGCCTCCTACGTCCATTTCTATTTCCCCTCCAACCCCGCTGCCGTAGCCAGCCTGTTGGCAACGCCATAAATATTCGATTTTCTCGAATAATCACGCAGGCGTTTACTGGTTTTTATGTAGACGGAAGCAGCTACACTACGGGATGTAACTTTCCCTAACGGAGACAACCATGAAGAATTTCGTATTGCTGGCCGCAGCACTGGTGCTCGGCTTCACCCTGCAGATCGGCGACGCCGAAGCCAAGCGCCTCGGTGGCGGCAGCTCGGCCGGCATGCAGCGCCAGTCCGTTGCCCCCGCGCCGGCTAAGCAGGCACCGACCGCAGCCCCGAACACGCCGTCGGCCCCGGCCGCCGCACCGGCCGCCCAACCCAAGCGCTCGTGGATGGGCCCGCTGGCAGGCCTCGCCGCCGGTCTCGGCCTGGCCGCGCTGGCCTCGCACTTCGGCTTCGGTGAAGGCCTGGCCAATGTCCTGATGATCGGCCTGCTGATCATGGCCGTCGTCATGGTCGTCGGCTATTTCATGCGCAAGAAGGCAGGCGCGACCCAGCAAGGCGGCATGCAGTACGCCGGCGCGGGTGCCAATTACGGTGCCAACGCCCCGCGTCAGCCTGACTTCATGCCAGTCGGCGGCTCGGCAGCCGCTGCCCCGGTAGCCGCTTCGACCGGTGGTGGCAACATCCCGGCCGACTTCGATGTCGAGAGCTTCGTCCGTAACGCCAAGGTCAACTTCATCCGCCTGCAGGCCGCCAACGATGCCGGCAATCTCGACGACATCCGCGAATTCACGTCGCCGGAAATGTTCGCCGAGATCAAGATGGGCATGAGCGAACGCGGCGGTGCGCAGCAGGAAACCGACGTGGCTCAACTCAACGGCGAAGTCCTCGACGTTGCCGAAGAAGCCAACCGCTACATCGTCAGCATCCGCTTCACCGGCCTGATCAGCGAAGAAAAGGGCGTCGCACCGGCGCCGTTCGATGAAATCTGGCACATGACCAAACCGACCGACAACAGTCGCGGCTGGGTACTGGCCGGTATTCAGCAAGTCCAGTAAGCAGGCAATTTCCCTCAAGGCTGGCCGGAGAAATCCGGCCAGCCTTTTTTATGGGCGAATGCCCTCGACGGGAACTCATGCACCAATTGCGTGAATTACTTCATTGATATGAATTCGGTGCGATGGCATAGTCATGACTTGTTCAAGCTATGCGCAGAACACATTGTTTCATAAAGGTAAATTCTCGTATCGTCCGATACTTGTACCCGCCGCTCAGGTCGGCGAGCCGGTGCGCTCATGCCCGGCACCTGCAAAATCATGAGCTGGCACGCACGCCCTCTCGCGCGCACACCCCTGCTGGGCGGCCTGGTCGTTTTCTGCATGGCCTGTTTTTCCCTGGCCATGGCCCAACCCGACTCCGAACCGCAGCTGGAATCGGCCTATCTCGTCAATTTCCTGAAATATGTGGAATGGCCTGCCAGCAGCCGGAACACGTCAACGATTTGCCTGTTCGGCCGGGACACGCTCGGCCCCTACCTGAGCAATCACGAAGGGCGGCTGGTCGGCGGCAAGGAGCTGCGGATTCGCCGGGTGAAAAGCCCTGACGACATGGGCGCCTGCCAGTTGCTCTACATTCCCGACATCGAGGAGGCGCGCATCAGCGCCGTCCTGCGCTGGATTCAGGGCATGCCCATCCTGCCCGCCAGCAATGCCGACGGCTTTGCGCGCGCCGGCGGCGGCATCGAACTGCTTCGCAACGGCGGGCGCGTTCAGTTCATCGTCAATGCGGATACACTTTCCCGGCATGGACTGACGCCGAGTTCACAAATGATGCGACTCGCTAGCCGTGTCATCGGAGGCGAGCGTTGAACAAGCAACAATCCATTCGGAAAAAAATTGCGCTGGCCATCGCGGCCTCGCTCGGCGTGGGCTTGCTGCTTTCCTTCCTGACCTTCGCGGTGCGCGAAGTCGACCAGCGACGCCAGGCCAAGACGGCCGAGCTGTTTGCCATGGCCGATGTCGTCGCCTTCAACGCGTCGGCCGTCATCGAATTCCGGGATGTCCTGGGCGCCAGGCGCCTGCTCAGTTCGTTTGGCGAGCACAAGGATGTGCTGGCCGTGCGCCTCATCGGCATTACCTCGGATTTCCATTATCGCTACGACGCAGCCGACCGGCCGCTGCCCACCCAGGTCGAACAGGGCGACAAACCGCACCGCGTGCGCGCGGTCTATGCCGACTGGTCGTCGGTGACGGTCGCCGTCCCCATCCGTTCGGATGACGAGATCGTCGGTACGGTTTCCATTTCGGCCAGCCTCGAAGCCGTCTGGCGGGCCATCGTCTGGAACCTCGCGCTGTCGCTGCTGGCGCTGACCATTTCGTTCCTCATCGCCTTCGCCATCGGCCGCCACATGCTGGCGTCGATTCTGGCCGCGCTCGGATCGCTGACCGAAACGGCCCAGTACATTGCCGAATCCAAGGACTACTCCCGTCAGGCGAAGATCTATTCGGACGACGAGATCGGTCGCCTCGGCAAGGCTTTCAATTCCATGCTCGGCGAAATCGCCCAGCGCGACGGGCAACTCGCCGACCAGCGCGACCATCTCGAGGACACGGTCCAGGAGCGTACGCAGGCCCTGTCGCTGGCCAAGGAGGCGGCGGAGGCAGCGAGCCGGGCGAAGAGCACCTTCCTGTCCAACATGAGCCATGAATTGCGCACGCCGATGAACGCGATCATCGGCATGACCTACATGCTCAAGCGCAACAACCAGGACCCGGCGCAGGTGGACAAGCTCGGCAAGATCGACGATGCGGCCAACCACCTGCTGCGGCTGCTCAATGACATCCTCGACCTGTCGAAGATCGACGCGGACAGGATGACGCTTGAACAGACATCTTTCACCGTCGACGCGCTGACCCAGGAACTGGCAAACCTGCTCGCCCCCCGCGCCGAATCGGCGCACCTCCGTTTCATTCTCGACCTCGATGCCCGCCTCAAGGCGCTCCAGCTGGTCGGCGACCCCCTGCGCCTGCTGCAAATCCTGCTCAATCTGGCCGGCAACGCGATCAAATTCACCGAGCGCGGCGAAGTTCGGGTCGTCGGCCGCATCGCCGAAGACGATGGACAATCGGTGCTGCTTGAGATGTCGGTCTGGGACACCGGAATCGGCATCACGGCAGAGGCGCTCGATCGGATCTTCAATCCCTTCGAACAGGCCGACGGCTCGACGACGCGCAAATACGGCGGCACCGGCCTCGGCCTGCCCATCTGCCAACGCCTCGTCCGGCTGATGGGCGGAGAAATCGAAGTGGTCAGTACGCCGGGCTCGGGGAGCGTTTTCACCTTTGCCATCCGACTGCGCCGCACGCATGTCGCCGCTCCCGAACCGCAGGACAAGCATCAATCCGGCATGGCTGCCGAACGGGCCTTGCGCGAGGAGTTTCCGGCGTGTCACATCCTCATGGCCGAAGATGACTGGGTCAATCAGGAAGTGGCCCTCGAACTGCTTCGTGAAACACTGGGCTTCAAGGTGGACCTGGCCAGCGACGGGGTCGAGGCCGTCGATCTGGCCGTCAAACGAGGCTACCAGCTGATCCTGATGGACATGCAGATGCCGAATCTCGACGGCCTGGGCGCCACGCAGGCCATCCGCGGAATATCGGGGCATGCCGATACCCCCATCATCGCCATGACCGCCAACGCCTTCGCCGAAGACCGGGTGCTTTGCCTGGATGCCGGGATGAACGATTTCATCGCCAAGCCAGTCGATCCGGATGACCTGTTCGCGATGATGCTGAAGTGGCTGCGCCAGAGTAGGGCCAGTGCGGCCTGCACCGCCGGCTAACTGCCGGCTGGCGCCTCAACTCAGAAGCCGGCCGCCTCGGCCTCCAGGTAGGCCAGGCTGACGTACTTGCCGATATTGATGTCGAAGCCCTTGGTATCCTTGGCCCGGCTGAGGACTCTCGGGTCTTTCAGGACCCTGGCCTTGGCTTCCTCCATCGGCTGCCCATCCTTGACCGCCTGCTCGCAGGGCTGGTAGATGCCTTCGAACAGCTCGCGATTCCAGCGCAGGACTTCCCCGCTCGGCTGGCCGTGGCCGGGTAGCCAGATGGTCGACGCGGCGTTTTTCTCCAGCGCGTCGTAGGCCTTCAGGGTGCCGACGTAGGAACCGTCGTCCATGTTGGCGATGCGCCGGTCCATCGCCACGTCGCCGATGCAGGTCAGCTTGTCTTCGAGGACCTCGACGCAGATGTCGTAGGGCGTATGCACCTTGCCGTAGTGGTGCAGGCGCAGCGTCACGTCGCCGAACTTCAGTTCGCGGCCGTGTTCAACCGGCGTATTCGGCGGCACGACGTGGGTGCCGAGCGTGGCCTGGTTGGTCCATTGCTCCATGAGGGTACGCCACAGCTTGCCCTGCATACCGGCGATTTCGCTGATCGTTCCGGGGTGGGCGTAAATCGGAACATCCTTGTAGGCCGCGACGAAGGCGTCGTTACCGAGCCAGTGATCGCCGTGGTAATGGGTGTTGATGATGGCGATGACCGGCTTTTTCAGCGTCTTTTTGATCTGCCGGATGGCCATCTCGCCGATCTGCACCGACGCCCCCGAATCGATCACCACCAAGCCCTTGGCGGTATTGACCACGGTGATGTTGCACATCATTCCCTGGTTTTCCGGGGTCGGGAAACCGTCGGGCGAGAAGATCATCCAGACATGTTTCGAGATCTGGCGCAGGGGATGGTCCTTGACCGCCGGTCCGCGCACGAAATCCTCGAGCTCGCGTGCAAAGGCGCTCATCGACTGCCAGGGCGCAAACTCGACCGCGCCGAGCGCAGAAAAGGCGGCGGTGGCGCGCAGGAATCGGCGGCGGTCCATCAGCATCTCCTGAAACGTTAAAATAGCGTCCATCATCGCGCCGAATCCAACGCTCGTCTACACTCACGCCATGCGCCGCTACCCGTTTTCCTTCATCGCCCTGACCACGCTCGGCGGTCTCTGCGCCATTCCGGGCGCCATCAGCCTCGCCGGTTTCGGCGCCGTCATTCACCCGGTGCTCGATGATCCGATGGCCGGCCTCGCCTTCATCGTCTCCGCCATCGCCCTGATCGGCTCGGGCGCGTTCCCTCTCGTCATCGAAAAACTCAAGGAAAACGAAAGCGCCTGAGCGATTTCGATTTTGGCCGTTTTTTCCGGTTGACCGTCAAAGACCGGGATTTCCCAGCCAATCAGGCTTCGCGCATCAAACGCCAGTACTGGAACTTCAGGGTCGCCACCGTCCCGACAACAATGGACAGGAAGGTCACGATGGAGCCGACCGCCAGCGTGGAAAAACCGGTGATGCCCTGGCCGACCGTACAGCCCATCGCCACCACGCCACCAAAGCCCATCAGCGCCGCGCCGAGCAGGTGGCTGGCCGTGTCCTCGACGCTGGCGAAGCCTTCCCAGCGGAAATTCCCGGTCAGCAGGGCCCAGGCGCCGGAACCGGCGATGACGCCGAGCACACTGGCGATGCCGACCGTCAGCTTGCGGCTGGTGTCCGACCACAGCATCAGCAGATCCAGCGCATAGGCTTGCGGCGCAACGAAAGTCAGCGATTCCATCCGGCCGCTGTTGGTGGCGATGAAGGCCTCTTCCAGTGTTTCCGGATGTTCGGCCAGATAGCCGATATGACCGCTGACATACCAGGCGGCGACGATGGCCAGCCCTGTGCCGACGCCGCCGAGGAGGTTATCGAGCGTCCAGAAGTCGCGCTTGAGCAGGCAGAACGCGGTCAGGCCGCCGCCGATGGCCAGCACGGAGAGCCCGAAGGCCATCCCGGACGGCAGGCCGGCAGCGGCAAGCAGGTTCGGAACATCCTGGCCGCCAGGGAGCGTGATCGCCGCCTTTTCCAGCACATTGACGCGAAAGACGCCGAACACGCCACGCATCGTCATGTAGGCGGCCAAACCGAGAACCAGGAAGACGACGAGCGACTTGAGGTTGCCGGCGCCGATGCGGATCAGGGTTTTCGAACCGCAGCCGGAGGCGAGCACCATGCCGACGCCGAACAGGAAGCCGCCGACGATGTACGACAGCCAGGTGAAATTCGGCGTCCGGTAAATCGATTTGCCGAGGTCGATCAGCCCGGCCTGATGCAGCGCAGCCGAGCCGAGGATGGCGACGCCGATGGCCAGCAGCCACATGCGCATGCGGCTCCAGTCGCCCATGTTGACGATGTCGGAGACCGCCCCCATGGTACAGAAATGGGTCTTCTGGCCGATGGCGCCGAACACGAACGACACGGCGAAGGAAAGCCAGAGAACGGTATTGGCCAGGGCTGCTGTTTCCATGATCAGACTCGGTAAGGCGTTGGATCGGACAAGCCGGCCGCGGCAAAGCCCTCGGCGCGCAAGCGGCATGAATCGCAGACACCGCAGGCCCGGCCAAGTTCATCGGCCTGGTAGCAGGAAACGGTCAGGCTGTAATCGACGCCCAGGGCAGCGCCGGTGCGGATGATCTCGGCCTTGGAGAGGTCAATCAGCGGCGCATGGATGCGCAGCTTGTGGCCCTCGACGCCCGACTTGGTGGCGAGATTGGCCATCTTCTCGAAGGCGGCGATGTATTCCGGCCGGCAATCCGGGTAGCCGGAATAGTCGACGGCATTGACGCCGACGAAGATGTCATCGGCGCCGAGCACTTCCGCCCAGGCCAGGGCCAGCGACAGCATGATGGTGTTGCGCGCCGGCACGTAGGTGACCGGGATGCCCGGCTGGACGCCATCGACCGGCACGTTGATGTTGGTATCGGTCAGCGCCGAGCCGCCGAACTGGGCCAGCCCGAGGTTCAGGACCCGATGCTCGATCGCCCCCAGGGCCTTGACGACCCGCTCGGCCGCCTGCAATTCGGCGCAATGGCGCTGGCCGTAATTGAACGAAAGACAGTAACAGTCAAAGCCCTGGCTACGGGCAATGGCGAGGCAAGTGGCGGAATCGAGTCCACCGGAAAGGAGAACGACGGCTGGCTTCATCATGGGTCGCGAATATACCCGAAAATAGCCCGCCTTTGACCCGGTATCTGCTTGTTCCTGCGCTACAATTTGAGCCATTGTGCCCATCGCCTGGAGATCCGAATGTCGCTTCGCCTGACCACCCTTGCCGCCGCGCTCATGCTGGCCGGTTCCGCCTACGCCGCCGACCAGATCAAGGTCGGCCTGGTTTCGACACTGTCCGGCCCTGGTGCCGGTCTCGGCGTCGATATCCGCGACGGTTTCAACCTGGCCATGAAGCATCTCAACGGCAAGCT
Organism: Pseudomonadota bacterium; assembly: GCA_018261895.1. GTDB lineage: Bacteria > Pseudomonadota > Gammaproteobacteria > Burkholderiales > Rhodocyclaceae > Azonexus. Next base: position 19,830 of record JAGTRT010000017.1, read on the forward strand.
GGGTGGCCTGCCGGCCGAAGTCCTCATCGCCGACGACCAGCAAAGCCCCGACATCGCCAAGCAGGCTGCCGACAAGATGCTGAAGAAGGACAAGGTCGACTTCATGACCGGCATCGTCTTCTCCAACATCATGCTCGCCGTCGGCCCGACCGTCTTCGAGAACAAGACCTTCTACATCTCGGCCAACGCCGGCCCGTCGCAATACGCCGGCGAACAGTGCAATCCCTTCTTCTTCAACGTCGCCTGGCAGAACGACAACCTGCACGAAGCCGTCGGCAAGGTCGTGCAGGACAAGGGCTACAAGAACGTCGTGATCGTCACCCCGAACTACCCGGGCGGCAAGGATGCAGTCTCGGGCTTCAAGCGCTACTACAAGGGCAAGGTCGCCGAAGAGGTTTACACCAAGCTCGGCCAGCTCGACTACGCTGCGGAACTCGCCCAGATCCGCAGCATCAAGCCGGACGCCCTGTTCTTCTTCCTGCCGGGCGGCATGGGCATCAACTTCGTCAAGCAGTTCGTTTCGGCCGGCCTGTCGCGCGACACCCAGCTCTTCGCTCCCGGCTTCTCGGCTGACGAAGACGTGATCAAGGCCGTCGGCGGCTCCATGCTCGGCATGTTCAATTCGTCGCACTGGGCACACGACATGGACAACGCCGAGAACAAGCGCTTCGTCGCCGATTTCCAGAAGGAATACAACCGCCTGCCGTCGCTCTACGCCTCGCAAGGCTACGACGCGGCGATGATGATGGACGGCGCCGTGCGCGACGTGAAGGGCAAGGTCGGGGACAAGGCCGCGCTGCAAAAGGCGCTCGAAGCCAAGCGCTTCAAGTCCGTGCGCGGCGACTTCAAGTTCAACACCAACCACTACCCGGTGCAGAACTACTACCTGCGCGCCATCGGCAAGGATGCCAACGGCCGCGTCACCAACAAGACCATGGGCACCATTTTCACCAATCATGCGGATGCTTATGTGGCTTCCTGCAAGATGAAGTGAGGATCGGAACAACAACTGGAAGCACTGCTGCTACCGTTTCTGCTTGCTGTTCCGCTGGCTCTCGGCGGAACGCTGTGGCGGCTATGGCAACTGGCACGAGGCCGAATCCCCGGACGCCAGCCCTGCCGCGGAATCCGGATAGGCGTCACGCTCATGCACCTCGGCCTGGCCGGCTGGTTGCTCAGCATGTTTTGGCGTTGCATCTGGCCCCACCACTGTGGCGAGGGCTTTGCCGCAGGTTACGCGGCCGGTGCCGTCGGGGCGATGGCGGCCATCTGGGCGCTTTTCTGGCTACTGACCGAAGGACTGATGTTGTTTTGCCGCGCTGAACCCGTTCCACCCGCTGCCGACTGAACCATGTTGCAACTGTTTCTCGAACAAGCCCTCAACGGCCTGCAGTTCGGCCTCATGCTGTTCCTGCTCGCGGCCGGCCTGACGCTCGTCTTCGGCATCATGGACTGCATCAACCTGGCGCATGGCTCGCTGTACATGGTCGGCGCCTATCTGGTGGCGGCAGCGGCGCAGGCCGCGGATTCTTTCTGGATCGGGCTAGGTGTCGGGGTAGCCGGCGCCGCCGTGCTCGGCCTGTTGCTCGAACTCTCGCTGTTCCGCCAACTCTACAAACGCGACCACCTGTCGCAGGTGCTCGCCACTTTTGCGCTGATCCTCATCGCCAACGAAGCGGTCCGCGTGATCTGGGGAGCCCAGCCGGTCATGCTCAACCCGCCGGATGCGCTGGCCGGGCCGGTGGAGATCGGTGACTTTTTCTATCCGGCCTACCGCCTCGTGATCATCGCCTTTGGCCTGCTCGTCGCCGGACTGCTTTACCTGCTCGTGGCGAAAAGCCGGGTCGGCATGTGGGTCCGGGCCGGCGCCTCGAACCGCGAAATGACCGAAGCGCTGGGCATCAACGTCCGCGCGCTGTTCACGGCGGTCTTCGTTTTCGGCACGGCGCTCTGCGCGCTGGCCGGCGGACTGCTCGGGCCTCTGCTCGCCGTCCAGGTCGGCATGGGCGAGAGCGTGTTGATCCTCGCTTTCGTCGTCATCATCATCGGCGGCATCGGTTCGATTCGTGGGGCGCTGGTCGGCAGCCTCATCGTTGGCTCGGTCGACACGCTGGGCCGGGCGCTGTTGCCGACCCTGCTCCGCGCCTTGCTCCCGGCCGACGCGGCCTCGACGCTTGGCCCGGCGCTGGCCTCGATCCTCATCTACCTGCTCATGGCCGGCATCCTGTTCTTCAAGCCGCAGGGCCTGTTTCCGGCGCGCGCCTGATGGCTTTCTACCGCCCCGCCCCGTACCAGAAACCAGTCGCCATCGCGCTGCTGCTGGTGTTGGCTGCCTTGCCGTTCGGGCTGGCCGCCGTCGATCAGGCCTTCTACATCGGCTTCGCCACCCGCGTCCTGATCTTCGCGCTGGCTGCGACCAGCCTCAACCTGGTGCTGGGTTTCGGCGGCATGTTCTCGCTCGGCCACGCCGCGTTCTTCGGCGTCGGGGCCTACACGGCAGCCATTTGCCAGCAGGCCGGCATCAACGAGGCGCTCATCGCCTTTCCGCTGGCCATGATCGCCGCCGGGGCATTTGCGTTGGTGGTCGGCGCCATCAGCCTGCGCACGCGCGGCGTGTATTTCATCATGATCACCCTGGCCTTCACGCAGATGGCCTATTACCTCGCCGTCTCGGCCCGTAGCTGGGGCGGCGACGATGGTTTGCCGCTGGTCGGTCGCATGACGCTGGCCGGCGTCTCGCTCGCCGACGACACACATTTATATTTTGCGGCTTTTTTCGGGTTGACCGTCACAATGCTGTTTTTCGGCCGCCTGGCCGATGCGCGCTTCGGCCGGGTCATCCAGGCCATTCGCGAAAACGAGACGCGCATGGAAGCGCTCGGCTACCCGGTGTTCACCTATCGCCTGGTCTGCTTCGCGCTCGGCGGGGCGCTAGCCGGGCTGGCCGGCGCGCTGCTCGCCAACCTGACCGGACTGGCCAGCCCCAACCTGCTGCTGTGGACGCAATCCGGCACGCTGCTCGTCATGCTCATCATCGGCGGCGTCGGCTACCTCTACGGCGGCGCGGTCGGCGCGCTGATCCTGCTCTGCCTCGAGGAAGTGCTGGTCGGCTTCACGCCGCACTGGCACATTGTCCTCGGTCTGATCCTGCTCGGCGTCGTGCTGTTTGCGCCGAAGGGTGTCGCGGCACTTTTTGGGAAACGTCATGGCTGAAGCACTGCTCGAAGTCCGTAACCTGTCCCGCCGATTCGCTGCCGTCGATGCCCTGAAAGACGTCAATTTCAGCGTCGATGCCGGCGAAGTCCATGCCCTGATCGGCCCCAACGGCGCGGGCAAGACGACCTTCATCCACCACGTTTCCGGCGCCCTGAAACCGGATTCGGGCAGCGTGCATTTCGCCGGTGCGGACGTCACGGCGCTCTCCATGCACCGCCGCGTCGCCGCCGGCATGGCGCGCTCCTACCAGATCACCAACGTCTTTCTCGGTCTGACGGCCATCGACAACGTGGCGCTGGCCGTTCAGGGGCGGCAGGATGCCGGCAGCAGCTTCCGTTTCTGGAAACCGGTCCGGCGCGAGGTCGCACTGTTCGACGAGGCGCGCGAATACCTCGTGCAGGTCGGCCTCGAACAGCGCATCGACACGGTCGCCGGCAACCTTGCCCACGGCGAACAACGAGCGCTCGAACTGGCCATGGCGCTGGCCACCCGGCCGAAAATGCTGCTCCTCGACGAACCGATGGCCGGCACCGGCCCGGAGGAATCGGCACGCATGGTCGAGCTCATCGAACACCTCGCCCGCCACGTCACCATCCTGCTCGTCGAACACGACATGGCGGCCGTTTTCCGGCTGGCCGACCGCATTTCGGTACTGGTCAACGGCCAGCTCATCTGCACCGGCGAACCGGAAGCCGTGCGCGCCAATGGCGACGTACGCAGAGCCTATCTCGGGGATCACCTGTGAGCGCGCTGCTCGAGGTGGCAGGACTTGAGGTCGCCTACGGGCCGAGCCAGGTCCTGTTCGGCCTCGATCTCGCCATGAACGAGCGCGAGGCCGCGACCTTGCTCGGCCGCAACGGCATGGGCAAGACGACGACCCTGCGCGCCATCTGCGGCCTGCAGCCGATCAAGGGCGGCACGATCCGCTTCGCCGGCGAGCGCATCGACGGCTGGCGACCGGACCGCATCGGCCGCGCCGGCATCGCGCTGGTGCCGGAAGGTCGCCAATGTTTCCCGAATCTCACGGTCGACGAGCATTTGGTGGCCTTTTTCGCCAACCGGCGGAGTGTTACCGATCCGTGGACGCCTGCCCGGGTTTACGAGCTCTTCCCGCGCCTGCTCGAACGGTCGAAAAATCTCGGCAACCAGCTTTCCGGCGGCGAACAGCAAATGCTGGCCATCGGCCGGGCGCTGGTCACCAACCCCCGCCTGATCATCCTCGACGAGGCGACCGAAGGGCTGGCGCCGCTCGTTCGCGACGAAATCTGGGCGTGCCTTGCCCGCCTGCGGGAAAGCGGCCAGAGCATCCTGGTCATCGACAAATACGTGGAAAAGCTGATTGCGCTGGCCGACCGGCACACCATCATCGAGCGCGGCCAGATGGTCTGGCAGGGCGCGTCAGCCGAACTCGATGCCGATCACGGCATCTGGCACCGCTATCTGGGTATTTAGCTGCCCACCAGCAGCGAGAATTCGCGCTCGGCCAAGGCTTCGTCGCCGAGGTTGAGCTCGACCAGGCGGCGCAGGTGGGTCACGCTGTCGAGATCGATTTCGCGGCAGGCCAGACCGTAGAAATTGGCCAGATGGTGGACGACCGTCGCTTCCATGCGAATGCTGCTGCCGACGTTGTCGAGATGGATCTTGAGGGTGCAGTTGGTGCCCACGGTGACGAACATGTTGCCGCGCGGGTGAATCAGCGCACCCTTGAGCGAGAGATCGAGCACATCGACGACCTGCTCCCCGTCGGGCAGGAAGAGGCTGGCTTCGGACTGGAAGGGGATGCGGGAAAACTTGCGGCGATTACTTTCCATGACCGTCTCCATGCTTTATTTTCCCTTCATGTTACCCCAAAGCAGCTTGTGCAGTTGCAGCTGGAAACGCACATCGAGGCCATCTTCGAGTATCCAGTCGGCCAGCGACTGCGGCTCGATGAGCCCGCCGGCCGGCGAAAACAGCACCGGACACAGCGCGTTGAGCCGCTTGTCGCGCAGCACATCGCGCGCCCACTCGTAGTCGGTGCGCGAAGCGATGACGATCTTGATCTCGTCACGCCGGTTGAGCACATCGAGATTGGCCCAGCAGTTCTTGGCCGACTCGCCGGAATCCGGCGCCTTGAGGTCCATGATCCGCGACACACGCGCATCGACCTCGCTGACGTCGAGCGCGCCGGAAGTCTCCAGCGACACGTCGTAACCGGCATCGCACAGCGCCGTGAGCAGCGGCAGGCAGTCCTTCTGGGAAAGCGGTTCGCCGCCGGTGACGCAAATCTGGCGGGCCGGATATTTGCCGACCTCGGCGAGCACCGATTCGATACTCGCCGGCTCGCCGCCGGTAAAGCTGTAGGTCGTGTCGCACCACTTGCAGCGCAGCGGGCAGCCGGTCAGCCGCACGAAGACGGTAGGCAGCCCGGCGCGCGAGGCTTCGCCCTGCAGTGAATAGAAAATTTCAGTGAGACGTAGGGCCAATTATCCTTGAAACCTCAGTTGAACGCGGCTGCTGGTGCGTCTGGACGGGATGGCCGGCGCGAAGCGACGACGCAGCAGGCTTGCGCCGGCAAGGAGAAGCGACAAAGCCGGACGCCCGGCCAGATGTGCCAGCAGCCGCGTAGCGCTGCCAGCCCTCGGGTGGATCACCGCGAAGGGGTCAATATTAACGCGGCTGCTTGGCGACGGATGAGCGGTCAACTGAGGTTTCAAGGATTACTTCTTCTTCAGGCGATCGCGGGCTGTTTCAGCGGCCGGTGTGCCCGGGTATTTGGCGATGACCGTGTCGAGCGAGCGCTTGACGCCCGTCGGGTTGCCCATCTCCTGCTGGCAGGTGGCGATGGCCAGCCAGGCATCCGGCGCCTTCGGGCTGTCGGCGTACTTGGTGGTGACCACGCTCTGCGCCTCGATGGCACGCTTGCAGTCGCGCTGGGCGTACCAGGCGTTGCCGAGCCAGTATTGCGCGTTGGGCGCCAGCGAGCTGGCCGGATATTTCTGGACAAAGACGCCGAAGCCGGCAGCCGCTTCCTTGTATTTGCCTGCCTTGAACTGGTTCAGCGAGGCTTCGTATTCCTGGCTTTCCTTGGCCGGATCCCCGGCGGATTTCGGATTTGAGCCATTTTCCGGGTTGACCGTGGGATTCGCACTGTCTGCCGTTTCAAACTTGCGCAGGCGGGTATCGAGGTCGAGGTAGAAGTCCTGCTGGCGTTTCTTGGCAGTTTCGAGCTCGTAATTGAGCGTTTCGATCTGGCCGCGCAAGCGGGAAATTTCTTCGGCCTGGCGCTGGATCTGGTTGGCCAGATCCAGCTGTCCCTTGGCCTGCTGGTCGAATCGCGCCTCCGTCTTGACCCGCAGGTCAGCGACCTGGCGACGCGCTTCTTCGTCGTCAAACACGCCGGCATGGGCCTGGACGGCGCCGAGCGCGGCGATGAAAAGGGCGATTCGAACCGGGCGCATGATGCTTAGAACTCGCCGCGACCGTCGGCACCCTTGTACAGGATGTCGGCACGACGGTTTTCAGACCATGCGGATTCGTCGTGGCCCGGGTTCTTCGGCTTCTCTTCGCCCAGGCTGACGGATTCGATCTGGCTTTCGGCGACGCCGAGCAGGGTCAGCGAACGCTTGACGGCTTCGGCACGCTTCTGGCCCAGCGACAGGTTGTATTCGCGGCTGCCGCGTTCGTCGGTGTTGCCCTGGAGCAGGACCTTGAAGCCCTTGTTGGCGCTCAGGTACTTGGCGTGCGCAGCGACCAGATCCTTGTACTCGTCCTTGACTTCATACTTGTCGAGGTCGAAGTAGATGCTGCGCTGGGACAGCTTGCTCTTCGGGTCGGTCAATTCGCGCGGCAGGCCGCTGGCATCCAGGCCGCCAGCGGTCACCGGGGCGACACCGGTGGACGAGCCGCTGCGGGACTCGACCGGCGCACTGCCGCTGTCCTCGGGCAGCGGGGTGGTCGAACAGGCAGCCAGCAGGGCAGACAGCAGGGCGGGGATAAGCAGTTTTTTCACAATGTTCTCCGGATGGATGTGAGGATTATGGATAGTAAGGGCCCCAGGCCGGTTCGCGGACATCGCCCGCAGCAACCGAGAGGCGTTGTTTGATCCTGCCATCGCTGGAGACAGCCGATAGTACGCCGCGCCCGCCGACTTCAGTGGCGATCAGGATCATGCGGCTATTCGGGGCGAAACTCGGGGATTCGTCCTTGTAGGAATCGCTCACCACCTGCACCTGGCGCGTGGCCAGGTCCATGACGGCAAGCTGGAAGCGGCCTTCGCGGCGGCTGATGAAAGCGAGGCTCTTGCCGTCCGGCGACGGACGCGGCGAGACGTTGTAGCTGCCCTCGAAGGTGACGCGACGCGCATCGCCGCCGTTGGCGCCAATCTGGTAGACCTGCGGGCTGCCGCCGCGGTCGGAGGTGAAATAGATCATGCTGCCATCGGCCGAATAACGCGGCTCGGTATCGATGCCGGACGACGAGGTGATGCGCTGCAGGCCGCTGCCGTCGGCATTGACCGAATAAAGCTGGGAGAAGCCGTCCTTGGAGAGCACGACGGCCAGCTTCTGGCCATTCGGCGACCAGGCCGGTGCCGAGTTGGAACCCTTGAAGTTGGCGACGATGTGGCGTTGGCCGGAGGCCAGTGAATGGACGTAGATGACCGGTTTCTTTTTCTCGAAGGAAACGTAGGCCAGGCGACCGCCATCCGGCGACCACACGGGCGAGATGATCGGTTCGGTCGAGGTCAGCGCGGTGGCGGCATTCTGGCCGTCGGAATCGGCGATCTGCAGCAGGAACTGGCCGCGCGCCTTGACGACGTAGGCAATGCGCGTCGAGAAAACGCCCTTTTCGCCGGTCAGCTTTTCGTAGATGAAATCGGCGATGCGGTGGCCGGCGGCACGCAACTGGGCATTGCTGGTGACGTAGGCGGCGCCGCCCAGCGACACGCCCTTTTGCGTATCGTAAAGGCGGAAGCGCGCTTCCATTCGGCCATCGGCGCTGCGCGCGATGCTGCCGGCAGCCAGCGCGTCGGCACCACGCCCCTTCCAGTCGCCGAAGTTGATCTGGGCACTTTCGTCGAAAGCCAGGTTGTTGTGATCGACCAGCTTGAACAGGCCGCTGCGTTCCAGGTCGGCGCGCACGGTCGACGTGATGACGCGGGAGGCGGTCGGATCACCCGGAAAATCGACGATCGTGACCGGAATCCGGTTCGCACCGGCGCCCGTGATCTCGATCGACAACTGTGCCTGGGCGAATCCCACGGTCAACAGGAAAAAAGGCAGAAAAATGAAACGTAAAATTGGGGACATTGCACTCATTTTCATAAAGTTTCGCGCGATTTTACTCTTCTAACGGCCGGTATTTGATTTCAAGTTCCCGCTTGAACAGCGAGGGATCATCGGGCTTGGGCAAGGGTGAGGATTTGCGGATGGCGCGCTCGATGGCGATGTCGAGCGCCGGATTGCCGCTCGACCGCTTGAGCGTCACGTCGAGCACTTCGCCGCCCGGCAGCTGGTTGACCACGAAGATGGCCTCCGGATTGCCCTGAATGGACGGCGGCAGCACAATGTTGCCGCGAATCTTGCCGCGGATCTTGCTCGCATAGTCGGCCAGCCCGCGCTTGTTCGACGATGCGCGCTGCTCGGCCTCTGCCGCGGCGGCATTGGCCAATTGCTGGGTATTCGGCCGCGGCTTCAGGTCGGCCGTCTCGCGCGCCAGTTCCTTGCTGAAATCGAATTTCGGCTGCGCCTTGGGCGGCTCAGGTTTCTTCGGTTCGGGCTTGGGCGGTTCCGGTTTGGGCTCGGGCTTTTTCGGTTCCGGCTTCTTCTTGTCTTCCTTGACGACGATTTCCGGCTTCTTGACCACCGGTTCCGGCTTGGGCTCGACCCTGGGAATCGGTTTCGGCGGTTCCGGCTTGACCTCCGGCTCGGGTGGCGGCGGAGGCGGCACATACTGGGCGGGTGCTGGCTGGGCCGACCACAGCTCGACTTCCATGATTTCCGGCTTGCTGCGTTTCCATTGCACCCCGAAGAACAGGAAGGCGAGCAAGGCCACGTGCACCAGAACGGTGAACGCCAGCGCGTATTTCTTGCCGGGCTCTTCGGGTTTGTCGAGGATCATGGAAGCTTACTTGCTGGCCGTTTCCAGGCCGACCTTCTGGAACCCTGCCCGCTTGGCCTCATCGAGCACCTCGATGACGTTCTTGTACTGGGTTTCCTTGGCGCCGGCGATGAGGATCGGGGTGTTCTTGTCGGCTTCGTTCAGGGCGGCCAGTTGCGCCTTGAGATCCTTCATGCCCTTCAGCTTCGTCTCGTCGCCCTTGATGCTGAACAGCGACAGGCTGCCGTCGTCCTTGATCTGCACCTTGACGTACTTGTCCGGCTTTTGCGGCGCCGTGCCCGAGGCCGGCAGATCGACCGAACCGGTCGTCATCATCGGCGTCGCCACCATGAAGATGACGAGCAGGACGAGCATGACGTCGATGTAGGGGACGACGTTGATTTCGTTTTTCAGGCGGCGCTGGCGCATGGCCTTATCTCATCTGCCGTTGCAGGATATTCGAGAACTCTTCCATGAACGACTCGTAACGCGTCGCCAGACGGTCGATGTCGTGCGAAAAGCGGTTGTACGCGAGTACGGCGGGAATGGCCGCGAACAGGCCGATGGCCGTCGCGACAAGCGCCTCGGCGATACCCGGGGCGACGGAGGCGAGCGTCGCCTGACCGACGTTGGACAGCCCGCGGAAGGCGTGCATGATGCCCCAGACCGTGCCGAACAGGCCGATATAGGGGCTGACCGAGCCGACCGAGGCGAGGAAGGCGAGGTGCGATTCGAGGCCGTCCATCTCGCGCTGGTAGGTGGCGCGCATGGCGCGGCGGGAACCATCGACAACGTCCTTCGGATCGAGATTTTTCTGGCCGCGCAGCTTGGTAAATTCGCGGAAGCCGGCCTCGAAGATGCGCTCCATGGAGCCGGCGTGGTGACGGTCGTTGACCGCGCTGTTGAAGAGGTTGGTGAGGTCGCCACCGGACCAGAAGTCATGTTCGAAATCCTCGGTCTTCCGGCGCGCCTGCTTGACGGCGAACAGCTTCATGAAAATGTAGTACCAGGACATGAAGGAGACGCCGGCCAGCAAGGCCATGACGGCCTGGACAACCGCACTGGCCTGAAGGATGAGATGGAGGATGGACAGATCCTGGGTGACGTTCATTTAAGCGCTTCCAGTTTGCGGTGCAGAAAATCGGGAATGGCGGCCGGCGTCATGGTGGCCATGTTGACGCAGGCGATTTCGACGGTGCCGGTGACGAGTTCGTCGTCGCCACGGCGGACATGCTGGCGGAAGACGACACGGACGCGGGTCAGCTTTTCGACTTCGAGGCCGACGATCAGCTCGTCATCGAGGCGGGCCGGCTTGAGGTACTCGCAGCTCGCCTTGCGGGCGACGAAGCCGATGCCGGCTTCCGAGGCCAGGGCCGACTGGTCGTGGCCGGCAAAACGCATCCACTCGGTGCGGCAGCGTTCGAAGAATTTGAGGTAATTGGCGTAGTACACGACACCGCCCGCATCGGTATCCTCGTAGTAGACGCGGACCGGGATCGAGAAGGCGTTGGGCTTAGGCTCATATTTCATCCCGGGATTTTACCTTGCGCCGCAACATTGTTTTGTAACGATCTGTTTCCATAACCATTATTCGCATTTTCCGCGCGGGAAAAATGCGAACGAAAACAGGCGGCGCCGACGCCTATTCTTCCGACAACAGATCGCGGACGACCGCACTGGCCGGCTCGGCCAGCCCGAGGTGGCGATAGATGGCCGGCGTCGCGATTCGGCCGCGCAGCGTGCGCTGCAGGTAGCCTTGCTGGATAAGGTAGGGCTCGAGCACGTCCTCGATGGTGTCGCGGGCCTCGCCGATGGCGGCGGCAAGGTTGTCGACGCCGACCGGGCCGCCGCCGAACTTGTCGATGACGGCCGACAACAGCTTGCGGTCCATGATGTCGAGGCCGGCCGGATCGACGTCGAGCATGTGCAGCGCCTTGTCGGCGACGCCGCGCGTGATGTTGCCGTCGGCCTTGACCTCGGCGTAGTCACGCACCCGGCGGAGCAGGCGGTTGGCGATGCGCGGCGTACCGCGCGAGCGCTTGGCGATTTCGAAGGCGCCCTCCGGATCGATGGGCGCATTGAGCAGCGTGGCCGAACGGCTGACGATGCTTTTCAGCTCTTCCGCCGAATAGAACTCGAGGCGGGCGACAATGCCGAAGCGGTCGCGCAGCGGATTGGTCAGCATGCCGGCACGTGTCGTCGCGCCGACCAGCGTGAAGGGCGGCAGGTCGAGCTTGACCGAACGGGCGGCCGGGCCTTCGCCGATCATGATGTCGATCTGGAAGTCTTCGAGCGCCGGGTAGAGGATTTCCTCGACGACCGGGCTCAGGCGGTGGATTTCGTCGATGAACAGCACGTCGTGCGGCTCGAGATTGGTCAGGATGGCGGCCAGGTCGCCGGCGCGCTCAAGCACCGGACCTGAAGTCTGGCGCAGGTTGACGCCCATTTCGGCGGCGACGATGTGGGCCAGCGTCGTCTTGCCCAGGCCCGGCGGGCCGAAGAGCAGCACGTGGTCGAGCGATTCACCGCGGTTCTTGGCGGCCTGGATGAAGATGTCGAGCTGCTCGCGGATTTTTTCCTGGCCCGTGTAGTCGGCCAGCCGCTTGGGACGCAGCGCGCGTTCGAGCGCCTCTTCCTGCGCGGATTTCGAATTTGGGGCAATTATCCGGTCGACCGTGGGAATGGCGGCGGGACTGAGTTTGTCGGTTTCGATCATGCGTGTTGTTCCTCACGAAGCCAGCGCTGCAGAAGCATGTCGCCGAGTGCCAGCAATACCGGGCCGAGAAAGATGCCGATGAAGCCGAAGACGAGCACGCCACCCAGCACGCCAAGCGCGATGAGCAGGATGGACAGCCCGGCACCGCGGGCGATCAGGATCGGCTTGACGAAATTGTCGATGCTGCTGATGACGAACAGGCCGTAGAGCACCATGAAAATCGCCCAGGCGGTCTGTCCCTCGCTGTACAGCCAGGCGGCGGCGCCACCCCAGATAAGCGGCGGACCGACCGGAATCATCGACAGGAAAAAGGTGGCGAAGCCGAGCAGCATGGCCTGCGGCACGCCGGCAATCAGGAAACCGATCATGGCCACCGTACCCTGCGCCGCCGCCGTGCCGACAATGCCGAGCATGACACCGACGACCGTACCACGGGCCTTGTCGAGCATGTTTTCGCCGAGTTCGCCGCCCAGCTTGCGGGCGCCAACGTAGAGTGCATGGCTGATCGCCGTGCCGTCGCGGTAGAGAAAGAAGGTGACGAAGAGCACGAGGGCGAGTTGCAGCAGCCCGTTGGCCGCGATGCCGCCGAGCGCCAGCGCCAGTTGGCGGGCCGGCGCGATCAGTTGCTTGACGAGGGCATTGAGTTCTTCGCGATTGCCGGCCAGGCGATGCCAGACCGTATCGATTTCGCCGCCGACGAAGGGCAGGCCGGCCAGCCAGCCCGGCGGATCGGCCGGCAGGCCCTGCTCGATGTAGGGCTTGAGGTAGTCGATCAGGTTGTCGGCGCCATTGGCCAGCGAGCCGGCCAGGAACAACGTGGGCAGGAGCAGGACAAGGACCAGCGCCAGCGTCATGAGCGAGGCACCCACGGTATTGCGCCCGCCGAGTTTCGGCAACAGATTCTCGGCATAGGCCCGCCAGGTGCAGACCCAGACGACGAACGCGAAAAGCACGGCGCCGATGAAGGGCAGCAGCACGGTGATGCAGCCGACGATGAGCAGCACCACCAGCGCGATCTGCGCCAGGCGTTTGGGATCCTGTTCCTCGATCATCGGGACGCCTCGACGGTCATTCCCGCGCAAGCGGGAATCCATGCGTTCGGAGCGCATCTGGATTCCCGCTTGCGCGGGAATGACGTAGCGGTGCGCCCATTCTGCATTTTCAAACTTTCGACAAGAGCTTGAGCGCCGCCCGGATGCCGTCCGAGGTACCAATGTCGGCCGGCAGTTGCTTCATCGCCGCCGTCGCTTCCTTCTCGTTGTAGCCGAGCGCGAGCAGGGCGTTGGCGATGTCCTGCCTGGCGTCGTCGACGGCCGTGCGCAGGGCGACGCCGCCAACGGTATCGGCCAGCTTGCCCTTGAGTTCGAGGAGCAGCCGTTCGGCCGTCTTCTTGCCGATGCCGGGAATCTTGATCAGGCGGCCGAGTTCCTGCTGCGCCACGGCGGCGGCCAGATCATTGACCGACAGGCCGGAGAGCACCGACAGCGCGGTGCGGGCGCCGATGCCGGAGACCTTGAGCAGCTGGCGGAAGGCGAAGCGCTCGGCCTCGCTGAGGAAACCGTAGAGGAAATGGCCATCCTCGCGCACGGCAAAATGCGTCAGCAGGGTGACCTTCTCGCCGCTCGCCGGCAGGTTGTAGAAGGTGCTCATCGGCACGTCGAGTTCGTAGCCGACGCCGTTCACGTCGAGGACGATCTGCGGCGGGTTCTTTTCGGCTAGGAGGCCGGTCAGTCTTCCAATCATGCGAATATTCCCGAGGCCGTCGCGAGGAGCGCGGCGACCAGCAACAGGCCGTGCAGGTTGGCGGCCAGAATGGTTTGTTTGATGGCCGGCACCAGCAGGGCCGGATGACCCGCATCCCGGAGCAGGGACAGCGCGGCGAGCAAGGAGAGCGGCAGGGTCAGCGTGGCGATCAGGGTGATCGCCGGCACGTGGCCGCCGATGACCATGGCGATGAGCCAGAAATGGGCTAGCAGGGCGATCAGCAGATAACCCCATTTGGCCGTGTCGGCGCCCAGGCGAACGACGATGGTGCGCTTGCCGGCACTCGCGTCGGCCTTGAGATCGGGAAACTGGTTGATGTAGAGGATGTTGGCGACATGCAGCGCGAAGGGCAGGCCGGCCAGCACGGGGAGGGCAACGACGCTGCCGCGCTGGACGAAGTCGGTGCCGATGCAGACGAGCAGCCAGCCTGCCACGATGGCCAGCTCGCCAACGCCACGACTCATGAGCTTGAGCGGCGGCGCCGAATAGGCCCAGCCGACCAGCAGCCCGGCCAGCCCGATGAGCAGCAGGGCCGGTGCCGAATTGGCGGCGAGCCAGAGGCCGGGCGGAATGACCGAGGCGAGCAGGGCGTAGCCGAACAGCCCGGTTTCGCGCCGGCTGAGCACGCCGTTCTGGATGAAGCGGCTGCCGCCGGTGAAGGGAAACTGGCGCTCGGTGTTGGCGGCGTCGGAACCGTTCAGCGCATCGTAGTAATCATTGACGACGTTGACGCCGGCATGGGCGACCAGGGCGAAGAAAATGGTCAGCCCGGCTTTCAGCACATCGAGCGGGTAGCCGCTGAAATAGGCGGTGGCCAGACCGATCAGGCTGCCGATCAGGGTGACGCTGAGGAAGGCCGGGCGGGTCGCCGCGACATACTTGGCGAGCGGGTTGGAAAAGGTGCTGAGCTGGGGTTCGAGAATCATCGCATCATCCTATCAGCCGGCCGCCGCGAACGCGATAGCCGGCCGTGGCCAGCGCCCCCAGGCCCTGTCCGCCGTGGGCGTGACAGATGGCGCAGGCCAGCGCATCAGCCGCGTCGGCCGTCGGCGCGCCGGGCAGGCTGAGCAGGCGGATGACCATGGCCTGCACCTGATCCTTGGCTGCCTTGCCATGGCCGACCACGGCCTGCTTGGTCTGCAAGGCCGTGTATTCGGCGACCGGCAACCCGGCATGCACCAGCGCACTGATCGCCGCCCCGCGCGCCTGACCGAGCAGCAGCGTCGATTGCGGATTGACGTTGACGAAGACCTTCTCCACCGCCGCCTGATCCGGCGAATAGGTCGCGATGACCTCGCTGATTCCGGCGAACAACGTCTTGATCCGCTCCGGCAAGGACTGCTTGTCGTTCGACTTGATGCAGCCGCTGGCAATGTAGACGAGCTGGTTGCCGTGTTTTTCGATGACGCCAAACCCCGTGACGCGCAGACCGGGGTCGATGCCTAGGATGCGGGGGTTTGCCAGACTCATTTGCTCCTCGCCACCAGATATACGCCGCTCACGGCGACCAACATCCCGAATGTTGCGGTCAACGTCAAATTTTCGCCAAAAATGAAATACGCGATGAGCGCCGTCGTCGGCGGCGTCAGGTAGAACAGCGCGGCGACATTGACCGCGCTGCCGCTGCGGATGAGCAGGTTGAGCAGGCTGATGGCGCCAATCGAAAGGACCAGCACGAGCCAGCCGAGGGCGAACACGAACTCGCCGGCCCACTCGATCCGGTAATTCTCGAACAGCGCCACGGCCAACGCCGTGACGAGCGCCGTCGGCACGAACTGGATGACCGAACCGGTACGCAGGTCGAACTTCGGGCAGTAGCGTTTCTGGTACAAGGTGCCGGCCGTGATGCCGAGCAGGGCGACCAGCGCCGGGATCAGCATGGGCCCGAGGGCGCCGTCGCCGAGTTTGCCGGAGACGACCATGCCGACGCCGACAAAGCCCAGCCCCAGCCCGACCCATTGGCGAGTGCTCACTTTCTCGCCGAGCAGCCAACCTGCGCCTACTGCCGTCAGCAAAGGCTGCATGCCGACGACCAGCGCCGTGACGCCGGCCGGCAGGCCGTGCTTGATGGCGACGAAGACGCCGCCCAGATAGACGGCATGGACGAGCACGCCCGAGACGCCAATGTGCAGCCAGTCGCGCGGCTTTTCCGGCCACGGCGCGCGGGTGGCCAGCGCGATGCCGAGCATCAGCGTGATGACCAGCCCGTAGCGGGTGAGCAGGAAGCTGAGCGGCTCGGCATGCGGCAGGCCGAGCTTGGCGCCGATGAAGCCGGTGCTCCACAGGAAGACGAAGAGCAGGGGGAAAACGCGTTGCATGGTCCTAATGCGCCGGCGCGGCACATTGCCGGCGGGCTTCGAGCAAGGTCTCGAACAGGAGGCGGGCATCACCGCTGGCTCGGTGCCTGGTCAGCGCGAGGCGGGCCTCGACCTCGCGTCGCGTGCCATGCCACAGCGACTTTTCGCACTCGCCAAGAAGCTCGCGGATGTCCTTGAGATCGAACGATGGCACCAGCCCCGCCGCGTCGTACATGAGGCTCAGCCAGACATAGTCGTAGGCCCAGGCGTCGCAATAGACGCGCTGGCCACGCAGGGCGCGATTGAGGGTGTGGCAGACTTCGGCCACCGGCTTGCCCTTGCTGACGAGAAGTTCGCGGTCGATGCCATGCACCGCCTCGGCTGACTCGTCCCAGTGGGTCCAGCCGTCGGCCGGACTGAGCAGGCTGCAATAGGCCTGTCCGTCCGGCATGTAGTAACCGACTTCGATCGGATAACTGCCGCGCCCGAAACCCGAGGCTTCGATGTCGATGATGACGGGCAGCGGCACGGTGCCGATCAGTCTTCGATCACGGCGGTGGTGTAGATTTCCTGGACGTCGTCGAGGTTTTCCAGCGCGTCGAGCAGCTTCTGCATCTTCACGCCGTCTTCACCGGCGAAGACGTTTTCCCCTTCCGGCTTCATCGTGACTTCGCCGAACTCCGGCTTGAAGCCGGCGGCTTCGAGCGCATCCTTGACGGCCATGTAGTCGTTGGGCGGGGTCAGGACTTCGATCGAGCCGTCGTCGTTGGTCATCACGTCGTCGGCGCCGGCCTCGATGGCGGCGTCCATGAGCGCGCCTTCATCGGTACCCGGGGCAAAAATCATCTGGCCGACATGCTTGAACTGGAAAGCCACGCAGCCGTCGGAACCCATGTTGCCGCCGAACTTGGAAAAGGCGTGGCGGACTTCGGCCACCGTACGCACCTTGTTGTCGGTCAGGCAGTCGACCATGATCGCCGCGCCGCCGATCCCGTAGCCTTCGTAACGGATCTCGATGTACTCGACGCCCTCGAGTTCGCCCGTACCCTTCTTGATCGCAGTGTCGATCTTGTCCTTGGGCATGTTGACGCCCTTGGCCTTTTCGACGGCAACGCGCAAGCGCGGGTTGAAACCGGGGTCGCCGCCGCCCATCTTGGCGGCAACGGTGATTTCCTTGGCAATCTTGGAGAAGGCGGCGCCGCGCTTCTCGTCCTGGCGACCTTTACGGTGCTGAATATTGGCCCACTTGGAATGACCAGCCATGCTGTTTCCCTGAATGCAAATAACGAAGAAGGCGAGATTTTACCCGCCCGGCGCCTTCTCGTCAGGAGCGCATCGCATCCCGGCTTACGCTATTTCACAAAGCCCCGGCTGCCCATTGCTAGAATGCCGGAATACTTTTCCCGCTGGAGACGCCCGCCATGTCCGACCCGATGTACCTCGCCAAATCCGAAGACGGTTATCCGGCCCTGTTGCCGCAGATGGCCAATCGCCACGGCCTGATCACCGGCGCCACCGGCACGGGCAAGACCGTCACCCTGCAGTCCATGGCCGAACGCCTGTCGTTTGCCGGTGTGCCCGTCTTCATGGCCGACGTGAAGGGCGACCTCTCGGGCATGGGCGCTGCCGGCACCCCGTCGGAAAAGCTGCTCAAACGCGTGGCCGAACTGGGCCTTGAAGGCTTCACCCCCTACGCCAACGCCGTCGCCTTCTGGGACGTTTTCGGTGCAAGCGGCATCCCCGTGCGCGCCACGATTTCCGACATGGGCCCGCTGCTACTCGCCCGTCTGCTCAACCTCAATGACACCCAGGCCGGCGTCCTGCAGCTCGTCTTCAAGATCGCCGACGACCAGGGCCTGCTCCTGCTCGACCTCAAGGACCTGCGCGCCATGGTCCAGAACGTCGGCGACAACGCCAAGAATTACACGACCGAGTACGGCAACATTGCCGCCGCCTCCATCGGCGCCATCCAGCGCGGCCTGCTGACGCTGGGCGAGCAGGGCGGCGACGCCTTCTTCGGCGAACCCATGCTCGACATCAACGACCTCATGAAAGTCGACGAAAACGGACGTGGCGTCATCAACATCTTCGCTGCCGAGAAACTCATCCTCTCGCCGGCGCTCTATTCCACCTTCCTGCTCTGGATGCTCTCCGAGCTCTTCGAACAGCTGCCGGAAGCCGGCGATCTCGACAAACCGAAACTCGTATTCTTCTTCGACGAAGCCCACCTGCTCTTCAACGACGCCCCGGCGGCGCTGACCGACAAGGTCGAGCAGGTCGTCCGCCTCATCCGCTCGAAGGGCGTCGGCGTCTATTTCGTCACGCAGAACCCGCTCGACGTGCCGGAAAAGATCCTCGGCCAGCTCGGCAACCGCGTCCAGCACGCCCTGCGCGCCTTCACCCCGCGCGACCAGAAGGCAGTGCAGGCTGCCGCCGAAACCATGCGCGCCAATCCGAAATTTGACGCCGCCACGGCCATCACCGAGCTCGGCGTCGGCGAAGCCCTTGTCTCCTTCCTCGACGAAAAGGGTCGCCCCACCATCGTCGAACGCGGCTTCATCTTCCCGCCCGCCTCGCGCCTCGGCCCGCTAACCGCCGACGAGCGCAAGGCCATGATCGCCGCGTCGCCGCTACTCGCCACCTATGGCCAGACCGTCGACCGCGAATCCGCCTACGAAATCCTCAAGGGCAAGCCCGCCACCAAACCCGCCGCCCCCGGCGCCATCCCCGCGCCGCCGGCCGGCAAGGGCAACCTCAACGACAGCGACTGGGGCAACAGCGCCAATCAGGAACAACCGCGCTACGAACAAGCCCCGCAACCCCGCCAAAGCGCCCCGGCGCCGCAGCAGGAATCCGGTGGCGGCCTCTTCGGCGGCCTCGGCGAAATCCTCACCGGCAGCACCGGCCCGCGCGGCGGCCGTCGCGAAGGCGTGCTCGAAAGCGCCGCCAAGAGCGCGGCGCGCGGCGTCGCGGGGACGGTCGGACGGGAAATCGGGAAACAGATTTTGCGGGGGGTTTTGGGGTCGATTTTGGGGGGACGGCGGTAACTCAACAAAAGTGGCTCGGCTTCCAGAACATACGAAATAAATTTCTGCTGTCTTTAAATTTTTCCGAACTCAATCTATCGGGGGGCATATGGATTTCGTATCAAAAATTCGCCAATTATTCGATGAAATTTCTAATGTGGTATATGCCTTTGTTAAGGAATCTCAGTCAAATTTTGTAGGCGGATGGGTTCCTGCCGCATACATTAAAGATCAACTTGATCTAAAGAAATACTCGTACCCGCAAGGCAACAAAATTGACAATAAGACTGGATGGCTATTTGCCACTATTGCACGCCACCTTCAAGATCAAAATAGGATCGAGTTCAAAAAAATTGGCAGTCGCTCATTTTATAGGTGCCACAACTACAGCAATCAATAATAATTTGATTTATAAATTTCAAAAAATATTGTGCAACCAGTGAATCAAATTATTTAAGAAATTTATGTCAACCATCCAGAACCCAAAGAATATTGCACTTGCTGTTGTAATAGCATCGTTTTCCCTACAGGGTTGCTACACAAAATACTCATACAAAAATAATGAATTAATGCCGGCTAGTGAGTACAGTAGAGATGCGCTCTATTGTCTAAAGCAGGGCACCGAATATTTCCCTAGCGCCCCCCAACAAATAACTATTGAAAATTCAAAAATCACCGGCGGCACTACTAGTTGCGTTACCCATAGCAAGCATTACACAACCTGTGCTCAAAGTGATTTGGAAATCGTACCAGCTAAGACAAAAATAGTTGATGCCAATGCCAATTCAAGAGGGTCAATGACGTTATTGTGCATGGATTCATTAGGTTGGC
The DNA here is from genome assembly GCA_018261895.1 of Pseudomonadota bacterium. Lineage (GTDB taxonomy): Bacteria > Pseudomonadota > Gammaproteobacteria > Burkholderiales > Rhodocyclaceae > Azonexus. Next base: position 39,758 of record JAGTRT010000017.1, read on the forward strand.
GAGACATATGGATTAGAAAAGGTTTGCCGATTCCACCAAACCTTATCGGAGTAACAATAGATGGCAATCACATAAGGAATCTCGAGGATTTAGGCCCCCACAAACCCATTCGAAAGATTGCCGAAAGCGAAGCTCGGGAAAACAATCCCTACCTCGGAATTGGGACACGCTGTAACACTGGAGTTGACTGCACTGGAGATTTAATATGCCTCCAAGGACAGTGCAAAAATGTTCTCCTGCCAATAGGATCAAGCTGCAAAACGACCTTTGAATGTGCGGGAGAAAATACAAGCTGTATAAATTCAGTCTGCCGTGTTCGATAGTATTTGAAATTCTTATACCTAAGGGCTCATACCCCTTTCCGCCATTTCATTTTTGAGCATTTTTTCCGGTTGACCGTCAAATCGCCCCCCGGCACAAGCCTTGCAATAGAACCCCCGTTCCCATTCCTTTTCCGGGGGTTGCGTCATGCAAATCGGCGGTTTGGCCGCGTCGGCGGTGATTTCGGTGTTGGGGTCGGTGGTTCGCGGGGTGACGTCGGGGAGTTCGCCGGCGGCAAGTTCGACCGCCGGGCTGGAAAATTCTGCCGTGACGACGATTTCGTCGGCTGGGCGGGCGCGTCTGGCAGCGGAAGCGGCGCAGTCCAAGGCCGGGACAAAGGCGGCTTACGATACGTCGCAGGGGCGCCAGGCACTCGACATCGACGCGTATTTCACGCCCGATCCTTCGCGCCCCTTGTTGTCGCTGCCGCTGCTGGCGCCAACGCGGCATAACATCGATGCGCTGAGCGAGCATGTGTCGGCGGCGATGCGCGACATGCTGGCCGAACGGGGCATTCCGCAGGCGCCGACGAGCATTACCTACGACGCGTATGGCCAGATGCAGTTGCCGGCCGAATATGCCTATGCCGAACAGTTTCGCGCCGCGCTGGCCGAGCACCCGGTGCTGGCGCGCGAGTTGAGCACGGTGAACGCCCTGTCGTCGCAGATGACGGAGATGGCGAAGGCGCTGCCCTTCGACGCGGCATACCGTGCAGCGAAGTCGCCGGCCGAAGTCGCCGCGGTGGTGGCGAAGTACCGCGCCTTGCTGGACGGCCAGACGACGCCATCCTTGATCGCCCTGCATTTCGACGCGCAGGGCCGCCTGTCGGTGTCGGCCGATGGGCAGGCGCTGGCGGCATAGGGTAAACCGAGGGCGGTTGTTTCGCCTTCCTGATCGGCTTTCTAGCCTGGCGCAGGCCCCCCTGCGCCATTTCATTTTTGGGCATTTTTTCCGGTTGACCGTGGGATCGACCGGACAATCCTGCAAAAAACCTGTCGCCACCACCCGACAAGCCCGGTTGGTGACATAGCCTAAGCCATTGTAATAAAACGACAATCCAGCCCGACTCTGCCGATCGGTCTATGACAATCGCGTTATTGTGCATGCATTTGGAATTCTTTAGTCTTCATTTCGGCCGTTGTGCCGCCGCCGCTTCTGCCCCCGCAAAGGCTGTTCGCATGGCGCGCCGCACGGGCTTCATTGTCAACCTGTTTTACAGAAGGAAAGAAAACCATGTCTTTGATCAAATGGACCCCAGAGGAATTCGGCACCAGCGTTTCGCAGCATGACGAGGAACACAAGCACCTGTTCGGGCTGCTCAACGGGCTGCATGCCTCCGTGGGCGCCGGTGAGCGGGGCTCCATCGGCCGCGCACTGGATGGCTTGATTGCCTACGTTGCCGAGCATTTCGCGGCCGAGGAAGCGAATATGCGCAAGGTCAATTACCCGGCCCTGGAGCAGCATCTTTTCGAGCATGAAAAGCTGGTGAAGACCTGTGTCAACCTGCAGCAACAGTTCCATGCCGGCGCGACGGAAATCACGGAGGAGACAACCGCCTTCCTGCGCGACTGGCTCAAGCAGCACATCCCGAACGTGGATCGCAAATACGGCCCGGCACTCTCGGCCATCTAGAACCCTGAAGCAAGGGAGATTCGTCTCCCCCTCCTTTTGCCGGACGGCTCTCACGAGTCGCCCGGTTTTTTTTGTCCCCGACACCTCACGCAAGCTGTCGCCCAAAACCGCCGGGCATCGCCTATCCGCCGCGATCTACAAATAATTACGACTGCCCCGGGCTGGAAAGCAATAAAATCGCATGGCATTTCCATTTGGCATATTTCGGAACAACAAACCGATTGCCCATGGCGGTGTGACGGGTCCTGACACTGAATGGACCGCTTCTCACAAAACTCAAGAAAGCAATCTGAAAGTCATGCGAACTTTGAATCGAATCAAGCTCGGCCTGAGTCTCCTGGCCATCGCATTTTCCACCCCGTCAGCCCTGGCTGCCAGCGATTGGCGGATCAATCCACAGGGCAATGGGGTCACTGACGCCAGCACCGTTTCCACCCTTGGCGTCGGAGGCGTCGGTTACATCCAGATCCAGCCGGATGCCCTCACGCCCGGACAGTACAGCTTCATCGAGCACGGCGCCTATCAGGCTTACGCCCCGAACAGCACTGCCCCCTTCCCCGGCCACGAAATCACCATCACCTATTCGGTTCTGGGCACCTCGAACTTGGGCGATCCTGCAGCCTTGCGCATGACGGGGGGTAGGATCGACCTCTATTCGGACGCCGGCGGCGACTTCGGCACCTACGCGCCGAACTACGGGGCCGACAACGGCACTCACTTTGGCAGTTTCAACATTGTCAGCGGTTACGTCGCCAACAGGCAGGGCCAGGTTATCGTCAATGCACAGGGTATATCGGGAAGTTTTGCCCCGGGTTTCCTGTTCAATAGCGACGGCGTCGATCTGGCCAACCTGCCCAATATCCAGCTTCAACTCGCCTTGTACAACCAACAGATCCAACCGGATGGCCCGATCATCGCCGGCGTCATCTGCGGCATTGCCAACGCCTGTGCGGCAAACCGTTTGGCCCAATCGCAAACGTCCCTGACCGTGCAGGACACCGGTTCGGTCAGCATTTCGGCGGTGCCGGAACCGCTAGCGCCCGCCATGTGGCTGCTCGGCCTCGGCCTGATTGGCGGCATCGCCCGTCGCCGGCGCTGAGCGCTGGCTGAGCGGGCTTTCCGCTTGCGACTCACGTAGACAAATGGCGCAGGACATCCCTGCGCCATTTCTATTTTGGGCAAAATTTCCGGTTGACCGTCAAAGCCCCCCGGGAAGGCCTTCAGCCAACCCGACGCCCGCCCGGGCGCAGCAGACCGGCCAGCATCTCCCACTCATGGACAGCCAGGCCGAGGAGGATCGTCGCCGTGCCGAACCACAGGCGCAAGCCGATGCTTTCGCCGTTGAACCAGTGGCCGAGCAGCAGCGCGATGACCGGGGTGATCAGCGTGATGAGCGCCACCTTCGATGTCTCGAGGTGCTTGATCACGTAGTAGTACATCGCGAAGCCGATGACCGAGCCGAAGACGCCCAGGTAGGCAATGGCCGCCCCGGCGCGCGGTGGGATCATGGCCGGCAGGTGGCCGTCGGTGAACCACCAGACGAGCCCGAAGAAGGGCAGCGAGACGGCCAGCGTGCCGACCGTGGTAGCCAGTGGCGGGCTGTCGTCGCCGATGCGCTTGAGCCAGACCAGACAGCCGGAATAGATGAAGACGGCGCCGATGAGCGCGCACAGGCCGGCCACGGCGTGCTCATGGCCCAGCGCGTCGCCATGCAGGAAAATGGTCGCCAGCCCGGCCGCGCCGAGCGCAATGCCCAGAAGCTTCAAAAGTGTCAGTGAGCGCTCACCCAGAAAGAGTGCGGCGAGGATGCCGGCGGCCAGCGGCGACAGGCCGAACAGCACAGAAATCAGGCCGGAATGAACATAGCGCGCCGCCCAGTAGGTGAGCGCCATGGCGATAAACAGGCCGAGACCGCCGACCAGATAGGCGCGACGCGCCCGGTCATGCAGCGGAAAACGGATGCGCCAGGCCAGGATGACCAGCGCGGCGACGGTGACGCCGATCAACATGCGGGCGAAGACGGCCAGGGCAAAGCCGGTGCCCTCGGTGCTCCACTGGATGGCCAGTGGCGTGGTGGACCAGATCAGGATGATGCCAAGGTAAGCGATGGGGACGGACACGGTTTCCTCCGGTTCAATTCGGTTGTGGCGAGGGCGGATGCAAGGCGGCCAGCGCGCGACGATCCGAGGCAGGGCGAATTTCGACCAGCAGGGTCCAGTGGGCAATACGGGTCATGACATTTCCTTTCGACGAGAAAAAACAGGCTGAAAACAAAAAGGCCGCGGGTTTCGAATCCGCGGCCTTTGCTGAAATCTGGGAAGAAATCGACTACTTCACCCCGGCCCCGGACGAACGCCAACGCGCCACGCACGCAGGACGCGGCGCGACTCGATGCACAGGGATGACATGGAAGAGGCGAAATTCATGGAATCATTTTGACGGCATATTGTGCAGCGCGTCAACCGGCGAATTCGGCCCATTCGCCGGAAGCCCGCAAGTGTCGCCCATGGCCGGCACCACTACTGGATGCGTTGCAAGGCGACCGGGCCGCTTTCGGCGCCATTCGGGCTGCGATACTGCCCACGCAGGTAGAGGCCGTCGGGACTGAGCAGGAGGACGGCCTGATAGGGCGCGCCATTGACGGTGTAGGAAAAGCTGTACTGGTTGCCCTGCACCATGCCGGCGCCGCTCACCGCGCCGTAAATGCTCGTTCCCTGGAAGGCCACCTGCCCGCCTTGCTGGAGGATCTGGTACTTGCCGCCCTGGGCATCCTGCCAGACACCGATGACCGTCGGCGGGTCGGGTGGCGGCACAGTGCCGCCGCCTTCGTTTTCCGCGTTGATGATCGCCCCCACGACAACGAAAGCCCCGATCCCCCAGGCCCATTTCTTCCAGTTGCCGCTCGCCGGTGCCGGCGGCGAGGGCGGTGTTGGCGCTGGCGTCGGGTTGGGCGGATTCGGCTTGGGCGCCGGTTCGACGCCGAGCGCCTTGCGCAGCGTTTCGCTGAGCATCGACACATCGAATTCCCAGCGCTTGTCGGTCAGTTCAACCGCATTGCGCCGGGCCAGCGGCTTGAGCTCCTCGGGCAGGGCATCGCTACCGGGCATTTCCGCCCCTTCGACCAGCACCGGGATGACGCGAACGTCGCTGCGCTTGAGTGCCGTGGCAATTTCCAGCCGGGCATAATCGCCGGGGTCGTCGAGGCGGCGCCTGCCTGTGGCATCGGTCATGGTCGACCAGCGCGGACCGATGATGGCAAGCAGGATGCCGCAGGACTCCAGCGCCCGTCCGATGGCTTCGACAAAATCGACGCCGGGCTCGATGGTTTCGACATCGCGGAAGATCGGCACGCCGGCCATGTTGTCGCGCAGATGGTCGGCCAGCCGCCCCGCAGCGCTCTGGCTGTCCTGACGGCGATAGCTGATGAAGATACCTTTCATGTCGCACCCCTCCTCGGTTTCAGAATAGCAAGCTTTGCCAGCCAGCGCGATGCATGAATCATTTTCCGCCGAGCACGGCGAGGTGAAAACATGCGGCGCCTGCCGGGCAGCAAATGATGACGAATGCGTGCGACGGGATTAATATTAGCGCTTGCTTATTTTTGACTGACGACCATGAAAATCCTGCTTGCCATTCCGCTGCTCCTCGCCCTGCCGGCACTCGCCCAGGACATCGGCACACTGACCGCCGAAACCAAGAAAGCCGTACTGCCCATCGTCCCCAAGGTCGTCAACGCCATGCAGGAAGCCGTGGCCGAGAAGGGCGTGGCGGGGGCGATTCCCGTGTGCAAGGAACAGGCGCCGGAACTGATCAAGGCCAAGCGCCAGGAAACCGGCTGGGACATCCGCCGCGTCAGCCTCAAGACCCGCAACGCCGAGCGCGGCACGCCGGATTTGTGGGAAGTGCGCCAGCTCGCCGACTTCAACATCCGCGCCGCCAACGGCGAGAAGATCGAGACGATGGAAAAGAGCGAAATCGTCAGCATCGACGGCAAGCCGGTCTTCCGCTACATGAAGGCGCTGCCGGTCGGCGACGTATGCCTCAAGTGCCACGGCGCGGTTGACGGCATGGACGCCGGCCTCAAGGCCAAGCTGGCCGAGAGCTACCCGCACGATCAGGCCACGGGCTACAGCAAGGGCCAGGTGCGCGGCGCCTTGACGGTCAAGCACCCGCTCTAATCGTCGCGACTGCCCTTGCCGGCCAGATGGTCGAACAGGGCAGCTGCTGCCGGGCTCAGGGCGGCGCGCGAACGAACGCACAACTGCAGGTCGCGCGGTGCCCACGGGTCGGTGATTTCGATCGTTCTGACCCCCTCCGCTGCCGCCGAGCGCGGCACCATGCCGATACCGACGCCGGCCGCCACCATGCGGCAGACGGCACTGAAACTGCGCACCTGAATGCGCACGTCGAGCCGGCTGCCGAGGCGGGCGGCGTGATTCATCATGAAGGTGTGGATGGCGCTGCCGGCATGCAGGCAGACGAAGGGCTCGCCCAGCACATCGGCGAAGGCCAGCTCGCTTTTGCCGGCCAGACCGTGGCCCGGCGCGACGATGAGGACCAGCCGGTCCTGCCGGTAAGGCCGCGTTTCGACGCCGGTCAGCCCGACTTCCGACGCCACCACGCCGATATCGACCTGCCCGGCCACGACGGCCTGGATGATGGCCGGGCTCGGCTGCTCTTCGAGGCTGACGCGGACACGCGGATGTTCGCGCAGGAAATCGCCGAGGTCTTCGGGCAGGAAGCAATTGATCGCGTTGGTGTTGGCGAACACCGTGACTTGGCTGTTCAGGCCGCTGGCGTAGGGCGCCAGGTCGGCATGCATCTGTTCGAGCTGGGCGAAGACCTGGCGGGCATGGCGGAGCAGCGATTCGCCGGCCGCCGTCGGCGTCAGGCCGCGCGCATGGCGGGCGAAGAGCGGTACGCCGAGGGCGGCTTCGAGTTGCGTCAGACGATGGCTGGCCGATGACGCCGCCAGATGCACCTGTTCGGCGGCGCGGGTCAGGCTGCCACTGTCGGCGATGGCGGCGACGAGCCGGAGGTCGGGAAGGTCGTAGCGCAAGGTTTCGTCCTGAACGAATGCTTGGTTTGAATAATACCAATTGCCCGCAGCCCCGATGGCGTTTTTAATGGTGACTGGCCCACATCACACCGGGAATGGTTTTGGAAAAATCGAACGCTTACGGCGCAGCGCTTGCCCTCCTGGCGGCGCTCGGCTTTTCGCTCAAGGCGATTTTCGTCAAGCTCGCCTACCCGTACGGCGTCGATGCCATCACCTTGCTCGCCCTGCGCATGGGGTTCGCGCTGCCGGTTTTCCTGTGGGTCGGGCTAGCCGGGCAACGAGCCGGCGCCAGCCTGACGCGCGACGACTGGCTCAAGCTCTTCGCCCTCGGCTGCCTCGGCTATTACGGGGCAAGCATTCTCGATTTCTGGGGCCTCGAATACATTTCAGCCGGCCTCGAACGGCTGATCCTGTTCACCTACCCGACGCTGACCATCCTGATCGGCGTGCTCTTTCAAGGCAAGCCCTTCACCCGGCGCGAACTGATCGCCGTGGCGCTGTGCTATCTCGGCATCGGTTTCGCCTTCGTGCACGACCTCGGCCTCGGCGAAGCGCGCAACGTCTGGATCGGCGGCGCGCTGGTCTTTGCGTCGAGCATTTCCTACGCGCTCTATCTGTCGGGCAGCGGGCCGATGATCGCGCGCCTCGGCGCCATGCGCTTTTCGGCGCTGGCCATGCTCGTTTCGTCGGCTGTCACGCTGGCGCACTTCTCGGCGTCGCATCCGGTCACCGCCTTCATCCAGCCCTTGCCGGTCTATGGCTGGGGGCTGGCCATGGCCGTGTTCGCCACCATCGTGCCGGTGTTCGCGCAGTCGGCGGCCATTCGCCGGATAGGCGCCGGACGGGCGTCGCTGTTCGGCATGGTCGGGCCGATTCTGACCATCGGTTTCGGCTGGTGGCTGCTCGACGAGGCGATTTCGCTGGCGCAAATGGCCGGTGCCGCCCTGGTCGTTTTCGGGATACTGATCGTAAGCCGCAGGTAATTTTCTTCGGGTTAGAATCCCGAGCATGATCGGCATCTTTCTCATCACCCACGGCGGCTACGGCGAGGCCCTCGTTCAGAACGTCTGTCACGTGCTGAACAAGCGCCCCGAGCAGTTGATCCAGCTCGGCATGACGGCCCAGGACGACCCGCTGGACATCCTGCCGCTGGCGCTCGACATGCTGGCGCTCGTCGACAAGGGCGACGGCGTCCTGGTGCTGACCGACATTTTCGGTGCCTCTCCGGCCAACCTTGCGCTAAAGTTGCTCGAACCGGGCCGGATCGAAGGTCTGACCGGCGTTAACATGCCCATGCTGCTGCGCGCTTTGACCTATCGCGAAAAGGGCATGGAAACCCTGCTGGTTCGTAGCCGCGATGGCGGCCGCGACGGCATCATCAACATGCTGGACCACTGAACGACGGGAATTGATCGCAATGCTTACCCAGGAAACCCAGATCATCAACAAGCTCGGCCTGCATGCCCGGGCCTCGGCCAAGCTGACCCAGCTGGCGGGCAAGTTTCAGTGCGAGGTGTGGATGAGCAAGGGCACCCGCCGCATCAACGCCAAGAGCATCATGGGCGTCATGATGCTGGCCGCCGGCAAGGGCTCGACCGTGACGCTGGAAACAAACGGGGCCGATGAGGCGGAAGCCATGCAGGCATTGCTCGCGCTGATCGCCGATTATTTCGGCGAAGGGGAATAAGCCACCATGAGTTTTACCCTGCACGGCCTGGGTGTTTCCGGCGGCATCGCCATCGGGCGGGCCATGCTCATGTCGCATGCCACGCTCGAGGTCGCCCACCTGACGCTCGCGCCGCGCATGATCGACAAGGAAATCGAGCGCTTCGACTCGGCTATCAAGGCGGTCAAGGAAGAGCTGATCCAGATGAAGGAGAACACCGAGCACGCGCCGGCCGAGCTCAATGCCTTCATCGACATCCACACCATGTTCCTGGAAGACCCCGAGCTCGCCACCAAGCCGCGCGACATCATCCGCGAGCGCCGCTGCAACGCCGAATGGGCACTGGTGCAGCAGATGGAACAGCTGGTCGACCAGTTCGAGCAATTCGACGATCTTTACCTGCGTGAGCGCAAGTTCGACGTCGTGCAGGTCGTCGAGCGGGTCGTCAAGGAATTGCTCGGCCATCCGCGCCGGGCGGCGATCAAGGCGGCCAAGGGGTCGAAGGAAGAGGCGCTGATCGTCGTCGCCCACGACCTGTCGCCGGCCGACACCATCGCCTTCAAGGAACACCGTTTCGCCTCGTTCATCACCGACGTCGGCGGCGCCACGTCGCACACGGCCATTCTCGCCCGCTCGATGGCCATTCCGGCCGTGCTCGGGCTGGCCAACGCGCGGGCCCTGATCCGCGACGGCGAGCAGTTGATCGTCGACGGCCTGCGCGGCGTCGTCATCGTCAATCCCGACCAGCGGGTGCTGGACGAATACCTGCTGCGCAAGGAGCAGATCGAGCTCGAGAAGAACAAGCTCAAGCGTCTCAAGACCGCCAAGTCGGAAACCATCGACGGCGTTCCTATCCAGCTTTTCGCCAACATCGAACTGCCCAACGACGTGCCGGTGGCACTCGACGCCGGCGCCGAAGGCATCGGCCTGTTCCGCACCGAATTCCTCTTCCTCGACCGCGGCGACATGCCCGACGAGCGCGAGCAGTACGAGGCCTACAAGAAGGTGGTCAAGGGCATGGGCGGCCGACCGGTCACCATCCGCACCTTCGACCTCGGTGCCGACAAGGACCTCAACCCCGAGGCCAGCGCCAGCGACCGCGTCAAGACCAACCCGGCCCTCGGCCGCCGCGCCATCCGCCTGTCGCTGGCCGAGCCGCGCATGTTCCAGATTCAATTGCGCGCCATCCTGCGTGCCTCGAAATACGGCCCGATCAAGCTGCTCATCCCGATGCTGGCCCACGCCCACGAGATCGACCAGACGCTGGCCGCACTCGAACAGGCAAAATCCAGCCTGCGCGGCGAGAAAGTGGCCTTCGACGAGAACATTCAGGTCGGCGGCATGATCGAGATTCCGGCCGCCGCGCTGGCTGTCGGTCTCTTCCTGCGCCGCCTCGACTTCCTGTCGATCGGCACCAACGACCTGATCCAATACACGCTGGCCATCGACCGTTCGGACGAACAGGTCGCCAACCTCTACGATCCGCTGCACCCCGCCGTCCTCATGCTGCTCGCCCACACCATGTCGATGGCCGAGAAAGTCGGCGTGCCGGTCTCAGTCTGCGGCGAAATGGCCGGCGACCCGGACCTCACCCGCCTCCTGCTCGGCATGGGCCTGCGCATCTTCTCGATGCACCCGTCGCAGATCCTCAAGGTCAAGAACCGCGTGCTCAAGTCCGACGTCAACGACATCGCCCCCAGCGTCCGCAAGATCCTGCGCCTCGACGAACCCGCCAAACTGCGCGAAGCCCTCGACCGCCTGAACGGCAGCACGCCCTCCGAGCATCGATCGACCCAGTAAGCCAGCGCGCCCTCGCCCGCGACCGCCTTTGACGGTCAACCGGAAATTTTGGCCAAAATCGAAATCCGCCAATAGCGGCGCTTGCGACAATTTGCCGCATTCCCGATCCCGGCCAATTTGCGGAAAATCAAGTTTCGTCCGTCGAGGTGCGCCATGAGTCCCTTCTTTTCCTCCACCCGCAGCAAGTCCGAGCCGCAACGTACTGCCCGCGCCATTGGCGCCGGGGAGAACATCTATCGTGCCGGCACGGAGGGTTTGGCCTGGCGCCTCAACAGCGGCGTGATCCGCCTCGACAACGTCGGCAGCAACCGGGAAACGAGCTTTGCCAGCCTCGCCGTTCCCGGCGACATCCTCGGTTGCGAAACCATGCTGTTCGGCTGCTACACCTTCTCGGCCACCGCCCTCACCCAGTGCGCGCTTTCCCCCTGGCCGGAGGGCGCCGGTGCCATGTCCGGCGAATCGATGCTGGCGTCGCTCGCCGTCGCCCAGCAACGCGCCGCCGAGGTCGTCGCCCTGCGCGGCGGCCAGGCTGCCGATCGCGTGCTCGGCCTGATCCGCCTGTTTGCCGACAATGCGGGTCAGGTCGTTCTGCCCAGCCGCCAGGACATTGCCGACATCACCGACCTGCGTTTCGAAACCATCTCGCGCATCATCAAGGCGCTGGAACGCACCAAGGTGCTGCTCCCGATCAAGGTCGAGGGCGTGCACGCCACGCGCAGTTTCCGGGTCGACCTGGCGCTCGCCGCCTGAACCCGCCCCGTCCAAGCAACCCCACACCGACTGGCCGACGCAAGCGACAGATATAATTCGGAGATGCTCGCCAGTCTCCGCCAATCTCCATTGAAAACACCCGAATGGCAGCATAGCGGTCGTTATTTGCTGATCGCCCTGGCGCTCCACGCGCTGGTCCTCTTCTACCCGATCCGCATCACCCTCGAGCAACTCGACGCCCCGCCGCCCGGACCGGTTCAGGTCCAGCTCAAGGAAAGCATTGCAGCGCCCCGGGTCATCCCGCCGTCGCCCCCGGAAAAGCCGGCAACCCGGCAGGCGCCTCCCCGACCGAAAATGCCCAGCACTGCCCAACCGGTCATCGCCCTGGCGCCGGAACAGGCCAGCGCGCCCGCCACCTTCTTCGTTCCCGCCCCACCGAGCCCGCCCACCCCCGCAGCGGCACAAGCGGCCGCGCCGCCCAGCGCGGCGGCGGTTGCCGTCACGGCGCCGCGTTTCAACGCTGCGTATTTGCACAATCCCGAGCCGAAATATCCGTCGATTTCACGGCGCATGGGCGAGGAGGGCAAGGTCTTGCTCAAGGTCCGCGTCACGCCCGATGGCCTGGCTGCCGCCGTCAGTATCGACAAAAGCAGCGGCTACGAGCGTCTTGACGAGTCTGCCCGCGACACCGTGACACGATGGCGCTTCGTGCCGGCCAGGCGCGGCGACGAAGCCATCGAAGCGACGGTCATCGTGCCCATCGTCTTCCGCCTCGACAACTGATCGGCGCTTCGGGAAAACCTAGACGTGACGACGGGGACCGAAGTCCCCGCCGGCTATCTTTGGTAACAAGGCTCTAGCAGCCCCGGCTAACCGTTTTTAGGCGGCAATAGCGAATTGCTCATCA
>JAGTRT010000086.1 GCA_018261895.1 Pseudomonadota bacterium
GCGAAGCACTTCTTGCCGAGCAGCGCGTTGCCGCCGTAGCCGGAACCGTAGGACCAGATTTCACGGGTTTCCGGGTAATGCACGATGTACTTGACGGTCGGGTTGCACGGCCAGGCGACATCCGGCTGGCCGTCGGCGAGCGGGGCGCCGACGCTGTGGATGCAGGGCACGAACTCGCCATCGCTGCCGAGCACATCGTGAACCGCCTTGCCCATGCGGGTCATGGTGCGCATGTTGACGACGACGTAGGCGGAGTCGGTGATCTCGAAACCGATGTGGGCGATCGGCGAACCGAGCGGGCCCATGCTGAACGGGATGACGTACATGGTGCGGCCCTTCATGCAGCCCGCGAACAGGCCGTTCAAGGTCTCGCGCATCTTGGCCGGTTCTTCCCAGTTGTTGGTCGGGCCGGCATCTTCCTTTTTGCTGGAGCAAATATAGGTGCGGTCTTCGACGCGGGCGACGTCGGACGGATCGGAGAGGGCGAGGAAGGAGTTCGGGCGCTTGGCTTCGTTGAGCTTGATCAGTGTTCCGGCCTCGACCATCTCGGCGCACAGGCGGTCATATTCTTCCTGCGAGCCATCCGCCCAGTAAATACTGGCCGGCTGGGTGAGCGCGGCGATCTCGGCGACCCATTTTTTCAGGCCTTCGTGTTTGACGTAGTCAGGTGCATTCAGCGGGGCGGTCATGGCAGTGAATCTCTCCTGGTTGCGGAAATAACGAGGGTTTGCGCCAGTCGCCGGCCTGGTCGCCGGGCTCGCGCGCGACGGCGAAGCGATCGCCTGGGCAGCTTGTAATTATGCATCAAATCAGGGGTCAATACCCATTCGACCTTGCCCTTATACGTAATATCCGAGATGTTTAACGGCCGGCTTGCGTGATATCGTTTGCCGCTTCTGAAAGTCGTATTTCGAGGTGCGGAATGGAAAAAGAGATGGATTCCCGGCAACTGCGCGAAGCAGCGCTTTATTATCACCGCCACCCGAAGCCGGGCAAGATCGCTGTTACGCCGATCAAGCAGCTGACCAACCAGTACGACCTGTCGATGGCTTACTCGCCCGGGGTGGCTTTTGCCTGCGAGGAAATCGTTGCCGATCCGGCCGAAGCAGGTACGCTGACCTCGCGCGCCAATCTGGTCGGTGTCATCACCAACGGCACGGCCGTACTCGGCCTCGGGGCAATCGGCCCGCTCGCCGCCAAGCCGGTGATGGAAGGCAAGGGCGTCCTGTTCAAGAAATTCGCCAACATCGATGTCTTCGACCTCGAAATCGACGAGCGTGATCCGGACAAGCTGATCGACACCATCGCTTCGCTGGAGCCGACCTTCGGCGGCATCAACCTGGAAGATATAAAGGCGCCGGAGTGCTTTTACATCGAGCGGAAGCTGCGCGAGCGCATGAAAATTCCCGTCTTCCACGACGACCAGCACGGCACGGCGATCGTCGTCGGCGCCGCCATCCTCAATGGCCTGCATCTGATCGGCAAGGACCTGGCGAGCGTCAAGGTAGTCACCTCCGGGGCGGGCGCCGCGGCGCTGGCCTGTCTCGACCTGCTGGTCATGCTCGGCGTGCCGGTGGCGAACATCTGGGTCACCGACATCAAGGGCGTGGTCTATGAAGGTCGCGTCGAGGAAATGGATGAGATCAAGGCACGTTACGCCAAGAAGACCGACGCCCGCACCCTCGGCGAAGTAATTGCCGATGCCGACGTCTTCCTCGGACTCTCAGCGGGCGGCGTGCTGAAACCGGAAATGGTCGCCAGAATGGCGCCGCAGCCGGTGATCATGGCACTGGCCAACCCGACGCCAGAAATCTCGCCGGAACTGGTCAAGAGCGTTCGTGACGACGCCATCATGTGCACCGGTCGTTCGGATTACCCGAACCAGGTCAATAACGTTCTCTGCTTCCCCTTCATTTTCCGCGGCGCGCTCGACGTCGGCGCGACGACGATCACCGAGGAAATGAAGATGGCCGCTGTCAAGGCGATTGCCGAACTGGCGCGCGCCGAGCAGTCGGACGTCGTGGCTTCGGCCTACGGCGAGAAAATCTCCGGCTTCGGTCCCGAGTACCTGATTCCGAAGCCCTTCGATCCGCGCCTGATCGTCAAGATCGCGCCGGCGGTCGCCCGGGCCGGCATGGATTCCGGCGTCGCCACGCGCCCGATCAAGGATTGGGATGCCTATCTGCAAGGTCTGAACGAATTCGTGTATCACTCAGGCCTGATCATGAGGCCGGTGTTCTCGCAGGCGCGCTTGGCGCCCAAACGCATCGTGTTCGCCGAAGGGGAAGACGAGCGCGTGTTGCGTGCCGTGCAGGTCATTCGCGACGAGGGCATCGCGTACCCGGTGCTGATTGGCCGGCCGGACGAAATCGAGACAGCCGGGTTGCGCATCCGGGAGGGCGCCGATTACGAGGTGATTCATGCCGATGATTGCGAATTCTTCGATGCGCACTACGATGAGTTCTGGCAGACCTATCACCGGATGATGGAGCGCAAGGGTGTTTCGCCGGACTATGCGCGCCGCGAAGTACGCCGCCGGGCAACCTTGTATGGATCGTTGATGGTTCATCTCGGCTATGCCGACGGCCTCATCTGCGGTACCTTCGGGCGCCATGGCGCACATCGCCAGTACGTGCAGGACGTCATCGGCATCCAGAACGGGCTCGACAGCTATTACGCGATGAGCCTGCTGATGCTGCCAGGCCGCACGGTCTTCATCGCCGACACCTATGTCAATTACGATCCGAGCGCCGAACAACTGGCCGACATGACCCTGCTGGCGGCCGAGGAAATCCGCAACTTCGGGATGCAGCCAAAGGTCGCGCTGTTGTCGCATTCGACGTTCGGCACGGCCGATACGCCGACTTCCCTGAAAATGCGGCAGGTGCTGGCCATCCTCGGGCAGCGGGCGCCGCAGCTCGAAGTCGAGGGCGAAATGCATGGCGATGCCGCGCTGGATGAGCAGATTCGCCGGGAGACCTTTCCCCGTTCGCGTCTCAAGGGCCAGGCCAACCTGCTCGTCATGCCGACGCTGGATGCCGCCAACATTTCGTTCAACTTGCTCAAGGTGGCGGCCGGCGACAATCTGACAGTCGGGCCAATCCTGCTCGGTGCGGCGCGCCCGGTGAATATCCTGACGCCAACCGCTACCGTGCGCCGCATCGTGAACATGACGGCGCTGACGGTTGTTGACGCTTGTTGACATATTTTCTTAACTTATTCAGCTATCTATCTATTTATATTGATTTTTGAGACTCCGCTGCTAAACTAGGCTAGAATTCGCACGGTATCGGCAGGAGATCGCAAATGAAACAAGGATTCAAAGTGGTTGTGCTTTGTGGCGCGTTGCTCGGTTTCGGGTTGAACGCCCAGGGCCATGCGGCAACGGAGTCGAAAAAGCCGGCGCCGGTAGCGAAGAAGGCAGATTCCAGGGCAGCCGCGGATACCAAACACACCGGCAAGACCGCCGCCGTGCCGGCCGCCAAGTCAGCCACCAGCAAAACCAGGACGGCGACTGCCAAGGCGCCGACAAAATCGCCGAGCGCTTCAGCCGGCAGGAAATCTTCCGTGAAGCATGCCAGCGCCAGCCAGGCGGGGGTAAAGAAGCATTCGAAGCATTCGCACAAGGTCGCTGTGGCTGACGTGGACTCGGCCCACCTCGCGCTGTATTCGGCCTCGGCGCTGGTCATCGATCAGGAAACCGGTAACGCGCTGTTCGAAAAGCAGTCGGGCGCCGTTGTGCCGATCGCCTCGATTTCCAAGCTGATGACCGCAATGGTCGTTCTCGACGCCAAGCTCGACATGAACGAAGTCATCGCGATCGGCGATGACGATGTCGATGAACTGAAGGGTACCCGTTCCCGTCTGCCGGTCGGCACGAGCATGACGCGCCAGACGGCCATGCTGCTGGCTCTGATGTCTTCCGAAAACCGCGCGGCGCATGCGCTGGGCCGTCACTATCCGGGTGGCATGCCGGCCTTCGTGAAAGCAATGAACCAGAAGGCGCTCGCCCTGGGCATGGCCAATTCGCGTTTCGAGGAACCGACCGGGCTGTCGAGCAACAACGTGTCGACTGCACACGATCTGGCGCGCATGGTGGCTGCCGCCGCGCGCTATCCGGAGATTCGCAATTTCTCGACGACCGACGAGGCCAGTGTCGATATCAACGGCCACATCCGCGAATTCCGCAATACCAACGCCCTGGTGCGCAGCGACACTTGGGAAATCGGCGTTTCGAAGACCGGTTACATCTCCGAGGCTGGTCGCTGTCTGGTGATGCAGGCAAGGGTCGCGGACAAGCCGGTGGTTATCGTCCTGCTCGATTCATCGGGCAAGATGACGCGCAGCCTGACACTGGGTCGCCGTCCGGCCTGATCCTTCGGGGTTGCAAAAAAAGGGCTGCCCGCGGGCAGCCCTTTTTTTCACCCGCGCCGCGGTGACGGTATCCCTTTTCGATTTTGGTCGCTGTAGCCCAGGGCGCGCGAGACGGCCTCGGCCGCCTTCCTGACCTGGGCGGCCCATGCCGGATCGTGGCGGTCGGCCGGCGCCGAGACCGAGAGCGCGGCGACGATGTGGCCTTCTTCGTCGTGAATCGGCGCGGCAACGCACTTGAGGCCGATTTCCGCTTCCTCGTCGTCGTAGGCGACGCCGTGGCGCCGGACCTTTTCCAGTTCCTTCTCGAGCGCCGCCAGTGTCGTCAGCGAGCGTGGTGTCTTGCCGGGCAGCCCGGTGCGCCGTGCGTAGTCGCGAACCTGCTGCGGCGAATCGGCGGCCAGAAACAGCTTGCCGAGCGAGGTCAGGTGCAGCGGCGCGCTGTCCCGAGGAGGTGCGCTCGATATAGACGATTTCGTCGTCGTGCCGTGCGCCGAGATTGATCGCTTCGCCGATGCTTTCGCGCAGTTCCTGCATGAACGGGAGGGCGACTTCGCGCACGTTGATCCGGGATTTCACCAGGTTGCCGAGTTCGAGCAGGCGGATGCCGAGGCGATAGGTCCCGGCGTCCTGGCGTTCGACGAAGCGCGCCGTCGTCATGGCGGCGAGGATGCGGTGTGCGGTGGACGGGTGCAGTTCGGTGACGCTGGCCAGGTGCTTGAGGGTGGCCGGTTCCGACGCCGCGGCAAGGGCGTCGAGGAGGGTCATCATGCGCTCGATGACCTGGATCGAACCGGGCGTCTTGGCAGACCCGCTGGCGGTTTCGGACAACTGGATT
>JAGTRT010000018.1 GCA_018261895.1 Pseudomonadota bacterium
CGGCGTGCCTTCGTACATCACGGTGGCCATGCCGGCGATCAGCGGGCCGTAGATGATGTAGGAGTGACCGACCACCCAGCCGATGTCGGAGGTGGAGAAGAAGGTTTCGCCCTCGCCACCGCAATAGATGTGCTTCATCGACGAAGCCAGCGCCACGGCATAGCCGCCGGTATCGCGCTGCACGCCCTTCGGCTTGCCGGTCGTGCCGGAGGTGTAGAGGATGTAGGACGGCTCGGACGATTCCAGCCACTCGACCGGCACCTTGGCATCCATGAACTGGGCGCGCAGGGTGGCGTAGTCGACATCGCGACCAGCAACCTTGTTGTACTCCTTGTCCAGGCCGCGATCGATCATCAGCACCTTGGCAGGCTTGTTTTCAGCCAGATCGATGGCTTCGTCGAGCAGATGCTTGTAGGGCACCGCCTTGCCACCGCGCATGCCCGCATCGGAAGAAACGATCAGCACCGGCTTGGCATCGTCGATGCGGGTCGCCAGCGAACCGGAAGCAAAACCGCCGAACACCACGGAGTGAATGGCACCGATACGGGTTGCAGCCAGGATGGCGAAACACGCCTGGGCAATCATCGGCATGTAGATCAGAACGCGGTCGCCCTTCTTGACGCCCAGGCTCTGGTAGATGGCTGCCATGCGCTCGACTTCGCGCTGCAGTTCGGCAAACGAATAAACGACTTCTTCGTTGGTTTCGGTCGAGATGTAGATCAGCGCACGATCATTCGGACGCTTGGCTGCATGACGGTCGACCGCGTTGTGGCAAAGGTTGGTCTTGCCACCGACAAACCACTTGGCAAACGGCGGACGGGAATAGTCGCACACCTGGGTGAACGGCTCCTTCCAATCCACAAGCTGGGCCTGCTCGGACCAGAACTCGTTGGGTTTTTCGATGGAATACTGGTGAAACTCCTTGTACGTCGCCATAAAACTCCCTCTAGCTAGGTTTTCCTGCACAACAAAAATACAGAACGGATAATTTTATTTGGATTTCCGTTCACTCAGAAAACGTTCAATCTCCGCCACCGGCAGAGACAATCCCAATTCCTTGTTCATCAGCGCCATCAACGGCAACAGGCGTTCAGCCAGCGACGGCAGATGCGGAATGACCGGCGACACCCGATTCGCCGCCAGCAACTCCAGCGCGTGATGAATCGAAATCGGCCGCGTGGCCGGCAGAGCGCCGCCGGATTCCGTCCGATTTCCACCCGCCCGCATGGCCGCATGCATTCGCTCGCCCGCCAGGTCGAGCAAGGACCCGGCCGACGTCGCGGCATCCGTCGGCACGCTGGCCAGACCAATGCTGACCGTCAGTGCTACCGTCTGCCCCTGAACCGACAGGCGTGCCACCTCGACTGCCTCGCGCACACGCTCGGCAAAGGTGGCACAAAATGCCGGCGCGGTTCCCGGCGACACCACGGCATATTGGCCAGCCCCGAAATGCCCCAGACTATCCTCCTGGCGCATCTTGTTGCCCAGCATCTTGGCAAAGCGGTTACCCACCTCTTCAGCCACCTGGACACCGAGCCGCTCGCCCATGCTCGCGAAGCCATCGAAACCCAGCACCATCACGCTGACATCGGTCCCGTGTCGCGTCGCGTGCGACATCGCCTGCGCCGCCTGCAACTCCAGATATTTCCGTGTAAAGAGCCCACTGGCCGGATCCTGTGCCATCTGCTCGCGGCTGGCATCCAGTTGTTCCTGGGCATCGGTCAGGACCAGCAGGTTATGCAACCGGGTCGACAGTTCCGCGCAACCCGCCCCTTTCGTGACGAAGTCGGAAACGCCCATTTCCTTCGCCTTGAGGCGCTCCTCCTCGGTCTCCTCGCCGGAAACCAGGATAAACGGCAGCTGCTGCAAACGCTTTAACTTGGACGTCCGGACCCGCTCCAGCAGCTGGAATCCGTTCATCTTCGGCATCTGGAGGTCGGAAATCACGGCATGAATGGAATGATCCAGCACCAGCGTCTGCCACGCCGCCTCGCCATCGCTCTCCTCGCGTATCTCGTACTGCCCCTTCAGGTGCTGGATAAGCGAAATCCTGACCACCCGCGAGTCATCAACCACCAGAATGCGAGGCTTTTCAGCGACGTCAGCCACCGGCGATTTCCACGACCACCCGGCCCTTTGCCCGACCCGCAATGTATTCGCCAAAGATCGCCGGCAACTCGTCAAATGCGATGCGCCGCGACATGCGATCCAGATGCGGTGGGCGCAAATCGCCAGCCAACCGTTGCCAGACGCCGCTTCGATACGGCTCGCGGATATAGCCCGAATCCACACCGAGCAGCGAGACACCACGCAGAATGAACGGCGCGACCGTCGTGTTCAGCGACATGCTGGCCGCCAGGCCGATACTCGCAATCGTGCCGCCCTGCTCCATCGTGCTGGCAATCCAGGCCAGCACATCGCCCCCCAGATTGTCCACGGCGCCCGCCCAGCGCGCCCGATCCAGCGGCCTGATCTTCGAAAGATCGAGACTCTGGCGCAGCATGACCTCGGCAGCGCCGAGACCGCGCAGATAATCGGCCTCGCTCTCCTTGCCGGTCAGCGCCACCACGTGATAACCGATCCTGGCCAGCATATCGACGGCCAGACTGCCGACGCCGCCCGTGGCTCCCGTCACGATGACCGGCCCCTTGCTCGGGCGTAAGCCATTTTCTTCCATCCGGACAATCGCCAGGGCCGCCGTAAACCCGGCCGTCCCCAATGCCATCGAGTCGAACAGGGAAAGGCCTTGCGGCAGGGGCACCACCCAGTCGCCCGGCACCCGCGCAATTTCCGCATAGCCGCCATGGTGCGCGACACCGATGTCGAAACTGGTAGCGATCACAGGATCGCCTGCCTTGAAGCGCGGATCACCGCTTTCCAGCACGGTGCCGCACAGATCGATGCCGCCCACACAGGGGAAACGCCGAATGATCTTGCCGGCGCCCGTCGCTGCCAGGGCATCCTTGTAGTTGATGCTGGAGTAAGCGACGCGGATCGTGACTTGCCCGGCATCAAGCTGACTTTCGTCCATCCGGACGAAACCACTGCTTACCTTGCCATTCGATTCTTCAATCAGCAGTGCCTTGAAGGAATTCATAGATCGCCTCATGCCTCGGGGAGGAAATTGTATTCATAATTACGGATGATGAACATAGTTGCAGCAGGTGAATTTTTCATCGCCTTTACAGCCCTCATCATTTCAAATATATTGCGCGACTATGCATAAAGTATTGGTCTCCGTGCTACTCGCTTCTTCGCTGCTGTTTGGCGCCGCCGGTTCGTCCTCGGCCGCTGACTCAGTCCGCAAGCCCGAAGAGCAACAGTCGTTTTTTGAACGTTACACCAACGCAGCGCAGGATGTCATCCTGCAAGGTCTCAAGCTGGTTGGGGTACGGTATCGCCTGGGTGGCAACGACGAAAGCAGCGGTCTGGACTGCAGCGGCTTTGTGCGTCTCGTCTTCAAGGACAGCATCGGCGCCAGCCTGCCGCGCACGGCGCGCGAAATGAGCGAAGTCGGCCAGCAAGTCGATGCCAGCCAGCTGAAACCGGGCGATCTGGTGTTCTTCAACACGATGCGCCGCACCTTCTCCCACGTCGGCATCTATCTCGGCGACAACCATTTCCTGCATGCCCCGCGCACCGGCGCCGAAGTGCGTGTCGAAAACATGGACAGCAGCTACTGGATGGCCCGCTACAATGGCGCGCGAAGAGTTCTCGAAGGGAACTGATCCAGCGAAAGCGGCTTCGAGCCGCTTTTTTTACGCCCACAGAAGATAATCATTCTCATTTACAAAAAATACTTTGCTGGATAAACTGGAACCATTCTCATATCCAGTCGGAGTTACCGCATGAAACTGATGCCTGTCCTTTTCGCTGCCGCGACCTTCTCCATTCTCAATCCGGCGCTCGCTGACGAAAAAATCCTCAACCTGTATTCCGCTCGCCATTACCAGACCGACGAGGCGCTGTACGCCAATTTCACGCAACAGACAGGCATCAAGATCAACCGGATCGAGGGCAAGGAAGACGAATTGCTCGAACGGATCAAGAACGAAGGTGCAAACAGCCCGGCCGATATTTTCCTGACGGTCGATGCGGCCCGACTGGCAAAGGCCCATGAGCTCGGCCTGTTTTCACCGGTTTCCTCGAAACTGCTGGAATCACGGATTCCGGCGCACTTGCGGACAGATGACTGGTTTTCCTTCTCGACCCGGGCTCGGGTCATCGTTTACAACAAGGTGGCCGTCAAACCCGAGGAGGTCCAGAACTACGCCGACCTCGCCAACCCCAGGCTGAAGGGCAAGCTCTGCTCACGCTCCGGCTCGCATCCCTACAACCTGTCACTGATGGCGGCCCTCATCGCTCATCAGGGCGAAGCCAAGGCCGAAGAAATCGCCCGCGGCATGGTGAGCAATTTCGCCCGCGCCCCGAAGGGCGGCGATACCGACCAGATCAAGGCGGTCGCCGCCGGCGAATGCGGCGTCACCATTTCCAATACCTACTACGTCGCCCGCCTGCTTCGTTCCACCAAGATGGACGAACTCAAGATGATGGAGAAGGTGGGCATCATCTGGCCCGACCAGGCTGGCAATGGCGCCCATATCAACGTTTCCGGCGGCGGCGTCCTGAAAACCGCGCCGCATCGCGAAGCTGCGGTTCAGTTCCTTGAATACCTGGCGTCGGATCAGGCACAGCGCTATTTTGCCGATGGCAACAACGAATGGCCCGCCGTCGAATCGGTCAAGGTTGCCAACCCGGCGCTGGAAAGCCTGGGCAAATTCAAGGCTGACAAGCTCCCCGTCAAGAATCTGGCCATGTATCAGACCAAGGCCCAAATGATCTTTGACCGCGCCGGATTCAAGTAAAACCAGTTGTCGCCAAAGCGCCGGCAATTGCCTACAATTCCCGGACGCTTTGGAACAACAGGACCATGACCGTCAAGGGACTCTCGACAAACAAACTGATTGAGGCAATTCACGCCGGCAGCCTGATGGGTGTCATCAATGCGCTGAATGACGGCGAAGACATCGAGATGGCCGACATGCACGGTTATGCCGGCCTGCCACTGCGAGCGGCCTGCTTCGATGGCGACCTGGCGATTGTCAGGGAGCTGCTGGGGCGCGGCGCAAACCCGAATGCCATGGCCAGCGACGGCCCCGGAGCGCCCTTGCGGCTGGCTTTGCGGACGGGCCATCATGACATTGTCGATTTGCTGCTCAGCAAGGGCGCGGTCGTCCCCGAGGGCGTCGTGGTTTGCCCGGTGGTCCTCGACCCGCCGCTGGATCACCTCCCGATCGAGCAAGCGGCCGCAGAGGCCGCCGGATCATCCGCTCCGGAAAAGCCGGACAATAACATCATCGAATTTACCAGCGTCGACCTTCCGATCGACGACACAGTGCTGCCCAATCAATTTGGTACGGCAACGAGCGTCCTGAGCATGGACCTGCTCTTCCTGGACGAATCCGACAAGCCGGCCAAACCGAACGATCCCAAATACAAGGCGTGACGGCCCGTCGCGGACGAACCTGACGCGAAAAGCGGACTATCGCCGGCGCGCTGCGGTGATCTGCCTTGAAAGGGCAATCAGCGGCAGGAGGCCCACCGCGACGATGGCAAGCGCCGCCGTCGACGCCTCGGCCAGGCGCTCATCCGAAGCCAGCGTGTAAGCCTGAGTGGCCAGCGTATCGAAATTGAAGGGGCGCATGACCAGGGTGGCCGGCAGCTCCTTCATGACGTCGACGAACACCAGCAGGCCCGCCGTCAGCAGGCTGCCGCGCAACATCGGCATGTGCACCCGGCGCAGGGTTTCGCCCTGCCCCAGGCCGAGGCTTCTTGCCGCATCGTCCATGTTCTGGGTGATCTTGGCCAGGCTGGACTCCACCGTGTGCAGCGCCACCGCGAGAAAACGCACAAGATAGGCATAGATCAGCGCGGCGATGCCGCCGGTCAGCAGCAGACCGGGATTGTGCCCGAACCATTGCGCCCATTGCCCGGCCAGCCAGTTGTCGAGGCGGGTCACGGGGATCAGCACGCCGACGGCGATCACTGCCCCCGGGACGGCATAGCCCAGCCCGACCAGGCGATTCAGGCCGTTGGCGAAGGTCGTTTTCGAGAGGCGGGCACCGTAGCCCATGAGCAGCGCCAGCAGGACGCCGATGACGGCCGTCAGCCCAGCCAGCACGAAGCTGTTGCGGGCGAGGACGAGGAAGCGCTCGCCGAACTGGGCATCGCCTTCGGCCATGGCCATCTTGAGCAGCAAGGTGGCGGGGAGGACAAAACCGAGCAGCAGAGGCGTGGCGCAGGCAAGCGTCGCCAGCCAGGCCGCCGGCCCGCGCAGCAGGGCCCCGGCCATCGGGCGATTGCGGCCGGTGGTGTTGTGATAGCGGGCGCGGCCGCGCGAGGTACGCTCGGCCATGAGCAGGAAAAGCACGAAGGCGAGCAGCATGGCGGCCAGTTGGGCAGCCGCGACGCGGTCGCCGAGCGAGAACCAGGCGCGGTAAATGCCGGTCGTGAAGGTATTGACGGCAAAATAGGCCACCGTACCGTAGTCGGCCAGCGTCTCCATGAGCGCCAGCGCCACGCCAGCGACGATGGCCGGCCGCGCCAGCGGCAGAGAGACGGCAAAGAAGGCGCGCCACGGCCCCATGCCCAGGGTGCGGGCAGCTTCCAGCATGCCGCTGGCGCGCTCCAGAAAGGCGGTGCGGGCGAGCAGATAGACGTAGGGATAGAGCACGCAGACGAACATCAGGATAGCGCCCGGCAGCGTGCGGATGTCGGGGAACCAGTAGTCGCCATGCGCCCAGCCGAAGGTATCGCGCAGGAAGGTTTGCACGGGGCCGACGAACTGCAGGAAATCGGTGTAGACGTAGGCCATGACGTAGGCCGGCACGGCCAGCGGCAGGACCAGCGCCCATTCGAAGAATCGCCGCCCCGGAAAATCGTGCATGGCGGTCAGCCAGGCCGTGGCGACGCCGACGAGACCGACTCCGCAACCGACCCCTAGGCAGAGCCAGAGCGAATTGGCGATGTATTCGGAGAGAACGGTATCGGCCAGATGCGACCAGGTGGCGCTGGTGCCACCGACAAAAATATTGAGGCCGACGCTGGCCACGGGGAGTCCAGCGAGCAGGGCGACGACGATTCCGACCGTCAGCAGGGGGGAATAATGGGCGGTACGCATGTTTGTGAATGCGAATTATAATCGACCACCTATGGCCCAACTCGAACTAAATGGCGTTGTTCAGCGCTACGGCAAGCACACCGTCGTCGATGGCGTTAACTTCCAGCTTGAAACCGGCAGCATCGCGTGCCTGCTCGGCCCCTCCGGCTGCGGCAAGACGACCTTGCTGCGTTGCATCGCCGGCTTCGAAGACATCGCTGACGGCGAAATCCGCCTGCACGGCAAGGTGGTCAGCCGCCGCGGCGAAAGGGTCTCGCCCGAAAAGCGGCGCATCGGCATGGTGTTTCAGGATTACGCGCTGTTCCCGCACCTCACCATCGAGGCCAATGTCGCTTTCGGCCTCGGCCGCAATCCGGGCGAGGAAGGCCACCTGCGCGTCCGCCAGTTGCTGGCGACGGTCGGCCTGCACGGCCAGGGCGACAAGTTTCCGCACGAACTTTCCGGCGGTCAGCAGCAGCGCGTCGCGCTGGCCCGTGCGCTGGCGCCGCGGCCGGAACTGATCCTCCTCGACGAGCCCTTCTCCAACCTCGATGTCGGGCTGCGCGAGCGGCTGTCGGCCGAGGTGCGCGAGATTCTCAAGCGCGAGGGCTCGACGGCCATCATGGTCACGCACGACCAGCACGAAGCCTTCGCCATGGCCGACGAGATCGGCATCATGTACGAAGGCCGAATCCAGCAGTGGGATGCGCCGTACAACCTGTACCACCGGCCGGCCAACCGTTTCGTCGCCGATTTCATCGGCCAGGGCGTCCTCGTCGTCGGCACGGTCGGCGACAACAACAGCGTGCGCATGGAACTCGGCACGCTGACCTCAGATACGCCGGTCGAGTGCAACGAGACCTGTTCGGCTTGCGACAAGGGCTGCACGGTCGATGTGCTGCTGCGGCCGGACGACATCGTGCACGACGATGCCAGCCAGGTGCAGGCCGAAGTGCTGCACAAGGCGTTTCGCGGTGCCGACATCCTGTACACGCTGCGCCTGGCGAGTGGCACGCAGGTCCTGTCGCTGGTGCCGTCGCACCACAACCACGCCTTGGGCGAAAAAATCGGCATCCGGCTCGATGCCGATCACGTCATTGCCTTCAAGAAGCACGAGGAATGCAACGATCCGGCGTGCGAGATCAAGCTCGAACAGCAGGCCAAGCCGATTACCTGGCTGGCCCAAAACAGCGCCCGCTGATCGCCCGAGCCCCGCATGGTCCCTTTTCTCGGCCCGCTCGACCGCTTTCCGCCGGTCGGGATGGCGCAGGATGAAATTGGGGGATTGCTCGCCGTCGGCGGTGGCCTGCAGCCCGACCGCCTGCTCGATGCCTACCGGCGCGGCATCTTTCCGTGGGGGACGGTCGATGGGCATCCGCTCTGGTATTCGCCCGACCCGCGCATGGTGCTCTTCCCTGAGGAATTCCGGCTGACGCGTTCGCTGCGCAAAACCTTGCGCGCCGGCAAATTCACGGTGCGTTTCGACACCAACTTCGCCGGGGTCATGGACGCCTGCGCGAGCACGCCGCGTGCCGGCCAGGACGGCACCTGGATCACGCCGGAGATGAAGGAGGCCTACGTCCGCCTGCATGAACTCGGCTGGGCACACTCGGTCGAAACCTACGCGGGAGATGTGCTGGTGGGCGGCCTGTACGGGCTGGCCATCGGTCGCATGTTCTACGGCGAATCGATGTTCTCGCACCGCACCGACGCATCGAAGGTCGCCTTTGCCCATCTCGTGCGTTATCTTGTCAGCAACCAACTGGGGATGATCGACTGCCAGATGTATACCGACCACCTCGCCTCGCTCGGCGGGCGCGAAATTCCGCGGGATGCCTTCCTGACGCGGCTGACCGCCCTGACCGCCAACCCAACGTCGCGCGGCCCGTGGTCGGTCGCCCAGCCCGAACCCGCCTGGTAAGCCATGTCCCAGCCTGACGACGCCGAACTGCCCTTTTCGCTGCTCCAGTTCTACGCGACCTCGCCCTACCCGTGCAGCTACCTGGCCGACCGAGAGGCGCGCTCGCAGGTGGCGACGCCGGCCCACCTCATCGACGGCGAAATCTACAGCGCGCTGGTGCGGGCCGGCTTCCGGCGCAGTGGCGTGTTCACCTATCGCCCGCATTGCGACCAGTGCCAGGCCTGCGTGCCGGTGCGTCTGCCGGTGGCCGACCTGCAGCCCAACCGCAGCCAGCGCCGCGCCTTGAAGCAGCACGCCAAGCTGCGCGCCCGCGAACGGCCGCTGCTCTACTGCGAAGAACACTACGAACTGTACAACCGCTACCAGCTGGCACGCCACCCGGGCGGTGGCATGGACGAGGACAGCCAGGACCAGTACGCCCAGTTCCTCCTGCAAAGCCGCGTCGACACCCGGCTCATCGAGTTCTCGGAAGGCGACGACATCCGCATGGTCAGCCTGATCGACGTACTCGACGACGGCCTGTCGTCGGTTTATACCTTCTACGATCCGGACATCCCGAACGCCAGCTTCGGCACCTACAACATCCTGTGGCAGGCCGCCCAGTGCCATGCCCTCGGCCTGCCTTACCTGTACCTCGGCTACTGGATTGCCGAGAGCCGAAAAATGGCCTACAAATCGGCCTTCCAGCCGATCGAGGGTCTTGTCGACGGCCGCTGGACCCGCCTGCCCAAACCGGACAAAACATGAATCTTCGCCCCCTGCTTCTGCTCTGCCTCCCGCTGCTCGCGCTAGCCAACGACGACCGTGTCGCCTACACCTGCGACAACGGCAGCCGCATCGACATTTCATTTTCGGCCGATTTTTCCGGTAGACCGCAAGCGACCCTGCATTTCGCCGACGAAGCCGTCGTCCTGCCGCAGGTGCCGGCCGCCTCCGGCGCGCTCTATCGCCAGGACGACATTCGCCTGCACACCAAGGGCGACGACGCCGTTTTTGAAGACGGCAAGGGCAACCTGCGCCGCTGTTCGCGCGGTGCCGTGCCGCCCCGGCCGACGCCAACGGCGCAGCCGGCCGCCAGCAGCAGTTTTGTCGACATCGCCGGCACGGTCAGCTACCTCGCCCGCATCGCCCTGCCGCCGCACGCCATCCTCAAGATCCGCATCCAGTCCGGCTCGCGCATCCTCGTCGAGCAGCGTTACGAGCTGGAAGGCGCCCAGGTGCCGATTCCGTTCAGCGCCACCGTCGACCGCGACCTGATGGGCAAGAAGGCCACGGCCACCGTCAGCGCCCGCATCGAGGCCGGCGGCAAGCTGCTCTTCGCCAGCGCCAAGCCCTTCCCCGCGCTGAAGAACGGCCAGCCGATCCCGGTCGAGGTGCTGCTCAAGCCGGCACCGCAGGCGCGTGACCGCTAGGCGTCGCGCTGCGATGCCCCCCTCCCCTGACAAGGGGAGGCCGGGAGGGGTTGCGCCCTACCTTGCGACGCTACTGCTCGCCCTGACCTCGCCCGCCGGCGCCGACGAGCTGGTCGCCTGCCACCTCGATTACGCCGGGACCAACCGCACGATCGAAGCCCGGCCGACCGCCTCGCCCTACACCGTCGCGCCGGTCGAAGTCGGCTCCTACCTGCTGTTCCGCGTCGTTTTCCGCACCGAGCCGGCCGACCTCGCCAGCATCAAGCTCTACACCTATGCGCAGCACGACGACGTCGACGGCCGGCCGCTCATCCACCAGGCGACCTACGCTTATCCGCCGACGGCCGCGCGGGAATACGGTTTCACCGGGCTGAACCACGTTTACGAGCCGCGTTACGGCCTCGTCCTCGATTACTGGTGCGAGGCGATTTCAAAATGAGCCGTTTTTTCCGGTTGACCGTGGGATTGCTCTTTTGGGCCAGCCTCAACCTGCACGCCGAGCCGCTCACCCTCATCTTTGCCGGCGACGTCATGCTCGACGACGGTCCGGGCCGCCTCATCGCCCGCGGCGGCGATCCGCTCGCGCCCTTCGCCGCCATCCTCAAGACCGCCGACTACCGCATCGCCAACCTCGAAACCTCCGTCGCCCGCAGCGGCCGGGCCATCCCCGACAAGCCCTACACCTTCCGCGCCCACCCGCGCACGCTGCGCGTCCTGCGCGGCCGCTTCGACGCCGTCACGCTGGCCAACAACCACGTCGGCGACTTCGGCCACGCCGCGCTGCTCGAAACCCTGCGCCACCTCGACGCCGCCGGCATCGCCCGTTTCGGCGCCGGCAAGAACCTCGTCGACGCCCACAAGCCGCTGTGGATCGAGCGCAACGGCCTGAAGATCGCCGTCCTCGGCTACAACGAATTCGCCCCGCGCGCCTTCGAAGCCGGCGCCGACACGCCCGGCACCGCGTGGAGCGAAGACGATCACGTGATCAGCGACATCCGCGCCGCCAAGGCCGCCGGCGCCGACCTCATCATTCCCTTCATGCACTGGGGCTGGGAATACGACCCCGCCCCCAGCCCGCGCCTGCAGGCCTTCGCCCGGCGCATGATCGACGGAGGCGCCGCCATGGTCGTCGGCAGCCACCCGCACGTCACGCAGGGCGCCGACATCTATCGCGGCAAACCCATCATCTACAGCCTCGGCAATTTCGTTTTCGACGGATTCGACTTCCCCGCAGCCAAAGTCGGCTGGCTGCTCCGCCTCAATCTCGACCGCAGCGGCGTGCTCGAATGGCAGACCCTGGCCGCCCGCATGGACAAAAACGGCACGCCGCACCCGGTGCCGGACGCCCGCACACCCTGCGGCAAGGCCGGCGACACCGAGGTCGCGCTGTGCCGCAACCGCTAAGCCCAAAAAGGAGACACCGTTGGACACCCGTTTTCTCGACGACCTGACACCCGGCCAGACCTTCGTCACGCCCGGCCTGACGCTCACCGAAGCCGAAATCATCGACTTCGCCTGGCGCTACGACCCGCAACCCTTCCACCTCGACGCCGAAGCCGCCGCCAAATCGCCCTACGGAGGGCTCATCGCCAGCGGCTTCCAGAGCCTCGCCCTCTGCTTCCGGCTGTTCATCCAGTCCGGCGTGCTCGCCGAATCCAGCATGGGCTCGCCCGGCATCGACGAACTGCGCTGGCTCGCCCCCGTCCGCCCCGGCGACACCCTGCACGGCGAAATCGAAGTCCTCGAAGTGCGCCCGTCCAAGACCAAACCCGACCGCGGCATCGCCCGCCTGCAATACCGCGCCGCCAACCAGCGCGGCGAGGTCGTCCTCGGCTTCATCGTCAACCACCTGCTGCGCCGACGCCCGAGCTGAGGCCGTTCCCGAAAATTTCAATTTTGGGCATTTTTCCCGGTAGACCGTGAGATTCCCCCTGCGCCCCCGGATTTGCCCCTCCCCTGACAAGGGGAGGCCGGGAGGGGTTGGTTTTTAACGGACGACACCGGAATCGACGGCAATGCCCCCCCAAAAACCACCAACAACCGCCCGGAAAGGCCACCCCATGCAACGCTGCCCCTGGTGCGAAGGCTTCGACCTCTACCGCGAATACCACGACCACGAATGGGGCGTCCCCCTGCGCGACGACCGCGCCCTGTTCGAACTGCTCATCCTCGAAGGCGCCCAGGCCGGCCTGTCATGGGCGACCGTCCTCAAAAAGCGGGCGCACTACCGGGAGGTCTTCGATGGCTTCGAGCCCGCCAAAATCGCGCACTACGACGACGCCAAGGTCGCCGCCCTGCTCGCCGATCCCGGCATCATCCGCAACCGCGCCAAAGTCGCCGCGACCATACAAAATGCCCGCGCCTTCCTGGCCCTGACCGCCAACGGCCAACGCTTCAGCGACTTCCTGTGGAATTTTGTCGGCGGCACCCCGATCCAGAACAACTGGGCCACGCTATCCGAGGCCCCGACCAAGACACCCGAATCGGACGCCATGAGCAAGGCACTCGCCAAGGCTGGCTTCAAATTCGTCGGCTCGACCATCTGCTACGCCTTCATGCAGGCTTCCGGCATGGTCAACGACCACCTGACAAGCTGCCCGCGCCACGCCGCAGTCCGGCAATCCACGCCCCGGTAAACCAAGTATTTAACGCCTGAAAAAGCTATTCCACAAGACTGGACATTTTCCCGCAGAGGCGTAATCTGCAGTTGAAGGCCGATGAAACACAAATCGGATTCACGGTTCAACAACAAGACTGGAGGCAACATGGTTGATAGTCCGCCGCAGTTAAACAGGAAGACCGCGTAACACCCAAACGGCGCAAGCCGCAACGTTTCGATCAATTGCTACGAAACCAAGGATTTACAAAGCCCAAGCTTGAAATGCTTGGGCTTTTTGCTTTCCGGGAAGCGCATCCAGCTACGCAGCAGAGCGAACCGCGAGCAGCCTCAGCGAATTTCAAATTTGGGCATTTTTTCCGGTTGACCGTGGAAGTCTGGCGGGTATCGATCCACAGCGACAGTTGTAGCGCGGCAACGCCGCATTGCACGAAATTTGGAAAATACTTGGAACCGGCACCAGTAGATTTGGTCTTGAAAAGACGATATTCATTTCATTGACCCAAGCCAAATGAATTCCAGAAATCTCACTTGCCACGTCAGATTTGAGCTTCAAAAAGGCTGTTGCAGAGAAGGCCCAATCTCCTTCTCAGAAGGGCTCTTGGGTAGTTCCGCGATACAACCCTTAGCTTCTGATTCGCATCGGCGAATTGCCCTTCAGACACATCTGCACGCTTCTCAACGTTGAATACTCCCCAAACCGTATAACGCCGGTTGCTGGATGCTGTGTTTTTTGCTTCTTACATCGAATGTGGGAATAGAAAATCGGAGATCAATCCATGCTTGAGCTTAATCACTGGAAGTCGTCCTACAGCGTCGGTCATTGGGTGCTGGACAACCAGCATCGAGTGCTACTGAGTTTGTGTGCTGATGCGCTCGACCTTATGCCCGAAGACCTTAGCGAAAAGCCGGGCCATCGTTTTCATCATGCGCAGGAAGAGTTGTTGAGCTGCATTGAAGAGCACTTCAAAACAGAAGAAAGACTGCTCAAACAACTCGGCGGTTCGGTCTACGAGCATCATCGCCTTGAACACCAAGGCTTTTCGCGTCAGCTAAGCAATTATCTAGACCAGGTCGACAAGGGCGAAATTGACCGGGACAGCTTGCAGACCTTCTTCGTTGAATGGTGGACAGGTCATATCCTGAATTCCGACCGAGCTTTTTCGAATGCCATTCAACGTATCCCCAAAATGACCACCTGAGAGGCCCTGCCCGCGTAAAGCATTACTCGTGGTGACTAGGGATTCGAGTTGGCTGTCACTCATCTTGAACTGACGGAACGTCCGCAAAGGCCGATTTCCGGCCTTGCCATGCGGGAATCCAGCCTCCGCATCGCTAACCGTCCCCGCCCAAAAATTTCAATTTTGGCCATTTTTTCCGGTTGACCGTGAGATTCGCCGTCAGCCGTTGGCGAGTTGCTCGAAGCGGTCGAATTCGCCTTCGCCCGTGGCGACGTTGATGTGCTGGACGATGGCGTGAGTGGGGCCGCGTTGGGCCCAGGTGATGAGGGCGAGGACGGCGGTTTCTTCGCCGGTGGCCATGGCTTCGACGCGGCCGTCGGCGAGATTGCGGACCCAGCCGGTGACGCCGAGCTGGCGGGCTTGTTCGACCATGGACCAGCGATAGCCGACGCCCTGGACGCGTCCTTCCACAGTCAGGTGACGTGCGATTTTTGCCAAAGTTTGCTCCTCCGATCATGGCGCCATTGGCCGAATCTATACCAAAGGTCAGGGTGAAGTGCTAGATTGTCGGTCTAGCCGGAGCGGTACTCCAACAGCGAATCGCATCACGGCAGGGAGCACGATAAAAAATCAGCGCCTCAGGCGCGTTAGGGGAAGCGATGTCGTCACATAACAAGCAAGCCTTGCCGGCCATCACGGTCGCAGCCATCGGTGTCGTCTTTGGCGACATCGGCACCAGCCCACTGTATGCCTTGAAGGAAATCTTCAACGGCCACCACCCGATCCCGGTCACGCCTGAGAACATTCTCGGGGTGCTGTCGCTGGTGTTCTGGGCGATCATTGTGCTCGTCACCATCAAGTACGTTGCGGTCATCATGCGCGCCGACAATCGCGGCGAGGGTGGCTCGCTGGCCTTGCTGGCGCTGGTCACGGAGCGGGCGAAGAATCCCCGGCTGTCGTGGGTCGTGACGCTGCTCGGCATTTTCGCGGCTGCGCTGTTCTACGGCGACAGCATGATCACGCCGGCGATTTCGGTGCTCTCCGCCGTCGAGGGCCTGGAGATCATCGCCCCCGAATTGAAGTCGTACGTGATCCCGCTGACGCTCGGCATCCTGACCGGGCTGTTCTTCATCCAGAAGCATGGCACGGGCGCCGTGGGCAAGCTGTTCGGCCCGATCATGGTGGCCTGGTTCGGCATTCTCGCCGTCCTCGGCGTGCTGCAGATCGCCACCAATCCGGCCGTCCTGCTCGCCCTCAACCCGCTGTTCGCCATCGTTTTCATCGCCGAACATCCGGCACTGGCCTTCCTGGCCCTCGGTTCGGTCGTGCTGGCCGTGACCGGCGGCGAGGCGCTGTACACCGACATGGGCCATTTCGGCCGCTTCCCGATCCGCCTGGCCTGGTTCGGCTTCGTCATGCCGGCCCTCGTGCTCAACTATTTCGGCCAGGGCGCGCTGTTGCTGGTCGAGCCGGAAGCCATCGAAAGCCCCTTCTATCACCTCGCGCCCGACTGGGCCCTGATTCCGATGGTGATCCTGGCCACCGCAGCCACGGTCATCGCCTCCCAGGCTGTCATTTCCGGCGCCTTCTCGGTGGCCCGCCAGTCGATCCAGATGGGCCTGCTGCCGCGCATGCAGATCATCCACACCTCGGGCATGGAAGAAGGCCAGATCTACGTGCCTTTCACCAACTGGTCGCTCTACCTCGCCGTCGTCGCACTGGTCATCGGCTTCAAGAATTCGTCCAACCTCGCCGCCGCCTACGGCATTGCCGTGACGGGCACGATGCTCATCGACACCATCCTCGTCGCCTTCGTCATGGTCCTGATGTGGAAGTGGAACAAGCTGCTCGTCGCACTGGTGGCCGGTTCGCTGCTCATCGTCGATATCGCCTTCTTCTCGGCGAACGTGATCAAGATTCCCGAAGGCGGCTGGTTCCCGCTGGCCATGGGTCTCGTCTCCTTTACCGTGCTGACCACCTGGCGTCGCGGCCGGCGCATGGTCTCCGACGAGATGGCCAAGCAAAGCATTCCGATGGACGATTTCCTGGAATCCATCGACGACGTGCACCGCATCTACGGCACGGCCATCTTCATGACCAGCGCCAAGGATGGCGTGCCGCCGGCCCTGCTGCACAACCTCAAGCACAACCAGGTTCTGCACGAGCGTGTCGTGCTGGTCACCGTGCAAACCATGCAGACGCCGCACGTCAACGACATGGAGCGCATCTACCTGCACGACATGAAAAAAGGCTTCAAGCGCCTGATCATCCGCTACGGCTTCATGGAAAGCCCGGACGTGCCGGGCGCGCTGGATCAGTGCAAGCGTTTCGGCGAGCGCTTCGACATGATGGAAACGACCTTCTACCTGTCGCGCGAAACCATTGTCCCGTCGATGGCGCGCGGCATGCTGCCGATCCGCGCCCGCCTCTTCGCCGTCATGTCGAAGAACGCGACAAGCGCCAGCGACTTCTTCCACATCCCGACCAACCGCGTGGTTGAACTGGGCACGCAACTGGTCATCTGACGCCGCCATCTTCCCGTGGACACCAAGGAAAAAACCCTTCCGGACAACCATCCCGACCTGCTGCGCATCGTCGTGGCGGCGCATCGCGACATCCCGCCGCCCCCGGCCGAGGGCCAGGCCAAGTCGCTGGCCAATGCACTGGCCTCGGCTTTGGGCAAGGCGCCGGGCTGCCGGGAGGATCTCGAGAACATCGCGTTCCTGGTTCATGTCCTGTCGGTCAATCGCGCCTCGGGCGAGCTCGATGACGAGACGTTCGAGCAGTTGCTGAAACGGATCGAGACACGCCAGGGCCGTGTCGAACTCGTCGCGCTCTTCACCGAGGAACTCGAGGCCGAACACGGCTACGAGGACGACTGACAAACCGTCACCGAGTGCAGCGGCAGCGTTACACGCTGCTACACGATGTTCGTCAGCGCAATTCCCCGCCGGATCGTTATGTGGTCATGACCGATCACAACCCTGCGGAGAAATCATGATCCATAACCCGAATACCGAATCCACCCTGTTCATCCAATCGTTGAAGAGCGCTGGCGTCGCCATCAGCAAGGAACGCGAAGTCATCGAACGCCTCGAAGAGGCCCGTGAATGGCATTTCGCCTTCACCACGCTGGTCAAGCAGGGCGACCGCATCGGCATCAATTTCATGGCCAACCCCGGCATGAAGTCGGCCGAACTGCAACGGGTGTTTGCCCAGTACCGATTCCCGGTGCAGACCGAAACGATCTTCGAGTCCAAGCTGCAGCACTGAGTTACTGGTAACGCAGCGCCTCGATGGGATCGAGGCGCGCCGCCTTCTGGGCTGGATACCAGCCGAAGAAGATGCCGACGCCGGCGGCCACGGCAAAGGCGATGAGCGCCGCACTGCCGGACACGACGATGACCATGCCGGTGAACAGGTTGATGCCGAGCGCGACGCCGAGACCGATGAGCAGGCCGAGCAGGCAGCCGGCGAAGGAAATCATCACGGCTTCGAGCAGGAACTGGCTCAGGATGTCCTTCTGCCGCGCGCCAATGGCCATGCGGATGCCGATTTCGCGGGTCCGCTCGGTGACCGAAACGAGCATGATGTTCATGATGCCGATGCCGCCAACCAGCAGGGAAATCGAGGCGATGGCACCGAGCAGGATGGACATCGTGCGGGTCGTCTCCGCTTCCGATTCGGCCGCCGCCGACAGGTTGCGCATGAAGAAATCGTCGGGCATGCCCTCGCGCAGACGATGCCGCTGGCGCAACAGGCTCGTCACGTTCTCCATGACCTTGGGCATGGCCTCGGCGGAATCGGCCTGGACCATGATCATGCGCACCGAACCGAGGAACGGCGTGCCGAACACCTTGCGCTGGGCAGTGGAGAGCGGAATGATCACAGTGTCGTCCTGGTCGCGGCCGTCGAGGTTCTGGCCCTTGCTGCCAAGCACGCCGATGACGAGGAAAGGATTCTGCTGGATGCGCATGGTCTTGCCGACCGGATCGTCCGCGCCGAACAGGTTTTCCGCGACGGTCTTGCCGATGATGGCCACCCGCGTCGACGAACGCACATCCGAATCGCCGAAGCCGGCGCCGTTGACGATGTTCCAGGCCCGCGCATCGAGGAAAGCCGGCGTCGTGCCGATAACCTGCGAACTCCAGTTCTGCGAGCCATAGACCAGTTGCCGCGTCCCCTGATGGGTCGGCGCAACGTTCATGACGCCATCGAGTTCGGCAATCGCGTCGGCATCGGCCACGTTGAGCGACGGCGCGCCCGCCGAGCCGCTGCGCACGCCGGACGCGGTGAAGGAGCCGGAGAGCACGATAAACAGGTTCGAGCCCATCGTGCTGATGGTCTGCTGCACGGCATACTGCGCGCCCTGCCCGATGGCCATCATGATGACCACGGCGCCGACGCCGATGACCATGCCGAGCATGGTCAGCGCCGTGCGCAGGCGGTTGGCGCCCATGGCCAGCCAGGCTTCGCCGAGCATGGCTTTCAGCATGGCGAAACCTCGCACCGGCGGGTTTGCGGCGAATCCCACGGTCTACCGGAAAAAAAGGCCAAAATCGAAATGTTCGCGCTCATGCCGGGGCGTGCTCCGTCAGGTGATCGCTGACAATCTCGCCGTCGAGAAACTTGACCTGCCGCTTGGCATGCGCCGCGATGTCGGGCTCGTGCGTGACGAGCACGATGGTGATGCCCTCGGCGTTGAGTTCGCCGAACAGGCGCATGATTTCCTCGCTGGTATGGCTGTCGAGATTGCCGGTCGGCTCGTCGGCGAGGATCAGGCGCGGCGCATTGACCAGCGCCCGGGCAATCGCCACGCGCTGCTGCTGGCCGCCGGAAATCCGGTTGGGCTGCGACTCGGCGTACTGGCCGAGGCCGACCTTGCCAAGCAGTTCGCGCGCCTTGGCCCGCCGCGTTTCCTTGTCGACGCCGGCGTAGACGAGCGGCAAGGCGACGTTGTCCTGCAAACTCATGCGCGGCAGCAGATTGAAGCCTTGGAAAACAAAGCCCAGGGTCCGGTTGCGCAGGATGGCCAGATCGTCCTTCGCCATCTGCGCGACATTGCTGCCGGCCAGAAAATAGTCGCCCATGCTCGGCGTATCGAGGCAGCCGAGCAGGTTCATGAAGGTCGATTTGCCCGACCCCGACGGCCCCATGATGGCGATGTACTCGCCCGACTGGATGTCGAGATTGACGCCCTTGAGCGCCGGAAACAGGCCCGCCGCCGTTTCATAGGATTTGCCCAGGCCGACGACCCGGATCACCGACTCATTTGCCACCGGGCCCATCAGAACATCCGCATGCCGACGCTGGACGGCTTGCCAGCCGTACCGCCGCCGTTTTCGCCGGTGATGATGCGGTCGCCCTCCTTCAACTCGCCACCGACGATTTCGGTGTTGCGGTTGTCGGTGATGCCAAGCTGGACGCTGACCGGCTTGATCTCCTCACCGACCAGGATGTAGACCGTGCCGCTCTGACCATCGCGCTTCTTGCCCTTGCCGGGGCCAGCCTTGGCGGCGCCACCATCGGCACCAGCCCCCATGCCCGGCCCGACGCTCGACGGACCTGCGGCCGGCTTCTGCCCATTTTCCGGTTTCTTGTCGGCCGCATCGGCCGGCTTGAAACGCAGCGCCGCATTCGGGACGAGCAGCACGCCCTCGCGCTTCTGCACGCCGATATTGACGTAGGCCGTCATGCCCGGCAGCAGCACCTGCTCCGGGTTGGCGACGTTGATGCGGACGTTGTAGGTCACGACGTTCTGCTGGTTGGTCGGATTCAGGCGAATCTGCTGGACGTCGCCCGTGAAACTGCGGCTCGGGAAGGCATCGACCGTGAAGCGCGCCTTCTGGCCCTCGCGGATATTGCCGATGTCGGCCTCGGCAAAGCTCGTGTCGATGCGCATTTCCGACAGATCCTGGGCGATCTTGATCAGCGTCGGCGTCTGGAAACTGGCCGCCACCGTCTGGCCGAGATCGACCACACGGTCGATGACCACGCCATCAACCGGCGAGCGGATCACCGTGAAATTGAGGTTGGCCCGGTCGCGCTCGTTCTGCGCCCTGGCCAGTGCCAGTTGCGCCCGGGCCGACTTGAGCGCCTGGGTGGACTGGTCGTATTCCTGCTTCGAGACGTATTCCTGGGCGATCAGCGACTTCATGCGCGCCTCGTTGGCCTGCGCCAGTTCCAGTGTCGCCTGGGCGTTGATCACATTCGCCGCGCTCTGCCGCTCGGTGGCCGAAACCAGCGCGTCGTCGAGTTCGAGCAGCGGCTGGCCCTTCTTTACCTTGTCGTTGAAATCGACGTAGAGCTTGCGCACGGTGCCCGACACCTGCGTACCAACGCTGATCAGCACGACCGGATTGAGCGTGCCGTTGGCCGACACCGTCTGCGTCACGTCGCCCTTCTCCACCGTGGCCAGCTTGTAGCGTTTCTCAGGATCCTGCGCCTCGCGCTGCTTGCTGTACCAGACGCCGCCACCGATCAGGCCGGCAATCACCGCGACGCCGATCAGTATCTTTCCGACTTTTTTCATGGCCTTCCTTCCGCTGCCGGTTGCAGCAGCGTGTAATCGAGCGCGCCCATGGACTGAGCCAGTGTGGCGCGATAAACATTCCAGTCGAGCTGCGCCTGAATGCGCTGCAGCCGGGCACTGGCCAGCGCGCTCTGCGCCACCAGCAAATCAAGCACGGTGCCGACGCCGGCCTTGTAGCGACCGAGCGCGACGCGCTCCGACTGTTCGGCGCTGGCCACGAGGTCGGCCGAGGTCTTCAGGCTTTGCGTCGCCGTCGTCAGGCTTTGATAAGCCCGCCAGACGTCGAGGGCAATCTGGTTCTTGATGCGGTCACGCTGCGCGGCACGCACATCGGCCTGCGCCGCCGCAGATCGGACCCGGTAAGTCGTGTCGAAACCGGTAAAGATCGGCACATTGAGCGTCAAACCGATGCTACCGCCCTGCGTGACGACGCCGGCGTTGTTTTGCCAGGTCGGCCCGGCCGCCAGCGACACGGTCGGTCTTCCCTGGGCACGAGCCAGATCGACGCTGGCCTCGGCCGCCTTGAGCTGAGCCTCCGCGGCCTTGAGATCCGGCCGGCGCGCCTGCGCCTCGGCGATCAGTGCATCGATTTCCTTCTGAAAGACCCAGTCAGCCGGCAAGGCCGGCAACTCAGCCAACACAATTCTTTGCTGCGCCTCGAAACCCAGCGCATTGGCCAACGCGCCGAGTCCGTTGCGGGCCTCGCCCTCGGCCCGGATGCGGTTGAGCGTCGCCTGCGACAACGCCGTCTGCGCCTGCAGGCGATCGGCCGGCGTGGCGACACCAACGTTGTAGCGCGCATCGGCGGCCTGGAACGCTTCGCGCGCCGAACGCTCGGCCTCTGTTGCCGAAATCACCGCCGCCTGCGTGGCCTGCGCCGAATAATAGGTCTGCAAGGCCGCCAGGAAGAGCGACTGCACCGTCGCATCCTGGCTTGCCGCCGCCGCATTGAGCAACTGCTGCGCATTGTCGACGCTGGCCGAGCGCTGCCCGAAATCGATGAGCAGCCAGGACAGTGTCAGCGCAGCCGAGCGC
This sequence comes from Pseudomonadota bacterium, assembly GCA_018261895.1. GTDB lineage: Bacteria > Pseudomonadota > Gammaproteobacteria > Burkholderiales > Rhodocyclaceae > Azonexus. The sequence continues at coordinate 21,858 of JAGTRT010000018.1, forward strand.
CGGTTATACGAACCATCGTCGAGCATGAATCGCGTGGCGCTGGCGCTGCCGTCGAGATTCGGCAGCCAGCCGGCCCGGGCGACGCCGACCAGCGCCGCCTGTACCCGGGCCGAGGCCCAGACTTCCCGCGTCTGCGGGTGATTGCACAGGGCCAGATCCACCGCATCGATGGCGGTCAGCGCCGTCGCCGGCAAGGCCGTCGCACAGGGCGCCTCGCCCACCCGGGCAGAGAGAACGGGCGACGGCTTGAGCGGCGCCATCGCCTCGGTATCGAACGGGTCATTGATGCCGGCAGCCAGGGCCGGCAGGCATGCCACGGTCAACAGGAAAAATGGGCCAATATGTCGCATGGCCGAGAGTTTAGTCTGTCGCTCGATTTTTGGTTGTTACCAATTGTTTATATGCAAATAGCCGGCTATTTGCCGTCATCGCCCAGCACCGCGCGCAAGGCTTCCGCTTCGAGGACATGGGTATCGACATGCGACAGGCGCGGCATGTCGATTTCCTCCACCGTGCCCGCCAGTGAATTGGACGGATCATCTTCGGGCTTGACGTGACCGTCACGGAAGGCGATCCAGCGCGCCACCGTGATTTCCTGCTCGGTCAGGCCAGTTTGCATGCCCTCCGGCAAATCGGCCCCGAGTTCGATGAGCAGACGAACGACCTCCTTGCGCTGGCCGCGCACGGCCATGGCGAGCGGCGAGGTCGGCGCGGTGTTGTCGGCGAGATTCACGGCGGCGCCGCGCGCCGCAAGTTCGCGAACGATCTCGGCATGCCCGAGAAAACAGGCCATGCCCATCGCCAGCCCGGACTCGCCTTCGCCGTCCAGGCTCGCCCCGCCATCAAGCTGTGCCTTGAGTTCGGCCAGGTTGCCCGTGCGTATCGCTTTCAACAGATCCATGGGTCGAAAAATTGAGGAAAACAGCTTGAGTTTAGCACCCGGGATTCAACGTCTGGCGCAGACAATGCGGTAAAATGCCGCCCACTATGCTCTATCCGCTCATTCGCAAACTGATTTTTAACCTCGACGCCGAAACCGCACACGGTATCGGTATGAACGGGATCGATTTTCTCAATGCCGCCGGCTTTTCCTGCCTGGTCGCCAAAAAGGTCGCGCCCTGCCCCGTCGAGGTCATGGGCCTCAAATTCCCCAACCCGGTTGGCCTGGCTGCCGGCCTGGACAAGAATGGCGATCATATCGACGCGCTGGCCAGCCTGGGCTTCGGCTTCATCGAAATCGGCACGATCACGCCGCGCCCGCAGGACGGCAATCCCAAGCCGCGCCTCTTCCGCATCCCGGAAGCGCAAGGCATCATCAACCGCATGGGCTTCAACAACGCCGGCGTCGACCGCCTGCTCGACAATGTCCGCCGCGCCCAATTCCCGAAAAAGGGTGGCATCCTCGGCATCAACATCGGCAAGAACGCCACGACGCCCATCGAAAAGGCCGCCGACGACTATCTGATCTGTCTCGACAAGGTCTATAACGACGCGAGCTACGTCACGGTCAACATCTCGTCGCCGAATACCAAGAACCTGCGCGAGCTGCAGAAGGACGAGGCGCTCGACGACCTGCTGTCGCAACTCAAGGCCAGACAACTGAAACTGGCCGACCAGCATGGCAAGTACGTCCCCATGGCGCTCAAGATCGCCCCCGATCTCGACGACGAGCAAATCACCGCCATCGCCGATGCGCTACGCCGCCACCGTTTCGACGGTGTGATCGCGACCAACACCACGCTGTCGCGCGAGGGTGTCGAAGGTCTGCCAAATGGCGCCGAAACAGGCGGCCTGTCGGGCAGGCCGGTTTTCCGTAAATCCACGGACGTGCAGAAAAAGCTGGCTGCCGCACTGGCCGGCGAGCTGCCGATCATCGGCGTTGGCGGCATCCTGAGCGGGGAGGATGCAGCCGAGAAGATTCGCGCTGGCGCGAGCCTCGTGCAGATTTACAGTGGTTTCATCTACCGCGGCCCGGAACTGGTGGCCGAAGTGGGCGAAACCTTGGCCAACGTCTTGCGGAAAAACATATAAAGCCATAAGCCGGGCGCGGTTGTTTGCACTGCTGCGACATCCGATAATACGCGCATCCAGCTTCCCCAATTTATGAGCCACTACCTGTTCATCCTCGTCGGCGCTGTCCTGGTCAACAACGTCGTTCTGGTGAAGATCCTCGGTCTTTGCCCCTTCATGGGCGTTTCCAAGAAACTGGAAACAGCCTACGGCATGGGCGCCGCCACGACCTTCGTGCTGACCATGGCCACCGGGGCCAGCTACATCATCGACCATTTCCTGCTCATTCCCTTCGGGCTGGAATATCTGCGTACGCTGTCCTTCATCGTCACCATCGCCGCCATCGTCCAGCTGACCGAAATGGTCATCGCCAAGACCTCGCCGGCGCTGCAGCAGACGCTGGGCATCTACCTGCCGCTCATTACTACCAACTGCGCCGTGCTCGGCGTGCCGCTGCTCAACATCGCGAACGGCTACAACTTCATCGAATCGCTGCTTTTCGGCGCCGGCAGTGCCGTTGGTTTCTCGCTCGTGCTCATCCTCTTCGCCGGCATCCGGGAACGCATTGAAGGTGCCGACGTACCCACGCATTTTCGCGGCGCCGCCATCGCCATGATCACCGCAGGGCTGATGGCGCTGGCCTTCATGGGCTTCGCCGGTCTGGACAAGTATCAATAATGGAAATCGCGCTCGCCATCGCCATCATGGCCCTCGGGGCCGTCGTCCTGGGTGCCGCGCTCGGCTTCGCTTCGATCAAGTTCAAGGTTGAAGGCGACCCGCTGGTCGAAAAAATCGAGGCCATCCTGCCGCAAACCCAGTGCGGACAATGCGGCTATCCCGGTTGCCGGCCCTACGCCGACGCCATCGCCAACGGCGAGGAAATCAACAAATGCCCGCCTGGCGGCACGGAAGGCGTGCAGCGTCTGGCCGACCTGCTGGGCCGCGAAGTCAAGCCGCTCGACGCCGAGGAAAAACCGAAACAACTGGCCATCATCGATGAAAACACCTGCATCGGCTGCACGCTGTGCATCCAGGCCTGCCCCGTCGATGCCATCGTCGGCGCCGCCAAGCAGATGCACACCATCATCGCCCAGCAATGTACCGGCTGCGAGCTGTGTCTTCCCCCCTGCCCGGTCGAGTGCATCCGCATGGAAGTGATCCAGGAAAACATCGACAACTGGAAATGGAAATATCCGGTCGTTGAAATCAAGGCTGCGCCGATCTCCGCAAGTGACACCACCGGCGGGTCTGGCGGCATGAAAGAGGCCGCCTGATGCTGATGAATCTGTTCAAGTTCAAGGGCGGCGTCAAACCGCCAACCAACAAGACGCAGTCGGTTACCCTGCCAATTGCCGTGGCGCCCATTCCGTCACGCCTCGTCGTGCCGTTGCACCAGAGTATTGGCGGCACGCCCCGCCCGGTCGTGCAGGCCGGCGACAAGGTACTCAAGGGCCAGTTGATCGGCGAGGCCGATGGCTGGATCTCGGCTGCTGTTCATGCGCCGACGTCGGGTACCGTGCTCGAGGTGGCCATGCACACCCAGCCACATCCCTCGGGTCTGGATTCGCTGTGCGTCGTCATCGAGCCGGATGGCAAGGATGAATGGATCGCCCGCGACCTCGTCGACTACAAGTCCATGGCCCCCGAATCCGTACGCGAAAAGCTGCAACAGTCCGGTGTCGTCGGCCTGGGCGGCGCCGTCTTCCCAACGCACGGAAAGCTGACCGCATCGAAGACGGTACCGATGGACGAGCTGGTCATCAACGGTGCCGAATGCGAACCTTTCATCACCTGCGACGATCTGCTCATGCGCGAACGTGCCGAGGAGGTCGTGCGGGGCATCGGCATCTTCCGCGATCTCCTGCAACCGAAAAAGGTCCTGATCGGCATCGAGGACAACAAGCCCGAGGCTGCGGCCGCCATGCGTGCTGCCGTCGAGGCTGTCGGCGAGGACTTCGTCGTTGTCCAGGTGCCCACGCTCTACCCGGCTGGCGGCGCCAAACAGCTGATCCGCGTGCTGACCGGCAAGGAGGTGCCCGCCTCCAAGCGCTCGACCGATCTCGGCGTGCAGTGCTTCAACGTGGCCACTGCCTATACCGCCTGGCGCGCCATCGCGCAAGGCGAGCCGGTGGTTTCCCGCCTGGTGACCGTCACCGGCAATGTCGGCGAACCCCGCAACTATGAAGTGCTCATCGGGACGCCGATGGATGAGCTGCTCAAGCTCGCCCACCCGCACCCGGACACCGACGGCATCATCATGGGCGGACCGATGATGGGCTTTCTCGTCCCGGACCGGCGTGTCCCGGTCATCAAGGCCACCAACTGCCTGATCGCACACGACGAGCGCCTGTTCCCCCCGAAGGCGCCCGAAATGCCGTGCATTCGCTGCGGTGCCTGCGCCCGCGCCTGCCCGCATGAACTGCAACCTTTCGAGATGTACTGGTTCTCGCGCGCCAAGAATTTTGGCAAGACCCAGGAATACAACATTTTCGATTGCATCGAATGCGGTTGCTGCTCTTTTGTCTGCCCTTCGCGCATTCCGCTGGTCCAGTATTTCCGTTTCGCCAAGAGCGAGATCTGGGCGCGCGAGCGCGAGAAAAACGCTGCCGACCAAGCCAAGGCCCGCTTCGAATTCAAGCAACTGCGCGAAGAGCGCGAAAAAGCCGAAAAGGCTGAAAAGCTGGCCAAGGCCGCAGCGGCACAGGCCGCCAAGAAAGCGGCCGAAGCGGCAGCGGCAGCCGCTGCTCCCGCGGAAAGTGCAGCCCAGCCCGTTGCTGCCGAGGCTGCAGCCCCGGTAACTGCGCCGGTCCCGCCCGCTGCCGCACCGGCAACGGGCGACGCCGAAAAAGCCGCCAAAATGGCCACCATCGAGGCCGCCATGGCCAGGGCCAAAGCCCAGCGCGAAGCCGTTCAGCCAAAGAACACGGACAACCTGACGCCGGAACAGCAAAAGGCTGCCGCCGACATCGAAGCACGCCGCGTCGCCGCCCACCTGATCGAGCCCGAGCCGGCCCAGCCCGCCGCCCCGCCCGATCCCAAATCCTGATTCACGGATCCCGATAAAGTGTTCGCCCCAGCTCCATTCCTTCTCAAAGACGTCAGCGTCAGCCAGGTGATGATCCAGGTCTGCGTCGCGCTGATCCCGGGCATTGCTGCCTATGCCAGCCTGGTTGGTCCCGCCATCCTGGTCCAGCTGGTCATCGCCACGCTCGCTGCGCTGATTGCCGAAGCGCTCATGCTCAAGGTCTGCCGCAAGCCGATGGCCCTGTTCCTGAGCGATGGTTCCGCCATCGTCACGGCCTGGCTGATCGCCCTGACCTTCCCGCCACTGGCCCCGTGGTGGCTGATTGCCACCGGTACTGCTTTTGCCATTGTCGTTGCCAAGCACCTTTACGGCGGCCTCGGCCAAAATCCGTTCAACCCGGCCATGGTGGCCTTTGCCGTCTGCATCGTCGCCTTCCCGGCGCTGATGTCGCAGTGGCCGAGCGTCGGCCTGCAGTTGGGCCTGATCGAACAGATGAACATCATTCTGGGTTGGGCGCCCCGTGTCGATGCACTGACCGGTGCAACACCGCTCGACGCGATGAAAACGGCGCTCAAACTGGGAGACGGCAGCTTTGACGTGACCACCTTGCTGGCCAACCAGGACATCTATGGCAATTTTGCCGGTCGTGGCTGGGAATGGGTCGCTGCCGGCTACCTGCTGGGCGGCCTGTGGCTGTGGCATCGCAAGCTGATCACTTGGCACGTACCGGTCGCCTTCGTCGCTTCCCTGAGCCTCATCTCCGGCGCGCTCTGGATCTACAACCCGAGCCAGTTCGCCAGCCCGCTCTTCCACCTGCTCTCCGGCGGGGCCATGCTCGGCGCCTTCTTCATCGCGACCGACCCGGTTTCGGGCTGCACGACGCCGCGCGGCAAGCTGATCTTTGGCGCCGGCTGCGGCCTGCTGGCCTACATCATCCGTGTCTTCGGCGGCTATCCGGACGGTGTCGCCTTTGCGGTGCTGCTCATGAACCTTTGCGCCCCGGTCATCGACCTGCTGACCCAGCCGCCGATTTTCGGCATGAAGGACAAGGCATGACCAGCGTGACCAAGGAAATTACCGCCCAGGCAATGGCCGTTCGCACGGCGGCAACGCTTTTCATATTTGTCGTCATTTTCACCGGCCTGCTTTCCGGCGCATACCTCTGGACCAAGCCGGCCATCGAAGCCTCGGCCACCGAGGAAAAAATGAAGTTGGTGGACGAGGTCCTGCCACGCTCCGAGTACGACAACAATCTGCTCGACGACACCCTAGCATTGACGGAGACACCGGAGCTCGGACAGAAGGATCCGAGTACGCTGTTCCGTGCCCGCAAAGCCGGCAAACCGGTGGCCTTGGTCTTCGAAGCGGTCGCCCCTGACGGTTATGCCGGCAAGATCCGCCTGATCGTGGCCATTCGTGCCAGTGGCGAAGTCGCTGGCGTGCGCGTGACCCAGCACAAGGAAACCCCAGGTCTCGGCGACTACATCGAGATCAAGAAGGACAAGAACAAGGCTCGCCCCTGGATCACCCAGTTCACCGGCATGTCGCTGGCCCAGGTGAGCGACAAGGAGTGGAAGGTCAAGAAGGATGGTGGCCGCCTTGACTACTATGCCGGCGCCACCATCACCCCGCGTGCCGTGACCAAGGCCGTGCACAAGGCCGCCAAATGGGCCGAGGCCAACCGTGACCGACTGTTCGCAGAAGGAGCCGCCAAATGATCACGCGTGAAGAATTCAAGACCATCGCCGAAAACGGCATCTGGAAACAGAACACCTCCATTGTCCAGATCCTCGGACTCTGCCCGCTGCTTGCCGTAACCACCAACGCGGTGAATGGCATCATGCTCTCGCTGGCCACCATCATCGTCATGGCGCTCTCGGGCGTCGCCATTGCCAGCCTGCGCAATCTCATACCGCACGAAATCCGCATCCCCGTCTTCATCCTGATCGTCGCGGCACTGGTGACCGTCGTCGACCTGCTGTTCAACGCCAATCTGCACGAGTTGTATCTGGTCCTTGGCATCTTCATTCCGCTGATTGTCACCAACTGCATCGTGCTCGCCCGGGTCGAAGCCTTCGCGGCGAAGAACCCGCCTCTGCAATCGACCTTTGACGGCATCTTCATGGGCATCGGCATGTTGTGGACCCTGGGTCTGCTCGGCGCCCTGCGCGAATTCATCGGAAGCGGCACCATTCTTGGCGGCATCGACATGGTTTTCCCCGACCTGCATCCGATCCAGGTATTGCCCGAAAGCTATCCCGGCTTCCTGCTCGCCCTGCTGCCGCCTGGCGCCTTCATCCTGCTCGGCTGCCTGATCGCCTGGAAAAACTGGATGGAAGCCCGTGCCGCCGAGCGTGCGAAGCTGAAGCCGCCGGCCCCCATCGCCACGGCCGGTTGCCACTGATTTCGACTGTCAGCCCGTTGCGGGCCTGAAAAGACGCCCGCATGCGTATCGAAGCCATTCGTCAGTTGCTGAGCGCCACCGGCGCCAAGGATTGCCACGTTGAACGCGTCATGCGGGCCTGGGCACAAGCCAGGCCGCTCGATGCAGGACCGAGCCGCCACCCGCCGGAAACCTATCTCCCGCTGGCCCTGCGCAATGCATTGCCCGGCCTGCAGGAGCAATTGTCGGCAATGGCCCGGGTTCGCGCCGAACATCCGGGAGACGATGGTTCTTCGCGGCTGCTCGTCGAACTGAGCGATGGCCAGACCGTCGAGAGCGTGCTGCTGCCGCGCGACGGACTCTGCGTCTCGACGCAGGTCGGCTGCGCAGTCGGTTGCACCTTCTGCATGACCGGCCGCGACGGGTTGCTGCGCCAGGTCAGCAGCGGCGAGATGGTCGCCCAGGTCATTCTCGGGCGAAGCCGGCGCAAGGTCTCGCGGGTGGTCTTCATGGGCATGGGAGAACCGTCCCACAACATGGAGAATGTGCTGGAAGCCATCGACCTGCTCGGAACTGCCGGCGCGATCGGGCACAAGAATCTGGTCTTCTCGACGGTCGGCGACCTGCGGGTCTTCGAGCGCTTGCCGCAGCAACGCGTCGTGCCGGCGCTGGCGCTTTCCCTGCACTCCACGCGCAAGGAACTGCGGGCCGAACTGCTGCCCAAGGCGCCGGCAATCGAGCCGGCAGAACTGGTCGAACTGGCCGAGCAATACGCGCGTCGTACCGGCTATCCGATCCAGTACCAGTGGACGCTGATCGACGGCGTCAATGACAGCCTGGAAGAAATGGACAACATTGCCCGCCTGCTCGCCGGCAAGTACGCCATCATGAACTTCATTCCGTACAACGTGACTGCAGCGCTGAGCTATCGGCGTCCGCCGGTCGAACGAATCACCGAACTGACCCGCTACCTGCACGCCAAGGGCGTGCGGACCACCGTGCGCAATTCGGCCGGACAGGATGTCGATGGGGGTTGCGGGCAACTGCGCGCCCGCCAGCTTGATGATGCCCAGCCGCTGCGCCGGAGGGCTGGGCCGAAGACCCCGGCCTGACTTGCCATCCGGCCTTTCCGGCTAGAATGGCGGCATGTTCATGACCGACCCATTGGAGAGATTCCGCGAATGCCCGACGATCTGCACTGCGCCGCAAAGGTAACGGCCGACGTTGTCGGCGGTCGCTGGAAGGTTGAGATCCTGCATTGCCTGTTCAAGGGAACGCAGCGTTTCTCCGAACTGCAGCACGCCATCGATGGCGTCACCCAGAAAGTCCTGACCCAGCAACTGCGCGAACTGGAGGCCGATCATGTCATCAGTCGGCAGATCTTTCCCGAGGTTCCGCCCCGGGTCGAATATTCGCTGACCGATTTTGGCAGGAGCCTGTGGCCGGTACTCAGCGCCATGCACGAATGGGGATTGCGCCATCTGGCCGAACGCAACGACCCGCCGACCGCCCCCAAGGCAGCCGGCGAGCCCTGACCAAGCTTACTTCTTGCGGGTAGCCGGCAGCGCGGCAACCACCTGGTCCTCTACGGCCGCATCCTTGCAGTGTGGCTGCCCCCAGCCGCCGCTGTAGGCGATCTGGTCGACGCCGCCGGGCCCGACGCCAGCCGGCACATAATCGAGCTTCACGGTGTTGCGGACGCGCCAGGCGATGGCGTGGTCGGCACACGACGAATCGCCGGACACGCCCACGGCGCCGACGAGCTTGCCGGTCGCGTCATACAAGCCGAGACCGCCGCCGAAGACGTTCACGCCGCCGATTCGCTTGCCGACCATGGGATCCTTGCTCTGCCCCCAATCCTTGGCCGGACCGGCATAGGCAACTTTGGTGTCGACCGGGTTGCTCTCCTGCAGGCCGAAGAGGCTGCCACCCGGTTGTACGGCAGCGTAGAGATTGGCCGTCGCCAGGGCCAGCCCGGGCAGGCTGAAGGCATTTGCCGTATTGGCCTTTTGCGCCGAGATGACGCGGCTGCCCGGCCACTGGGCACCGGCATCGGCGCCGGTAAAGGCCACGGCACAGACCTCGCCGCTACGATTGACGACCGTTCCCCACATGTCGAGATTGAAGCCGCCGTTGCTGGCTAAGCGCGCCTCCTTGAGGGCAGCCTTCAGTTCGGCCTGGGTCGGCAATCCGGCGCAAGCCTTGTCGGCAGCCAGCACGGGACCGGCCGTAAATGCGGCGAGACAAAGCACGCCAAGTCGGTTGATCGTTTTATTCATGGTTCTTCTCCGTTGGAATCGTTCGGGCTTCGTCGCCCACATGGCATACGACGAAAGCGTGGCCGATTGTCGGACAAACGGCCGAACGGCGGAAGAACGCACCGGAAGGTTAGCGCCTTACCAGAAGGTAAGCTTCAGTCATCCCCGGCAATGACGACGCAGTTCCTGCCGCGCTCCTTTGCCTGGTAGCAGGCCGCATCGGCGCGCCGGATCAGCGACTTTTCGCTGTCATCTACCCCCCACTCGGCGATGCCGATGCTGACCGTGCAATGGATGTCCTCTCCGGTATTGGAGAGGACCACCTGCTCGGCAAAGGCAACGCGCAAACGCTCGGCCAGCGGCAAGGCGGCCAGGGCCGTGGTTTCCGGCATCAGGACGACAAACTCCTCGCCGCCGTAACGGAAAGCGATATCGGTACGGCGCAGGGACTGCCGTATCGAATCGGCCAGGGCCTGAAGCACGCGATCGCCTTCGAGGTGACCGAAGCAATCGTTGATCTGCTTGAAGTGATCGCAATCGAGGACCAGGAGGGCCAGCGCCCGACCGTAGCGGGTCGCGCGCTCGAGCTCGCCGGGCAGGCGTTCGCGGAGAAATCGGGCATTGTAGAGACCAGTCAGTGAGTCGGTCTGGCTGAGCAGGCGATAGCGCTCTTCGCTCTCGCGCAGCGCCTCCTCGGCGTGACGACGTTCGCTGACGTCCTGCAAGGTTTCGATGGCCCCGACGAGTTCGCCGTCGCCGTTGCGCAAGGGCGCTGCCGTAAAAAACAGCCAGCGGCCACTTTCGCCGATATTGGGGAAGAAGTCCTCGGCCTCGAAACCGCCGGCAATCACCATGGAAGGTTGAAAACGGCCATGGTAGAGGCGGTCGACCGTCGCGTCGTCCGCATCGTCCAGCACGAGGTCGGCCATGATCGGACGCTGGGTCGAATAGAAAGCCTTCCACTGGTCGCTGGTGCCGATGACGTCGCGGGCCAGCGTTCCCGTCATGGCCTCGCAGGCGCGGTTCCAGTGCGTCACGCGGTGGGCGGCATCGATGACCAGCGTCGGCACCGATGAGCCGTCGACAATCTGGGCCAGATAGGCCTCGCTGTCCCGCAAGGCGGCGTCGGCCCGACGCCTTTCCGTGACGTCCTGCAGGGTTTCGATGGCGCCGATGATCTCGCCGGCCTCATTGCGGATCGGCGCCGCGGTGATGAACAGCCAGCGGCCGTTCGGCCCGATGGCCGGAAAAAAATCCTCCGACTCGAAGGCATCCTCGATCAGGTTCGACGGTCGGGTCTTTTTGTGGATGTTCCGCTCGTCGCTGGCATCGGGCATGCCATCGAGCACGCCATCGATCAGACGGTCGGCCAGAATGGGACGGGGGGTCTTGTAGAAGGCCCGCCACTGCTCGGAACGGCCAATCATGTCGCCGGCCGGAACGCCGGTGAGTACGACGCATGCGCGGTTCCAGTGCGTAACCCGATGGGCTGCATCGATCACGATGGTCGCCACCGGATTGCCCTCAACCAACTGCGTCAGGGCAATGCTATTGCCTTCTGTTGAACGCGGCATGGGGTCTGCCTTCTCTGTCGGTTAGAATTTGTCTTTGCGACAATATGGCGCATCCCATCGCGCCTGACAATCCACTTCCTTCCGAGCAACGTGAAAAAAGCCCACATCGAGCAGTTTTACGCCCGGCTGCGCGACGCCAATCCGTCGCCTACCACCGAGCTGAATTACGCCACGCCGTTCCAGCTGCTGATCGCCGTCATCCTGTCGGCGCAGGCGACCGATGTCGGCGTCAACAAGGCGACGGCCCGGCTCTTTCCCGTGGCGCCGACGCCGGCCGCCATGCTGGCGCTGGGCGAGGAAGGCCTGACCGAGTACATCAAGACCATCGGCCTGTACCGGACCAAGGCGAAGAATGTGATCGCCACCTGCCGCATGCTGCTCGAACTGCACGACGGCGAGGTGCCGGCCGAGCGCAAGGCCCTCGAAGCCCTGCCCGGCGTTGGCCGGAAAACGGCCAATGTCGTGCTCAACACGGCCTTCGGCCAGCCGACGATTGCCGTCGACACGCACATCTTCCGCCTCGGCAACCGGACCGGGCTGGCGCCCGGCAAGACGGTCGAGGATGTCGAAAACAAGCTGTTGCGCGTGACGCCCGATACATTCAAGAAGGACGCCCATCACTGGCTGATCCTGCACGGCCGCTATGTGTGCAAGGCGCGCAAGCCGGACTGCGGGCGTTGCGTGGTGCTGGATTTGTGCGCCTACCGGAGCAAGACGGTATGAAGGCGGCGACCGCGCTGGCCTTCGGCCATCGGCCCGAGGCCGACCTGGCGCGCGAGGCGGTGGAGGCGGCACTGGCCAACGCCGGCCTGACGCGCGCCGACAACGTCATCCTGTTCCTCAGCCGCGATTTCGTTCGCCAACCTCAGCCGGCCGTGCTGGCCGCGGCGCGCGCCGCCGGCTGCCTCTCGGTGCTCGGCTGCACGGCCAGCGGCCTGTTCACCGAGCGTGGCTGGCAACTCGATCAGCCGGCGGCGGCGGCACTGGTCTATTCGGCGCCCTCGACCCGGGTGGACGAGCACTCGCCTTTGCTCTCGTTCAGCGGCCAGGGCCGCCTGCCCTATGAATGGCAGGATGGCGAGGCGCGCCTCGGCCTGCTCGATGCCGAAGCGGCAGTCTGGTCGCATGGCCGCCCGGCCGAGAACGGCTGTGCCGATTTCCGCTTGCCGGGACTATCCGCCCGCTTTGCCCGCGCCGCCGGTTTGCGCCCGCTCGGCGATGCGCTGGCGGTGGAGCAATGCGTCGGCTACGAATTGCGCCGGGTGGGCGGACACGGCGCCGCCGACAGCCTGCGCCGCGCGCTGCCGGCCGAATTGCGCGAACGCTTGCCGCTGCACCAGATTGCTGCCCTGCGTCGCATCGACGAGCCGGGCATCGCCATCCTGTCGGCCAATGCCGATGGCTCGCTGACGCTGGCCGAAGCGCTGAACGAGGGCGACACGATCACCTGGGCCATCCGCCAGCCACTCGCCGCCGAGCAGGGCATGCGTGACGCGCTTGCCGCCACGGCCATCGAGGCGACGACCGGTCCGCGCGGGGGCAAGAAAAAGCCGCATTTCGCCCTGATGTTTTCCTGCATTGGCCGCGGGCCGCTGTTCTACGGCAATGACGACCGCGACCTCGTCGCCTTCCGCGACACCTTTCCCGACACCCCGCTGCTCGGCGCCTACGGCACCGGGCAGATCGCGCCGCTGGGCGGGCAGAACCGCCTGTTCCACAACACCGCACTCACCTTGTTATTCGAAAGCGCCCATGTTTAATCCTTCCCGCGAACAGGTCCGCCTCTTTTTCTGCGACGCCTGGAAAAAGCACGTCGAGCGGCTGCCCCTGGCCGGCGCCGAAGTGGCGGCCGCCGACATCGCTGCCCGCCACCCCGAATACAAGGCCCTGCTGGAGAATCCGAAAGCGGCCGTCGAGCAGGAATGGACGCCGGAAGGCGGCGCCATGAACCCCTTCCTGCACCTCTCGCTGCACCTGGCGATTCACGAACAGGTCAGCATCGACCAGCCGCCGGGCATCCGCATGGCCTTCGAGCAGTTGCGCGCGCGCATGGATCCGCACGAGGCCGAGCACATCCTGCTCGACTGCCTGGGCGAAACGATCTGGCGCGCCCAGCGCGAAGGCAAGCCGATGGACGCCTACGCCTATGTCGACGCGGTCAAGCGCAAGGCCAGCCTGATCTAGGATTCAGGATCAAGGATTGCGCGGCTAGCGCGCCTCAGCGCAGCTATTTGGGCGCTGAAGCAGGTTTTGACGGTCAACCGGAAAAAAAGGCCAAATTCGAAATCTGGCCTCAGCCCTCGTCGGAGGGCGGCACGACCTTGATGACTTCCTCAAGCGAGGTCACGCCCTGCGCCACTTTCAGGGCGCCGGAAATGCGCAGCGGGCGCATGCCTTCGCGGAAGGCCTGTTCGCGCAGCTTGGGAATTTCGGTGAGCGGCTTGATGTGGCGGCGAATCTCGGGTGAATTGACGAGGATTTCATAGACGCCGACGCGCCCGGAATAGCCGGTCATCCGGCATTCCAGACAGCCGACGGGCTGCCAGATCTGCGTCGGCTCGGCCGATTTCCACGGCGCGACGAGCGCATGCCAGGCGGCGCGCTGCTCTTCGCGCATCGTGACGGCCTTCTTGCAATGCGGACAGAGCGTGCGTACGAGGCGCTGGGCCATGATACCGAGCAGCGTCGAGTTGATGAGATAGGCCGGCACGCCGAGGTCGAGCATGCGCGTGACCGCCGACGGGGCGTCATTGGTATGCAGCGTCGATAGCACGAGGTGGCCGGTAAGCGCCGCCTGGATGGCCATTTCGGCCGTTTCCAGGTCGCGGATTTCGCCAATCATCACGATGTCCGGGTCCTGCCGCATGAGGGCGCGCACGCCGTCGGCAAAGCCGAGATCGATGGCGCGGTTGACCTGCATCTGGTTGAAGGCGGCCTCGACCATTTCGATCGGGTCTTCGATGGTCGACACGTTCACTTCCGGCGTCGCCAGCTGCTTGAGCGTGGTGTACAGCGTCGTTGTCTTGCCGGAGCCGGTCGGGCCGGTGACCAGCACGATGCCGTTGGGCGAGGCTGTCATCTGCTTCCAGCGCGCCTGGTCGTCATCCGAGAAGCCGAGCGAACGGAAATCGCGCACCAGCACTTCGGGGTCGAAAATCCGCATGACGAGCTTTTCGCCGAAGGCCGTCGGCAAGGTCGACAAACGCAGCTCGACCTCCTGCCCGGCCGGCGTCCGTGTCTTGATCCGGCCGTCCTGCGGGCGGCGCTTCTCGATGACGTCCATGCGCCCGAGCAGCTTGATGCGGCTGGTCATGGCGTTCATGACGGCCATCGGAATCTGGTAAACCTGATGCAGCACGCCGTCGATGCGGAAACGCACGATGCCGAGATCGCGCCGCGGCTCGATGTGGATGTCCGAGGCGCGCTGGTCGAAGGCGTACTGCCACAGCCAGTCGACGATGTGGATGATGTGCTGGTCGTTGGCGTCGAACTGCTTGTTGGTCTTGCCCAGTTCGACGAGTTGCTCGAAGCTCGACAGGCCGGAAGTCACCTCGCCCTTGGCGGCGGCCTTCTTGACCGACTTGGCGAGGTTGAAGAATTCGACAAGGTAGCGGCTGATGTCCTCCGGATTCGCCATGACCCGGCGAATCTGCTTGCGCAGGATGTGTTCCAGTTCGCCGACCCACTCGCGCACGTACGGTTCGGCCGTGGCGATGACGATTTCGCGCGTCGTCACGTGCACCGGCAGGATGCCGAAGCGCGCCGCGTAGGCGCTCGACATGACTTCAGCCACGCCGGTGAAGTCGATCTTGAGCGGATCGATGTACTGGTAGTCGAGGCCGACCCGGCCGGCCAGCCATTCGGTCAGCACTTCGAGGGTGAGCAGGATGGTGGGCGGCTGGCTGCGCCGCCACTTCTGGTCGGCGATGACGACCAGGGGATGGGTCTTGCCGCCGTGCAGGCGACGCTCGATCTTGAACGCGTCCGCCGCCGCCTGGTCGACCAGCCCGTCCTCGACCATCCAGTCGAGCACTTCGGTCAGTGTCAGGCGGTGTTCGCCGATGTTCTTGTCACTCATGCGCGGCAATATAGCACGCGTCCGGTAACGATTTGTAACCGGCGGGGCCTCTGTTTGCACTCCTTTACAACTTGCCGCCGAAATTCACTTTGATGCACCTAGAATGAATTTGAACCCACCCGCCAGGAGAACAACATGAAAACCCGTTTGATGATGGTCGTCGCTGCCTTGATGGCTTCCCTGATCGCCCTGCCCGCCACAGCCCAAACCGCCCCGGCCGGCGCAACCGTTGACAACGCCACGACCGGGGTCGGCCCCGGCCCGGGTGCCGGCATGCGCCAGGGCGGCGGCCAACGTGCCCGCGCCCCGCGTGACTGCAGCCAGGCGCCGAACCCCGAGGCCTGCGCGGCAAAGCGCACAGCGCACACCAAGGCCATGGAGGCCTGCCAGAATGTATCCGGTCCGCAACGGCGCGACTGCATGCAGGAACAACGGCAGAACATGGATTGCAGCAAGACGGGCAATCCGCAGCAATGCGCGGCGCGCCAGGCGGCATTCAAGGAATGCCAGGGCCAGAGCGGCCCGGCCAAACGCCAGTGCATGCAGCAGAAAATGCCGCCGGTCGATTGCAGCAAGGCGCCCAACCAGGCGCGCTGCGATCTCCATCAGAAAGCCCGCGAGGTGTGCAAGGACAAGTTCGGCCCGGAACACAAGGCCTGCGTGCGCGAACAGCTTGGCGTGAAATAGGCGCCTGAAAAGCAAAAATGCCGGGAAACCGGCATTTTCATTTTGGGCAAAATTTCCGGTTGACCGTCAGATTCCGCTCAGAGACAGATGCCGGCCCCGCGAATGATCAGGCGCGTCGATTGGCGTCGTCGATGAGCGGCTTGAGCGCCAGGTCGAACTTCATCATGTGGCTGAGCACCCAGCCGGAAACCTTGGGGGCCAGCGCATCGGTGGCGCCATAGCCGCCGGAGATCGAGGTCAGGTGAATGTGGGAAATCTCGTCCATGATTTCCGTGTGGGCAGCGACGTGCTGGTCGAAGAGTTCGCCCTTGACGCCGAGCTTGCGCATCATCGCTTCTTCGTAATCGAAGTGCTGGGCCATGCGCCCGGTCAGTTCCGACATGACCTCGTTGCACTTGTAGGCAGCGCTGTCACCCGACAGCTTCTTCAACGCATCCAGGCATTCGAGCAGGCCATCGTGCTGACTATCGAGCAGACGGTCACCCAGAACAAAGGGTGCAGGCAGGAAACGCAGGTCTTGGCCGAGCATGTGATCAATCAATGAAAGACGTTGGCATCCCCGGACTTGGCTTGCCCCCGCAAGCATTCGACCACGGATGAAAAACTGACCGGCGGGATTCTAGCGCAGGACGGGTCTGAAACATGTGAGATAGATCACGAAATCGTGAGGTCGACGCACATTTTCATCGCAGAGGTGGCGACTCTCAATTTTTCCGCAAGGGCTTGAGCAGATATGACAGGCCATTGTGGTCGATTTCCCGCATCAGTTGGAGCAAACGGCCGATTTCGCCGGGCGGGAAGCCTTCCCGGGCGAACCAGTGAAGGTAGTTGCCGGGCAAGTCGGCGATCAGCCGGCCCTTGTACTTGCCGTAGGGCATGGTGCGTGTGACAAGAAGTTGCAGGTCCTCGGGGCTCATGGTGGCGATGTTCGGGCGAAGGCGCCATTGTGCCAAGAATCAGCCGAAGACGATCATCCACAGTGCGGTGGCCACCAGCATCAGGGCGAAAGCCAGGCGCAGCCGGCGTTCCGGCAGGCGATGGGCGATCCGCACGCCAGCCGACACGGTCAGGGCGCCACCCAGCGCGAGCAGGACGCCCATCGTCCAGTCCACGTGGCCGGCCTGGGCAAAGGTCAGCAGTGCAACGATCGAGCTCGGCATGACCAGCGCCAGGGCGAAACCCTGCGCCATGGCCTGCGTCTGGCGGAAAAAACTGACCAGGATGGGCGGCGTGATCATGCCGCCGCCGATGCTGATCAGCCCCTGGCAGGCGCCGCCGACCAGGCCGACGAGCGGAATCAGGCTTTCCGGCAGGTGCAGCGACCAGCGCGCGCGTCCGGCGCGCAGGCCCCACAGGCTGTGAATGGCCAGCCAGAGCAGGAACAGCCCGAAATAGCGGCGCAGCTCGCTGGATGTCAGGCTGCTGGCGTACCGGGCGGCCAGCGTGGTCGCGCTCACAGCGCAGAGCACGAGGAGGACGGTCCGCCATCTCGGCAGCGGCTGGCGCTGCGAGTAGCGCCACAGCGCGATGCTCAGGTTGGGCACCATCATGACCAGCGCTGTTCCCTGGGCGAGCTTCTGGTCCATGCCGAACAAGGCAGTCATCACGGGAATGGCGATGATGCCGCCGCCAATGCCGAAGATGCCGCCGGCGAAGCCCAGCGTGGCGCCGATCAGCAAGGGCAAGGCGAAGCTCAGGAACAGGGTCATGACCGGAAACGCGGGGAAGGGATGCCCATGTTACTGCTTTGCACAGGCGACAAAATACGATCTAATTTATTCGATTCGTTAATTTGATTTATCAATCAACATGTCTTCCGAACTTGCCTTCTTCAGCCTGCTGGTGCGTCAGGGCAGCCTGGCCCGGGCCGCCCGCGAACTCGGCGTGACCGGCCCGGCGGTCAGTCGCCGGCTGGCGCAGCTCGAACAGCGGCTGGGCGTGCGCCTGCTCACCCGAACGACGCGCCGCATGAGCCTGACGCCCGAGGGCGAGCTCTATCTGGCCGAAAGCCGGCGCATCCTCGGCGAGATCGAGGCGCTCGAACAGACCCTGTCGCGCACCCGCGCCGAACCGCGCGGCCTCTTGCGCATCCACGCCACCTTCGGCTTCGGCCGCCGGCAACTGGCGCCGGCCGTCTCCGACTTCGTTCGCCTCTACCCGGCCGTCGACATCCAATTGACGCTCGGCGACCAGCCCGTCACGCCGGGCGAGGAAGGTTTCGACATCGCCATCCGCTTCGGCGAACCGCCCGAGGCGCGGGTCGTGGCCCGCCAGATCGCCGCCAACCAGCGCTACCTGTTCGCCTCGCCCGCCTATCTGGCGCGGCGCGGCGAGCCGCAGTCGCCGGACGACCTCGCCGCGCACGACTGCATCGTCATTCGCGAGGGCGTCGGCGCCTATGGCACCTGGACCCTGTGCGCCGGCAAGCAGTGCCGCAACGTCAAGGTGAACAGCAAGCTGAGCACCAACCATGGCGAAGTGGCCGTCGACTGGGCGCTCGACGGCCATGGCATCCTGCTCCGCTCGCTGTGGGATACCGCCGCCGACCTGCGCGCCGGACGCCTGCGCCGCGTGTTGCCGGACTGGTCGGGCAGCCCGGCCGACATCTATGCCCTCTACCCGCAGCGCCTCAACCTGTCGGCCAAGGTGCGCGTCTTTCTCGATTTCCTGACCGAACGCTTCGCCGCCTACCGCAGCGCCACCGACGGCAACGCCGAATTGCCCTGGTAGCCAGCCTCAGCGCCCGGCCCGCCAGAGCGGCGACAGCCCGAGCAGGCCGAGCAGCGGCCCGGGCAGCAGCAGCCAGGCGATGCTCGTGCCCCAGGCGGCTATCCATGCCGTGCCGAGCTGGATCGACAGCATGGTGATGGCGAAGCCAATCGAGTTCTGGAAGGCCAGCGCGCTACCGACGATTTCCGGCGGGCAGGCGCGCGCCGAGAGCGCCGAAAAATGCGGCGAATCGGCCACGACGGTGGCGCCCCAGAGCAGCAGCAGGCTCATCTTCGCCCACAACGGCCAGTCGCCGACGAGCGGAAACAGCGCGCAGCACAGCGCCGAACAGGCCAGCGCCGTGGCCGCCACGCGCGCACTGCCGATGCGCTGGCTCCACCAGCCGCCGCCCAGGCAGCCGAGGGCGCCGATGCCGATGACGGCGAAGGCCAGCCCGGACAGCCGGGCGCTGCCCGCCTCGGCCAGGCCGCTCAGGATGATGAGGGCCGGCGTCAGCGTCCAGAAGGCGTAGAGCTCCCACTGGTGGCCGAAATAGCCGAGCGCCGAGGCGCGAAAGTCGCGAATCGAGAAGGCGAAGAACACGCGGCCGAGGCGCAGGGGCGGCGCGCCGTGCCGGCGTTTCAGGTGCGGCCCGTCGCCGAGCCAGGCGATCATCGCGGCGGCGAGCAGGGCCAGCACCGACGAAACGAGGATGGTGGCCTGCCACGACCAGCCCGCCCCGGCCAGCCGGATGCCGTGCGGCAGCGCCGTGCCCAGCGTCAGCATGCCGACCAGCTGGGCGAGCGCGGCACCGGCCCGCTCCGGCACCCAGCTCACGACCAGCTTCATGCCCAGCGGGTAGACGCCGGCCAGGCAGAAACCCACGGCGAAACGCAGCGGCATGGCGGCGCCCATGCCGTCGGCGAACAGCGCGAAGGCGGCGTTGCACGCGGCGCCGAGCACGGCGCAGACGGCAAAGATGCGGCTCGCGGCAAAGCGGTCGGCCAGGCCGGATACGGCAAAGCTCATGGTGCCGAGGATGAAGCCGAGCTGGACGGCGTTGGTCAGCGTGCCGATGTCGGCCGGCACCAGCCCCCAGGCGCGTACGAGGTCATCGGCCGCGCTGTTGGCGGAAAACCACAGCGAGGTGCCGAAGAGCTGGGCGACGACGATGACGAGGACGGGATTTCGCATGGGGCTTTCGAAGGCAGGATGGGGTCGGGCCGACCGACAATGCTTCGATATTAGCAAATGCCCGGGCCAAGTCCTGCCTGCCGCCTTTGACGGTCTACCGGAAATTTTGCCAAAAATTGAAATGCCTGCGCCCGGCGGCCTGGCCAACGGATCGCGCCCTCGCTTCCGAAAATTCAATTTGCATATCCGGAAATCCTGACCTATAACGAACTGCATGCGCGTGGAAACCGGCATTTCGGTCGGCCGCCCGCGCTGGTGACGTGAAACCGGCGCGGTGCCTACAGTCTGGGCGAGGAGGGGTTCGCCTGTTTCATCAGCGGGAACTGGCGGGCTTCCCCCCTGCCCCGCCGGTCCGCCGGGCATCCGGTAGAATCTCCCCTCCTCCTGCCCGGCTTCCCGCGCATGTCCAAACCCGTTTCGCCCAACTACCTGGCCGGCTATCCGGCGCATCTGACCGATGGCGTCTGGCGCCTGATCGAACAGCAAAAACTCGGCGCGGTGCTGCGCCAGAAATACCCGGACTGCCACGCGATTCGCACCGACAAGGCGCTCTATGACTACGTCCAGGACATCCGCAGCGCGCACCTGCGCAACGCGCCGCAACCGAGCAAGGTCGCCTTCGACGGCAAGCTGCAGACCCTGCAGCAGGCGCTGGGCATCCACACCCGGATCGCCCGCGTGCAGGGCGGCAAGCTCAAGAGCAAGCGCGAAATCCACATCGCCAGCATCTTTCGCGACATGCCGGAAGCCTTCCTGCGCATGATCGTCGTCCATGAAATTGCGCATTTGAAGGAACCCGAGCACGACAAGGCGTTCTATCAGCTTTGCCAGCACATGGAAGCGGACTATTTCCAGCTTGAATTCGACCTCCGTGCCTACCTCTGCCACCTCGCCGCCGGTGGGCCGCCGATGTGGGCGCCGGAGGGCAGCGGCAGTGATGCTTAGGGCCGATCTCACGGTCAACCGGAAATTTTGCCCAAATTTGAAATATCGCCAGGGAGTTGAAACGCATGCGCCGTAGTCCGACCCGAAAGCTGATCCCAATCCTGCCCCTGGTTTTCGTCCTGCTCCTGAGCGGCTGCATGTCGCGCGGCATCCCGCAGGCCGGCGGCAGCGGCGAACAGCCAGCCGCCCGCGCCCTCCTGCAGAAATCCGCCGAAGCCCACGGGCTGGCCGCCTTCCGCCAGATCGACGACCTCAGCGTCGGCTATGCCGGCGAGTGGTACGGTCTGGTCAGCAAGGTCCAGCCGACGCTGATCGACGCCGATTTCCGCCAGGGCTCGCAGGAGCGCATCCTGCTCAAGGAACGCCCGCTCATCGCCCAGCGCCACGACGGCCCGAAAGGCCGCAAGCAGGTCATCCGCAGCACGACCGACATTCGTGTCTTCTACAACGATGAACCGGCAACCAACCGCGACGTGCTCGCCGCCGCAGCCCTGGTCGCCGACGGTTACCGGATGTTCCTGACCGGGCCCTTCTATTTTCTCGACGGCAACCTGAGCCTGGAAAGCGGCGACGACGAAAGCGTCGAGGGACGCGCCTGCAAAACCCTCGTCGCCGTGCGCCGCCCCGGCCACGGGCTGTCGGCCGAGGACCGCTACCTGCTGTTCATCGACGCCGAGAACCACCTGCTGCGCCGCGTCCGCTTCACCATGGAAGGCCTGGAGTCGACGCAGGGCGCCATCGCCGAAGTCGATTTCTTCGACCATCGCGAAATCGCCGGCGTCGTCTGGCCGACGCGCTTCTACGAACGCCTGCGCAAACCCATCCCCAGCCTGCCGGTGCATGACTGGCGGCTGATCGGGCTCGACGTCAATCGCGGCCTGAGCGCAGCCGATCTTTCCGGGCCAAGCTTCTCCGCCAAAGCTGCCGAACCGGCAAGGCGCATCGAACCTTCCGGACCTTGAACGCCGGTCTGTGGGCCTCGCTCGCCCGGGAGGATCGCCGGGCGCGGCGACTCAGCCGCCCGACAGCCTCAGTCGGCGACCGGCCGGCCTTGCTCGACCCAGATCAGCTTGTCCGTGGCAAAACCCGCCGCCCGCGCCTGGCTGACGAGCTGCGCGCGGAGATCGGCCGGCAGCGTGCGCTCGCGGGCGAGAATCCACAGGTAATCGCGGTCCGGCCCGGCGACGAGCGACCAGCGATATTGCGGATCAAGCGCAATCACATGGTAGCCGCCGTAGAACGGCCCGAAGAACGACACCTTGAGCGACGCGGTGTTGGTGTCGCCGATGAACAGGGCGCGCCCGACGGCCTCCTTCCACGCCTGTTTCTGCGTGTCGTAGCCGCGGTTGATGACCTTGACGCTGCCGTCGCCCTGCAACTGGTAGGTGGCATTGACGTCGCTCATGCCGCGCTCGAAGGAATGGTCGAGGCGGGCGATTTCGTACCAGCGTCCGAGGTAGCGCTCGATGGCGAATGGACTGACCGCTTGCAGCCCCGGCGGCGGCGCCGTCGAACAGGCGGCCAGGATCAGGGCGAAGCTGAGGGCAAGAAGGGCGGAACGAATCGGGGTCATGGATGGTCTCTCAGGAGTGCAGCACAAAGCGGGGCAAACTTGGTTTTTCCCCCGACGATACACGAACCTGGAAAAGGATGATCGCCGCATCATCGGCGTATAGTCTGTCCTCGGTTGGCCACGACATCGACTTGGAGGCTCATCATGAATTTTTTCAAACGCCTGCCCGGTTTCCCCCGCACACCAGCCGGCAAGGAGCGCGATGTGCTGCGCTGGTTGCCGCGGATTGCCCTGTTCGGCACCGTGGCGCTCGCCATCCCCTCGCTGCTGGCACGGCTGATCACCGCTCCCGATGAAACGCAGGCGATCATGACGACGGACATCTACGTCATCGGCTTCATCGTCCTGCACTGGACGGTGGTCGTCACGGTGGGGATCGCGGCCTTCATCGTCATGGTCATGAAGGGCCCGGCCTACGTGGCCGACGCCTACCCGCTGCAGGAAGAAGACACCCCGGACGGCCCGCCCACCTGGACGCCGCATGGCCGATGATCCGGGCGGCAAGTCCTCGGCCGTCCCCGGCAACCGCTGGTCGCGCCTGGCCCGTCTCGGCTCGCTGGCCGGCGGCGTCGCCGGCAACATGCTGGCCGAAGGTGCCCGCCAGTTCGTCCAGGGCAAACGGCCGCAACTCCACCAGCTGCTGCTGACGCCGGCCAACGCCCGCCGGGTGGCCGACCAGCTGGCGCAATTGCGCGGCGCCGCGATGAAGGTCGGACAATTGCTGTCGATGGATGCCGGCGAGCTGCTGCCACCGGAACTCGCCGAGATCCTCTCCCGGCTGCGCGCCGATGCCGACCCGATGCCCATGAGCCAGGTCGTCAGCGCCTTGAACGCCAACTGGGGCGAAGGCTGGGACCGTCATTTCGAGCAGTTTTCCTTCACACCGGTCGCCGCGGCCTCGATCGGCCAGGTCCATTTCGCCCGGCGCAAGGATGGCCGTCCGCTGGCCATCAAGATCCAGTATCCCGGCATCCGCAAAAGCATCGACAGCGACGTCGACAACGTCGCCAGCCTGCTCCGCGTTTCCGGCCTCCTGCCCAAGTCGCTGGACATCGCCCCGCTGCTCGCCGAAGCCAAGAAGCAGTTGCACGCCGAGGCCGACTACCGCCGCGAGGGCGCCTGCATGATGCAGTTTTCCGGCCTGCTGGCCGGCACCGGCGACTTTCTCGTGCCGCAACTGCACGACGACCTGACGACCGAAAACATCCTGAGCATGACGCGCCTCGACGGCGTGGCGATCGAAAGTCTCGGCCATTTGCCGCAGGACGAACGCGACCGGCTCGTCGGCCAGCTGTTCCGCCTGCTCTTTCGCGAAATCTTCGAGTTCCGCCTGATCCAGACCGACCCGAACTTCGCCAACTACCGCTACGCCACCGACTCGCGCCAGCTCATCCTGCTCGATTTCGGCGCCACGCGCGCCTATCCGGCGGCAATGATCGAGCACTATCGGCAACTGATCGTCAGCGCCATCGACGCCGACCGCCAGGGCATGAACGACGCCGCCATGGCCATCGGCTATTTCCAGCAGGACATCAAGGAAGGCCAGCGCCAGGCCGTGCTCGACATTTTCGCGCTCGCCTGCGAGCCGCTGGCGCACGACGGCGCCTACGACTTCGGGACGTCCGACCTGAGCCTGCGCATCCGCGACGCCGGCATGGTGCTCGGCATGGACCGGGATTTCTGGCACACCCCGCCGGCCGACGCCATCTTCCTGCACCGCAAGCTGGGCGGGCTCTACCTGCTGGCGGCCAAACTCAGGGCGCGGGTCAATATCGGTGCGCTGGCCGGGGATTTCCTCGGGCGGGGAGCGTCGCCGGCATCGTTGACCACTCTTTGACGGTCTACCGGAAAAAAGGCCCAAAATTGAAATTTCGGGCCAGGGCTGGCGCGCCGTCCAACCCGCTTAGTTGGTCAGAATCCGGACCTTGACCGTCTTGCCCTTGACCTTGCCGGCCGCCAGCTTGCGCACCGTGTCCTTGGCGACAGCCCGCGCCACGGCGACGTAGGTGCTCTGATCGGTCACCGTGATCTTGCCGACCTGTTCGCGGGTCAAGCCAGCCTCGCCAGCCAACGCACCCATGACGTCGCCGGGACGAATCTTGTCCTTGCGCCCACCGAGCATGAGCAGCGTCGACATCGGCGGCACGAGCGGCGAGTCGTCGGTGACGTCGACGGTCTTGATGTCGACGACGTCGAGCTGGCACTTCATCATGTCGGCGATGGTCGCCACGCGGCGGCGGTCGCCCGAACTGCACAGACTCAGCGCCCAGCCCTCCTCGTCGCCCCGGCCGGTACGGCCGATGCGGTGGATGTGGATTTCCGGGTCGGGCGTCACATCGACGTTGATGACCGCTTCGAGCTGGTCGATATCAAGGCCGCGCGCCGCAACGTCAGTCGCCACGAGCACCGAGCAACTGCGGTTGGCAAACTGGATCAGCACCTGGTCGCGCTCGCGCTGTTCCAGATCGCCATTCAGCGTCAGCGCGTGAATGCCGGCGTGGCGCAGGACATTGACCAGATCGCGGCACTGCTGCTTGGTGTTGCAGAAAGCCAGCGTGCTGACCGGGCGGTAATGCTTGAGCAGGCGCACGACAGCGTCGAGGCGCTCTTCGTGCTTGACCTCGTAGAAGCGCTGGCGAATCTTCGTTTCTTCATGCTGCTCAAGGAGTTTGACCTCCTGCGGCTGACGCAAAAACTGCCTGGCCAACTGGGCGATGCCCTCCGGATAGGTCGCCGAGAACAACAGCGTCTGGCGCTGCGCCGGGCAACGCTTGGCGACGTAGGCGATGTCGTCATGGAAACCCATGTCGAGCATGCGGTCGGCTTCGTCGAGGACCAGCGTGTTCAGTTCGTCGAGCTTGAGGTAGCCGCGCTCCATGTGATCCATGATGCGACCGGGCGTGCCGACGACGATATGCACGCCTTTTTCGAGGCTGTTGGCCTGGTTGCGCAGCGTCGAGCCACCGACCAGCGAGAGCACCTTGATGTTCTCTTCAAAGCGGGCCAGCCGACGGATTTCCTGCGTCACCTGATCGGCCAGTTCGCGCGTCGGGCAAAGTACCATGGCCTGCACGGCGAAACGGCTGGTGTTCAGGCGATTGAGCAGCGCCAGGCCGAAGGCGGCCGTCTTGCCGCTCCCCGTCTTGGCCTGGGCGATCAGGTCGTGGCCGGCCAGGGCCAGCGGCAGGCTGGCGGCCTGGATCGGCGTCATGCTCCGATATTCAAGCTGCGCCAGATTGGCCAGCATGGCCGGCGACAGGGGCAGCGTGTCGAAACCCTGTCCGGCGGTCGTGTCTGCGCTCATCCGCCGCTCAAACCTTGCGCTTGCGCGCCGGCATCGGCTTGCGCTGGCGTTGGCCCGGCTTATGAACTTCAGCCTCGGGCTTCGGCTTGGGGACCAGCAGATTCTTGGCTGTCGTCTTCTCGGCAGCGCGATGCGCCTGAATGGCCGCCGTCACATCAGCCGGATCGACCGTGATGCCGGCGTGATCACCCTTGATGTTGTAGGCCGAGAGACGGTCCTTGATGGCAAATAGCAACTCCGGGGCTTCGGCCTTGCGCGGCAGGCCGGTGACGATGGCCTGCGCGGCTTCGGTCAGCACGAAGCCGTCTGCCTCGGCCTTGATCAGGCCGGACTTGCCGAGACGATCGAAAGCCTCGACCAGCTTGGCTTCGTTGGGAATGTTTTTCTGCAACAGATCAGCCGCCGATACGATTTCAACCAGCTCGGCCGGCCGCCGTTTCGAAGAAAGCGCCGTGGCGAGGATAAGAAGGGAGTCAACGTCGTGGACTGGGTGCATCGGAGTACCTATGAATAGCGGTGGAATGAGAAACGGCGTGGAATCAGCGGGTCAAAGGCGGTCAAAACAGCCTGAAATCGGTTTCTCGCAAGGCCGCTAGTGTACCCGCTTTGCTGGGGCAAACGACGGCAAACTCGACAGCCAATCGCACGGTCAACCGGAATTTCGTGCCAATTTCCACATGTTCCACAGACGAAAAAGCCGCCTCGCGGCGGCTTCTGGGTGACGTAGGCCAGCTTACTTGCCGGACAGCGCCATCATGAGGTCGTTGATGCGTTTGACGAAACCAGCGGGGTCGTCGAGCTGGCCGCCTTCGGCCAGGGTCGCCTGCTCGAACAGCAAGGCAGCCCAGTCGTCGAAGCGCGTTTCCTCGTACTTCAGGCGCATCACGGCCGGGTGCTGCGGGTTAATCTCAAGGATCGGCTTGGTGTTCGGCATCGGCTGGCCAGCGGCCTTCATCAGGCGTGCCAGGTTGCCCGACGGGTCATGCTCGTCCGAGACCAGGCAGGACGGCGAATCGGTCAGGCGGTAGGTGACGCGAACGTCCTTGACCTTGTCGCCCAGCGAAGTCTTCACCTTCTCGAGCAGATCCTTGTACTCGTCGGCCGCCTTTTCGGCTTCCTGCTTCTCGGCTTCGTCTTCGAGCTTGCCGAGATCCAGGCCACCCTTGGCAACGGATTGCAGATGCTTGCCCTCGAACTCGGTGAGGTGACCAACCACCCATTCGTCGACGCGGTCCGACAGCAACAGCACTTCGATGCCCTTCTTGCGGAAGATTTCGAGATGCGGGCTGTTCTTGGCAGCATTGAAGGTATCGGCCGTCACGAAGTAAATCTTCTCCTGACCTTCCTTCATGCGCGCGATGTAGTCGGCCAGCGAGACGTTCTGGTCGGGCGTGTCGTTGTGGGTCGAGGCAAAGCGGATCAGGCCAGCAATCTTGTCCTTGTTGGCATGATCTTCGCCGACACCTTCCTTGAGCACTGCACCGAAGGCTTCCCAGAACTTGGCGTACTTCTCCTTGTCGTTCTCGGCGAGGTCTTCGAGCATGCTCAGCACCTTGCGCGTGCAGCCATTGCGGATGCCGTCGATGTCCTTGCTCTGCTGCAGGATCTCGCGCGAAACGTTGAGCGGCAGATCGCTCGAATCGACCACGCCGCGCACGAAGCGCATGTAGAGCGGCATCAGCTGCTCAGCGTCATCCATGATGAAAACGCGGCGCACATAGAGCTTGATGCCGTGGCGTGCGTTGCGGTCCCACAGGTCAAACGGCGCACGAGCCGGAATGTAGAGCAGCTGCGTGTATTCCTGCTTGCCCTCGACGCGGGCATGCGTCCACGCCAGCGGATCTTCGAAGTCATGCGCGACGTGCTTGTAGAACTCCTTGTACTGCTCGTCGGTAATATCCGATTTCGAACGCACCCACAGCGCATTGGCCTGGTTGACCGTCTCGTCCTCGTCGGTCTCGACCTGCGCACCGTCCTTCCATTCCTCCTTCTTCATCACGATCGGCAGGGTGATGTGGTCGGAGTACTTGCGGATGATCGACTTCAGCTTCCAGCCACCGAGGAACTCATCCTCGCCTTCGCGCAGATGCAGGGTCACATCGGTACCACGCGTGGCCTTCTCCACCATCTCGACAGTGTAATCGCCCTCGCCGCCCGACTCCCAACACACCGCCTGGTTGGCCTCGACGCCCGCCCGACGCGAAACCACTGTCACCTTGTCGGCAATGATGAAAGAAGAGTAGAAACCAACGCCGAATTGCCCGATCAGATGGGCGTCCTTGGCCTGATCGCCGGTCAGCGACGAGAAGAACTCCTTGGTCCCCGACTTCGCGATCGTACCCAGATGCTCGACCGCCTCATCGCGGCTCAAACCAATGCCGTTGTCGGAAATGGTGATGGTGCGCGCTTCCTTGTTGAACGCGACACGAATCTTCAGGTCGGAATCATCGCCATACAGCGCACTGTTGTTCAGCGCCTCAAAGCGCAACTTGTCGCACGCGTCGGACGCGTTCGACACCAGTTCGCGCAGGAAAATCTCCTTGTTGCTGTACAAGGAGTGAATCATCAATTGCAGCAGTTGCTTGACTTCAGCCTGGAAACCCAGGGTTTCGCGATTGGCGTTCGCGGTTGCAGACTCGGACATGCTTGAAACTCCCAATGAAACATTAAGAACGTGAATTGGGAGTTGGGGGCAGTAGCGCCGAATTCAAGAGCCAGAAGAAGCGGAGATGTCTATTTCTCAAACTGTTTGCGGAAAGTACAAAAGCCCCGTTAGCGAGTGCTAGCGGGGCTTTTGTTAATGGGAGTCTGGCG
This sequence comes from Pseudomonadota bacterium, assembly GCA_018261895.1. Lineage (GTDB taxonomy): Bacteria > Pseudomonadota > Gammaproteobacteria > Burkholderiales > Rhodocyclaceae > Azonexus. The sequence goes on from JAGTRT010000018.1 coordinate 50,412, forward strand.
TTGACCTACTTTCGCGAGCGGAAGCT
>JAGTRT010000019.1 GCA_018261895.1 Pseudomonadota bacterium
CACCCTTGGTGCGCATACGGACCAGGAAGCCATGGGTGCGCTTGCGGCGCACGACCGACGGTTGATACGTGCGTTTCATGTTGTAATCCCTTGATGTGCGAAGAAAAACGCGTGATTACACCCCGTATGTAGGTGTTTTGTCAAGATCAATTATTTTCCAAAGCTGTGGATAACTTTCCGGATGGGGGGTAGAATCTTGCCTTTGCTGAATGCCGTCCGGTATTTGGCCAAATCAAAAAACGGTATTTAAATCAAGTATCTAATAACCGCCATCGAATGAATTGTCGAATGCGCGGGGAGGAGTGTTTTCGTCAATGGCCGGTTTCTGGGAATCCTGTTTGCAACGCTTCGAGCAGGAATTGCCCGCGCAGCAATTCAATACCTGGATCAGGCCTTTGCGGCTCGAGGGTGAAACCACAGCCCTGGACAATGGCTTGCGCCTGATTGCGCCGAACAGTTTCATCCTGAAATGGGTGCGGGACCGTTATCTGACCCGTATCGAGGAATACAGCCGCAGCTTTTTCTCGGGGCCCGTCAATATTGCGCTGGTGATTGGTAGCGGAAAAGCGGCGAGCCGTATCGAAACCAGCAGCGAGGCCGGCGAAAAGCCCGCCAAATCTTCGGTTAGTCCGGAGAAAAAGGCACCGGCGCCCGAAAAGTCGCGGGGCAAGGGTAGCAGTTACGAGAAATCCCGGCTTTTCCCGTCGTTTACCTTCGATAACCTGGTCGTTGGCCGTGCCAACGATCTGGCTCGCGCTGCTGCGGTCCAGGTGGCGAACAATCCCGGTGGCGCGTACAACCCACTATTCATTTATGGTGGCGCCGGTTTGGGCAAGACCCACCTCATTCACGCCATCGGCAACGCCATCGTGACCGAGAATCCGGACAAGATCGTCCGTTACGTTCACGCCGAGGATTATTACTCCGACGTGGTTCGTGCCTACCAGCAGAAGTCATTCGACAGCTTCAAGCGGACCTATCGTTCGCTCGATGTCCTGCTTCTGGACGATGTGCAGTTCTTCAATGGCAAGAATCGCTCGCAGGAAGAGTTTTTCTTCCTCTTTAACGCGCTGATCGAAGCCCGCAAGCAGATCATCATTACCTGCGACACCTATCCGAAAGACATCAACGGTCTCGATGACCGGCTGGTTACACGCTTCGACTGGGGTTTGACGGTCCAGATCGAGCCGCCGGAACTGGAAATGCGCGTCGCCATTCTGAAGAAGAAAGCAGAAGCAGAGGGTATTCACCTCGATGATGAGGTGGCTTTCTTCATCGCCAAGCATTTGCGGTCCAATGTTCGGGAACTTGAAGGTGCGCTGAAGAAGGTGCTGGCGTATTCGTCTTTCCATGGCCGTGCCATTGCACTGGATCTGACCAAGGAAGCCTTGAAGGATGTGATCGGCTCGGCACGCAACGTCGGTATCGACAATATCCAGAAGACCGTCGCCGATTATTACAAGATGAAGGTCGCCGAGCTCTTCTCGAAAAAGCGGACGCGTGCCATTGCCCGGCCACGGCAGGTGGCGATGTGGCTCTGCCGGGAAGTGACCTCGCACAGTTTCCCGGAAATCGGGGATGCGTTTGGCGGGCGCGATCACACGACGGTCATTCATGCCGTCAAGACGATCGATTCACTGCGTCTCAAGGAAAATGAACTCAACCACGACCTGCATGTGTTGCTGCAGGTATTGAAAGGGTAGGGCTGTCGATAAGTCTGTGGAAAAGCTGTGTGTCAATTGTGAGTCATATGGAAATTCCCACTTTGTGGGAAAATTGTCCGGATATCACCCACAGGCATTCCGCCCCGTTTTGCAGATAGTGTAGTTTGTTTCAATCGTTTGAAATTAAAGATAATTTCTTAGTTATCCACAGAATTGTTCCCGATATAGTCAACTTAGGAATTTAATTTATGGTTCTTATCAAAACCCAACGAGACACGCTTCTGGCTCCGTTGCAGTCGGTGTCGGGGATTGTCGAACGTCGTCATACGCTGCCTATCCTGTCCAATGTCCTGCTGGAAAAGAAGGGTGATCGCCTGACCCTGCTGGCTACCGACATCGAGATCCAGATCACCACCACCACCGAAGGTGCCGGCGGTGATGGCGACGGTGCGGTGACGGTGGGTGCCCGCAAGCTGCAGGAAATCCTTCGCTCCTTGCCGGACACCACCGAAGTCAGTCTGGTGCTCGAAGACAAGCGCCTGCAGGTGCGTGGCGGCAAGAGCCGTTTCAGCCTGCAGACCCTGCCGGCCGACGATTTCCCGCGGATGACGGTCAATGAAGGCGAAACCAAGCAGTTCCAGATTTCGCAAAAGGCCTTCCGTCAGTTGATCGGCAAGACCCAGTATTCCATGGCGGCCCAGGATGTCCGTTACTACCTGAACGGCCTGTTGCTGCTGGTCGAAGGCAAGGAGCTGCGTGCCGTGGCGACTGATGGCCATCGTCTGGCCTACGCCAGCGTCGAGATCGACACCGATCTGCCACGCCAGGAAATGATCCTGCCGCGCAAGACTGTGCTTGAGTTGAATCGCTTGCTGGTCGATACCGACGATGTACTGAACATCACGCTGACCCCGAACCAGGTTCGCTTTGCCTTCGGTACCGTTGTGCTTGTTTCCAAGTTGATAGACGGCAAGTTCCCGGATTACGAGCGTGTGGTTCCGGCGACGCTGAAAAATCACATGACGGTGGGCCGTCAGACGCTGATGCAGGCCATGCAGCGCGCGGCGATCCTGACCAACGAGAAATTCCGCGGTGTTCGCGTCGTTCTGGGCGAAAACAGCCTGAAGCTGATCGCCGCCAATGCCGAGCAGGAAGAGGCCGTCGAAGAAATCGAAGTTGCTTACACCGGCGATGCCATCGATGTCGGCTTCAACGTCGGCTACCTGCTCGATGTGCTGAACAACATCCACACCGAAGAAATCCAGTGGAGTTTCAACGACGCGAATTCCAGCGCGCTGATTACCGTCCCCGGCAACGACCGCTTCAAGTACGTCGTGATGCCGATGCGCATCTGATTGACCCAGCTTCAAGTTGAGAAGGCCTGTCCACCCGGACAGGCCTTTTGTAGTTTCACGTGGAACCAAAAATAATGAGTGAAGAGAACGTCCCGCAATCCGAGTCGCCCGCCTACGGCGAATCGAGCATCCAGATCCTCGAAGGCCTGGAGGCTGTCCGCAAGCGTCCGGGCATGTACATCGGCGATACCTCCGATGGCACCGGCCTGCATCACCTGGTCTTCGAAGTGGTCGACAACTCGATCGACGAAGCGCTGGCCGGGCATTGCGACGACATCATCGTCACCATCCACACGGACAACTCGATTTCCGTCATCGACAACGGCCGCGGCATCCCGACCGGCGTCAAGATGGACGACAAGCATGAGCCGAAGCGCTCCGCCGCCGAGATCGCGCTGACCGAGCTGCACGCCGGCGGCAAGTTCAACCAGAACTCGTACAAGGTGTCTGGTGGTCTGCATGGCGTCGGTGTTTCCTGCGTCAATGCGCTGTCGAAGTTCCTGCGCCTGACCATCCGCCGTGATGGCCAGAAGCATTTCATGGAGTTTTGTCGCGGAGTTCCCGTCGATCGCGCCATCGAGTTGCGCGACGGCGTCGAAATTTCGCCGCTCAAGGTGATCGGCGAGACGGAAAAGCGCGGTACCGAAGTTCACTTCCTGGCCGACGACGAAATCTTCGGTCACGTTGAATTCCATTACGAAATCCTGGCCAAGCGCCTGCGCGAGCTGTCCTTCCTGAACAACGGCGTCAGCATCAAGCTCGTCGACCAGCGTTCCGGCAAGGAAGAGCTGTTTGCCTTTGCCGGTGGCGTGCAGAGCTTCGTCGAATACATCAACCGCACCAAGTCGGTCCTGCATCCGAACATTTTCTATTCGGCAGGCGAAGCCAAGGCAGGCCAGGGCGCGGCCGATTCCGCCATCACCATCGGTGTCGAAGTGGCGATGCAGTGGAACGATTCCTATCAGGAACAGGTGCTCTGCTTCACCAACAACATTCCGCAGTCGGACGGTGGTACCCACCTGACCGGCCTGCGCGCCGCCATGACGCGGGTCATCAACAAGTACATCGACGAAAACGAGATCGCCAAGAAGGCCAAGGTCGATATCGCCGGTGACGACATGCGTGAAGGCCTGGCCTGCGTGCTGTCGGTCAAGATGCCCGATCCGAAGTTCGCGTCGCAGACCAAGATGAAGCTGGTTTCCTCCGAAGCTCGTGCGGCGGTCGAGGAAGTCGTCGCCCAGAAACTCGCGGACTTCCTGCTCGAGCGCCCAGCCGACGCCAAGATGATCTGCGGCAAGATCGTCGAGGCCTCGCGGGCCCGCGAAGCGGCTCGTCGTGCGCGTGAAATGACCCGTCGCAAGGGCGTTCTCGACGGCGTCGGCCTGCCCGGCAAGCTGGCGGATTGCCAGGAAAAGGATCCGGCGCTGTGCGAAATCTACATCGTCGAGGGTGACTCCGCCGGCGGCTCCGCCAAGCAGGGTCGTGACCGCAAGTTCCAGGCGATTTTGCCGCTGCGCGGCAAGGTGCTCAACGTCGAGAAGGCCCGTTTTGACAAGCTGATCTCGTCCGAACAGATCGTCACGCTGATCACGGCGCTCGGCACCGGCATCGGCAAGGACGACTTCAACGTCGAGAAGCTGCGCTACCACCGCATCATCATCATGACCGACGCGGACGTTGACGGTGCCCACATCCGCACCCTGCTGCTGACGCTGCTCTATCGCCAGATGCCCGAGCTGATCGACCGCGGCTACGTCTATATCGCCCAGCCGCCGCTCTACAAGGTCAAGCATGGCAAGACCGAGCGCTATCTGAAGGACGACCTCGAATACAACCAGTTCCTGCTCAACATGGCGCTCGACGAAGCCGCCCTGACGCCGCGTACCGGCGCGGAGCCGGTCACCGGCCCGGCGCTGGAAGGCCTGGCCCGTTCCTGGCTGGCCACCGAAGCGGTGATCGAGCGTCTGTCGCACCTGATCAATCCGGAAGTGCTGCAATCCATCGTTCGCCACAACCTGGCCATCGACCTTTCCAGCGAAGACAAGGCCCGGGCCAGCGCCGAGCTGATCGCCGCGCACATCCCGGCCGGAACGCGCATGGTGCCGAAGTTCGACGACATCCAGGAACGCTGGACCCTGCGTGTCGAACGCATGCACCACGGCAACCTCAAGGTCGGCCTGATCGACGAAGATCTCCTGCTGTCGGGCGATTTCATGCAATTGCGCCGGACTGCCGAAACGCTCGCCGACATGTTCGGTGCCGGTGCCATGATGGCGCGCGGCGAGAAGAAGCAGGTCGTCACCAACTTTGGCGATGCCATGAAGTGGCTGCTCAACGAAGTCGAGCGCGGTATCAGCAAGCAGCGCTACAAGGGTCTGGGTGAAATGAATCCCGAGCAACTCTGGGAAACGACGATGGATCCGAAGGTTCGTCGCCTGCTGCGCGTCCAGATCGACGACGCCATCGCGGCCGACGAGATTTTCACGACGCTCATGGGCGAGGATGTCGAGCCCCGTCGTGCGTTCATCGAAACGAACGCCTTGAGCGCCCGGGTCGATATTTGATCGGCCAAAAGGGCGATCTGGTTCTAAAAAGGCTCCGCAGGGAGCCTTTTTATTGGGCGGAGGATTGGAGATGCGGGTAGTGCTGCAGCGGGTGCTGGAGGCGAGTGTCGCGACGGTGGAGAAAGCGCCAGATTTGACGGTCAACCGGAAAATTTGCGGAAAAATAGAATCCGGACTGCTCGTGCTGGCGGGATTCGAGGCGGACGACAGCGAGGCCGACCTAGACTGGATGGCGGGCAAGATCGTTCGTCTGCGCCTGTTTGCCGATGAGAACGGGGTGATGAATCGCAGCGTGGTCGAGGCCGGCGGGGAGATTCTGGCCGTTTCTCAATTCACGCTCTACGCCTCGGTCAAGAAAGGGAATCGGCCGTCGTGGAGCCGCGCGGCGCGGGGCGAGGTGTCGCAGCCTCTGTTCGATCAGTTCGTGGCGAAGCTGTCGGCGGCGCTGGGGCGCCCGGTGCCGACCGGCGTTTTCGGGGCGGACATGGCGGTCAGCCTGGTCAACGACGGGCCGGTGACGCTGACGATTGATTCGAAGTCGCCGGAATAGCGCCGTCAGGGGCTGCGCAGGGCCTCGTTCAGCTGCAACAGGCCGTCGAGGCCGCCCAGGCTCAGCCCGATCCCCGGCGTCGAGCGGGGAATCTCCGGTTCGCCCGGATTGATGCGGATCAGCCGGCCACCGCAGGTTTCCGAGAAATTGCGGACGGTCGGGATGTTCGTCCCGGCGCCGATTTCGATGCAGACCAGTCGTTCGACCCCGGCCAGCCATTGGCGCAGGCGCTGGTATTGCAGCGTCGTGCGCCGGTCGATCCAGCCCCAGTCGCCGAACATCAGGATGTTGGGCCGGGCGAGGGCGCTGCAATGCGGGCAATGAGGAAAATCGCCCAGCAGCTGGCAGTTTTCGTCATCAATTTCGGGTTGAAACGCGTCGGCTGGCCAGATCCGGTCGCCGCATCCCGCCGTGCATTGCAGGTGGTGGATGGAGCCGTGGACTTCGCAGACGCGGTCCGCCGCGAAGCCGGCTTTCTGGAATTGGCCATCGACATTGCTGGTGAAGGCGTGGATGCCTTGGGGCATGGATTCGGCCATGGCGAGCAGCAGGCCGAATCCGGCGTGGGGTTGCGTTGCGCGGTAGAGATTCAGGCGGTGGCCGTAAAAGCCCCAGGCGAGGCGCGGATCGCGGTCGAAGGCGGCGGGGTTGGCGATGGATTCGAAGGCGATGCGGGCGCGGCCGAGCGCCGGATAGACCGACCAGAAGCCGCCGGGACCACGAAAATCGGGCAGGCCCGAGTCGATGCCCATGCCGGCACCGGCCGTGACGAGCAGGCCGTCGGCCTGACGCAGCCATTCGGCGGCTTTGCACAGTTCAAGCTCAGGCATGGCGCAGGCAAAAACGGCCAGGAAGCGGCGTTGGCGAGGATTTCACGGTCAACCGGAAAAAATGCCCAAAATGGAAATCCCTGCTGGCCGGCACCGGCTAGTCCGTGTTGGCCAGGACGGCCGGGTAGCCGTCCGGATCGTCCTTGTGGTGATAGATCTCGTTGATCTGGAATTCGAGGTCGGTGAGCGCGCCGTGTTCGTCGGCGTAGATTTCCTTGATGCGCAGGATTTCGGGAATGGCGCGGCGGAAGGCGTCGATCAGCGTCGGGTCGAAATGGCGGCCGGATTGCTCGTACATGTACTTGAGCGCTTCTTCGACCGCCACTGCACCCTTGTACGGGCGAACCGAGACGAGGGCGTCGAAGACGTCGGCGATGGCGACGATGCGCCCTTCGAGCGGGATGTCCTCACCCTTGAGATTCTGCGGATAGCCGCTGCCATCCCATTTTTCATGGTGGGTCAGGGCGATGATGCGCGAGGTTTCGAGCAGTTCGTTGTCGTGCTTGCCAATGATTTCGGCGCCCATGATCGGGTGCTGGTGCATGACGGTCCATTCTTCGACGTCGAGCTTGCCCGGCTTGAGCAGGATCGCGTCGGGAATGCCGATCTTGCCGATGTCGTGCATCGGTGCGGTGTTGAAGATGATGCTGGCGGCCTCCGGCTTGAGGCCGTGCGTGGTGGCGATGACGCGGGCGTAGTGGCTCATGCGCAGCACGTGGTTGCCGGTCTCGTTGTCCTTGAATTCGGCGGCGCGGCCGAGGCGGCGGATGACCTGCTGGCGCGTCGTGAGCAGTTCGCGCGTGCGTTGATGGACCATCTGTTCGAGCTCGCGCGACTGGTCGTACAGCGCCAGATGGGTGCGCACGCGCGCCTTGACGATGGGCGGGCTGATCGGCTTGGTGATGTAATCGACCGCGCCGAGTTCGAGACCGCGCTGCTCGTCCTCGATGCTGCTCATGGCAGTGACGAAAATGATCGGGATGCGCCGGCGGTCCGGGTTGGCCTTCAGGCGGCGGCAGATTTCCAGGCCGCTCATGCCGGGCATCATGATGTCGAGCAGGATGAGGTCGGGCGGTTCGTCCGAATAGATGATCTTGAGCGCCTTTTCACCCGAGGTCGCGACGCGGATCCGATAGTCGTCGCGCAGGACTTCGCTGAGCAGATCGATGTTTTCCGGGCTGTCGTCGACGACCAGGACACATTGCTTGGGGAGGAGGGGGGACGTCATCATCTATTGGCTTTCGTCTGTCGGATTGGCGCCATCTCGGCCGAGCTTGTCGGTGATCTGGCGCAGCGTTGCAGAAGCATCATCAAATTCGTACTGGCTGATCTGGCGCGCCAGTTGGGCCACCAGCGTGGCCTCGCCATGCGGCCCGAGCTGCGGCGCTATCTCCTCGAACAGGCGCACGGCAGCGGCATCATCGTCGTCGAGCAGGCGCTGGAGCGTGGCCAGGGCCTTGCTGTCGAGCGCCGGTACGTTTGCCTGGCGTACCGGGCTTTCGGTGGGCTCGACGGCGTTCGTCGGAATGGCCAGCGCCTTGGGCAGCGCGTCGCCGAGCCGGGAGAGCAATTCGCCGATGGCGTCATCGCCGGTTGCCGCCCCTTGCCGCAGCTTGTCTTCCAGTTCGCCGGCCAGGCGCGACAGGGCGACGGCGCCGATGTTGCCGGCCAAGCCACGCAGGGTATGGGCGCGCAGGATCATCGCCGCGCTGTCGCCCACCTCACGATCCGCCTGCAGGCGCTCGACCGCATCGCCCTGATTCTCCCGGAAGCGCACGATGAGGCGGTCGTACATGGCGCGATTGCCGCCCATCCGGGCCAGGGCGCTGGCGCTGTCGATCTCGGCGCCATCGCTGGCCGAATCCGGCCGGGCCAGCGGTGCCGGCAGGGCATCGCGATCGCGCGGCCTGAGCCAGTGCGTCAGCGTGGCGTAGAGCACGGCCACGTCGATCGGTTTGGGAATGTGGTCGTTCATGCCGGCCGACAGGCAACGTTCGCGGTCGCTGGCCAGCGCATTGGCCGTCATGGCCACGATCGGCAGATTGCGCAGGTGCAGTTCGTCGCGAATCTTGCCGGTCGCCTCGTAGCCATCCATGACCGGCATCTGGCAGTCCATGAGGACCAGGTCGTAGTCGTTGGCACGCACGGCCTCGACAGCCTGCTGGCCGTTTTCGGCCAGCGCCACGTCCAGGCCGATGTTGGTCAGCATCTCATGGGCCAGTTCGCGATTGACCTCGTTATCCTCGACGAGCAGGACGCGGCGCCCGGCAAGCTGGCGCGACAACTCGGCCGGGGTGACCTGCGGCACGGCGACCAGCGCCGTTTCGCGATGCAGCGCGACCATGATGCTGTCGAACAGCGAGGACGGCGTCGCCGGCTTGCTCAGAATGGCGCCAACCGGGGTGCTGCCGAGTGCGGCCTCCAGTTCCTCGTGGTCGAAGGCCGTGGCCATCACGATGGCCGGCCGCTCGTTCAGGTCGAGCTGGTTGATGCGATTGACCAGTTCGACGCCGTCCATGCCCGGCATTTTCCAGTCGACGATGAGCAGGCCGAAGGGTCGGCCGGCATCAACGGCCGCCGTCAGGGCCGCCAGCGCGTTGCTGCCGCTGCTCACTGACTGGTTTTCAATGCCGAGCGCCGACAGCATCTGGGCGAAGATCTCGCAGGCACCGGCGCTGTCATCGACGACCAGGGCGCGTAGCGCGTCGGGCAGGCCGATGCGTCGCGGCTCGCCGTCCTCGTCCCTGGCCAGACCGAATTTGAGCTGGAAACTGAAACAGCTGCCTGCGCCGAGCCGGCTGGTCACGCCGATACTGCCGCCCTGCTGTTCGACGATGCGCTTGCAGATCGACAGGCCAAGGCCGGTGCCGCCGTATTTGCGGGTCGTCGAGGTGTCGGCCTGGGTAAAGGCCGAGAAGAGTTGGGTCTGCTGCTCGACGCTCATGCCGATGCCGGTGTCGCGAACTTCGAAAGCCAGTTCGACGCTGTCGTCGCAGGCCGCGATCTGGTGAACGACCACCGTGACCTCGCCGGCCTCGGTGAATTTGATGGCATTGCCGACCAGGTTGAGCAGAACCTGGCCCAGGCGCAGCGAATCGCCGACCAGGCGGTCCGGCACTTCCGCGCTGACGTCGTAGAGCAGCTCCAGCCCGCGTTCGCGCGCCTTCAGCGAACAGACGTCGGCGAGATGGCGCAGGATGGCGTCGAGGCTGAAGGGCGCCTGTTCGAAAATCATCATGCCGGCCTCGATCTTCGACAGGTCGAGGATGTCGTTGATGATGCCGAGCAGGCCCTTGGCCGCGTTATCGACCTTGCTCAGGTAATTCTTCTGGCGGGAGGTCAGTTCAGTCTGCAGCGCCAGGTGCGTCATGCCGATGATGGCGTTCATCGGCGTGCGGATCTCGTGGCTCATGTTGGCCAGGAAATCGGCCTTGGCCGCCGCGGCCGATTCGGCGGCAAGCTGCGCCTTTTCGGCCACGCGCTTGGCTTCCTTGAGCGGGGAGATGTCGACGATGATGCCGATCAGGCCGCCCGGTGTGCCGTCGGACGAACGGAAACCGCTGATCGAATAGAGCGTGTCGCGCAGCTGGCCGCTGGCGTCCTGCATCTGGACTTCGTGGGTGACCCGGCTGCACTCGGCAATGACCCGCTCGTCTTCGGCCTGATAGGCGATGCGCGCATCTTCCGGCAGGTAGTCGAGATCGAGCACGCGCTTGCCAATGAAGCTGTGCCGGTCGACGCCGAAGAACTCCTCGTAGGCCCGGTTGCAGCCGAGGAAGCGGGTATCGGCGCCCTTGTAGAAAATGGCGTTGGGAATGGTGTCGAGCAGCGCCTGCAGGAAGGTGAACTGGCGGATCAGTTCGGCCTCGATCTCGCGCCGGTCGGTGATGTCGAGGACCGTCACGAGCAAAGAGTCGAGCTTGCCATCCTGGTCGCGGACCGGGGCGATCTGGACGTCACCCCAGCTGCGGTTGCCGTGGGGATCGACAAATTCGAATTCCTGGCGAACGCTCCTGCTCTCACCGGCAGCGACCTGGGGCAGGAGTTCGTTCATGCGCGCCTGGATGTCGGCGGGCAGGGCGATCTCGTCCAGGTTAGCGAGCAGCTTGTCGATTGGCTTCCCGATGAAGCGGGCGAAGGCCGGATTGACCAGCGTCGGCTTGCGTTCCGGCGTCAGGCTGATGATGCCGACGGCGGCGTTGTCGAAGATGGCGCGGAAGAAGGCTTCGCGCTTTTGCAGGATGTCCTGGCTCTGGTGCAGGGCGGCCGTGCGCTTGGCTACCTTGAGTTCCAGTTCGATCTGCGCGTCTTCCTGCATCCGGCGGGCGCTGCGCAGGTGCTCGCGCATGCCTTCGAGGGCGGCGGCCAGTTGGGTGACTTCGCGCCACGGGGCATCGGTGGTGACCGGGTGTTCAAGGTCCAGCCGGCCGATGCGGCTGCTGTCCTCGGCCAGCGCATGGAGCGGCGCGCCGAAGCGCCTGGCGATATGCACCGCCACGGCCATGCCCAGCGCAAGGGCGGAGAGGGTGATGAGTGCGAGCAGCAACAGGTCGTCGCGGGAGATCGGGACGAAATCGTTCTTCGGGGCGACGACGCCGAGCAGGATGCCGCTGGCGTTGCCTTCGAGCGGACGCAGGAGGCTGATCCACTGGCCATCGGGGCGGCGGAATTCCTGCAATCCCTGTTCGGCCGACGGCCTTGCCTGCCACTGGCGAAAGGCTTCGGCCAGTTCGGGCAGGGCCAGTTCTTCCGGTGTTTTCAGGAGTGCCTGGTTGATCGCTTCGCGGTTGTTGAAGCGCGGATCGTTCGGTGGCGCGATGATCTTGCCTTCCTTGAGGAAGAGGGCGGCGCGTCCCTGCGAGCCGAAAGTCATGCGCGTGGTGAATTCGGCGATGTCGATGAGGCGGACGTCGTGGGCAATCACGTAGGTCGAGCCGTCGCTGGCCGTCCACCGCATGGCGGCCGTGATGCCCGGTTCCTTGGTGGTGAAGAAAATATAGGGCTCGGTCCAATGCACGGTATCGGTATTGCCGAGGCTCATGGCGCCCTTGAACCACGGCCGCTCGCGGGCGTCGTAGTTGCGCTCGCGCATCTCGACGTTGTCGATCTCGCGATTCTTGTTCCAGGTGATCCAGTAGGTCTGGTTGCCCCATTCGGCGGGGTTGCTGATGCGATTGATCCAGCGTCCGTCGTCGGTCATCAGGAGCAGGATTTCGCGTCCCGATTCGTGGGCGAAGATGACTGAGGTGATTTCGCCGTGGTTGGCGATGATGGGGAAGAAGAATTCGTTGAAACGCAGCAGTTGCGCCTGATCGATGTCGTTATTGACGCCCCAGCCGTGGCTGCTGCGCAGGGTGACCTCGACGGTCTTGAACAGGCGGGTGACGCGGGCTTCGAGCTGTTCTCCCGCCAGGCGCATCTGGCCTTCGGCCAGCCGGTTAACGGTGGGGCGGCCAATCAGTTCGTAGAGGCTGAGGGTAAAGACGGCGACGGAAATGAGGATGAGCAGACCGATCCGCAGGACCAGACTGTTGGCAAAACCCGGATTGTTGAAGAACCCTAACCGCAGCATTCTTCCTCCCCAGTGTGCGAATGCCAACGCCGTTCTATTCCAATGATCTTGTTCTAATTATTCCAGAAGCAATGTTACGGGAAATACACCTCCCCCGTATACATGTCATCGCAATGTTGGGGATCAGGGAACGACCGTCAATTCAGGCGGTTGGCCAATGAATTCGAGGCGTTGGCGGAGGGCTTCGGTGAGGAATATCCGGTTGTCGCGATCGACCCGCAGGACGAGCCCGACGTCCATCTTGCGCGCCATGTCGCGCCAGCCATCCGGGCCGGCGATGAAGATCGGCTTGGAACTGGCGTCGGACAGGGTGCCGGCGCGCGGTCCGGCTGGGATCAGCACGGTGACGGCCTGCGTGTGATCGGCCGGATAGCCGGTGCGCGGGTCGAGCAGGTGGGCATAGCGCTGGCCGCCGACTTCGAAGAAGCGCTGGTAGTCGCCCGAGGTGCCGATGGCTTCGCCGTCGGCCAGGGCCACGGTGGCGAGCGGCCCGGGCTGGCGCGGATGCTGGATGCCGACGCGCCAGGGCTTGCCTTGCTTGCTGCCGAGTGCCATGACGTTGCCGCCGATGTTGATCAGCGCATTGTTGATGCCTTGCTGGCGGAGGATGGCGGCGGCGCGGTCGAGGGCGACACCCTTCAGGTAGCCGCCGAAATCGAGGGCAACCTTGGGGTTGCGGCTGCTGATGGTCTGGCCGTCGATGACGATGTCGGCAATCGACGGTTTGCCGGCCAGCCAGGTCTTGATGTCGGCCGGCGGCGGCAGTTCGGCCTTGAATTCGTCGGCCTGGAAGCCCCACAGCTTGATGAGCTGGCCGATGCCCGGGTCGAACAGGTTGTCGCCCTGTTTGGCCAGCGCCTGGGCTTCCTGAGCGAATTCGGCGAGTTCCAGGCTGACCTTCAACGGTCTACCGGAAAAAATGGCCAAATTCAAAGTCGTCAATTCGGAGGGCTGCCAGGCGTGATAGGCGCCATGCAGGCGGTCGAATTCGCGCAGCACGGCGGCGATGGCCTTGCGCCCCTGCTCGGGCTCTTCGGAGACGACGAGCACTTCGACGCGTGTGCCGAAGACGTAGGCCTGCTGCTCCTGCAGCGGCGTGCGACCGCAGGCGGCGAGGAGGAGGGCGAATACGGCCGCCAGGACGGGGTTCAGGAAATGCCGCATGCGTGTTCGATGGCTGTGATGAAGGCGCCGGCTGCATCGAAACCCGATTGCTGGCGGATTTCGACCATGCAGGTCGGGCTGGTGACATTGATTTCGGTGAGATGGTCGCCGATGACGTCGATGCCGATGAGCATCAGGCCGCGCTTGATGAGCGTCGGGCCGATGACGTTGGCGATCTCGCGGTCGCGGGCCGAGAGTTCCTGGGCGACGCCGGTGCCGCCGGCGGCGAGATTGCCGCGCGTTTCGCCGGCCTTGGGAATGCGCGCCAGGCACCAGGGTACGGGCTGGCCGGCAATGATCAGGATGCGCTTGTCGCCGTGGCTGATCTCGGGCAGGTAGCGCTGCGCCATGATCGTTCGTGCGCCCTCGTGGGTCAGCGTTTCGACGATGACGTTGCGATTCGGGTCGTTGCGATGGACGCGGAAAATCTGGCTGCCACCCATGCCGTCGAGCGGCTTGAGGATGACGTCGCGCTGTTCGTCGATGAAATGGTGGAGCTGCGCCATATTGCGCGTGGCCACGGTCGACGGCGCGAATTGGGCGAATTCCATGATCGCCAGCTTTTCCGAATGATCGCGCAGCGCCCGTGGCCGGTTGAAGACCTTCACGCCATCGGCCTCGGCGCGTTCGAGCAGCCAGGTGGCGGTGAGGTATTCGAAATCGAAGGGCGGATCCTTGCGCATGATGACCGCGTCGAAGCTGGTCAGCGACATCCATTCGCGGCCGGTTTCGCGATACCAGTCGTGGTCGTCGGGGCGCAGGTGGAGGTGGATCGCCTCGCCGGAGACGCCGCCGGCGTGTCCGGTTTCCGGCCGGCGCCAGCCGAGTGTCGCGGCGTCGATGGCGAACACGTCGTGACCATGGTTCTCGGCCGCACGCATCATGGCCACCGAGGAATCCTTCCAGGCCTTGAGGTGGTCGAGCGGATCGACCACGAAGGCGATTTTCAGCGACTGCGCGCTACCGCCCAGCAGGTGTTTTTCGAAATGCAGCTGCTGGGCCATGCGGGTCAGTCTTCGTCCGCTTCCGGCGCCGTCCGTTCCAGCTCGATGGCGGCGGCCAGGCAAGCCAGGCGGCCGACAACGCCGTAGGCGTAGAAGCGGTTGGGCGCCGCATCGGGATTGCCGCAGCCGTAGTCGGGCAGGTTGCAGCCTGTCTCGAAGGCGAGCGGCTCGAAGTGCATGCCGGGCGCGTTGAGGTTCTCGTCCTTGCCGCGCCCGGTATGCACGCGGTAGAAGCCGCCGACGACATAGCGGTCGATCATGTAGATGACCGGCTCGGCGACCGCGTCGTTGAGCGTTTCGAAGGAATGCACGCCTTCCTGGATGAGCACCTCGGAAACCTCCAGGCCTTCCTTGACGACGCTCATCTTGTTGCGCTGCTTGCGGTTCAGGGCGATCACTTCATCGACATTGCGCACCGTCATGATGCCCATGCCGTAGGTGCCGGCATCGGCCTTGACGACGACATAGGGCGTCTCTTCAATGTCGTATTCGCGGTATTTTTCCTTGACGATGTCGAGCACGGCCGAGACGTTGGCAGCTAGGCATTCCTCGCCCTGACGCTCGTGGAAATTGACGCTGCGGCACACTGAAAAGGCCGGGTTGATGCGCCACGGGTCGATGCCGATGGCCTTGGCGAAATCGTTGGCGACCTGGTCGTAGGCGGCGAAGTGGTTGGATTTGCGGCGCACGGCCCAGCCGGCATGGACGGGCGGCAGCACGACCTGCTCGTTGAGGCCTTTGAGGATGTCCGGAATGCCGGCGGACAGGTCGTTGTTGAGCAGGATGGCGCAGGGATCGAAGCCGTCGAGGCCGAGGCGGTAGGGCGTGCGGACCAGCGGTTCGAGCAGGAGTTGCTGGCCGTTGGGCAGATCGACTGGTGTCGGCTGGGTGATTTCCGGGTTGAGCGAGCCGAGGCGCACGTTGAGGCCGGTCTGCTTGAGGATGGCTGCGATCTGCGCGACGTTCTGCAGGTAGAACTGGTTGCGCGTGTGGTTCTCGGGAATGAGCAGCAGGCTGCGTGCTTCCGGGCAGAATTTCTCGATGGCGCTCATTGCTGCCTGCACGCAGAGCGGCAGGAAGGCCGGGTTCAGGTTGTTGAAACCGCCGGGGAAGAGGTTGGTGTCGACCGGCGCCAGCTTGAAACCGGAGTTGCGCAGGTCGCACGACGAGTAAAACGGCGGCGTGTGTTCCAGCCATTGGCCGCGCAGCCAGTGTTCGATCTGCGGGCTGGCCGCGAGGAAACGGCGCTCGAGCTCGAGCAGGGGCCCGGTGAGGGCGGTGGTGAGGTGTGGAACCATGTGCTGTGTCTCAATCCGAAAATTATTGTTGTGGCCGCAAATCTTACACTGCGGTGCAGCAAAAGGGATTACAGACGGTAATCGGCCTCGGCCAGCCGATGCAGGCGGTTGCGCAGCTCGTCGAAGTCGCTTTCGCGCAGGGCTACCTCGTCGAAATAGCGTTCGGTCTCGTCCATCAGGTGGCGCAGCAAGTCGTCGAGGTAGGTCGTCTGGGTTTCGGTCAGCCCGAGCGAGGCGATGGTTCGGCCGAGTTGTTCGATCGATTCGATCAGCGCGGTCTGGGTGCGCTGATGGCCCTCGTTGCTTTGCGTCGAGACGCTTTGCAGCGCCGCCTTGAGTTCGCCGAGTGCGGCTTCGATGCCGAGTTTGCGCAGGTCGCGCTCCATCGTGGCGTCGAGCGCCGCCATGCGCATGTCGGCGCTTTCGGCCAGAACGCCAAGGTGGTCGCGCAGGCGGCCAACTTTCTCAGGGTTGTCGATGGGCAGGTTTTCGATGAGCAGGGAGACCTGGTCGAAATTGATGACGGCACGGGAGCCCATTTCGAAGGTTCGGCCGATGTCGCGCAGTTTTTCGAGGACGGCGGTCTGCATGGCGGTCATCGGACCTTCGGCGGTGAGATTGACCGTTTCGTGGCGGCCGCGTACCTGAACGGCACCCTGCAGCCCCCAGGCTTGCATGGCTGCGATCAAGCGGGCGGCGATGGCGGTATAGGTCGTCGCCTGCGCGGATTTGCGCAGGAATTCGATGACCGCGCCGAGGTCGCCCATGCTGCTCATGGCGCTGAAGGCGATCTTTTGGGCGTCCGAGGATTGACTGGTCAGGGCCCGGATGCGCTCGCGATGTTCGAGCGTGGTGTGGAGCTTGTGGCGAAGTTCGTGGGCGGCGATCGGCTTGGTGACGAAATCGTCGCCACCGGCTTCGTAGGCTGCGACGCGTTCGGGCGTCGTGTCGTGGGCAGACACGAAAATCACAGGCGTTTCATTGCCGCGCGGCAGGTTGCGGAAGCGTCGACAGGTGTCGTAGCCGTTGGGGTCCGGCATTTCGATGTCGAGGAGGACGGCATCGAATTCGGTATCGCTGGCGAGAAACTGCGCCCCGTTTTCGAATTGCTCGATCGCGTAGTCCTTTTCCAGCAGGCGGCTGAGGATCATCCGCTGTGGCGGGTTGTCGTCGACGATGGCGATCCGGAATGTCTTGGTCATGGTGCGCTCCTTCCCAGATCGGCCAGTGTGCCAAAAAGGCCGATCCTCTGCATCTGTCCGAGCGCAAGTGATTGAAAAAAGGTAGAATTTGGCCCCTTGTTTTAGTCGCTTTGCCATAGATCGGAAATACAGTGCTTGTCGCAGCCAATATCACCATGCAGTTCGGGGCCAAACCCCTGTTCGAGAACGTCAATGTCAAATTCGGCGAGGGTTATCGCTACGGTCTGATCGGCGCCAACGGGGCCGGCAAGTCCACGTTCATGAAAATCCTGTGCGGCGCGCTCGAACCTTCGGCCGGCAACGTCTCGAAGGACGTGCACGAACGCATGGCCTACCTCAAGCAGGACCAGTTCGCGTACGAGGACATGCGCGTGCTTGACGTCGTGATGATGGGCCATGAGGAGCTTTGGTCGGCGATGGCCGAACGCGATGCGATCTACGCCAACCCGGAAGCGACCGAAGACGACTACATGCATGCCGCCGAACTCGAAGGCAAGGTCGGCGAATACGACGGTTACACGGCCGAATCGCGCGCCGGCGAACTGCTGCTCGGCGTCGGCATCCCGACCGAACAGCACAACGGCCCGATGAGCGAAGTAGCCCCAGGCTGGAAGCTGCGCGTGCTGCTCTGTCAGGCCCTGTTCGCCAATCCGGACATCCTGTTGCTCGACGAACCGACCAACAACCTCGACATCAACACCATCCGCTGGCTGGAAGACGTGCTCAACAATCGTGATTCGACGATGATCATCATCTCCCACGACCGTCACTTCCTGAACCAGGTCTGCACCCACATGGCCGACCTGGACTACGGCAAGATCACGACCTACGCCGGCAACTACGACGACTTCATGGAAGCCGCCCAGCAGGCCCGCGAACGCCAGCAGAACGCCAACGCCAAGGCCAAGGAACGCATCGCCGAACTGCAGACCTTCGTCCGCCGCTTCTCGGCCAATGCCTCGAAGGCCAAGCAGGCGACCAGCCGCATGAAGCTGATCGACAAACTGAAGCCGGAAGACGTCAAGCCGTCGTCGCGCCAGTACCCATGGATCCGCTTCGACTACGACGAGAAGCAGAAGCTGCACCGCCAGGCCGTCGAGATCGAAAACCTGTCCTTTGCCTACGAAGGCAGCGAGCGCAAGATCTTCAACAACCTGACGATCACCATCAATGCCGGTGAGCGCATCGCCGTGATCGGTGAAAACGGCGTCGGCAAGACGACCTTCCTCAAGCTCCTGATGGGCGAGGTCGCGCCGCAGTTCGGCTCCATCAAGTGGGCCGAGAAGGCCTATCCAGGCTATTACGCACAGGACCACAGCGCCCAGTTCGCCGGCACCGAAAGCCTGACCGACTGGATCGCCGGCTACGCCCGCGCCACCATCGAGGACGGCGGCGACCTCGAAACGCTGATCCGCGGCACGCTCGGTCGCCTGCTGTTCTCCGGCGACGAGGTCAAGAAGCCGGTCAACGTCATTTCCGGGGGCGAGCAGGGCCGCATGCTGTTCGGCAAGCTCATGCTGTCGAAACACAATGTGCTGCTCATGGACGAACCGACCAACCACCTCGACATGGAATCCATCGAAGCCCTCAACAGCGGCCTCGAAAAATTCCCCGGCACGCTGGTTTTTGTCTCGCACGACCGTGAATTCGTGTCCTCGCTGTCTACCCGCGTGTTCGAAGTCAAGGGTGACGGCCGGATCATCGACTACCTCGGCGGTTACGAAGACTATCTGGCCTCGCAGGGCGTCGAGTAAGCCGGAACCGGGATTTCGATTTTGGCCCTTTTTTCCGGTTGACCGTGAGATTGCCGAATTAGCGGCCAGCAAGCCGAATCAGGCCGAAGCGCAATGCGTCTTCGGCCTTTTTTCTGCCTGTTTATTGCGGCATGCCGCCTGCGGCGAGCGTGCGGATGATGCGTACGCAGTCGATGTCGGATTGGTGGTAGGCCGACTTGATGTAGTCGACGTAGGCTCGTTCCTCGGCGTTCGGATCGGTCGCCAGCGTCGTCTTGTAGGCGAAGCGCAGGAACAGGAAGCCGGGTTCCGGCTCCTCGATAGTGATAACCAGGCTGCCGCCGGGATGTTGTTCGGACGGCTGGATGTCGAAGCGTACCGAGGTCTGTTCAACGAGCGTCACGCGGTCGTGGATCACGGCCGGGCCGAAATCCAGCCGGCGGAGCAGGGTATCCGCCTGGCGTTCGAGGATGGTGCAGGACTCCAGACCGGGCAGGAAAGGCACGGCGTCTTCGACGCGATGCAGCAGTCCCTGCCACAGCTGGTCACGGGTCATGGGCACGACCAGCGGGTTCTCCGGGTCGTTGATCTGGATGAGATGTTCGAAATTCATGGAGATATTGTATTTCATCACCCGCCCGTCTCGGCGTTGTCGCCGCTCGCCATCAGCGGCTGGCCCGGCAACGAATTGATGGGCTCGTGTTAACATCGCCGCCATGCAATTAGAACGTATCCTCCAGAAAAATGGCTTCGGTTCCCGCCGGGAATGCCGGGGTCTCATCCGCCGCGAAAGGGTCGCCATTGGCGGCCAGGTTTGCGACGATCCCTTTGCCGAATTCGACATTGACGGGCTGGTTTTCACCGTCGATGGCGTCGATTGGCCCTACGCCGAATTCGCCACGCTCATGCTCAACAAGCCGGCCGGCTACGAGTGCTCACGCAAGCCCAAGCATCACGCCGGCGTGCTCGAACTGCTGCCCGTGCCGCTGCGCGAACGCGAGGTGCAACCGATCGGACGGCTTGACGAAGACACCACCGGCCTGCTGCTGATCACCGACGACGGCCAGCTCAATCACCAGTTGTCCTCGGCCAAGCGCAAGGTGCCGAAGGTCTATCTGGCGACGACCAAGCACCCGCTCGACCAGGCCCAGATCGACCAATTGCTGGCCGGTGTCCTGCTCGCCGACGAGCCTGAACCCATTTCGGCCGCCGGTGCCGAGATCGTCGGCGAGAAGCTGCTTCGCCTGACCATCACCGAAGGCAAGTACCATCAGGTCAAACGCATGGTTGCCGCGGTGAGCAATCGCGTCGAGGCGCTGCATCGCGAAGCCGTCGGCGAACTGAGCCTGCCGCCCGACCTCAAGCCCGGCGAATGGCGCTGGCTGACGCCGGCAGACCTGCACAAGCTGGGCTACACGAAATGACCCTGACCGAAATGCGCTACATCGTGGCCCTCGCACGCGAGCGCCATTTCGGCAAGGCAGCCGATGCCTGCCACGTCAGCCAGCCAACGCTGTCGGTGGCGCTCAAGAAGGTCGAGGGGCAGCTTGGCTCACCGCTGTTTGAGCGCGGCGCCAGCGATGTCCGCATCACGCCGCTCGGCGAACGCATCGTCGCCCAGGCCATGCGTGTGCTCGAAGAGGCAGTCAAGCTCGAAGAGATCGCCGAATCGACGGGTGACCCGCTGGTCGGCCAGCTGCGCGTCGGCATCATCTACACCATCGCGCCTTACCTGTTGCCACAACTGATTCCGGCCCTCAATCGCGAGGCGCCGAAAATGTCGCTCTTCCTCAAGGAAGACTTCACCGCCAACCTCATTCCTGCGCTCAAGGCCGGCGAACTCGACGTCATCGTCATCGCGCTGCCCTTTGCCGAACCGGGCCTGGTTGCCCAGCCGGTGTACGACGAACCCTTCCGCGTCGTCGTGCCGTCCACGCACGGCTGGGCAGTGCGTTCCGAGATCGACGGCGATGAACTCGATGGCCAGAACCTGCTCCTGCTCGGGCAGGGCAACTGCTTCCGCGATCAGGTGCTGGAATCCTGTCCCCGTTTGAGCGCACCCGATGCCCTGGAGCACTCGCTCGAAGGCAGCTCGCTCGAAACCATCCGCTACATGGTCGCCAGCGGCGCCGGCGTCGCCGTCATGCCGAGTACGGCGGCCGATCCCTTGATTGCCAAGGAACCGATGGTCAAGGTCCTGCCCTTTGCAGGTACCCAGCCCAAGCGCACGGTCGGTATCGTCTGGCGCATCACCTTCCCGCGCCCGCAGGCCATCGATGCCGTCCGGGCGGCGCTGCTTTCCTGCCAGTTACCCGGCGCTACGCCCGTTCGCTGAGGTTTCACGTGGAACCAGGGGAAAGGTAATCCCGAAAAACAAAAGCCCTCGGTCGCAATGCCGAGGGCTTTTTCATGTGAGGTCAGCCAATCAGCTTTCCGCTTCGGCCTTTTTCTTGGCTGGCGCCTTGGGCTTGGCGACCTTCTTCTCGAACTCGAAGCCGACCTTGCCGGCCTGAACGACCAGAAATGCCGAGAACTTGCGGCGCGTGCGGTTCGAGACGAACTCCTTGAGCAGCTCGGTCTTGCCTTCGGCCAGCAGCTTCTTCATCTGCCCAAGCTCGATGGGTTGCTGCAGGATGATCTTGCCCGAGCGGAAATCGCACGACTTTTCGGGCCCGACTGACTTCTCGCAGACGTAGGAATTGCCATGCTCGTACACGCCACTGGCGCACTTCGGGCATTTGCCGATGCTTTCCTGGGCGGAAAAGTCGACCGGTTCGGCATCGGCGGCATCGGCCTTGTCCTGGCCAAAGTCGAATTCCGGCTCCTTGTTGTCGTTGAGCTTGATGGCGGCCGCGAAGGTGCGGCCCATCTTGTTGCGGAAGCCGGTCAATGGGCCGATCTGGCCGTCATTGATGAGCGTGTCGATTTCCGCCGGTTCGAACTGGCGCCCGGCCACGATTTTCCACAGCGAGTAATCGCAGCCGCCGCACTGGAATTTCTTGTAGGTCTCGCGAATTTCGCCGCCACAACGCGGACATTTGGCCGTCAGCACGCCAAAATCACCCGGAATCGTGTCTGCTTCGTACTGTTTGGCGCGCTCGACCATGTGGCGCGTCATCTCGGCGATCTCGCGCATGAACTCGTCACGCGTGAATTCGCCTTTTTCGATGCGACCGAGCTTCCATTCCCAGTCTCCGGTCAGTTCGGGCTGGGTCAGCTCGTTGATGCCGAGGCCGTTGAGCAGCGTCATGAGCGAGAAGGCCTTGGCCGTCGGAATCAGCTCGCGGCCCTCGCGGTGCATGTATTGCTCGCCGATCAGGTTTTCGATGATCTGGGCGCGCGTTGCCGGCGTGCCGAGACCACGGCCGGCCATGGCCGCTTTCAGTTCTTCGTCGTCGACCATCTTGCCGGCGCCTTCCATGGCGGAGAGCAGGGTGGCTTCCGAGTAGCGCGGTGGCGGCTTGGTGGCGTTGGCCTTGACGGTGACTTCGTCGGTCTTGACCTTTTCCTTGGCGTCGACCGCAACGAGGTTGCCTTCGTCGCCATCCTGGCCTTCCTTGCCATGCACGGCCAGCCAGCCCGGATTGACGAGGACCTTGCCTTCGGTCTTGAAGGGATAGCCTTCAACCCGCGTGATGCGCGTGGTGACGAGATACTCGGCTGCCGGGAAGAAGACGGACAGGAAGCGCTTGACGACGAAATCGTAGAGTTTCTGTTCCAGTTCGTTGAGGCTCTTCGGCGCCTGTGTCGTCGGAATGATGGCGAAGTGGTCGCTGATCTTGGCGTTGTTGAAAATGCGCTTGTTCGGCAGCACCCAGTTGCGCGCCAGGATCTGATGGGCGAACGGCGAGTAGCGGGCAAGCAGCACTTCATCGTGACCCTTGCCGGCACCCTGGCCGGTCAGCATGGTCATGGTTTCCTTGACCGTGGCCAGGTAGTCTTCCGGCAGGCAACGCGAATCGGTACGCGGGTAGGTCAGGACCTTGTGCTTTTCGTAGAGGGCCTGCGCCAGCGACAAGGTGGTCTTCGCTGAAAAACCGAAGCGAGCATTCGCTTCGCGCTGAAGCGTCGTCAAATCGAATAGTGCTGGCGAAAGACGGGTTTCCGGTTTGGACTCTTCCGTCACTTCTCCCAACTTGCCAAGGGTCGCCGCGCGAATGGCGTCGGCCCGCTTTTCTTCCCACAGGCGGTCGGCGCGGGCATGTTCGTCGTCGTTCTTGCCCTTGAAACTCTCGTCGAACCATTTGCCACGATAGCTACCGGCCTTGGCAGCGAATTCAGCTTCGACTTCCCAGTAATCGCGAGGCTTGAATTCGCGAATCTTCTTTTCGCGCTCAACGACGATGGCCAGCGTCGGCGTCTGGACACGGCCGACGGTGGTCAGGTGGAAGCCGCCGGTCTTCGAGTTGAAGGCGGTCATTGCCCGCGTACCGTTGATGCCGACCAGCCAGTCGGATTCCGAGCGGCAGACCGCGGCATCGCTCAGACCCTGCATCTCGTTGCCCTGGCGCAAACGGGAGAAGCCGTCGCGGATGGCGCCCTGGGTCATGGACTGCAGCCAGAGACGTTGCACGGGCTTCCCGGACTTGGTGTGCTGGGCAATGTAGTTGAAGATCAACTCGCCTTCGCGTCCCGCGTCACAGGCATTGATCAGGCCGCTGACATCCTTGCGCTTGATGAGCTTGGTCAGCACCTTGAGGCGCGACTCGGTCTTTTCGATCGGTTTCAGCGCAAAGTGCGGCGGAATGACCGGCAGGTGGGCAAATGACCACTTGCCACGCTTGACTTCGAATTCCTCGGGGCAGGCCAATTCGAGCAAATGGCCGACAGCCGACGAAATGACGTGGCTGTCGCTTTCGTAGTATTCGTCGTGCTTGGTGAAGCCTCCCAGCGCCTTGGCGATGTCGGCGGCGACAGAAGGTTTCTCGGCAATTATTAGCTTTTTGGTCATGTTGGGGCCTGTGGAGTCCGGGGCATGATAAGTGCCCGGTGCGCGGCTTGGCAAGCCGTCTATATATATGGGGCCTAGCTTAGCCGCTGGTAGCGGTTGCCGGGCAGCGGAGCGATTTTGCCGGAGAGTTCCAGCATCAGGAGTTCTGGCAGCAATTGGTCGGCACTTTGTCCGGTGTGGTCGACCAGGTCGTCCAGTGTGCAGGGATCATGGCCAAGTGCGGTAAGCAGTGGATGGGCCTCGTCGCTCCGGGCTATTTCGGGCTGAATGGCCGGCGAGTCAAAGTTGCCCAGTTCTTCCAGGATGTCGTTGGCGGTTTCGACCAGTTTGGCTCCCTGCTTGATGAGCTTGTGGCAACCCCTGGCTACGGGAGAATGGATGGAGCCGGGAATGGCGAACACCTCGCGACCTTGTTCGCCAGCCAGACGCGCCGTAATCAGCGAGCCACTTTCCGGCGCGGCTTCAACGACCAGTACGCCTCGCGCCAGGCCGGAAATGATGCGATTACGCCGTGGAAAATTGGCGGCGATGGCCGGTGTTCCCAATGGAAACTCTGAAATGACCGCGCCGTGCTCGACGATGGCCTGGGCCAGTTCCTTGTTGCGGGCGGGGTAAATCCGGTCAGCGCCCGTGCCGATGACCGCTATGGTATCGCCGCCGGCCGATAGGGCGCCGCGATGCGCCGCCGCATCGATCCCCAAGGCGAGACCGCTGATGATGCACAGGCCTTTGGCAGATAGCGCCCGGGCGAATTGCTCCGCGGTTTGCAGTCCAAGCGGCGTTGCGTTGCGGCTGCCAACCATGGCCAGCCCTCGCCTCGCGAGCAAGGATGGATTTCCGCGAACGTAGAGCAGGCTCGGTGGGTCGGCTATTTCAAGCAGCGCTTTGGGGTATGCATCGTCGGCGAGGGTCAGGATGTGCTGTCCCGGATGCGAAGCCCAATCGATGCTGCGCTCGACGGTTTCGGATGGATCAAAATCGAAAAGCAGATCGGCCCGATCGCCAATGACGCTGCGTGTCGCAAGCCGCCCGGCCGCGAAAATGGCTTCCGGTAAACCGAAAGCGGCGAGTAGCTTTCTCTGCGACTCGCCGCCGATTCCGGGGATCAGTGTCAGCCGCAACCAGGCGGCCAGCCCATCAGTATTGATCACGGATTTCTTGCAGCATCCCCAACGATGACGGATTTGGATGAATCAACGACCAGCGCGTAAGCGACGTTGTCGAAGACACGGAAAACGAATGCCAGACCATAACGTTCTTCAGGAACGGGCGTTTCGGTGCGGCGACCATCGGAATCGACGTCGAGTGAAACGCGCTTCCGGAACAGCGCCAGAACATGGCCAATTTCCAGGCCATCTTTTTTGCCGCGGCTCAGCGAGATGACAGACGTGGAGCCACCTTCCTGTACGCCGCCATAGATCGACATGATCCGGGCGGCTACTTCCTGTTCCGGCCGATGGGGGGCGTAGGTAATGATTTCCGGAGGAGGGGCCGGGAGAAGTCCATCGCCACGAGCCATTTCTTCTTTTGCCAGAGTAACGCGCAATGTCGCAGGCTCACCTGGTTTCACCAGTCGTGCATTGCCCAGGAAGAACGCTTCATAGGCCACAATATTGCCAGTCTCAGGATCCTTAAGCGCTTTTCCTTTGCGGAAGACATGCCATTTTTCAACGCGAGCATCGGGAATGCCGCTGGCGTAGAAGGTGTCGCCACTTCCGAGCAGCATCCGGTCTTCCTGAGCCGCTACGATACGTACGCCGCTTTTTTGTTCATCTGATTCAACGATCAGCGGCTGGGAAATGAAGGGTTCAATGACATTGGGCGGGATGCTCGGGATGACCAGTTCGCCGGGGGTGCTATGTACCGTCGGCTGGACGCCGCCTCGCTGCCCCGTGACTGGTTTTGCCATCTTGAGGCGGGGTGAGCCGCTCGACATGTCGAGCAGGATGATGTCGCCCGGATAGATGCGGTGCGGGTTCTTGATTTCTTCCTTGTTCATCTGCCAGATTTCCGGCCAGCGCCAAGGTTGCTTGAGGAATTTGCCCGAGATGCCCCACAGGGTGTCGCCTTTGACGACGATATGCCGGTCGGGCGGGTTGTCGACGAGCGTTAGCGGCTCGGCGGCGGATGCGCAAGCGGCCGTCACGGCCAGGATGAGCGCGGATATAATGCGAACCATAGACGTAACCTCACGTGCCGGCGGAACGCATTTGGGTTGTCGCAGTCTCATTGCTGCAGCAGTCAATTTGCGTTCCATATCTCGGGAATTGCTTTAGATTCTGCACGTAATAACCTAATCGAGCAAGCTTTTATTCCTATTTTCATATGGCCCTATTACCCATTTTGCGTTTTCCCGACCCGCGCCTGAAAAAGGTCGCCGCACGCGTTCCCCAGATTGATGACAGCATCCGGAAACTGGTCGCCGACATGGCGGAAACCATGTACGAAGCGCCGGGAATTGGCCTGGCGGCGACCCAGGTGGATGTGCACAAGCGCGTTGTCGTGATCGATGTCTCCGAGGACAAGAGCGAACTGCGCGTGTTCATCAATCCGGCGTTGGGGAAATGCGATGGTTCGCAGGTGGGGGAGGAGGGGTGTCTTTCCGTGCCGGGCATTTACGACAAGGTCGAGCGTGCCGAACGTGTGTCGGTAAGCTACATGGATCTTGAGGGCAAGGAGCAGGTGTTGGAGGCCGAGGGTCTGCTGGCGGTTTGCATCCAGCACGAGATCGATCATCTCAACGGGACTGTATTTGTCGACCACCTGTCGATGCTCAAGCAGACCCGCATCAAGAACAAGATGGCGAAACAGGCGCGCGTCACGGCATGAGGCTGATCTTTGCCGGGACGCCGGAATTTGCCGCCAAGGCATTGGCGGCCATCGTTGCCACGGGGCATGAGGTGGCGCTGGTCTTGACCCAACCGGATCGGCCGGCCGGTCGCGGGATGAGTTTGCAGCCGTCGGCGGTCAAGAAGGTTGCTCTTGAGAAGGGCATTGAGGTTTTTCAGCCGCTGACGCTGAAGGATGCCGAGGCGCAGGCGAGGATTGCTGCGGTCGGTGCGGAGGTGATGGTGGTGGCTGCCTATGGCTTGATCCTGCCGCAGACCGTGCTCGACATGCCGCGCTTCGGTTGCATCAACATTCATGGCTCGCTGTTGCCGCGCTGGCGCGGTGCGGCGCCGATCCAGCGGGCCTTGCTGGCGGGGGACGCCGAAACGGGTGTGTGCATCATGCAGATGGAAGCCGGGCTGGATACCGGGCCGGTTTTGTTGCGTGGGGCATTTCCCATCGCGCCGACCGATACGACGGCATCGCTACACGATCGGTTGGCCGACCTCGGTGCCTCGCTGGTCGTCGAGGCGCTGGGCAAGCTGCCCTTGCCTGCGGCGGCGCAGCCGGCCGACGGCGTGACCTATGCGCACAAGATCGAGAAGGCCGAGGCCTTGATCGACTGGTCGAAAAGCGCGATGGAACTGGATCGCCATCTTCGCGCCTTCAATCCCTTCCCTGGCGCCCAGGCAGTGTTTGGTGGTCAGACCGTGAAATTGTGGCAGGCCACACCGGTTGCTGGACAGGGTGATGCGGGGACGGTGCTGTCGGTCGATCGCAATAGCATCGTCATTGCCTGTGGCGAGGGCGCGCTGGCGGTCAGCGAATTGCAGAAGGCGGGTGGCAAGCGTCTGCCGGTCCAGCAATTTTTGGCGGGGCATCCGCTGAAAGCGGGGGATCGTTTCGATCTGCCGGCTTGACCGGCTTTCGTCAGTCCCCGAGGTGGCCGCGTGCCACCTCTTTTTTTTCCAGCCGGCCGGGGGCGAATGTCGTGACGACTTCGTCGAACAGGCGGTGGGCGCGCTGGCTGTTGTCGCCGCTGAAATTGCAGACGTAGACATCGAGCGTGACGCTGCTGACTTCGGGCCAGGTATGGACGGCGAGGTGCGACTCGGCCAGGACGACGGTGCCGGTGACGCCGGCCGCTTCGCCCCGGGCGTCGCGGAAGGCGTGGAACAGGCGACCGACCACGGTCAGGCCGTGGCGTTGGCAGGCGTCTACGCAGAAGGCTTCAAGTGCCGGCGCGTCGAGCAGGAAGCCCGGGGCGCAATGGCAGTCGTGGAGGTCAGCGATGAGGTGCAGGCCGTTCATATGACAATTCTATGGCGTTTCACGTGAAACGCGGTGGCTGAAAATGTCGTCGAGCAATCGACCTAGCCGGTAACCGGCCTCGACGATGCGGCGGTCAGCGATTTCCCGGCTTTGCTGGCGGAAGTCGTCATCCACGATGGGCAGCAGCGTTCCGTTTGCCATCGGATAGGCCTTGGCTAGCAGGCGATGGCTTTCATCGCGCCAGCGCAGTACATCACCTTGCGACGGTGCCGGGTACTGGTCGAGCAGGCGGCTGGCGTTCTGTTTCAGACGTTTGCCGCGCAACCATGGCGGGCCGGGCAGGTCGTCCCAATACACGTGCAGGCTGCTGAAGGGCAGGCGCTTGTTGAAGGGATTTTCGATTTCGATCTGGTTGCCGCCTTCGTCGCCATGCCGGCCGACATGGAGCGGCTGGTGAATGTCGGCGACCAGGTGGGCGAGCCAGGGCAGGGCATTTGTAATTTCGGCCTTTTTTCCGGTTGACCGTAAGATTTGGCTCAAACGGGCTATTTGCCGGTCTAGCTCGCCGGATTCGGCCTTGCCGCGTGCATCGAGGTCGACGTAATGCCAGTGTTTGTGGCGTGCCGTGTCCGGCAGGCCGGGTAGGGGCGGCGTTGCCGGCTCCTGGTCGTCGTGAAAACGGGGATCGTTGCGAATGTCGTCGGGCCAGGTGGCGGCTTCGGCAAAGATGTCTTCACCCGCCGTCGAACGCGCCTTTTCCTGCCAGCGCGGAAAATCGGGATGGCGGCTCAGGGCGTCGGCGATGTCGGCCTGCGTGGCCGGTGACAACTGTTGCCAGGCAATGATGGCGACCAGACGATGCCCGGCCGCATTCCAGGCGTGGGCAGGCGCGTGGCAGGCAAAGAAAATCAGGGCGAGGAAGAATTGCCGCA
Source organism: Pseudomonadota bacterium (assembly GCA_018261895.1). GTDB lineage: Bacteria > Pseudomonadota > Gammaproteobacteria > Burkholderiales > Rhodocyclaceae > Azonexus. The sequence goes on from JAGTRT010000019.1 coordinate 28,921, forward strand.
TTCGGCCATTATGCCGCGTGCGATAATGGCCGCCTATGTCCAGTTTGCCGCTTAATTCCCTCGCTTACGCCCTGTTGCAAGGGTCCCGTATCGTTACCGCCGTCATTGGCGGGCAGAGTCTGGCCGATGGCCAGCTTGGCCGCGTCGACCCGGCGGCCCGACCGGCCGTGCAGGATCTGGTTTATGGCAGCTTGCGGGCATTCGGGCGCGGCGACTATTACCTGTCCCGTCTCCTGCAGAAGCCGTTGGCCAGCGACGAGGTACGGGCGTTGTTGCTGGTCGCGCTGTATCGCCTGGAAACCCGGCCGGACGCGGCGCATACCGTCGTCGATCAGGCGGTTTCGGCGGCCGGCGAAGTGGCGGGTGGCAATTTTCGCGCGCTGGTCAATGGCGTGTTGCGCAACTTCCTGCGCCAGCAATCGGCCCTGGCGGCCGATTTCGCGGCTGACGTCACGGCCTCGTCCATGCACCCGGCCTGGTGGCTGGCGCAATTGCAGGCAGCCTATCCCGGTGACTGGCCGCAAGTGGTTGCCGCTGGCAACGCGGCACCGCCGATGGGGTTGCGCATCAATGTTCGTCGCGTATCGCGCGACGACTACATCATGAAACTGGCGGCGGAAGGGATTGCCGCTAGGCCGGTTGGCGAGTGTGGCCTGGCGCTCGACAAGCCGGTGCCGGTCGATGCGTTGCCGGGCTTTGCCGATGGACTGGTTTCCGTTCAGGATCCCGGCGCGCAACTCGCCGCCCAGTTGCTCGATCCCGCACCGGGAAGCCGCGTGCTCGACGCCTGCGCGGCGCCGGGCGGCAAGTCGGCCCATCTGCTGGAACGGGCCGATATCGACCTGCTGGCCCTGGATTTGAAGCCGTCGCGCTGCCGTCGCGTGGCCGAAACCCTGTCCCGCCTTGGCCTCAGCGCGCAGATTCAGGATGCCGACTGTGCCAAGCTGCCGACTTGGTGGGATGGCCGGCTGTTCGACGCGGTACTCGCTGATGTGCCCTGTACGGCCAGCGGGGTTGTCCGCCGCAATCCGGATGCCAAATGGCTGCGCCGCGAGGCCGACATCGCCAGTTTTTCGGCGGCGCAGGCCCGAATTCTCGATGCCCTGTGGCAGGTACTGCGCCCGGGCGGTAAACTCCTCTATGTAACCTGCTCGGTTTTCCCGGCGGAGAATGGCGGCCAGATCGGACGCTTCCTGGCGCGGCAGCCGCAGGCGATCAATCGTCATGAGGAACAGCTCTTACCCACCGCTGAACACGATGGCTTTTTCTACTGCCTGCTTGAAAAGCGCGCCTGACCTGTTGCGCCGCTGGTTGGCGCTGCTGGTCCTGGTGCCCGCTCTCGTCTGGGCCGCCGAGATCGACATCGCCAATCCGCAGTTGTCGGCCGGCGACGATGGCTACGTGCTGTCGGCAGACTTCAAGCTCGAACTGAATCCGCGCCTCGAAGAGGCGGTGACCAAAGGGCTCATCCTCCATTTTGTTGCCGATTTCGAACTGAGCAAGGCGCGCTGGTACTGGCTCGACGAAAAGCTGGTCAGCCGCAGCCAGACCTACCGCCTTTCCTACCACGCGTTGACCCGTCAGTACCGGCTGTCAACCGGCGGCCTGCACCAGTCTTTCCAGACCTTGTCCGAAGCGACGCAGGTCCTGTCGCGGCTGCGCAACTGGACGGTGATCGATAAGGGTGAAAAGTCCGTCCGGGCTGGAGACCCCTACCAGGCCGCCCTGCGCATGCGGCTCGATGTCACCCAGTTGCCACGCCCGTTCCAGATTACGGCGCTGGGCAACAAGGACTGGAGCCTGGGGTCGGACTGGAAAACCTGGCAGGCCACATTGCCGCCATTCGCGGCACCGGCGGAGGCCAAATGAAGCGCGTCGTCGCAGCAGGCGGGGCTTTTGCGGCGGCTATCGGCGGAATCCTGTGGTTCCTGCTGTTCATGTCGACCGCGGCCGATACCGTCCTGTTTTCCCGCAACTACCCCTTGCTGATTGCGCTCAACGTCGTCCTCGCCCTTGGCATGCTCGGCCTGGTCGGCTGGCAATTGCGCACCCTGTGGCGCGACTACCAGGCCCAGGTATTCGGCGCCCGCCTGAAACTCCGCCTGATGGTCATGTTCGGTGTCATCGCCGTGCTGCCCGGGGCGCTGGTCTATGGCGTGTCGGTTCAATTCGTCACCCGCTCGATTGAAAGCTGGTTCGATGTCCGCGTCGAAAAGGCGCTCGAATCGGGCCTCCAACTGGGGCGCTCCGCGCTCGATTCGCTACTCCTCGACCTCGGCGAAAAGGCCCGCAACATGGCCAGCGAACTGTCGGACATCCAGGAATCGTCGCGTCGTTCCGCCCTCCTGCGCCTGCGCGAGGAAAAGGGCGTGCAGTCGGCAGCGCTGTTCTCCGTCGGCGGCCAGTTGCTGTCCAGTGCCACGGCCGAACTCTCCAGCCTGCTGCCCGATCTGCCCAGTCAGGCCCAGCTGAAGCAGGCTCGCAGCACCCAGATGGTCAGCACCATCGAAGGCGACGGCGGGAAACTCTACCTGCGCGTCCTCGTCCCGGTCGGTGCGCGGGGCATGTTCGAAGAATTGCGCATCCTGCAATTGACCCAGACGGTTCCACCCGGCCTCGCACACGATGCCGACGCCGTTCAGGGGGTCTATCGCGACTACCAGGAGTTGCAACTGGCGCGCGAGGGGCTGACCCGAATCTACGCCCTGACGCTCACATTGACGGTGCTGGTTGCCCTGTTTGGCGCGTTCGCGCTGGCCTACGTCATGGCCCGGCGGCTGGCTGCGCCCCTGTACATCCTGGCCGAGGGCACGCAGGCGGTGGCGCAGGGCGACTTTTCACCACGCCAGGCCATCTACAGCGGTGATGAGTTGGGGGTGCTGACCCAGTCCTTCAACCGGATGACCCGCCAGCTTGACGACGCACGTCGCGAAACCGAACGGCACCGGGCCGAACTGGAATCGGCGCGCGGTTATCTCGAATCCATTCTCGCCAACCTGTCGACCGGCGTGCTCGTATTCGACCGCCATTTCGTCCTGCGCACCGTCAATGAAGGGGCGCTGACCATCCTGAGCGACGACTTCATGGGGCTGGTCGGTTCGGCAGCCGAAGACTGGCCACGCCAGCAGGCGCTGGGCACCTTCATCCGCGAGCATTTTTCTGGGACGGAAGATGCCGAGTGGCAGGCCCAGCTCGAAATGGAAAGGCCAAACGGCATGCCGCAGGTGCTGCTCCTGCGTGGCTCGCGCTTGCCGGAAGCCAGTGGTGGCGGCGATGTCGTGGTCTTCGACGATGTGACCCGCCTGATTGCCGCCCAGCGCAGCGCTGCCTGGGGTGAAGTGGCCCGCCGCCTGGCGCATGAAATCAAGAACCCGCTGACGCCCATCCAGCTATCGGCCGAGCGCCTGCAATTCAAGCTGGCCGACAAGCTGTCCAATGGCGATGCCGACATGCTGGCGCGCGGGACGCAGACCATCATCAACCAGGTTCAGGCCATGAAGCGGATGGTCGACGATTTCCGTGACTACGCCCGCATGCCGGCGCCGGAAGTGGCAGAACTGGACCTGAACGAATTGATCGGCGAGGTTCTGGGCTTGTACGAGAGTTCTTCTGCCGTGATCGAAATTGCGCTTGCACCAGACTTGCCGCCGATATTGGGGGACGCCACCCAGTTGCGGCAGATCATCCACAATCTGTTGCGCAATGCCGAAGATGCTCTGGAGGGCAGAGAGGATGCCCATATCCGGATTCAGACCGAGACCATCGGTCGCCAGGCCGGACTGAGCATTTCCGACAATGGTCCGGGTTTCCCGGTCGAATTGCTGCCCCGCATCTTCGAGCCCTATGTCACCACCAAGGCCCGAGGCACCGGTCTGGGTCTGCCCATTGTCAAAAAAATCGTCGAAGAACACCTCGGTACCATCGAAATCAGCAATGCACCCGAGGGCGGTGCGCGGATCGACATCCGTCTGCCCCTCGTGAAAGCGGAGGAAGCCAAAAATGGCAATCATTCTGGTCGTTGACGACGAAGTCGGCATACGCGAACTGTTATCGGAAATCCTGATCGACGAAGGCTACGATGTCCGTGTCGCCGAAAATGCCGCTGCTGCGCGAGTCATTCGCAATGAGTTGCGTCCCGATCTGGTGCTGCTGGACATCTGGATGCCCGATACGGACGGCATCACGCTGCTCAAGGAATGGCACGCGGCGGGGCATCTCAACATGCCGGTCGTCATGATGTCCGGACACGGGACCATCGATACGGCCGTTGAGGCAACCCGTTTCGGGGCCTTCGATTTCCTCGAAAAGCCCATCGCCTTGCAGAAACTCCTGTCCACGGTTCAGAAGGCGCTCAAGCACGACAAGCCGTCGGTCCGCCCAGCACTGACGCTGGAAGCCTTCAGCCGGCTGACGTTCGTCAAGGAATTCAAGCGGCGCCTCGAACAGGCTGCTGCGAAATCGCCCATCCTGCTCATCAAGGGCGCGAATGGCGGTATGGCTGAGATCTGTGCCCGTACGTTGCAGCCGCCACGCACACCCTGGCTCGATTTGTCCTTGGTGAGCAGTGCGCTGACGCAGGAAATGCTCGAAAAAGTGACGAGCGGCATCCTGTTCGTGCCCGACATGGCCGGGCTCGGCAAAATGCAGCAGATGAACATGGCGTTTGCCGTGGACCGTCTGGAAAAGCTCAATCTGCAACTGATTGCGGCTACTGCCAGCAGCATTGGCGCACTTGGTGAAGCCGGGTGGGATAGCAAACTGCTGGCCCGACTGGGCGAAATCTGGGTAGCCATGCCGTCGCTGGCGGGCCATGGTGACGAGTTGCCGGAAATTGCTAGCCTCCTGCTGACCAATTTCGTCGAGCGGGGCGAAGTGCCGGCACGACGACTGTCCAGCGCGGCCATGAATGCACTCCGTACCCTGTCGTGGAAGAGCAGTCCGGAGTCGAGCTGGAACGATCTTTATGCCCTCGTCCGGAATCTGGCGATTACCTCTCTCGAAGAGGAAATCAGCGCTGATGACGTTGCCCGGGTGATGCCGGCGGACGCCGGGGGGCCGCCGGAAATGCTGTCGCTTTTGCCACTCTTCGACCAGCCCTTGCGCGAGGCGCGCGATGCGTTCGAAAAAATGTATTTCGAGCACCATTTGCGCCTTGAAGGTGGCAACATGACCAAACTGGCAGATCGCTCCGGCCTGGAGCGTACGCATTTGTACCGGAAACTCAAGCAATTGGACGTCAAGCTGGGCAAGCGTAACGAAGAATAATTACCCTGGAACAAGGGGGAGACATGAAAGTCATCATTCTCGGTGCCGGGCAGGTTGGCGCCAGTGTGGCAGAGGGCCTGGTTTCAGAAGAAAACGACATCACGGTGGTCGATTACGACCCGGTCCGCCTCGCCCAATTGCAGGATCGGCTCGATCTGCGAACGGTTGTTGGCAACGCGGCTACGCCATCGGCGCTGCATGATGCCGGAGCCGAAGACGCCGACATGGTGATTGCCTTGACGCAAAGCGATCAATCCAATCTCGTTGCCTGCAAGCTTGCCCATAGCGTGTTCAATGTTCCGACGCGGATTGCCCGATTGCGCTCCCGGGATTTTCTCGAGGACAAGAGCCTGCTCTCAACTGACAATTTCGCGGTGGATTTTGCTCTATGTCCGGAACAGGTGATTACGGATTACATCTGTCGCCTGATCGAATTTCCCGAAGCACTACAGGTGCTGAATTTCGCCCAGGGACGAGTCAGCCTGGTCGCGGTTCGTGCCTACGATGGTGGCTTGCTGGTGGGCAAGCCGATCAAGGCGATGCGCGAATTGCTGCCACCCGACATGGATGCACGTATCGCAGCCATCTTTCGTCGCGATCAAGCGGTATTTCCTGAGGGGGATACCGTGGTTGAGGCCGGCGACGAGGTTTTTCTGCTGGCGGCAGCCGAGCACATCCGGCCCGTGCTTCGCCAGTTGCGGCGGATGATGGAGCCAGTGGTTCGCATCATGATTGCCGGGGGCGGGAATATCGGCCTGCGTCTGGCCAAGTCGCTTGAGAAACGCTATGAAATCAAACTGATCGAAGGCCGCAAGGAGCGCGCCGAGATGATTGCCAATGAACTGCACAACACTCTTGTGCTGCTCGGCGATGCCACCGACGAAGAGTTGCTGGAACAGGAAAACATTTCCGAAATGGATCTGTTTGTAGCGCTGACCAACGACGACGAGGACAACATCATGTCCGGTAGCCTGGCCAAGCGGCTGGGCAGCAAGCGGGTGGTCGCCCTGATCAATCGTCGTGCCTACGCCGAGATGATCGAGGGAGGGCCCATAGATATTGGAATCTCGCCGGCCCAGGTATCGATCGGAGCCTTGTTGGCTCATGTTCGGCAGGGCGACGTTGCGGAGGTGCATTCACTGCGACGGGGAGCGGCAGAAGCGCTGGAACTGGTGGCCCACGGTGACGCAAAGACGTCGCAGATCATAGGCAAGCGAATCGATCAGATCGACTGGCCACATGGGGTGACCGTCGCCGCCCTTGTCCGGAATTTCGACAAGGCGGTGGTGGTCGGTCAAACCGATGACTGGACGTCGATTACCCGTCACGGCGAAGTGGTGATTGCGCACCACGATACGGTGATTGAGCCGGAGGACCATGTCATCGTCTTTTGCACCCGCAAGAAGCTGGTGAAAAAAGTCGAGATGCTGTTCCAGGTTGGTTTCCACTTCTTCTGAAGGCCTGGCCGTGACCCGCTTTGCTCCTGTTTACCGCGCGCTGGGCATGATCATCATGCTGTTTGCGCTGACCATGCTGGCGCCGTTGATCCTGTCCTATGTGACCGACGACGGTGCCCAGACCGCCTATGACGAGGCGTTCGCACTGACGCTGCTGAGTGGTGCCTTCCTCTGGTACCGCTATCGTCGTTGCAAGCGCGAACTGAACATTCGTGACGGCTTCCTGATGGTCGTGCTGGTGTGGACCATCCTGCCTGCGTTCGCAGCCATCCCGTTGATGATCCAGCTCGGCATCAGCCATACCGATGCCTATTTCGAAACCGTTTCCGGTCTGACCACGACCGGTTCAACCGTATTGTCGAATCTGGATACGCTTCCGATGTCGATCAATCTGTGGCGGCACGAACTGGTGTGGATAGGCGGCATGGGATTGATCGTGCTCGCCATCGCCATCCTTCCGCTGCTCGGTATCGGCGGCCGGCAAATGTTCAAGGCGGAAACACCAGGTCCGATGAAGGATGCCAAGATGACGCCCCGCATCGCCGAGACGGCCAAGGGTCTCTGGCTGGTCTATCTGGGGGTTTCGGTGGCTTGTATCGTCGGCTATCGCTGGGCCGGAATGAGCTGGTTCGATGCCATCTGTCACGGTTTTTCGACGATGGGCCTGGGCGGATTTTCGACCCACGATGCCAGCTTCGGATTTTTCAATTCGCCGGCCATCGAAATGGTCTCCATCCTTTTCATGCTGATCGCCGGGATGAACTTCGGAACACTATTTCTGGCGGTCAGCGGGCGAAGCATCCGTCCGTATCTCCATGATCCCGAAGCGGGCTGGTTTCTCGGGGTAACCTTGGTCAGCATTCTTGTCGTTGCCATCTATATCTGGAAGGACGGTGCGTATCCCGATCTGGATACGGCGTTGCGGCATACCGCATTCAATCTCGTTTCGATTGCCACCACGACGGGTTTCGCCAGCGTTGATTTCGCACTGTGGCCGATCTTTGCCCCTTTGTGGATGCTATTCCTGTCCAGCTTTGTCACCAGTGCCGGTTCTACCGGGGGCGGCATCAAGATGATGCGTGCCCTGTTGCTGTACAAGCAGGTCTATAGAGAACTGCTTCGGGCAATGCATCCGAATGCGGTTTACAACATCCGCATTGGCGGACAAATAGCCCCTCAGCCGATCCTGTTTGCCGTGCTTTCTTTCGGTTTCATGTACATGGTCAGCATTGTGTCGATGACCTTGCTGCTTGCCTTTACAGGTCTTGATATCGTGTCGGCTTTCACCGCGATTGTGGCCAGCATTAACAACACGGGGCCGGGACTCGGGGTGGTTGGCCCATCGACGACCTATGCTGTGCTTGAAGACTTCCAGACCTGGATCTGCATCTTCGCCATGCTGCTCGGACGACTCGAAATATTTACCCTGCTCGTCGTCATGACCCCCGCTTTCTGGCGGAAGTGACCCGGCGGCCGTAATGGCGGATAATTCCGCCTTTCCGATTTTCAGGCGGAGTCCGACGTGAGCCGACCCAAGAACGATACTTTCCTGCGCGCCCTTCTCAAGGAGCCGACCGAATACACCCCGCTGTGGCTGATGCGCCAGGCTGGCCGTTACCTTCCCGAGTATTGCGAAACCCGCAAGCGGGCTGGTAACTTCCTCAATCTTTGCAAGTCGCCGGCCATGGCCTGCGAGGTTACCCTGCAGCCCTTGGCCCGTTACGATCTTGATGCCGCCATTCTGTTCTCGGACATTCTGACCGTTCCCGATGCCATGGGCCTGGGTCTCTACTTTGCCGAGGGCGAGGGACCCAAGTTCGAACGTCCGCTGCGCGAGGAGTGGGCGATCAACAACCTGACGGTGACCGATCCCTACGAGCACCTCGGGTACGTCATGGACGCGGTGTCGGAGATTCGGCGTGCGCTGGATAACTCGGTGCCACTCATCGGCTTTTCCGGCAGCCCCTACACGCTGGCCTGTTACATGGTCGAAGGCGAGGGCTCAAGCGATTTCCGGAACATCAAGGGCATGCTCTACAACCGTCCGGACCTGTTGCACCGCATCCTGTCCGTCACGGCCGACTCGGTGATTGCCTACCTGAATGCACAGATCGACAGCGGTGCCCAGGCGGTCATGATCTTCGATACCTGGGGTGGTTCGCTGTCCAACGCCGCCTACGAAGAGTTTTCGCTGCAATACATGCGCCGGATTGTGGCTGGACTGAAGAAAGAAAAGGACGGCCAACGGATTCCGAGCATCGTCTTCACCAAGAACGGCGGTTTGTGGCTGGAGAAGATTGCCGACATTGGTTGCGATGCGGTTGGGCTGGACTGGACGATCGACATCGGCGAGGCACGCCGTCGGGTGGGCGACAAGGTCGCCTTGCAGGGCAACCTCGATCCCAACGTATTGTTTGCCCAACCGGAAATCGTTGCAGAGGAGGCCAGGAAGGTGCTCGACAGCTTCGGTGCGGGCAATACCGGCCACGTTTTCAATCTCGGCCACGGCATTTCGCAGTTTACGCCACCGGAAAGTGTGACGGCACTGGTCGAGACCGTGCACAGCCATAGTCGGCTATTACGAAAGTAATACGATAAACGAGGGGCAAAGCTTTACTTATGCACAGAGTTTTGTCTCTCGGTGAAAATAAATTCTGGAAACCCCTTGACGCAGCGTTGTTTCTTTAAATTATTGAATTTAAAAGAAAACGTGGGTTGCTCAATTTTTCGGCAAAGTGACAAAGCCGTTACCAAACCCTTACACGGCGCGGAGCTGCTAAAGAAATCCACAATGTTATCCACAGATTTTGTGGACAACTCGAAATCATCCGTAATTTGGGCGCTTTCTCGCCCAAATCATGGTGAAAATGGCGGCTCTTGCCGGTAAATCCATGCCCGTTTTGCGCGTTGCCCTCGATTTGCCGTTGCACCGTCTTTTCGACTATCTGGCGGAGGATGCGTCGGCGGTCGATATCGGGTTGAGGGTACGCGTTCCATTCGGCCGGGGCGAGAAGGTCGGGGTGATCGTTGAGGTCGCCGATGCCAGCGACTGGCCAGTGGATCAGCTAAAGCCGGCACTTGAGATTCTGCGTGACTTGCCGCCGCTGCCGCCTGATTTCTTCGGCTTGTGCGAGTTTGCCAGCACTTACTATCAGGCTCCCCTCGGCGAAGTCGTTCTGCAGGCCTTGCCGGTTGGGCTCAAGCGTGTTGATCCACCTCAGCGGCGGAATGCGCGGGCAGCGAAAAAGCCGGTTGGCATCGAGGCGCCGGCGCTGACCGAGGAACAGGCGAATGCCCTGTCTGCGATCAATCCTGCGGCCGGATTCTCGGTAAATCTGTTGCATGGCGTGACCGGCAGCGGCAAGACGGAAGTCTATTTACGTCTGGTCGAGCAGGCCTTGGCTGCGGGGCGGCAAGCCTTGCTGCTCGTCCCGGAAATCAATCTGACCCCGCAACTGGAGGATCGGGTTCGGGCCCGGTTTACCGAGGCCGGCGTGGTTTCCTTGCATAGCGAACTGGCCGAAGCGGCTCGTGAGCGCAACTGGCGAGCTGCGTTTGCCGGCGAGGCGAGCATCGTTCTGGGCACCCGCCTGTCCATCTTTACTCCCTTGCCACGCTTGGGCTTGATCGTCATCGATGAAGAGCACGATCCCTCCTTCAAGCAGCAGGACGGCATGCGCTACTCGGCCCGCGATGTCGGGGTCTTTCGAGCCCACCAGTTGGAGATTCCCATCCTGCTCGGTTCGGCCACGCCTTCGCTGGAATCGTGGTCCAACGCCCTGAGTGGCCGCTACGGCCTGCTAAGGCTGAATCAGCGCGCCAATCCGGAAGCGAAGCTGCCGGCCGTTCACATCATCGACACGCGCCGCAAGAAGCTTCAGGAAGGGGTCAGTGAGCCCTTGATAGCGGCCATCAAGGAGCGCCTGGCGCGTGGCGAACAAAGCCTAGTGTTCCTGAACCGTCGGGGTTATGCGCCGGTACTGGCTTGTCCGGCCTGTGGCTGGATTTCGCGTTGCACCCGGTGTGCCGCCAATATGGTGCTGCACTTGGCCGATCGCCGCTTGCGCTGCCATCACTGCGGTTGCGAACACCGCGTGCCGAAAGCCTGTCCGACCTGCGGCAATCAGGATATTCACCCCTTCGGGCGCGGGACGCAGCGGCTCGAAGGATGGATCAAGGAGCAGTTCCCCGAGGCCCGTGTTCTGCGCGTGGATCGCGATTCCGTGAAAAGCCGCAAGCAATGGGAGGCCATGCTGGAACTGATCCACGGTGGCGAGGCCGATATCCTGGTCGGCACGCAGATGCTGGCCAAGGGGCACGATTTTCCGAAATTGACACTGGTCGGCGCGCTGGGCGCCGATGCGGCCCTCTACGCTGCCGACTGGCGGGCCCCGGAGCGATTGTTTGGCCAGCTGATGCAGGTGGCCGGGCGGGCCGGTCGGGCCGAGCTCAAGGGCGAGGTCCTGATTCAGACCGAATACCCCGATCATCCGTTGTTCGCCGCGCTGGTCGAGCATGACTACCCGGGATTTGCCGCCCAGCAGCTCAAGGAACGCGAGCAGGCCGGGTTCCCGCCCTATGCCTTCCAGGCGGTCCTGCGGGCGGAAGCCCCGGAAATGGCCGATGCCATCGCCTTCCTGGGGGCAGCGGCCAGTTTGCCGGTGATTGCCGAGCACGATAAGGTCATGATCTACGACCCGGTGCCGATGCGCCTGGCCAGGCTGGCCAGCCTGGAACGCGGGCAGTTGCTGGCCGAGTCCTATTCGCGTCCCGCCCTCCAGCAGTTCCTGCCCCGCTGGCGGGAGTCGATCGAGGGGCTCAAGGCACCATCGAGGTTGCGCTGGCACATCGAGGTCGATCCGCTGGAATTCTGATTTTCGCCTACGGCACGTCCCTTGCAATGGAGTTGCTCCAACCAGTGCAAGGAGTAGATCATGAAAATTCAGGAATCGAATGTTCAACTGTCGGCCAATCGCGAAGCCAGCTGCAGTCACACGCTGGAAATCACCACCGAGCAGCAGTTTCGCCGGGTTTTCGAGGGCTTTGCCCTCGATCCGGATAACGAGCAGGTAGCGGCTCGCCAGAAGATCCAGAAACTGCTGGAGTCATTGATCGAGGCCATTCTGGCGGCAATGGACGGCAAGAAAGTTGGGGAAAACTTTGCCGCTTGCGACGCCGGGGAGATGGCGCCCCGGCCCTCGAAGGCTGGGTCAGGCGAGCCGGAAATCAACTGGCAGCGAACGATCCGCGAGTGCGTGAGCGAATCGGAAAAGACCACGGTGTGCGGGCGCGGCAACGTCACGACCTGCGATGGCCGAGTCATCGAATTCGACTACTCGCTGGAAATGGCGCGCAGTTTTTCCAGCGAGAAGCTCGAGAAGGATAGCGGCACGATCAAGTTGAGCGATCCGCTCATGCTCAGCTTCAACGGCAAAGCCTGCGAGCTCACGGAAGAATGCATCAACTTTGACCTCGATGCCGACGGCAAGGCCGAGCAGATCCCAGGCATGGGCAAGGGCAGCGGTTTTCTGGTCTTTGACCGGAACGGCAACGGCAAGGCCGACAACGGCCAGGAACTGTTCGGCGTGGCCAGCGGCAACGGCTTTGCCGACCTGGCCGGATTGGACACCGACCACAATGGCTGGATTGACGAGGGCGATGCCGCATTTGACCGTTTGGGCGTGTGGTCGAACGACGGGTATGCCTCGCTCAGGGAGCGTGGTGTCGGGGCGCTATCGACTTCAACGGTCAACGCGGAATTTTCGCTAAAAACGAAATCCAATGAATTGCTCGGGCAGATTCGGGCAGCCGGCCTTTATCTTTCTGAGTCCGGCCAGGTCGGCCACCTGCAGCAGGTTGACCTGGCTGTTTCAGACCTGCCGGACGGGCCTGAACATCCAGACCAGCGCCAGCAGCTGGCCGCCTAATAGTGTGAAGAAGGCGGCGCGGTAGGCGGCATCGCTTGCCCAGCCGCCGGCCTGCAGGGCATCGACGAGGATGCCGATGCCCCATTGCAGCCCGAAGGCGCCGGCGAACACCAGCAGGTTCAATGCCGTGTTTGCCCGACCGGAGAGCGCCGGCGGGAAAGCTTGGGCAACCAGCGAGTAGGAGACGTTGGACAGCGAGAAACAGGCGCCGAGGATTGGCCAGAGCAGGTTGCCGGCGAAGGTCGGCTGGCTGCTGATCAGTGCGAGAAGGCTGATGGCGAGGATCATCGCCGCGCGATAGACCGTGTCGAGCTTGATGCCGCGACGCACCAGTCCCGTCGCGAAAAAGCCCATGAACAGGAAGCCGACCAGCATGGCCCCGCTGATCCAGGTCAGCCGAACGGCGATCTCGGCGCGACTCATTCCCTCCAGCACCGTCATCCAGCGCGAAGCCCACAGGCCCTGAACCGCCATGAAGCCGCCAGTGAACCAGAAGCCCATCGGCGCGTAGCGCCAGAAATGGGCGCTGGAAAAAATGCTCTTGACCCCGGCTAGTTGTGCGGCGAAGCCCGTACCGCTGGTTTCCGTCAGCTTGTCGGGGGCGACAAACCAGAGCGTTGCGGCGACGGCCAGGGTGGCTACTGCCAGTCCGAAAGCGATTTCCTGCCAACTGGCGTAGCCCAGCGCCAGCTCCAGCGGCTTGGATGCCGCCAGTGCGCCCAGCCCGCCCGAAGCCATGATCCAGCCGGTGAGCGAGGCCTGGCGTTCGGAGGGGAACCACTGGGCGAAGGCCTTGAAGGAGGCCATCAGGCAGGCCGAGACGCCAAGGCCGATGAGCGCGCGGCCGGTCGCCAGCCCGGTCAGGCTGTCAGACAGGGAAAACACGGTCGCCCCGGCGGCGGCGATCACGAGCAGGCCGGCTTCAACGCGACGAGGTCCGAAGCGGTCGAGCAGCATGCCCAGCGGCAACTGCGCAGCACCGAAGGCGAGAAAATAGGTGCTCGTCAGCAGGCCGAGTGCGTTGTCGCTGAGCCCGAGTTCGCGGGCCAGAACCGGCCCGATGACGGCATTGACCGTGCGGTAGAGGTAAGACAGGAAATAGCCGGCCGCGAATGGCAGCAGAAGCCTTGCCCACAGGTTGCGTGCATCGGTTTGAGTCACGGCGTCTCCGGTTTCACGTGGAACGCCACCGGCGAAGGTGACGCATTGTCTGGGTTTTTTCGGAGCCATTCGACACGGGCGACAATTTTTTGTTGCCAGTTTGTGGCGATGCCCGGCGATGCAGCAAGCCGCTCCAGATCGGCCAGGGCAGGGCGATGGGCCTGCCAGCAGCACATCGCCTCGGCCAGCGTGAAGGCGCCATCGACCGCAGAAACGATGTCGAGCGTATCGCCCGGTGTGACGAGCCCGGGCGAGACCACTCGCCAATACCAGCCGGTCAGCCGATGTTCCGCAATGAAGGCCGCCATGCCATCGCAGGCGAAGCGCTCGTCGATCTTCCAGCAAGGGTTTCGGGGCTGGCAGACTTGCAGCTGCGCGCTGCCCAGTTGCCAGATGTCACCGATGCGCACGTCCTGTTCGTCGAGGTCGGCGGTCGCGATGTTCTCCCCCAGACTGCCGATGACCAGTTGCGCTGCCGCTTCGGGAAAACGCTCGGCCAGTCGGGCGTAATGGCGCGTCGGATAAAGATGGACGGCCTTGTCGGGCCCGCCATGGACGCGCCGGTCGGCCTGCTGGTCGCCGACGAAGCCTTCAACCCCGAGTTCAAGCGGGCCGCTGGCCGGCTGCTTGTACATGCCGGTCGGTCGACCGGACTCGGGGAGCGGCCGAATACCGCCGATGAACAGGGAAACGTTTGCCATGGTCGCCGGATTTTGCCATCAATTCCACAGCCATGCTGCGCCGCGGACCCCCGAGGAATCCCCATGTGCGGGCGGCATGAATTTGGTGGTAAAGACATCCGAAAAGACATGGGGGCGACAGGCATCCGGCAGGTTGCGGTAGAGGCGCTGCATGTTGGACAGGCCGCCGCCGATGACGATGACTTGCGGGTCGATGAGGTTGATGACGCCGGCCAGGGCCCGGCCGAGGCGGTCTTCGTAGCGGCGCAGTGACGCTTCGCAGGCCGGGTCGCCGCGAGTGGCCCGGTCGTCGATGTCGGCGGCCGAAAGCGATTGCCCGGTGTGGCGCAGATGGTCGGCGGCGAGGGCCGGGCCGGAAAGGTAAGCCTCGATGCAGCCGGTGCGACCGCAGTAGCAGGGCGGCAGGGGAAGGTCGTCGCCGGCGGGCAGCGGCAAGGGGTTGTGGCCCCACTCGCCGGCGATCGCGTTGGCACCGGTCAGTGCCTGGCGATGAATGACGATGCCGCCACCCACACCTGTCCCGAGAATGATGCCGAAGACGATATCGGCATCCTGCGCGGCGCCGTCGACGGCTTCGGACAGGGCAAAGCAGTTGGCATCGTTGGCCAGGCGGATTTCGCGCTGAAGCAGCGCCTGCAGATCGCGCTTCAGGGGTTTGCCGATCAGGCAGGTCGAATTGGCGTTCTTGATGAGGCCGGTGGCCAGCGATTCGGCGCCGGGGATGCCGATGCCGACGCTGCCACGCTGGCCGAGGGTGGCTTCGGTATTTTCGACGAGGCCGGCTATGGCCATGACGGTGGCCATGTAGTCACCCTGCGGCGTGGCGATGCGTTGCCGCAGCAATTCCCGGCCATCGTCGGCCAGCGCGATGATTTCGGTCTTGGTGCCGCCGAGGTCGATGCCCAGCCGCATCAGACGCGAACGGCGATGCCCTTGACGTTG
This sequence comes from Pseudomonadota bacterium, assembly GCA_018261895.1. Lineage (GTDB taxonomy): Bacteria > Pseudomonadota > Gammaproteobacteria > Burkholderiales > Rhodocyclaceae > Azonexus. Next base: position 44,374 of record JAGTRT010000019.1, read on the forward strand.
CCGTAGGTGGTCGTCAGCGTGCGCAGGACACTGGCCCCCGTTTCCAGCAGGAGCAGGAAAAGATTGCGTTCGGTGTACAGGCAGACCGGCTGATGAATGCCGTACTTCTTGGCAATGGCCGGGGAGAGTTCGCCAAAACGCTGGTCGATACCCAGCTCGCTCGTGGCGTAGCCCTCGCTGAGTTCGGAGTGCAGGCCGAGGACCGAGATGTAGAGCTTGCCGCCGATCTTCAGCTTGAGCAGCAATTGCCGGACGACCGTGCGCGCCTGGTCGTAGGGCATGCCGCACAGGCCGCGCCGGATGACGATGATGTCGTAGGGTTCGCCGGGCGGGTCGTCGGGCAGTTCCGGGAGGGTGCAGGGGACGAAGGAAATTTCGTCGCGCAGGCCGGCGGCGAGAATCCGTCCCTCGATGTCCTGCTGCAATTGCGGTTCATCGGCGACGACGGCCTGGGCGCCGAGGCGGGCGAACTTGATCGCCGTTTCGCAGCGCTTGTCCGGAATGATGAGCACGGACACGCGTTGATCGAAGCGGTGACGCTTGACGCATTCTTCGAGCGCGAAGCGCTCCAGGTCGTCAGCCCCCGTCTCGAGCGGATTGGCAGTAATATTTGCTGACATGATATTTGTCTCCCACCGGTTCATTGTGCCCAACGCGAGGCAGCGTGACAACCGGAAACCCAAGCCGTGAAAGGAAATACGATGCTCGTCCGCTTCTTGTCCAGCGAAACCGGGGAAATTCTGATGTTCTCGGAGGCGGCCGGACCGCTCCTGCAGGCCCTTGGCAAGCCGACGACGGCGCGCGGTGCATTCAAGCAGGACGAGATGCTGGCCGCCGCGAATGCCTTGCGCGAAGCGGTCAAACGGGCTGAAGCGCCACCGCCGGAAGACGATGAACTGGACGAACACGGGAAAAAGAAGGAGCCGGTCGTGGCCATGAGCCAGCGCGCCTGGCCCTTGATCGACATGCTGGAACGAACTGCTCGCGGCGGGCCGAAGGCGAACATCGTCTGGGAGGCCTCAGCCGATTTCTGAGCGGGCGCTCATTGGCTTGCCGTGATGCCGAAGCCGATGGCAATGCCGTCGAGGACGATGGTCAATTCGTTTTCGAAGCGGCTGAAATAGTCTTCCTCGGGCATGCTGCCTGTGTGCAGGGCCAGTTCCAGATCCAGCGCGGCGGCCTGCAGCGTGTGGGCGCCGATCGCGCCGGCCAGTCCCTTGGCGCTGTGCGCCTGCCGCTCGGCGATGTTGAAATTGCCGGCCGACGCTTCGGCGCGAATGAGGGCCGCAACGTCGATGAGCCGGGCGTGGAAGTCGCGCAGAATCTTCTCGTACAGCGCCGGCTTGTTCATCATCCGCTGGAGGCCGTCAGCCTTGTCGATGCCCGGCAGGTAGGGCAGTCCGTCGGGGCTCATGGGCGGCGTTTCCGGTAATCGAAGCGGGCGTGGTTTGCAGGCATGGGGGTTAGAACAACTCGATGTCGTCGCTCTTTTCCTTCATTTCCGCCATGAAGCGATCGACGGCTTCCTGCACCGGCACACCTTGCATGACCGCGTCGAACATGGCGATTTCCTCGCGCGTCGTGTATTTCTTGCGGATCTTGTCCTGCAGGCCGACCCATTCGTTCGGGTTGTACAGGCGGCGACCGTCCGCGACGAGGTCGCTGAGATCGCCGAGGCTGATGCCGACGTGGGCGAGGCGCTGGACGAGCTTGTCGTAGAACTGGAAGGCGATGATGGCCTGATGCACCATGCCGGCGACGTGCTCGGAGGCACCGCTGAGGTTCTGCTTGGCGGCACCGACTTCGCCGTCGTCGGGCAGGGTCTGGACGGTGTCGGAAATCAGCCGCATGAACCCTGCCATCGAGGTGAAGGAGTTGGTCAGCACCTCGACCGAGGCGTTGCTGTCCTTCATCGCGGCTTCGATCTGCACGGCGGATAGTTCGAGCATCAGCACGGTTTCGCGGACCTGACTCCAGTTCAGGTCGGGCATGTGGGCACTCGTGCCTTTCGGGTGGTTTGTCTCGTCGTTCATATTTTGTCTTTCTGGTTGCGACAAATATAGCGCAATTCAGGGGGCGCGCTCCATCACTACGTAGTATTTGCGCACTGATTCAAGTACTTCGAACGTTCCGGAAAATGTCGATGGAATAATACACGCTTCGCCGGGGCCGAATTCGGCAGATTCGCCATCGGCATCGGTGATGCGGATGCGGCCTTCGATGACGCAGAAGAATTCGTCCTTGCCTTCGGCGAAGGCGATGCGCCAGGCGCCGGGCTCGCAGGCCCAGATGCCGGCCGAGAGGTCGCCGTTGGCGCTCAGGAAATGTTCGAAGGTGGTGCGCAGCGGGTTTCCGCTCACCAGACGGTCGGGGCGGGGGTGATCGTAGGCCGGCTGTGGCTGCTGACGCGAGAAGACACTGAGTTTGGCCATGGTCATTTCCGTTTGCGTTTGTCGGCCTTGGCCCGCCAGCGTTCAATGTCGGCCGGGGTCGGCTCGGCAAAGCTGCCGCCACCGGCGTTGGCCATGTGGATGACGGCGCGGGCGACTTCGCCATCGGTCAACGCTGGATTGCCGCCCTTTGCCGGCATCTTGCGCAGGCCGCCAAGCGCGGCGGGGACCAGGTCGTCGAGGCCTTCCCGGACCAGTTTGCCCCAGTGTTTGGCGCTGCCGAAAAGGGGGGCCTTGTGTTTGCCGCTGCCGTGGCATTCGATGCAGGTGGTGTTGTACACCTCGGCGCCCGATTGCTCATCGGCAACAGCGGGCAGGGAGAGGGTCAGGAGGAGGGCGGGAAGGTAGCGCATGGCAGGAAAGGAGGACGTTAAGCCTGATATCTTAGTTTCCCGAGATAATGGGAGGATGAAATATTTTTTCGGTTTTGGCCTTTTTTTCCGGTTGACCGTGGCATTGGCAGCGCCGCCGCTCATCGCCGTCGATGTCGGCCATGGTGGCAAGGATACCGGGGCGATCAGCGCCCGGGGCCGGACGGAATTCGAGTTCAACCGTGACTTCGCCGGCGTGCTGGCCGAGACCTTGCGCGAAAAGTCGCTGGGCGTTCGTGAGGTCAATTTCGATGGGCAGATCGGCAGCCTCGCGGCCCGCCCAAAAGCGGCGCTGGGCAGCGATTTCTTCATCGCCGTCCACCATGATTCAGTCGGCGAGCCCTGGTTGCTGGACTGGGAATGGGAGGGTCGGCCGCAGCGCTACACCGAGGTGAAGCGCGGCTTCGGGATTTTCGTCTCGGCGCAGAGTCCTGACCTGCCGACCAGCCTGCGCTGTGCCTCGACCATCGGCGCCATGATGCGCCGGGCCGGATTCGAAGCCTCGACCTGGCATGCGCGCAAGCATCTTCCAGCCGATGCTGAGAACGGCGTCTGGTACTACGACAATCTCGTCGTGCTCTACCGCACGACGCTGCCCGCCGTGCTCTTCGAGGCCGGCGTCATCAAGCATCGTGACGAGGAACTGGAACTGCGCGACCCTGAGCGCCAGCATCGCATGGCCGACGCCGTGGCGACCGGCATCGCGGCCTGCCTCTACGTCCGGCCCGAAGTGGTGCCGGCCGAGTAGGCCGTCAGAGGAAAATCGGTTCGGGCGTCAGCGCGACGCCGAAACGGTCGCGGACATCGGCCTGCACGGCAGCCATCGTGCGCTTGACGTCATCCCCCGTGGCGCCCCCGCGATTGACCAGCACCAGCGCCTGCTTCTCGTACATGCCGACCGGGCCGAGGTCCTTGCCCTTCCAGCCTGCCTGCTCGATGAGCCAGCCGGCGGCCAGCTTCACGCGGCCATCCGCTTGCGGATAGCACGGCAGCTTGGGGTGGGCGGCCTTGAGGGCGGCGGCCTGATCTGCGGGGACGACCGGGTTGTGGAAGAAACTGCCCGTGTTCGGCACCACGGCCGGGTCCGGTAGCTTGCGCCGGCGCACGGCGATGATCGCATCGGCGATGTCCTGGGGTGTGGGCGTGGCGACCTGGCGGGCAGCCAGTTCCTGCGTTACGTCGGCGTAGGCCATGTTCGGCGTCCACGCCTTCGGCAGCCGGAAAACGACCGAGGTAATCGCCACCCGACCGTTCAAATGCCAGCCTTCCTGCTTGAAAAGGCTGTCGCGGTAGGCAAACCGGCAGCCCGCACGGTCAACCGGAAAAAACGCCCGTTTTTCAAAATCCCAGGCCGTCACCGACTGCAGACAATCGCCAACTTCCAGCCCGTAGGCCCCGATATTCTGGATCGGCGCCGCGCCCACCGTGCCGGGAATCAGACTCAGGTTCTCCAGCCCCGGCCAGCCCTGCTGCAGGGTCCACTGCACGAAGTCATGCCAGTTCTCGCCCGCGCCGGACTCGATGTAGAAAGCGTCGGCGTCTTCCTTGACCAGCCGCTTGCCGGGGATGGCCATGTGCAGGACGAGGCGGTCGACGTCGCCGGTCACCACGAGATTGCTGCCACCGCCGAGGATGAAGCGCGGCTCGTTGGCGATTTCCGGGGCCGCCAATTGCTCGGGGGCGGTGATTTTGAGATAGCGGGTCGCCTTGCCGGGGAGGGCGAGGGTATTGAGGGGGGTGAGGTCGACGTTGTTGTGCGCTTGCATCCTGCAATTTTCGTTGATTTTTGGGGGGATTGCTTGGTTTGGCTGCTTGAAACGCGGGTTTCGCCGCTGCGTTTTTGGCGTTTGGTTTTGCTGATGGGCTGGTTTCCGCGCCTGACGCGCAGGCGGTGTTTTCTGAAACGCTGGTTTTCGCCGCTGACCGGCGAGCGTACTTTCTTTTGCTTCGCCAAAAGAAAGTAGCCAAAGAAAAGGCGACCCCGGG
>JAGTRT010000087.1 GCA_018261895.1 Pseudomonadota bacterium
AACCACTCTGGACTCAGGTTCAGGATGCCGGCCTGACGGCACTTGCGGGGGCCATTCTTCTGGATGATCCGATGAGAACCCTGTTTACCGTTCTGCTGCTGGGGTTTGTCCTGACCGCCTGTTCCGGTGTCAATTCCCTGTCCGGCAACGAACCGCTGACCGAGCGCTACTGGCGCGTATTGGAAATCGATGCCCAGCCGGTTAACGTCGGCAACAACAAGGCCGAGCCGCACATTGTCCTCACCGCGGAGCGCAAGGCCCATGGCTCCGACGGATGTAACCGCTTTACCGGTGCCTACGACAATACCGCGGGTCTGCGCTTTGGCCGCTTGGCGTCGACCATGATGGCCTGCCCCCAGCCCGTGATGGAGCAGGCGCGGAAGTTCATGCAGGCTGCCGAGGCCACGGTCGACTTCCGGATTCAGGGCAAAACGCTGGAATTGCTGGATTCCGGCGGTCGCGTACGCATGCGGCTCGAAGCAGTCGCGCTCAAATAGGCTTGCCGCCAAAATCACGATCGGGGTCACATGAAGCTGCTGTCAGGAGTCGATAACCTGTTTCTGCACATGGAACAGGGCAATCAATACATGCATGTCGCCGGACTGGGCATCTACGATCCGTGCGCCGGGCGGCAAGGTCCGCTTCAAGCAGGTCCTGAACTTCTTCGCCAGCCGACTGGACAGCGCCAGGGTCTTTCGCCGGCGCTTGGTGTCCGCGCCGTTCGGCGTCGACCGGCCTTACTGGATCGATGATGGCGAGATCGACACCGAATACCATGTGCGCCATATTGCCCTGCCGCAGCCCGGTGACTGGCGACAACTGATGATCCAGGTGGCGCGCATCCATTCGCGCCCGCTCGACCGTAGCCGCCCGCTGTGGGAAGCGTACGTCATCGAGGGGCTCGACAATATTGCGGGCATCGCCAAGGGCAGTTTCGCCCTTTACGTGAAGTTTCACCACGCCGGGGTCGATGGCGAGGGAGGCGCCGAAATTGTCAGGGCCATTCACACGCTGTCCGCTGAACTTGCGGGGGGGCCACCCGCGGGGAACTCAACCGTATTCGCGGATCGCGAGCCGCCGACGCTTGAGCTGTATTCGCGCGCCGTCACCAACCGGGCCCGCCAGGCGCTCGATGCCGCGCGGCTGGCTGCGAGCCTCGGCGGGCGTGCGGTGCTGGCCGGCAAGGATCTCGTGACTTCGGGGAAGGCGCTCGAGATCGCCCAGAGCCTGATCGCCAGAAGCTTAGGCGGAACCGGCAGCGGCGACAGGAGGGCAACGGGCGATCTGGCCGGGCGCAAGCCGCAGACGCGTTTCGACCGACCGATCTCGGCGCACCGCGTGGTCGATGCGGTCGGGTTTTCGCTGGCCGAGTGCAAGAGCATCCGCCAGCACATTGATGACGTCACGATCAACGATATCTTCATGGCCGCGACCGGCGGCGCAATCCGCAAGTACCTCGAACGCAAGGGCGAGTTGCCGGAGCGCACGCTGAACGCGATGGTGCCGATGTCGACGCGTGGCGGCAACAAGGAGATGGATGCGGGCAACCAGTTCGGCATGGCGCCGATGGCCTTGCGGACGGACATCGCCGATCCGGTCGAGCGTCTGCTGGCGATCCGGCGCGGAACGACCCGGACCAAGGCGGCGACCTCGGCGCTGGGCAAGGATGTGGTGGCGAAGCTGGTACAGGTGATTCCCGCCGTCGCAGCGGAGCAACTGGTGCGCCTCGGCCTTGTTTCGTTGTGCAACGTGACGGTCTCCAATGTCCGCGGGCCGGATCTTCCGCTATACATGGCTGGTGCACAGCTGGAACTGTTTCTGGCTGTGTCGATCGTGTTCGACGGCATCGGGCTCAATGTGACCGGTTTCAGCTACAACGGTACCCTGTGGGTCTGTTTCGTTGCCTGCCGCGACATGCTGCCCGATCCGGAGGCGTTCCGCGACTGCCTCGCGGAGAGTTTCGCCGAGCTGCTGGCCGCGGCACTGGCGCACGGGAAAAAGCCTGCCGCAGCGGCTGCCCAACGCAAACCGGCCGTGGCAAAGCGTGCCAAGGCGGCCGCCGAAAAGGCGCCGACCCGCCCCGGACGGAAAGCTGCGAGCGCAGTGGCAGTAAAGGAAGAAGGAGTGGTGGTCGCGCCAAAGCAGGCACGGAAGGCAAGAACCCCCCGCGTGGCCAGGCCGCTCAAGCCGTAGGGCGGAATTTCGGGAATCATCGGCATGACCATCCTGTGGATCGCGGCATACCTTGCACTCGGCGCGTTCGCCGGCGTTTTCGCCGGCATGCTGGGAATCGGCGGCGGGCTCGTGCTGGTTCCGGCGCTGGCGCTGATGTTTGCGGCGCAGGCACAGTTTCCGACGGGCGAGATCTTGCACGTGGCGCTGGGTACTTCGATGGCGAGCATCATCTTCACGGCAATTGCCAGCATCCGGACCCACCACCGTCACGGGGCGATCCGGTGGGATGTCGTCAAGACCATTACGCCCGGGATACTCGTCGGTACCGGCCTCGGCACGCTGGTTGCAGCAAGTGTGCCGACCCGGCCGCTGGCGGTATTTTTTACTTTTTTCGTGTGCCTCGTGGCCGTGCAGATGGCGATGAATCTCAAGCCCAAAGCGACGCGTGAGCTGCCTGGGTCAGTGGGGATCGCCGGTGTCGGCTTGGGCATCGGGGTTTTGTCGTCGCTGGTCGCTATCGGCGGCGGCTCGCTGACGGTACCGTTTCTGACCTGGTGCAACGTGCGGATTCAGCATGCCATCGGCACTTCGGCGGCTGTCGGCTTGCCGATTGCCATTGGCGGGACAGCAGGCTACGTGTTCAACGGCTGGGCTGTGGAACCTGTTTAGCGCGCCTTGAAAGCGGGTTTGCGCTTTTCGAAAAAAGCTGCGAGGCCTTCCCGGTAATCCTCGGTGTCGAGGAAGGCGAAGGAAGCGGCCCTTTCCTCGTCGTTGACCGGGCGGCCGCTCTGCAGGCGGCGTATCCACTGCTTGTGCCAGCCGGCAACCAGCGGGGCGCC
>JAGTRT010000020.1 GCA_018261895.1 Pseudomonadota bacterium
TCATCTTGACGTTGGCCAGGTCTACGCCCGATCCGTCCGCCTTCACCCGTACCTTCACGTTGTAATCAATCACCCGCTTCACGGGAACCAGAATCTTCATGGAATTTCCTTTTCGAACACGAATCCCCCTGCCGGCAAAGGCATGACGACAGGGGGGTTGCGGATTACTCGATGGCGAGTACGGAGTTGGCGTGCTGACGCAGCACGTACTTCTGGATCTTGCCGGTGGAGGTCTTGGGCAGTTCGCCAAACACCACCTGCTTGGGCACCTTGAAGCGCGCCAGGTGGGCACGGCAGTGCTCGATGATCTCGACCTCGCTGCAAGCCGCATCGGCCTTCAGCTCGACGAAGGCCGCCGGCACCTCACCCCACTTCTCGTCGGGCTTGGCCACGACGGCAGCGGCAACCACCGCCGGGTGACGGTAGAGCACATCCTCGACTTCCAGCGACGAGATGTTTTCGCCGCCGGAGATGATGATGTCCTTGGAGCGATCCTTGATCTTGACGTAGCCGTCGCTATGCACGACCGCCAGGTCGCCGGTGTGGAACCAGCCGCCTTCGAAGGCTTCCGCCGTCGCGTTCGGATTCTTGAGATAACCCTTCATGACCAGATTGCCGCGGAACATGATTTCGCCCATCGTCTCGCCATCCCAGGGCACCGGCTGCATGGAGACCGTATCGCGGACTTCGATGCCTTCCTGCATGTGGTAACGCACGCCCTGGCGGCCATTGCGGGCTGCGCGCAGGTCGATCGGCAGGCGATCCCACTCGGGATGCTTGGCACAGACGGCGGCCGGGCCGTAGGTTTCGGTCAGGCCGTAAACGTGGGTGATGTTGAAGCCCATCTTCTCGCAGCCTTCGATGATGGCAGCGGGAGGGGCAGCACCGGCGATGAGGCCGTTGACCTGATGCTCGATGCCTTCCTTGAGGCTGTCGGGCGAGTTGATCATCATGCCCCAGACAATCGGCGCGCCGCACATGTGCGTGACCTTGTGGGCCTTGATCAGTTCGAAGATGAGGACCGGGTCGACCTTGCGCAGGCAGACGCTGGTGCCGGCATTGGCCGCCAGCGTCCAGGGGAAGCACCAGCCGTTGCAATGGAACATCGGCAAGGTCCAGAGGTAGACCGAGTGCGGCGGCATGCCCCAGGAAATGATGTTGGAGGCCGCGTTGAGATAGGCACCACGGTGGTGATAGACCACGCCCTTCGGGTTGCCGGTGGTGCCCGAGGTGTAATTGAGCGCGATGGCATCCCATTCGTCGTCAGGCAGGGACCACTTGAAATCGGGCTCGCCTTCTTTCAGGAAATCTTCGTAGTTCTTTTCGCCAAGCGACTCGCCGCCCGTGAAATCGGGGTCGAGGCTGTCGATGACCAAGGGCTTCGGCCCTTCGAGCAGGGCGAGGGCGGCCTTGATGACTGGCGAAAACTCGGGATCGGTGATCAGCACCTTGGCCTCGCCGTGGGCCAGCATGAAGGCGATGGCTTCGGCGTCCAGACGGGTGTTGAGGGTATTCAGCACGGCACCGCACATCGGCACGCCAAAATGGCATTCGAACATCGCTGCGGTGTTGGGCAGCATGGCAGCGACGGTGTCGCCCTTGCCGATGCCGCGATTCTTCAGGGCCGAGGCCAGCTGACGGCTACGGTCGTAGCTTTCCTTCCAGGTGTACTGGCGGGCGCCCTGAATGACCGAGATCCGCTTCGGATAGATGAACGCAGAACGCTCGATGAAGCTGAGCGGGGACAGTGCAACAAAATTGGCCGGATTTTGGTCCAGCCCGACGCTATACGGGTTATCCAAGATTTATCTCCTCACGTTTCTTGCCGAAAGCTGTTCTCGACGGGGCAAGTCTTTTTTATTGGGCGTGAGAATGACAAAACACTCTTGCGCAACTGTTGGCAGAATGTAACGAATCGTTACATGCCAAAATCCCCGTACAGCCCTGCACTAGAATCGTCCGATGCTCATCGAAACGCCGTCGACTTCCTCGCTTCCCCGCCACGAAATGTTGCAGGCGGGGCTAGACCTGCTCGACCAGGGCATCACGGTTTTCGACGCCCAATTGCGGCTGGTGGCCTGGAACCGCACCTTCCTCCAGTTGCTCGAATTCCCGGAGGAGCTGGCCTACATCGGCGCGCCCTTCGAGGGTTTCATCCGCTACAACGCGCGCCGGGGCGAATACGGTCCCGGCGACATCGAGACCCAGGTCGCCGAGCGGGTTTCGGCGGCGCGCAATTTCGCCTCGCACATGACGGAGCGGCAACGCCCGAACGGGCGCGTCCTGCTCCTGCGCGGCGAGCCGCTGGCCGACAAAGGCTTCGTCACCTTGTACAGCGATGTCACCGAGCAGCGTTACATCGAGAACCTGACCGAACACCAGAACGTCCAGCTCGACGAGCAGGTCCGCCGCCGGACAGCCCAGCTGGAAAACGCCAACGCCAACCTGCGCCGGGCCAGCGAGGAAAACGAGCGGATTGCCGCCGCCCTCCGGCGCAGCGAGGAACGCCTGCGCCTGATCAACGACACGATTCCCATCCTGATCGGCTACGTCGACCACAACGAGGTCTATCAGTACGCCAACAAGGGCTATTCCGACTGGTATGGCCACCCGGAGGACGCGGTGACTGGCCGCGCGGTCATCGACGTCATCGGGCCGCATGTCTACAGCCAGGTACGCGACTCGGTGAAAAAAGCGCTGGCCGGCCAGCAGGTGACCTACGAGTACCAGATGGAGCGCCAGGGACAAATTGTTTTCGCGCGCAGCACGCTGGTGCCGGAAGTCACGGTCGACGGGAAAAATCTCGGCTTTTTCGTGTTTTCGCACGAGATCACGCAACAGAAACGCATGCAGGCGGCGCTCATCCAGGCCCAGAAAATGGAGGCCATCGGCCAGCTGACCGGCGGTCTGGCGCACGATTTCAACAACCTGCTCACGGTCATCATCGGCAACCTGGCCGCCTTGCAGGATCACCGCCCGGACGACCCCGGCGTCAATGAATTCGTCGAGCCGGCGCTGCAATCGGCACGCCGCGGCGTGCAACTGATCAAGCGCCTGCTGACCTTCTCCCGACAGCAGCCGCTGGAGCCGCAAGCCGTCGATATCGGCAACCTGATCGGCAGCCTGGCCAAACTCGTGCGACGCTCCCTGCCCGATTCGATTGCGGTGTCGACCGATCTTGGCGGCAGCAATGTGCATGCCCTGGCCGACCCCGGGCAACTGGAAAGCGCCCTGCTCAACTTCGCGCTGAATTCACGCGATGCGATGCCGGACGGCGGCCGCCTGCACATCGCCGCCCGCGCTGTCGAGCTGACCACCGGAGCCACGGCCTTCGACGTGGCGCCCGGCCGTTACGTGCTCATCGAGGTCGCCGACAACGGTTGCGGCATGGACAGCGCGACGCTCTCCCGCGCCTGCGAGCCCTTCTTCACCACCAAGCGCCTCGGCCTGGGCAGCGGCCTCGGGCTGGCCATGGCCTACGGCTTCGCCAAGCAGTCGGGTGGCGGCATCTCGATCCAGAGCCAGCCGGAGCAGGGAACGACGGTGCTCATGGTGCTGCCGCTGGCGACGCGCGAGCCGGATGCCGATGCGCCGGGCGAGGATGTCGTGCTGCCGGCCGGCGGCGAGCTCGTGCTGCTCGTCGAAGACGATCCGAACGTACGGCGCGTCGTGCGCCAGCAGCTGATCGATCTCGGCTACCCGGTCATCGAGGCGGAGGATGCGATTCAGGGGCTGGCCATGATCGAGCAGATTCCCGACATCGGCATTCTGGTTAGCGACGTGATCATGCCCGGCGGCATGGACGGCCGGCAATTGGCCGATCAGGTCATGACCTTCCGCCCCGACATGCGCATCGTGCTGATGAGCGGCTATACCGACGAGGCCGATGCCGGCAGCGATCTGCCAGTGCTGGCCAAACCCTTCGTCCGCCAGGATCTGGCCCGCGCCCTGCGCGCCGCACACAAAGAGACCCCATGAAAGACAACGAACCCGCCAAGCTCATCGCCATCGTCGAGGACGACCCCGACGTCGCCAAGATCATCGAGCAGGTGCTGGCCGATTTCGGTTTTCGCACCGTCTGGTGCCGCAGCGCCGGCGACCTGCTGCGCCGCCTGCGGGCGCTGTCGCCCGACCTGTGCATCATCGACCTCGGCCTGCCGGACATGGACGGCATCGAGGCCATGCAGCGCGTCCGGGCGCAATCGGGCTGCGGCATCCTGATCCTGACCGGCCGCGCCCACGTCAGCGACCGCGTCATGGGCCTCGAACTCGGCGCCGACGATTACGTGCTCAAACCCTTCGAGCCGCGCGAACTGGTCGCCCGCGTGCGTAGCATCGTTCGCCGTCGGGAAGGCGGCGAGACGACGCAACGCCAGATCGCCGATTTTTCCGGCTGGCGCTTCAATCTCGGCAACAATTCGCTGACTGCCCCGAACGGCGACGAGCATGCCCTGAGTACGGCCGAGGCCGAACTGCTCAAGGTCTTCGTCAATAATCCGAACCGCATCCTGCAACGCGAAAAGCTCATGGGGACGCGCGATCTGGCGCCCAACGACCGCGCCATCGACGTCCGCATCTCGCGCCTGCGCCGCAAGCTCGAACCGGACCCGCAAAGCCCGGCCTTCATCAAGACCGTCTATGGCGCCGGCTATCTCTTCCTGGCCACCGTCAACTGGTCCTGAGCACGCTGCGGGGGCAGACAAAGAAAAAGGGGCTGATCGCCCCTTTTTCAATTTTGGCCATTTTTTCCGGTTGACCGTGAGATTCCGGAAAAATCACTCGTCGTCATCGTGCAACTGGAACTTGCTGGCCAGTTGCTGCTGGACGTTGGGCGGCACCGCCGCATAGCGCGCGAACTCGATGGTGTAGCTGCCCTGGCCGCCGGTCAGCGACTTGAGCCGCGACTGGTAGTCGTTGAGTTCGGCCAGCGGCACCTCGCCGGAAATCGCCGACAGGCCGTGCCCACGCCCGTCGGTGCCGGTGATGTGGCCACGCCGGCTGGACAGGTCGCCGGTCAGGTCGCCGATGGCCGTCTCCGGCACGACGATCTCGATGCTGACGATCGGCTCCAGCACGATGGGCTTGGCATTGCGGATGGCTTCGATGACCGCCTTGCGCCCGGCGATGGTGAACGCCACTTCCTTGCCGTCCACCGCATGGGTCTTGCCGTCGTACACCGTGACCTTGAGGTCTTCGACCGCGTAACCGGCCACTACGCCGCCTTCCAGACCCTGACGGATGCCCTTCTCGACGGCCGCCATGAAGACGCCCGGGATGACGCCGCCCTTGACCGCATCGACGAACTCGAAACCCTCGCCACGGCCCTTGGGCTCGATGCGCAGATGCACTTCGCCGAACTGTCCGGCGCCGCCCGACTGCTTCTTGTGGCGATGCATGGCCTCGGCCGAGCCGGTGATCGTTTCGCGGTAGGGAATGCGCGGCGGTTTGGTGTCGACTTCCAGCTTGTGCTGGCTGGCCATGCGCCCGAGCTTGGCTTTCAGGTGGATTTCGCCGAGGCCGCGGATGACCGTTTCGTTGCTCGTCGGATGGCGCTCGACGACAAAGGTCGGGTCTTCCATCGCCAGCTTGGCCAGGATGTCGAACAAGCGCTGCTCGTCGCCCTTCTTCTTCGTTTCGACGGCCAGCCCGGCCATCGGCTTGGGAAATTCGAGCGGCACGAGGTGGATGTGGTCCTCGTCGTGTGAATCGTGCAGCACGCAGTCGAAATCGATCTCGTCGATCTTGGCGATGGCGCCGATGTCGCCCGGCAGCAGTTCATCGACCTCGACGCTGTCCTTGCCCTGCAACTGGTAGAGATGGCCGACCTTGATCGGCCGTTTGCCGTCGCCGACAAAGAGCTGCATGTCCTTGCGAACGGTGCCCTGATGCACGCGGAAGACGCCGATCTTGCCCATGTACGGATCAGCGACAACCTTGAAGACGTGGGCCAGCACGTGCTTCGACGCGTCGGGCACAGCCTGGAAGGGTTCGGTCTTGTCGCCCGGCTCGCCCTTGTAGAACGGCGGCGGGTTGCCTTCGGCCGGATTCGGTGCCAGCGAGGCGAGGACGTGCAGCAATTCCTTGATGCCGGCGCCGGTCTTGGCCGAGGTGAACAGAATGGGAATCAGGTGACCTTCGCGCAGTGCCTTCTCGAAGGGCGCATGCAGCGCGGCCGTGCTCGGATCGGCACCGTCCTCGAGGTATTGGGCGAGCAGGTCCTCGTCTTCTTCGACGATCTGGTCGATGAGCGCGCGGTGCGCCGCGGCGATGGATTCGAAATCGGCGTCGCCGGCATCGTGTTCGAGCACTTCGACGACGTCCGCCGCGCCATGCGCCGGCAAATCGAGCAGCATGCACTGCTTGCCGAAACGCTCGCGAATGTCGGCGACCAGCCCCGGCAAATCGAGATTGTCGGCGTCGATCTTGTTGATGACGATCATCCGGCACAGCTTGCGCTCGGCAGCGTAGCGCATCATGCGCTCGGTCATCAGTTCGACGCCGGTCTGGGCATTGACGACGATCAGCGCCGTATCGACGCCGGCCAGCGCGGCAATCGCCTGCCCGGAAAAATCCGGGTAGCCCGGGGTGTCGATGAGATGGACATGCGTGTCTTCATGGCCAAAATTGACCACGCTCGACGTCAGGGAATGGCCGGCCTCTTTCTCCTGAGCGTCGAAGTCGGCAACGGTATTGCCTTTTTCGACACTGCCCTTGGCAGGAATGGCCCCGGTCGCGAACAGCAGGGCCTCGGCTAGACTGGTTTTGCCCGCTGCACCATGACCAACCAGTGCAACGGAACGGAGCGCCTCGGTAGTGTACTTGGACATCATTTTCTCCCTGAGCAATGAATCAGCAGTGTATCAACGGTTCTTTTCGGCCTCGATCATTTCGGCCACGAATTTCTCGGCATACATCGGCGCCACGCCCACGATGAGGGCGGTCGCGATGCCGACCAGGACGAGGCCGACGACCAGTTGGATGGCCGGCCGGCGGAATTCGGGGCCGCGACTCAGCGCGAACCAGACCGGCCCGATCACGGGCAGCAGGAGCACCGGCAGGCCGGTTTTCCAGCCGAAACTGAAGGCGGCCGGCACGGTCCCGATGTAGCCCACGAGCAGCAGCAAACCGCCACCCGCCAGCGACAGGGTCGACACGATGGCAAACAGGAAAAAGCCCCAGTCCATCATTTCTTCACCTTCTTCGGACGCTCCCAACCGGCCAGCGAAATCTGCTTGGCGCGCGACACGGTCAGCGTATCGGGCGGCGCATTCTTGGTCAGCGTCGTGCCGGCACCGAGTGTGGCGCCGCGACCGACCGTGACCGGCGCGACGAGTTGCGTGTCGGAACCGATGAACACGTCGTCCTCGATGATGGTCTTGAACTTGTTGGCGCCGTCGTAGTTGCAGGTGATCGTCCCGGCGCCCACGTTGACGCGCTGGCCGATCTCGGCGTCACCGATGTAGGCCAGATGGTTAGCCTTGGACTGGGCGCCGATGACGCTCTTCTTGACCTCGACGAAGTTGCCGATATGCACTTCCGGCCCGAGCTCGGTGCCCGGACGCAGGCGGGCATAGGGCCCGAGCACGCCGTCCGGCCCGATGATCGCATCCTCGAAATGGCAGAAGGCCGCGATGCGCGTACCGGCGCCGACCTTGACGTTCTTGAGCACGCAATAGGGGCCGACTTCGACGGCATCGGCCAGCTCGACCTTGCCTTCGAAGACGCAGCCGACGTCGATGGCCACATCGCGACCATGGGTCAGGCTGCCGCGGATGTCGATGCGCGCCGGATCGGCCAGGCGCACCCCGGCAACCAGCAGCTGGTCGGCCAGGTTGCGCTGGTGCTGGCGCTCCAGTTCGGCCAGTTGCACCTTGCTGTTGACGCCGAGCACCTCCCACTCGCCCTCCGGCTGGGCTGCGCGCACCGGCAAGCCTTCAGCCACGGCCAGCGCGACGATGTCGGTCAGGTAATACTCGCCCTGCGCGTTGTCATTCTTCAGCTTGCCCAGCCAGTCGGCGAGGCGTGCCGTTGGAATGGCCATGATGCCGGTGTTGACCTCGCGAATGGCCTTCTCTTCCGGCGTTGCATCCTTTTCCTCGACGATGCGCACGAGGTTGCCACCGGCGTCGCGCACCATGCGGCCGTAGCCCGCGGGGTTGGCCAGATCGACGGTGAGGATCGACAGCCCATCCTTGCCGGCCTGCAACAGGCGCTTGAGCGTCGCCACTGTAGTCAGCGGTACATCACCGTAGAGCACCAGGGTCTGGCTGGCATCGCCGAGTTGTGACACGGCTTGCGCCACGGCATGGCCGGTTCCCAGTTGCTGGGCCTGCTCGGCCCACAGGATGTCTTCGGCGGACAGTGTGGCGCGGACAACCTCGCCCCCGTGGCCGTAGACGACAATGAGTTTCTCCGGTGAAAGCTGGCGGGCGGTGTCGATGACGTGCTGCGCCAGCGGCTTGCCGGCAATGGGATGCAGCACCTTGGGCAGATTTGAATGCATGCGTTTGCCCTGGCCGGCTGCAAGAATGACGATATTCATTTTGGGAAAAATTCGTTTTTGTTGGTCAGCGCTCATTTTTACATGATCGGCCCGGGCTGTCGAAGCCGGCATGGGGTTTGACCCGCTCGCCCTTTGATCCAGCGCAAACGGCCGCGAAAAAGAAAACCCCGCCGGCTTTTCAGGCGGGCGGGGCGCGATGATTCAGCGGACGGAAGCGAAAGGAATCACGCCGTCTTCTTTTGCTCCTGTCCGGCCAGAATGTCGCCGAGCACGGCCTTGCCCTGGGCGGAAACCGACCAGTGCAGCACATTCTTGTCGTTGATCCGCGTCTCAATGACGCCCATGGCTTTCATGACAGTCAGGCGCTGGCTGACGAAATCGCGGGCCAGCCCGGTGCTGTCGCAGATCGCGGCGAGATTGCCATAGACAAAACCGCCATCGGACAGGGCGCGCAGGATTTCGACATCGTTGTAGGAGAGCACATCCTTGGGATCGAGCTCGGCCGGCTTCCTGGCCTCGGCTTCCGGCTTCGCGGCGATAACCGGCTCTTCGCGCTTCTGCTGCTCCATGCGACCGAGGTCGCGGCGCACCTGATCGATTTGCGTCATCAAGCGTTGCACCATGTTCTCGAAGAGGCGGCGCGATGCCACCACGTAAATCAGGCAGAAGCCGGCAAAGACATAGAGATCGATCGGTTTGGTCCGCGCGCCTTCGAGCAGCGTGCTCGACAGCATGTTCAGGAACAGCGGCACGGTCAGCGCCGCCACCACGCCGAACACCGGATACTTGAGCCAGTCGCGGCCGCCCGAGTCCCGTCGATCGGAAAGAAAATAGTTCGCCGTGCCACCCAGAATGCCGGCCAGCACCATGATGCTGAGTATCAACAGCATGTGTCCGTCCAGCGCGCCACTTGGCGCCGTCACCAGCAAGGCCGGCTGCAGATCAGCTGACATGTTCTCCCCCTGAAGTCATCTCTGATGGTCTTTCAACCGCTAGTTTGCACGGCAAATGCGCGAACGGGTAGCAAAATTTCATTTCCTGGCACAATGTTACGGTCAACCGGAAAAAATGCCCAAATTTGAAATAAAAAACCCGCCGGCTTTTCAGGCGGCGGGTTTTTGGGGTGCGGCTGACTTAGCGCGGCAGCGTCGTCGAGCCCATCAGGAAGGCATCGACTTCACGCGCGGCCTGACGACCTTCGCGGATCGCCCAGACCACCAGCGACTGACCGCGACGCACGTCGCCGGCAGCAAACACCTTGTCGACATTGGTCCTGTAGCAGCCCTCGCCGTCGGTCGTCGCCTTGGCGTTCTGACGAGCGTCCTTCTCGACGCCGAAAGCATCGAGCAAGCCGCCGACCGGGTTGGTGAAGCCCATGGCCAGGAAGGCGTTGTCGCACGGCAGTTCGAATTCCGAACCGGCGACTTCGCTCATCTTGCCGTCCTTCCAGTCGAGACGAACGGCCTTCAATGCCTTGACGTTGCCCTTGCCGTCATCGACGAAGCCCTTGGTGGCCACGGCGAAATCACGCGTGCAGCCTTCGTCGTGCGACGACGAGGTGCGCAGCTTGTACGGCCAGTACGGCCAGGTCAGTTCCTTGTTTTCCTGTTCCGGCGGCATCGGCATCAGTTCGAACTGGGTGACCGAAGCGGCGCCATGACGGTTGGAGGTACCGACGCAGTCAGAGCCGGTGTCGCCGCCACCGATGACGATGACGTGCTTGCCCTTGACGTTGATCGGATTGGCCTTGCCTTGCTGGACTTCCTTGTTCTGCGGAATCAGGAACTCGAGCGCGGCGTAGATGCCCTTGAGCTCGCGGCCCGGCACCGGCAGGTCACGCGGCACTTCGGAACCGGCTGCGAGAATGACCGCATCGAAATCCTTCTTCAGGTCGTCAGCCGAAACGAAGTTGCTCGCATCGTTGTTGATACCGGCCGGCACCGCCTTGTCGCCCACGACGACCTTGGTCTTGAAGACGACGCCTTCGGCTTCCATCTGGGCGACGCGACGGTCAACCACCGATTTTTCCAGCTTGAAGTCCGGAATACCGTAGGCAAGCAGACCGCCCAAGCGATCGCTCTTCTCGAACACGGTCACATCGTGGCCAACGCGCGCCAGTTGCTGGGCGGCAGCCAGGCCAGCCGGGCCGGAACCCACGACGGCGACCTTCTTGCCGGTCTTGGTCTTGGCCGGTTGCGGCACAACCCAACCCGACTCCCAGCCCTTGTCGATGATGAAATGCTCGATCGACTTGATGCCCACCGGCGCGGCATTGATGCCGAGCGTACAGGCGGCCTCGCAAGGCGCCGGGCAAATGCGGCCGGTAAAGTCCGGGAAGTTGTTGGTCGAATGCAGCACTTCCAGCGCCTGCTTCCAGTTACCGCGGTAAACCAGATCGTTCCAGTCAGGAATGATGTTGTTCACCGGGCAGCCGTTGTTGCAGAACGGGATGCCGCAGTCCATGCAACGCGCGCCCTGGGTCTTGGCATCGTCGTCGTTCAGGGTATGAACGAATTCCTTGTAGTGCTTCAGGCGCTGTTCAACCGGGTCGTACGACTCGGACAGACGCTCGAATTCCATGAAGCCGGTCGGCTTGCCCATTATGCAGCCTCCTTCTGTGCAGCAGCGGCCATCTCGGTGAGGGCACGCTTGTATTCATGCGGATAGACTTTGACGAACTTCTCGCGGCTGGTTTCCCAGTTAGCGAGAAGCGCCTTGGCAGTTGCGCTGCCGGTGTACTCGGCGTGACGGGTGATCAGCTCCTTGAGCTGGGTCTCGTCGGCCTCGCCACGATGCAGCGGCTCTCCGGCGGCATGGCGGCTGGCCGGCAACACCTTTTCCAGCGCCACTTGCGCCAGGTTGCAGCGGTGCTTGAAGCTGCCATCCTCGTCCAGCACGTAGGCGATACCGCCCGACATGCCGGCCGCGAAGTTGCGCCCGGTCATGCCCAGCACCACCACGGTACCGCCGGTCATGTATTCGCAACCATGGTCGCCCACACCCTCGACAACGGCCGTTCCGCCGGAGTTGCGCACGCAGAAGCGTTCGCCGCCGACACCGGCGAAGAAGGCTTCGCCTTCGGTCGCGCCGTACATGACGGTGTTGCCGCAGATGATGTTGTGCTGGGTGTTGCCACGGAAGTCCGGGCTCGGCTTGATGATGAGACGACCGCCCGACAGGCCCTTGCCCACGTAGTCGTTACCTTCGCCCGTCAGTTCCAGCGTCACGCCCCGTGCCAGGAAGGCACCAAAGGCCTGGCCGGCGGTGCCGGTCAGCTTGACGTGGATGGTGTCGTCCGGCAAACCGGCATGACCGTAGCGACGGGCAACTTCGCCCGACAGCATGGTGCCGCAGGTGCGGTTGACGTTGATGATCGTTGTTTCGATCTGGACCTTCTGGCCCTTTTCGAGCGCCGGCTTGGCTTCGGCAATCAGCTTGTGGTCGAGCGCCTTCTCGAGGCCGTGATCCTGGCCTTCGGTATGCAGGCGCGGCACATCGGCCGGCACGTTCGGCTGGAAGAAAATCTTGGAGAAATCCAGACCCTTGGCCTTCCAGTGCTCGATACCGGCACGCATGTCGAGCAGGTCGGCACGGCCGACCAGATCGTCGAACTTGCGGATACCCAACTGGGCCATGATCTCGCGGACTTCCTCGGCGACGAAGAAGAAGTAATTGACGACATGCTCGGGCTGGCCGGAGAAGCGCTTGCGCAATTCCGGATCCTGCGTGGCCACACCGACCGGACAGGTATTCAGGTGGCACTTGCGCATCATGATGCAGCCTTCGACCACCAGCGGCGCGGTCGCAAAGCCGAACTCGTCGGCACCGAGCAGCGCACCGATAACGACGTCGCGACCAGTCTTCATCTGGCCGTCGACTTGAACACGAATGCGCGAACGCAGACGGTTCAGCACCAGCGTCTGCTGGGTTTCGGACAAACCGAGTTCCCACGGCGTACCGGCATGCTTGATCGAGGATTGCGGCGAAGCGCCCGTACCACCGTCAAAGCCGGCGATCACGACGTGATCGGCCTTGGCCTTGGCAACACCGGCAGCCACCGTGCCAACGCCGACTTCGGAAACGAGCTTGACCGAAATCGAGGCCTTCGAGTTGGCATTCTTCAGATCGTGAATGAGCTGAGCCAAGTCTTCGATGGAGTAGATGTCGTGGTGCGGCGGCGGCGAAATCAGGCCGACACCCGGCACCGAGTGACGCAGGAAGCCGATGTACTCGGACACCTTGTGACCCGGCAGCTGGCCGCCTTCACCCGGCTTGGCACCTTGCGCCATCTTGATCTGGATCTGGTCGGCATTGACCAGATATTCGGTCGTCACACCAAAGCGGCCGGAAGCGACCTGCTTGATGGCAGAGCGCAGCGAATCGCCTTCCTTGAACGTGTAGTCGCGCTCGATACGCGAGGCGCCGACCACTTCGGACAAGGTTTGACCGGCCTTGAGCGGAGCGAAGCGCTTGGCGTCCTCACCACCTTCGCCGGTATTCGACTTGCCGCCGATGCGGTTCATGGCGATCGCCAGCGTCGTGTGCGCTTCGGTCGAAATGGAGCCGAGTGACATCGCGCCGGTAGCAAAACGCTTGACGATTTCCTTGGCGGATTCGACTTCTTCGAGCGGAATTGCGGTGCCAGTCGGCTTGAATTCGAACAGGCCGCGCAGGGTCAGGTGACGCTTGGTCTGATCGTTGATCAGCTTGGCGTATTCCTTGTAGGTCTCGTACTTGCCGGAACGGGTCGAGTGCTGCAGCTTGGCGATCGAATCCGGCGTCCACATGTGCTCTTCGCCACGAACGCGGTAGGCGTATTCGCCGCCGGCATCGAGCATGGTGGCGAGAACCGGGTCGGCGGAGAAGGCTTCGCTGTGCAGGCGAATGGCCTCTTCTGCCACCTCGAAAACACCGATCCCTTCAACATTCGACGGCGTACCGGTGAAGTATTTCTCGACAAATTCCTTCTGCAAGCCGATGGCTTCGAAAATCTGGGCGCCGGTATAGGACATGTAGGTCGAGATGCCCATCTTGGACATGACCTTCATGAGACCCTTGCCGATGGCCTTGACGTAGTTCTTGGCGTATTTTTCGGCCTTCTCGGCGTCGCCCTTGGCGAAGCCGGCGATGGTTTCGAGCGCGACATACGGGTGAACCGCTTCTGCACCGTAGCCACCGAGCAAGGCAAAGTGATGGGTTTCACGCGCCGAACCGGTCTCGACCACGAGACCCGCACTGGTACGCAAGCCCTTCTTGACGAGATGCTGGTGGATCGCCGAGGTGGCGAGCAACGCCGGAATGGCGACATGCTCGGCGTCGACCTTGCGGTCGGAAACGATCAGGATGTTGGCACCGGAACGAACCGCATCCTCAGCATCCGCAGCCAGCGAAGCGAGGCGAGCCTCGATACCGTCCTTGCCCCAGGCAACCGGGTAGCAGATATCCAGTTCGAAGGACTGGAACTTGTTGGACGTGTACTTTTCGATGTTGCGCAGCTTCTCCATGTCGTCGAAAGACAACACGGGTTGCGACACTTCGAGACGAATCGGCGGGTTGATGTCGTTGGTGTTGAGCAGGTTCGGCTTCGGCCCAATGAAGGACACCAGCGACATGACCAGTTCTTCGCGGATCGGGTCGATCGGCGGATTGGTCACTTGTGCAAACAGCTGCTTGAAGTAGGTGTAGAGCGTCTTGTTCTTGGCCGACAGCACCGGCAGTGCCGAGTCGGTACCCATCGAACCCGTCGCTTCTTCACCGTTCTGAACCATCGGCTCAAGGATGATCTTGACGTCTTCCTGGGTGTAACCGAAAGCCTGTTGGCGATCGAGCAGCGAAGCAGCGGGGGCAGAGCACTTTTCGTTCGGCGCCGGTACTTCATCGAGCTTGATGCGGATCTTTTCGATCCACTCGCGATACGGCTTGGCGTTGGCCAGTGAATCCTTGAGCTCCTTGTCGTCGATGATGCGGCCCTGTTCCATGTCGATCAGGAACATCTTGCCGGGCTGGAGGCGCCACTTCTTGACGATCTTCTTTTCCGGAATCGGCAGCACACCCGATTCGGAGGCCATGACGACGAGGTCGTCATCGGTAACCAGATAACGCGCCGGACGCAGACCGTTACGGTCGAGCGTTGCACCGATCTGACGACCATCGGTGAAAGCCACAGCGGCGGGGCCGTCCCATGGCTCCATCATCGCGGCGTGATATTCATAGAAGGCACGACGATTCTCGTCCATCTGTGAATGCTTTTCCCAGGCCTCCGGAATCATCAGCATGACAGCCTGGGCCAGCGAGTAACCGCCACCCATCACCAGCAATTCGAGCGCGTTGTCGAATGACGCGGAGTCGGACTGACCGGGATAATGCAACGGCCAGACCTTCTTCAGATCGTCGCCGAGAATCGGTGAGGAAATTGCCTGCTCGCGCGCCTTGAACCAGTTAACGTTGCCGCGCACCGTGTTGATTTCGCCGTTGTGGGCAATATAGCGGAACGGATGCGCCAAATCCCAGGTCGGGAAGGTGTTGGTAGAGAAACGCTGATGCACCAGTGCGAGCGCCGAAACGGTGCGCTTGTCCTGAAGATCGAGGTAGTAAACGCCGACCTGATCAGCCAGCAGCAAGCCCTTGTAGTTGACCGTGCGCGCCGAGAAGGACGGTACGTAGAACTCCTGGCCAAATTTCAGCTTCAACGACTTGATCGCGTTGGCGGCACGGCGGCGGATGATGTACAACTTGCGTTCAAGCGCATCGGTCACAAAAACATCCGGACCGCGTCCGACAAACACCTGACGGATGACCGGCTCTTTGGCCCGGACCGTTGGCGACATAGGCATTTCGCGATTGACCGGCACATCGCGCCAGCCAAGCAATACCTGGCCTTCCGCTGCGATTGAACGCTCAATCTCTTCAATGCAGGCGTAGCGCGACGCGGCTTCCTGCGGCAGGAAAACCATACCGACGCCATACTCACCCGCGGGCGGCAGCTCGACACCCTGGCGCGCCATTTCCTCGCGATAGAATTGATCCGGTATCTGGATCAGAATGCCCGCGCCATCCCCCTGCAAGGGATCAGCACCCACGGCACCGCGGTGATCGATATTCTTCAGGATCTGCAAACCCTGCTCGACGATGCCATGATTTTTCTGACCCTTAACATGGGCCACAAAGCCTACGCCGCAGGCATCATGTTCGTTGGCTGGGTCATACAAACCCTGCCGCTCAGGTACTCCCGGTTCCATCACACGCATTCCTTCGAATAACTTGACCGAAACAGGTCGGCCAATGTTGAAAAAAGCCGATCGTCATAATTTCTGCGTCGGCCTATAGGAAAATTAGAGGCAACCATCAAATATACTGGCAAACCCCTGCTAATTCAAGATACTGCAGCGCACCAACTACGCGCACCGGAACTCAAAACTCCCCGTTCAGGTGCATCTAGCCTCGATCGCTGCAGCAATCTGCTCGGTACTTGCCAGATCAGAAACGACTGCCTTACCAATGCTTTCAAGCAGGACCAATCGAAGCCTCCCCTCCTGGACCTTCTTGTCATGGCTCATCAATTCGAGATATTTCGCCACGCCAAGCTTGGGAGCCTTTACTGGCAACCCGGCCCGGACAAACAGGTCTTCTATTCGCCCCACGGAAGCTTCATTCAGCCAGCCCAACTTACAGGACAACTCAGCAGCAATTAGCGTGCCGGCAGCCACCGCTTCACCATGGAGCCACTCCCCATATCCCATACCGGTCTCGATAGCATGGCCAAAGGTATGCCCCAAGTTAAGCAGCGCACGCTCACCCGTTTCTTTTTCGTCAGCCGCTACCACCTCGGCCTTATTGGCACAGGAACGGCGAATTGCAAACCCCAGGGCATCCGGATCCCGGGCAAGCAAGCTCCCCAAGTTACCCTCCAGCCACACCAAAAAGTTGACATCCCGGATCAGCCCGTATTTGATGACCTCTGCCAAGCCTGCTTTTAATTCCCTATCGGGCAAGGTGTTCAGGGTGGAAATATCAGCCAGCACCAACTGAGGCTGGTAAAACGCCCCAATCATGTTCTTGCCCATCGGATGGTTGATCGCAGTCTTCCCACCGACAGACGAGTCGACCTGCGACAACAAGGTCGTTGGCACCTGAATAAAGGGCATTCCGCGCTGGTAGCACGCCGCGGCAAAGCCTCCCATGTCACCAACGACCCCGCCGCCCAGCGCTATCAGCGTCGTGCCACGCTCACAGCGAGCGCCAAGAAGGGCATCAAAGATTAAATTGAGCGTTTCCCAGTTCTTGAACTGCTCACCATCCGGCAACACTACCGATATAGGCTCAATCCCAGCCTGAATCAGGGCTGCCTCAAGGCTTGCGAGATATAGAGGCGCGACAGTGGTATTGGTAACCACCAACGCCTTCTTCTGCTTGATGAATGGCCCGATTAATTCTGACCGTCCCAGCAACTCGGATCCAATGTATATGGGATATGAGCGATCACCTAGCGCTACGCTCAGTTGTTCTATGGAGTCTGACATTGCTGGTTGAATTCCTTGAGAAGATGCAAAACGATGCCCGAGGCGACCAAATGCCCACCATCAACAACGATGTGAGCAGTTTCGCGATAAAGCGGGTCACGAATCGCGTGCAACTCCTCTAACTTGGCCAAAGGATCAGGCACGTGCAGCAAAGGTCGATTGCGATCATGTCGGGTACGTTCGTAGAGTAGCAATGGCGGAACGTTGAGATATACAACCCATCCGGTCTCCCGTAAGCGCTGCCGATTTTCAGGTAACAGAACAACCCCACCACCCGTCGCCATCACAATGTTGCTCATCGCCGTCAGCTCGCGAATGGTCTGAGCCTCCCGACGCCGAAACCCATCTTCGCCCTCAATCTCGAAAATTGTTGGGATGGGCACACCAGTACGCTCCACTATCTCATGGTCTGAATCAAAAAAAGAACGCGACAAGCGCTTCCCCAACTGCCGACCAACAGTTGTCTTGCCCGCTCCCATAAGACCGACGAGATAGAGGTTACGATAATTTTCCACGGGCGAATTTTAGCTGACTACTTGTTAGACACAAAAAAAGGCCGGCAATGCCGGCCTTTTTTGAAAACTCAGAGAGCACCGATCAATCAAAACGCATCTTGTCGGATATTACGCGCGGCGTGATAAAGACCAGCAACTCGCGACGTTTCCCGGTGTCGTTCTTATATTTGAATAACCAGCCAAGAAATGGAATATCACCGAGCAGTGGAACCTTCTCGATAATATCCTGGCTATCGGTAATAAACACACCGCCAATAACCACAGTCCCGCCGTTTTCAACTACGACATTCGTTTCGACAATAGAACTCTTGATCGGTGGGTTTCCTGCAATAGCCCTCGTCCAGTCAGGCTCCTCTTTCTTTACCAGAAGGGCCATCCGAACTGTCCCCTCAGGTGTAATTTGCGGTGTTGCCTCCAATGACAACTTAGCCGGCTTAAAACTAACGGTACAAGTCCTCCCCGTCGCACTGTCAGTACATACCACGTAGGGAACCTCTGTTCCATCTTCAATTTTGGCTTTAACGTTGTTTGCTGTTATTACACGCGGACTAGAAATTACTTTGCCAAGACCATCTGACTCTAATGCGGCTATCTCAACATTTAAAATTCTAGTTAATGCAGAATTAAAAAGTGAAAATGCCATCGTCCCGCCAGTAGAAGCAAACGAAGGCAAATTTACACCCAACATCGGAGTTTGCGTGAGCACCGCAGGCGTAACGGTTGTTTTAGCTACGCCATCAGTGATGGTGGTAGTTCCTGTTGCAGGAGCGTAACTTCCACCGACAAAACCCGCAGTATTTCCGCTTCCAAAGATATTACCAGGCCCATTAGTAATCGATGCTTGTTGCGAATTTATCAGACCCAATTTAGCACCAATCGCCCGATTGAAACTATCCGTTGCCTCAACTACACGAGCTTCAATTAAGACCTGACGAGCACCTACATCTATAGCCCTGATAAACGTACGAATCTCGTCTAGCTTAGATGGAATATCATTTACAAAAACAATATTCGATTGAGCATCTGCAACTGCACTACCTCGCTTGCTTAGAATTCGCTGTGCAGATCCTTGGCCACCACCGCCGCCCGTCACCACTCCCGCCAACAAGCGGGCAACATCAATGGCCTTCTGGTAATTCAACTGAAACTGTTCAAGCTTAATCGGCTCCAACTCGCTTATCTGCTGTTTCGACTCAAAATCAAGCTTTTCTCGAGTGGATATTTCATCGCGGGGAGCAATCATGATGATGTTGCCCTTCTTGCGCATATCCAAACCTTTTTGCTGGAAAATGATATCGATCACCTGATCTGCAGGGACATCCTTTAAGACAAGGGTGGTTGTTCCTGTAACCGTCTCACTGATAACCGCATTGAGATTGAGCTCTTCTGCCATTAAGCGCAAAAGTGCACGTACATCACCGTTCTGGTAATTGATGCTGACACGAGGCCCTTGGTAACCGATCTTTGATCCTTGGACCAACTTGTTCGGATCTTCTACGATTTGTTTAACTTCGACTATGAACTGGTTGTCGCTTTGATAGGCGTTGTGCTCCCAAACCCCCTTTGGCGAGATTATCATGCGCACATTGTCGCCAAATGCCTTGGTTTCAACCGTACTTACCGGCGTGGCAAAGTCATTTACATCAAGCTTCCGCCGCAGGCGCTCTGGTGCAGTTGTTTTCACAAAGTCAACGATCAGATTTGGGCCTTGCTGCCTAATATCAATTCCTGTTCCTGCGTCGCTAAGGTCTACAACGATCCTACCTTCTCCATCTTTTCCTCTTCGGAACATGACGTCGTTAACTGTATGCTTGGCTCCAACCAAACTCTCTTCAGCGAATCTAGTTGCTCGCTGAGCCGCGGAATCCGCCAGTCTCTCGACTGGTGACAAGGTCACATAGAGTGATTTCCCGTCAATGCGAGTCTTGTAGTTCATATTCTTAACAAGATTCAGCACAACGCGGGTTCGATCACCAACTTGAACAACATTCATTCCTTTTAAATCACCTTGATTGAAAACTTGGCTGGTTTTCCCCAATCCATTTGCAGTGGACTGAAAATCCAAGGCGATTTTTGCAGGATTTGCAACGCTAAAGCCAGGTGGTGGCGACGAGAGGGGCTCTTTCAAATCAATTCTGAGGGCGACATCATTTCCTTGCTGAGCCACATTCACTGACTCAATTACATTGGTCGGCGGAGCCTCCGCTTTTACTTGGGATGCTAACGCAAGGCAGGTCGAGGCGACGGCCATCGCATAGGTGATCAATTTCATTTCTTGCTTCCCTCCTTGCTCTGCAAGTAAAGCGAGCTCTTGCGCTCAGTCCAGTCACCTGCAGAATCTTGAATCAACTCACGCAGTTGAACCTCTGTATCTGAAATCTGCGTAACCATACCGAAGTCAAGGCCAATATAATCACCCACCTTGATTTGTTTGACCTTGTCTTCCACTTGAATAACAGCCATTGGGCGCTTGTTAACATTCATATATCCAATCATTTTTAAAGATTCGATAGGATATTTCTCCAGAAGGCTATTACGCACCTCCCTAGCCTCGAAGTCAGGCTGAAACGCTCCGCCTTTCCCTGCAACCTGTTTATATTTAGACTCAGGTTCGATTTTGTTTGGCTTGAACGGATCCAAGAGGCCCTCCGCCTCGTAAGGGACAGGCTCATATGGCTTAACTTCGGGCAACTTAGGTATGCTCCCTCGCATGTCCTTAGTGTTTTCCACCATCCATTGTTTTAGGTCGTCGTGGTCTCCTCCGGCACAGGCACCGAGGCAACCACACAGGGCGATGAGCAGTAGTCGATTCACTTCTTCGCTCCTTGTGCCTTCTTTTCCTGCTCGGCTTTTTTCTGCCTCGCTATCTCTTCTTCATCTAGGTAGCGGAAAGTCTTCGTTGTTGCATCTAGCGATAGCTGACCGCCATCCTTTACCGGAGAGATCGAAATATTGTTCAAGGTCACTATTCTAGGCAATTTGGCGATATCGGCCGCAAACGCACCAAAATCGTGATAATTCCCGTTGATTTTCACGGTGATCGGCAACTCAGCGTAGAAGTCCTTGATTTGTTCCTGGCCTGGTTTGAACAATTCGAACTGCAAGCCTCTCCCAAGTCCAGCCTGATTAACCTCTATTAACAACGCCTCAATCTCTGATTTATCAGGCAATTGCTTTAGCAAGGCACCAAACGAACGGTCAATTTCAGCCAATTGCTGGATGTAAAGATCAAGATTTACTGCTTGGCGCTTCTTATCAAGGTACTGTTGCTTGAGCGTTTCCTCTTCTCGCTGTTTTGTCTCGAGTTCAGTCAGTTGATCGCTCCATACAAACCACCAGCCAGCCAGCAATATTGCAGCAAACAAGGCTATTAGAACCGTAATTTTGGGGATTAATGGCCAAGCACCCGGATCATTCGGATTCAAAAGCCGAAAATCATCCGCTATTGACTGAAAATCAATTTTGGGAAACGAAATACTCTTGGCGTTCATTTTTTCACCTGCCCTTCATCAGGCTTCACCCGAGTGAGAACAAATGTCATGCCAAACTCATTTATCCGGCGTCCATTGACCACAACAGCCTTACTCTCAATCAACTGCGGATTTTCCAACCAAGGCGATGCCTCGAGATTCCGCATCAATGCAGAGATCCGGGCGTTTGACTGCGCATGCCCAGTCACATTTACCTTCAATCCATCCTGTTTCAAGGATTTGAGATAAATGCCTTCGGGAACTTGCGTGACCAGTTCGCTCAAGAGGTAAACCGTTTCGCCTCGATCCCGCTGCAGGTTTTCGATGACCTGCTTGCGTGCCAGCAAGGCCTGGGTCTGCTCCTTGAGTCGCTTGATCTGGTCAAGTTGCTTATCCAGAACGGCTATTTCGCCCTTGAGGAAATTGTTAGAGCTGTCCTGGTTACTAATTGCGCCACCAATCAATGTGTAGACTGCAAACACAATCAGCGCTCCAAGCACCGAAACCAGACCAGCCAATACATAAAATTGTTCGCGTCGGGCTTTTTTTGCCTCTTCGCGATGAGGGAGGAGGTTGATGCGAATCATGATGGATCGAACCTCCGCAATGCCAAGCCGCAGGCCACCATCAGCGACGAGGCATCTGCAAGCAGGCTTTTTGCCCGAACACGGTCAGAAAGGACCATGTTGGCGAAGGGATTGGCGATCAGGGTGTTGACCTGCGTCCGGGTAGCCACGACTTCGTCAATACCCGGAATAACTGCACAGCCACCAGCCAGAACAATATGATCGACCTGATTGAACTGTGTCGAAGTGAAGAAGAACTGGAGCGCTCTGGATACTTCAAGCGCCAGATTTTCCATGAATGGATTCAGAAGCTCGATTTCGTAGCCTTCGGGTAAGTTTCCGGCACGCTTTGCGGCTTCGGCATCTTCGTAGTTCATTCCGTAGTGGCGGGCAATATCCTGGGTCAGGAGACCACCGCCGAATGCCTGTTCGCGAGCATAGACCTGCTGGCCATTTCGCAACACGGTCAGGTTCATTACGTTTGCACCAGCATCCACCAGCGCAACCACCTGATTTTTCCCTGACTCAGGCAACTGACGCTCGATCAATTCAAAAGCGGCCAGCGCAGCGAAGGACTCGACATCAACCACAATCGCTTTCAGACCCGCGGCATCTGCAACAGCGACGCGGT
This sequence comes from Pseudomonadota bacterium, assembly GCA_018261895.1. Taxonomy (GTDB): domain Bacteria; phylum Pseudomonadota; class Gammaproteobacteria; order Burkholderiales; family Rhodocyclaceae; genus Azonexus. The sequence goes on from JAGTRT010000020.1 coordinate 22,205, forward strand.
CTTCAACCCGCTCTTTTTTGGAGGCTGCAATCAGGACCTCAAGTTCATCCGGCACGGCCGGAGCAGGACCAATGACCTGGTAATCCAGATTGACTTCATCGATCGCAAACGGGATATATTGATTTGCCTCGGTCTCGACCTGCCCCTCGAGCTCGTCATCGCGAAGCCCGGCCGGCACGATGATTTTTTTCGTAATCACGGCGGAACCAGGCAAGGCCATGGCGACATTTCGGGTAGAGGTACCCATTCGCTTCCAGGCTCGCTTGACGCAATCGACCACGCCATCCAGATTCGCGATATTGCCATCGGAAACCGCGTCCTTCGGCAACACCTCGATGGTGTAGCGCTCAACGCGATAGCCGTCTTTCCCGTTGGCGGTCAGTTCAACCATTTTGACGGCGGACGAACTGATGTCCAAACCGAATAATGAACGCGCCTTGGGATTTAACAACGCTGAGATATCAAAGCCCACCAGACCCCCAAAAAGTCCTTACGGAATGCGAAGTTAGCAAAATAACCAATAATTCACTTCAGATGCTAACAATAACATCTAGTCATGTAAAGCAATTTCACGGCATAGATTTGGCCCGGCGTATAATCCGCGCAACTCCTATTTTGCCGTTCAGACCACCGTGCGTTCATTCCCCCTGGCGCTCCGCCTCATATTTTACCCTGTCATATTTTTAGTTGGGATTATTGCCATCGGCATAGCGATGGCGCTGATCGTTCTGGTCCTGACCTACCCGAACCTGCCTTCACTTGAGGTGCTGACTGACTATCGCCCGAAGATTCCGCTGCGCGTCTATACGGCCGACGGATTTTTGATTGGCGAATTTGGCGAGGAGCGCCGAGCCGTCGTGGCGATAGCGGATGTACCAGCGGTCATGAAGCACGCCATTCTGGCGGCCGAGGACGACCGCTTCTACCAGCATGGCGGCATCGATTACACCGGGGTGTTGCGCGCCATTGGTGCGAACCTTGTGGGTGGTGGAAAACGACAGGGTGCCTCGACCATTACCCAGCAGGTTGCCCGCAATTTCTTTCTGACTGGCGAAAAGACCTATACGCGCAAGCTTTACGAGGCTTTGCTTTCGTTCAAGATTGAAAGCAACCTCAGCAAGGATCAAATTTTCGAGCTGTACATCAACCAGATTTTCCTGGGGCAACGCGCCTATGGCTTTGCAGCGGCGGCCCAGATTTATTTCGGCAAGCCCCTCAAAGATATTTCGATTGCCGAAGCAGCTATGCTGGCCGGCCTGCCCAAGGCGCCCTCGGCCTACAACCCGATCGTCAATCCCAATCGCGCCCGCCTGCGCCAGCACTATGTCCTGCGTCGCATGCGCGAGTTGGGCCACATCACGGATGCTCAGTATGAAGCCGCCGTGAAGGAACCGCTGGTGGTCAAACGCGAACTGGCCGAATATGCCGTGCATGCCGAATACGTGGCCGAGATGGCGCGTCAGATTGCGGCCGAACGTTTTCCGGAAGACGTGTACTCGCGGGGCATGAAAATTTACACGACCCTGATCAAGGCCGAACAGGAAGCTGCCTACATCAGTCTACGCAAGGGGGTCATGGACTATGACCGGCGACATGGCTACCGGGGCGCCGAGTCCTATCTCGACATGAAGGACATCAAGTCGGATCAGGACGAAGCAATTGATGAAGCGCTGCAGGACATCCCCGATGCCGGCGACCTGATTCCGGCACTGGTTCTGGCGGCAGACACGAAACAGATCAAGGTCTATCGCAAAGGGGGAGAGACGCTCACCCTGACCGGCGACGCCATGAAATTTGCCGCCAAGATGCTCGATGACAAGGCACCGCCCAACAAGCGACTCCGGCGCAGTGCGATTGTTCGCCTGCAGAAGGACGACAAGGGCGCCTGGCAGATCAGTCAGCTTCCGGAAGTCGAATCTGCCTTTGTCGCCGTTGATCCGAAAGACGGTTCGATTCGGGCGCTGGTCGGTGGCTTCGATTTCAATCGCAACAAATTCAACCATGTCACGCAGGCCTGGCGACAACCCGGTTCCAGCTTCAAGCCATTCATCTATTCCGCGTCGCTGGAAAAGGGCTTCGGTCCCAACAGCATCATTGCGGACGAACCCATCGTCATCCCGGCCAGCCAGACCGGCGCAGCCGCCTGGGAGCCGCACAATTACGACGGCAGGTACGAAGGCCCGATGCGCATGCGCACCGCGCTGGCCAAGTCGAAGAACATGGTATCGATCCGCATCCTGCAGACGATCGGCACGCATTACGCGCAAGACTACGCAGCCCGATTCGGCTTTGACGCCGCCAAACATCCGCCTTACCTGACCATGGCGCTAGGCGCCGGATCGGTCACGCCCTGGCAGATGGTCACGGCGTATTCGGTCTTCGCCAACGGCGGGTTCCTGATCAATCCGTTTGTCGTTCGCGAGATTCGCGACGGCGCCAATCAGCTCCTGGCCGTTTCGGCTGCGACCGAGGCTGGCAACGAAGCCGCCCGTGTCATCGACCCGCGCAATGCCTTCATGATGGATGCCATGCTGCGCGATGTCACGATCTACGGCACCGCCGCCAAGGCCTCGGCCATCCTCAAGCGTCACGATCTGGCCGGCAAGACGGGCACCACCAATGAGTACGTTGACGCCTGGTTCTGCGGCTACCAGATGACGGTCAGCGGCTGCGCCTGGATCGGCTTCGATCAACCCAGAAAGCTCGGCGACAAGGAAACGGGCGGCGCCGCCGCACTGCCGATCTGGATTGGCTACATGAACCGGGCGCTCAAGGATGTTCCGATGCTCCTGCCGCAGGCGCCCGAGGGATTGGTCGCCATTGGCGAGGGCAAGGAACGCAGCTACATCTATGCCGAGAACGCGGCCAAGGAAAAACCGGCCGAGGAAGAGGCCCAGGAAACCGCGCCCTTGCCGAAGCCGGACCTGAGCGCGCCGCCCGCCGACTGATCAGCGCAGCACGATGCTTTCGCCGGCCTGCTGGCTGGCGAGCATCGACAATTTTTCCATGAGTTCGCGCTCATCGCGCGTGTCGCGCCAGGCTGCGCCATCCCAACGGAAATGAAAGCCGCCTGCACGTGCGGCGACCCAGATTTCACGGGCCACGCCGTGGCGATTGACGATGATCTTGCTACCGTCCTCGAACTCGATTTCGAGGACACCGCCGGCCGCCAGCTGGCAGTCGACATCGGCCCCGCTGGCCTCCAGCGCGGCGTCGATCCTGGCCAGCGCTGCGTCGGCCAGGCTATTGAATTCCTTGTCATCCATCGTGTGCTACCATCCTGCTCTTCGCTGACTGCGCCCCGAACATGTCCAGAATCGCCGCCTTGCTGATTATCCTGAGCCTTGCTGCCTGTGGCATGAAAGGCCAGCTTGAACGGCCGCCCGGCCCGGCGCCGGAACCGCTGCTGGGCAGCGGCAAGGCAGCCGCCAAGGATGTTAGCACGACCTCTAGCCCCAACGCCCAATGACCCAATTTGCCCTGAAGAACGGCGTCCTGCACGTCGAATCCGTCGCCCTGCCGACGATTGCTGATCAATTTGGCACGCCCGCCTATGTTTATTCCCGCGCTGCGCTGGAAGCCTCGCTGCGCGAATTCCATGACGTCCTGGGTGCGCACCCGGCCGGCAAGGGCGCGCTGGTTTGCTTCGCCGCCAAGGCCAACTCCAACCTCGCCATCCTGAATGTCTTCGCCCGCCTCGGTGCCGGCTTCGACATCGTTTCCGGTGGCGAACTGCAGCGCGTGCTGGCCGCTGGCGCCGACCCGAAGAAGGTCGTTTTCTCGGGCGTCGGCAAGACGGCAGCCGAGATGAAGCTGGCGCTCGACGCCGGCATTTTCTGTTTCAACATCGAATCGATTCCCGAACTGGAGCGCCTCAACGAAGTGGCCGGCCAGTGTGGCAAGACGGCGCCGATCAGCCTGCGCGTCAATCCGAACGTCGATCCGAAGACGCATCCCTACATTTCCACCGGCCTCAAGGGCGCCAAGTTCGGCGTGGCCTACGACGACGCGCTGGCACTTTACCGCCGCGCGGCCGCCCTGCCCCACATCGAAGTCGCCGGCGTTGACTGCCATATCGGCTCGCAATTGCTCGACCCGTCGCCCTTCGTCGAAGCGCTCGACCGCATCCTGGCCCTCGTCGACCAACTGGCGGCCGAAGGCATCCACATTCGTCACCTCGACCTCGGCGGCGGCCTGGGCATCAAGTACAACGCCGAGCAGGTGCAGCCGACCGTGGACGCCTACCTGACACCGCTGCTCGACAAGCTGGCCGGCCGTGGCCTGCAGGTCGTCCTCGAACCGGGTCGCCGGCTGGTCGGCAATGCCGGGCTGCTGCTCACGCGCATCGAATACCTCAAGCAGGGCGAGGCCAAGAACTTCGCCATCATCGACGCCGCCATGAACGACCTCATGCGCCCGGCGCTCTATGAAGCCTGGCATGACATCCTGCCCGTCGTGCCGCGCGCCGGCGCTGCCACCGAATACGACGTCGTCGGCCCGGTCTGCGAAACCGGCGATTTCCTCGGCCAGGCGCGTCCGCTGACCGTCGAGGCCGGCGACCTGCTGGCCGTGATGTCGGCCGGCGCCTATGGCATGGCCATGGCCTCGAACTACAACACCCGGCCGCGCGCCGTCGAAGTCATGGTCGATGGCGACAAGGTCCATGTCATCCGCCAGCGCGAAACGGTCGAACAGCTTTACTCAGGCGAGTCCATCCTCCCTTAGTGGCCTGTTTCGCAATTATCGAAACATGAAAGCTGGTCCTTGCGTCCCCGGCGTTGTTGCTCATCCTCGCGATAGCTACGGCTATCGCTGCGGCTCGCGCCTAGCCAGGAACACAAATCCGGCGCTTTCATTTTGTTTCGCCAATTACGAAGCAGACCACCAATGAGCCTGCGCGTCGACAAATGGTTGTGGGCAGCGCGTTTTTTCAAGACGCGCTCCCTGGCCAGCGACGCCGTCAGCGGCGGCAAGGTCAAGGTCAATGGAACGGCGACCAAGCCGGCGCGCGAGATCAAGGTCGGTGACCGGCTCGACATCGCCAACGGCGAAACGCGCTGGGAAGTGAGCGTCAAGGCGCTCTCCGACAAGCGTGGCCCGGCACCGGAAGCCCGGCTCCTCTACGAGGAAACGCCGGAGAGCATCGCTGCCCGCGAAGCGGCACGGGAGAGACGGCAATTCGTTCAAGACCCGGCCGCCGACATCCATGGTCGGCCAACCAAGCGCGACCGGCGCCAGATGGACCGATTTGGCCGTTGAATCGGCAATTTGACGGTCAACCGGAAAAAAAGCCCAAAATTGAAATCCTGTTGCGCCGTTTTCGGCGGGGCAGGACAGCATCAGATCAAAGCACGTAGGCCAGCGCCAGCGGCAGGAAGAGCAGCGCGGCCAGGTTGCCGATCAGCACGATGGACGCGACGCGTTGGGGCTCCTGTTTGTAGCGTTCGGCGAACAGGAAATTGAGCACGGCGGGCGGCAGGGCGCCAAAAACGAACAGCATCGCCGCATCCCGCCCCTGCAGGCCCAGCAACTGGATCACGGCAGCGGCGATGAGCATGCCGGCAATCGGCCGCAGCACGGCGCTACCAACCGCGACCTTCCATTCACTGAACGACACATCGGTCATGCGCACGCCGAGCGAGAACAGGAGCAGCGGCACCGACACGTCGCCGAGCATCTTGATGGCGACCACCAGCGGCGTCCAGATCGGAATCTTGACGAGCGCCACGGTCAGCCCGGCAATAGCCGCTGCAACGACCGGGATGCGCCATAGCGTCAGGATGCGCGTCGTCGGGTCGAGCAGGCGGGCGCCGAAGGAGAAATGCAGCGTGTTTTCGACCATGAACAGGATGACCGCCGCCGGCAATGCACTTTCGCCCCAGGCCAGCACGGCGAGGGGCAGGCCGATGTTGCCGGAGTTGTTGAACAACATCGGCGGCACCAGCGTTTTCGGCTGAATGCCGAATAGCCGGGAGATCGGCCAGGCGAGCAGACCGCAGGTGGCCAGGACGAGAAAACCGCCGAGCGCCAAGGGTGCGTAGGCGGCAAGGTCGAAGGACTTGCCCGCCATCGCGGCAAAGACCAGCGCCGGGATGAAAATATCCATGTTCAGACGGTTGGCCACCGCCATTTCCGGCTTGTGCTTGCGGGCATAGAAAAAGCCGGCCGCGACGATCCCGAAGATGGGGAACAGAATGACCAGCAGACGGAAACTCAGGCTTTGCTCGTCCACACGGAACCCCTGGTTGAAAACGACGGAATGGCAGGCATTTTGCCAGGCCGCGGCCGGCGGACAATCGGGAATTCCCCTGAGTCCGCCAGCCGGGCAGCGGCGCGATTACAGCACGTAGCGCGAGAGATCCTCGTCGGCAGCGACTTCACCGAGTTTCTCGTTCACGTAGGCGGCATCGACCTGGACAGTTTCCAGACCGGCCTTGCCGGCGTCGAAGGACACCTCTTCGAGCAGTTTTTCCATGACCGTATGCAGACGGCGGGCGCCGATATTTTCGGTCCGCTCATTCACCTGGAAAGCGATTTCCGCCATGCGCCGGATGCCGTCCTCGGCGAAATTCAACGCCACGCCCTCGGTTTCGAGCAAGGCCTGGTACTGCTTGGTCAGACAGGCATCGGTCTGGGTCAGAATGCACTCGAAGTCGGCCACCGACAGCGAATCGAGTTCGACGCGGATCGGAAAACGGCCCTGCAGTTCCGGAATCAGGTCGGACGGCTTGGACAGATGGAAGGCACCGGAGGCAATGAACAGGATGTGGTCGGTCTTGATCATGCCGTACTTGGTCGACACCGTCGTGCCCTCGACCAGCGGCAGCAGATCCCGCTGGACTCCCTGGCGCGAGACATCGGCGCCCTGCATTTCCGAGCGGCTGGCGATCTTGTCGAGCTCGTCGAGGAAAACGATGCCGTTCTGCTCGACGGCCTTGACCGCCTCCAGCTTCACGTCCTCGTCATTGACCAGCTTGGCTGCTTCCTCGTCGGTCAGCAGCTTGAGCGCCTCGGGAATTTTCAGCTTGCGCGACTTCTTCTTGCCCCCGCCCATGTTCTGGAACATGCCCTGAATCTGCTGGGTCAGCTCCTCCATGCCCGGCGGCGCGAAGATTTCGGCCTGCATGCCCGGCGCGGCGACTTCGATGTCGATTTCCTTGTCGTCAAGTTCGCCCTCGCGCAGCTTCTTGCGGAACTTCTGGCGCGTCGCGCTATCGGTCGCAGACGACTCCGAATTCTCGGCAAAAAAGCCGGGGCTGCGCGCCGGCGGCAACAGCACATCGAGAACACGCTCCTCGGCGGCATCCTCGGCCCGGGCACGCATCGACTTCATGGCGCGTTCGCGGTGCGACTTGATGGCCATCTCGACCAGATCGCGGATGATCGTTTCGACGTCGCGGCCGACGTAACCGACTTCCGTAAATTTCGTCGCCTCGATCTTGATGAAGGGCGCGTTGGCCAGGCGAGCCAGACGGCGGGCGATCTCGGTCTTGCCGACGCCCGTCGGCCCGATCATCAGGATGTTCTTCGGCGTGATTTCCTGGCGCAGCGGCTCGGCCACCTGCGAACGCCGCCAGCGGTTGCGCAAGGCGATGGCCACGGCCTTCTTGGCGTTCTTCTGCCCGACGATGTGCTTGTCGAGTTCCGAGACGATTTCCTGCGGCGTCATGGTCGTCATTCGAGCACCTCGAGCGTGAAATTCCGGTTGGTGTAGATGCAGATGTCGCCGGCGATTTCGAGCGACTTGGTGACGATCTCGCGCGGTGCCAGATCGGTGTTTTCGAGCAGCGCCCGCGCCGCGCTCTGGGCATACGAACCACCCGAGCCGATGGCAACAATGCCCTGCTCCGGCTCCAGCACATCGCCATTGCCGGTGATGATCAGCGATACGTCACGGTCGGCCACCGACAGCATGGCCTCCAGCCGGCGCAGGGCGCGGTCGGAACGCCAGTCCTTGGCAAGTTCGACCGCCGAACGCAGCAGGTTGCCCTGATGCTTCTCCAGCTTGGCCTCGAAACGCTCGAACAGCGTAAAGGCGTCGGCCGTGCCGCCGGCAAAGCCAGCCAGGATGCGGCCCTGATAGAGGCGGCGGACTTTCTTCGCGGTAGCTTTGATGACGATATTGCCCAGCGTGACCTGGCCATCGCCGCCCATGGCGACGGAATTGCCCCGGCGCACCGACAGGATCGTCGTGCCGTGATATTGCTCCATGTTTTTTCCTGACTAAGACTTGGGAACGAGAATGCGCGCCTGCTTGTTGAGGCCGACCACGGCCATCAGCTCGGCGACCAGATGATTCGGGCTGCGAATGACGATCTCGCGCCCGGCCGCCTTGTAAGGCGCGAGGCGGTTGACGAGTTGCCCGGCCGACACGAAATCAAGGCGGCGCACGCCGGAAAAATCGATGATCGGCTGCTCGGCCGCTTCGATATACGACACCAGGTCGTCAAAGCGACACCCTTTCAGCTCACCGGACAAATAATGTGCACCATCGACCGCTGGCGCTGCGCTGACCGCAGCCGCCTTGGGCACCACGGGCGCCTGCCTGACTTCCCATGACGGCGGAGACAGCTCGAAGGTAACGGCGTAGTCGACGGCGCGCTCTTCGAAGGCCTCCTGCGTGCCATGACGCTGCAGCAGTTCGAGCAACAGACGCCAGGACGGTTCGTGCGCGGTATCGCCGGCCACCATGCGGTTGTTCAGACGATCGATGAAGACATCGACGCCACCGAGGGTCACCGACAGGCGTTTTTTGCGGGCCGTGCTCAGCATGTCGGCCAACTGCCCGGCCACTTCGTCGTCGCAGCCGATCAGTTTGGTGCAATCGACCGTGACCTGGGCTTTCTGGTCGATCAGCTTGCCCAGCTCCATGACCGGCAGCGCACCTTCGGTGGTCAACACGCCTTGCAGGAATATCTTGTGCGGGCCGACGGCAGCCGATGCCTGCTTGCCGGCCGGCGAAGCTTGAGACCACGTCGGCGGGGACATTTCACAGGCTTCGGCGTAATCGGCGCACAGCTTGTCAAAGCCGGCGCGGTCGCCGATGGCCTGCAGCAGATCGAATAGCAAGAGCCAGAAGCGTCGCCCTTCCCGGCCATGATACGAACGGACAAAGGTTTCGAGTAGCGAGCGTGCAGCGGCATCCTGGCCGTTGGCGTAAAGCACAACGACCTGTTCGACGCAGGCTTGCAACGGGTCTTCGTCGTCATTGACGTCGATCCCCATGACGCTGGACTCGGTAAAGTCGTCGCTGTCGAAATCGTCGATGCTGAAATCGGAATCGACCGCCAGCGGTGCGGCTGCGGTGGCGGCCTGAGCCGACTTTGCGGCGGCTTGCGGTTTGGTCGGCTTGCCGGGTGTGAATTCGAGGTCGGGCAGCTGCTCGGGTAACGGCCTGGCATTTTCCGCCGCCGGTGCTTCCGGCGCTTTCACCTCCGGCGCGGAGGCCGGTGCACGTGGACGGGCTGCCGGCCTTTCCGGCATTTTTTTGTCAGGCTTCTTGAAAAAGGAAAAAACCATGTCTACTCCGCACGCGGGGGAGTAGTTTTAGCATGCCCTTGGACTTCACGCAACGAGCAAGGCGGTCACCACGAGCAGGAGCGCCAGAACCGGGCCGAATGGCTGGTCGAGCCCCAGCGCCAGGGCAAATGCTGCAACGTAGGCAGCCACGCCGATTCCAAGCGCCCAGCGCAGTCCGGCCCGCCAGTTTGCGGCCCGCCGGAAGGCCAGCCAGGGCGGGATGAAGACCAGCGCAAAAGCCCCCATGACACCCAGCGTCATGGTCGCCATCGCGAGGCACAGCGCCGCCATCAGATCGAAGCCCACCTGGGTGGGCCAGGCCGGCAGACCGCGCAGGCGGAACAGGTCGGGATAGACGCGGGCAAGGAGCAGGCGGGACGAGATCGCACGCAGGACGAGCAAGGCCAGCGCCACGCCGACGGCAACGGGCCAGAGCTGATCCTTGTCGGCAAAATACAGCTGCCCGTCGAACAGCGCATGGCCGAGGCGTTCCGCCATCGGCGCGTTGGCCGCCAGCAGGACGGCGCCGCCCCAGCCGGCAAGCAGCAGCAGGGCATCGGCGGCGCCACCGGACAGGCGCCGGGCAAACAGCCGGCGGCTGGCCCCGGCCAGCGCGGCTGTGGCCAGACCGCCGAGCACGGGCGGCACGCCGAGCAGCAGGGCGATCAGGGCACCGGCTGCCGCGACATGCGAATAGGCCAGCGCCGCCAGCCATTCGTCGCGCAGGCGCAAATAGCTGCCGAGCGCGGGCAAGAGGACGGCAAAGGCCAGTCCGGTCAGAAACGGAATGATGAAAAGATCAGCCGACATGGACGCCCTCCAGCGCGATGACCCGGTCGCAGACGGCATCGACGAAGGCGCTGTCGTGGCTGACCACGACCATGCCGGCGCCGGCGGCTGCCCGGTCGCGCAGGTGTTCGGTGAGGTGGTCGACGCCCGCGACATCGAGGTTGTTGGTCGGCTCGTCGAGGAGAACCAGATCGGCCGGCGCCTGCAGAACGGCCCACAGCGTCAGGTAGTGGCGCTGGCCGCCGGAGAGCCGGTCCAGCCGGCTATCGAGGCGGTCGGCCAGCCAGGCCGGCAGGCCATTTGGCGTCGCCCCGGTCAGCGCCAGCAGTTCGCGGCCGGACAGCGGCATGCCGACGACGGGCGGCACATCCTGCTTCTGCAAGGCCAGGCGCAGACCCGGCTTTTGCTCGATGCGTCCGGAGAAGACCCTGGCCCGACCGGCAATGGCGGCAAGCAAGGTGCTTTTGCCGACCCCGTTGGGGCCGGTCAGACCGACGATTTCACCCGCGGCAACAACCAGGTCGAGCGGCTGCGTGGCGGGCTGTTCCCAGCCCGCCACCAGACTGTCGGTACGCAGCAGAAAGCTCACTTCAGCGCTTTCAGGAGGCGTTGCAGGGTATCGTCGAAGAGGCTGACAAGATCTTTCGCCTCCGGCGTTCCGCCGACGGTATATGGCAGGAGCACGGCCGGAATGCCCGTTTTGCCGGCGATCCACTGGCTGGGACCGTCCTGCTGATAGGCCGCGCGCAACACCATCCTGGCCGGCGCCGTTTGCTGGCGCGCCACTAGGCCGTTGAGATGGCTGCCACTCGGCTCGATGCCCGGCTTGGGTTCGAGCGAGCCAACTTCCTTCATGCCCAGCCAGTTGTTCAGGTAGACGAACGAGGCGTGATGGACGAGGACCGGCACGCCTTTGAGCGGCGCCGCCTCCTTCTGCCAGCGTGCCATGGCCGTTTGCCATTTGCCGGCGAAGGTCTGGTAGCCGGCCTGGTAGGCCGCGGCATTGGCCGCATCCAGTTCGACCAGGCGCGCCGTCAGGGCTTCGCCAACCTTGAGGACATTGCGCGGATCGAGATGGGTGTGCGGATTGCCGGCGGCATGAACGTCGCCGTGGGCACGGTCGATGGTGGTCGGAACGTCGAGGCGGTTGACCAGGCCGGCCGCCTCGAAATAGCCCGGCCGCCCCGGCTGGATCGTCGCGTTGCCGGAATCGCGAAGCACCACGGGCAACCAGCCGATTTCGAGATCGGCGCCGGCGGCGATGAGCAGGTTGGCGCGCCGGGCCTGCGCCAGCAAAGATGGCTTGGCCTCGATGCGGTGGGGGTCCTGGAAGGCGTTGGTCGCCGTGTAGACCTTGACCTTGCTGCCGCCGATTTCCTGGGCCAGCGCACCCCATTCCGGCACGGTGGCGAAGATGTTGAGGTCAGCCTGGGCCGATCCCACGGTCAACCCGAAAAAAAGCCCAAAAATGAAATGTCTCATGGCCGCTCCTAGAACTTGTGCGCGCCATGGGCGCCGAGGCTCATGACGTATTGCAGGGTCAGCTGGTTGTCGGTCAGGCCGAGCATCGACTTGTCCTGCGCAATCTGCAGACGAACACGCGAGAACTCGCTCCAGCTGTAATCGACCATGGCCGAGACCTTCTTCGGCCGATGACTGTCGATGGTCAGATTGGCCGCGTTGGCGCCAAAATCGCGCGTACCGCTGTCGAGTTGCTCGTAACGCAAACCGGCCCGCCACTGCGGGGCAAACTGGAAAACGCCCTGGGCATACCAGCCGGACTGCCGCGTCCGGTAGCGACTCGTGACACTGCTCCCATCGGCCAGCGGATCGCAGGCATTGCCCACGCCCTCGTCGTCCGAACAGGTCAGGTCGCCCTTTTCGCGGCGCTGGAAGTACTCGGTCTGGAACTTGAAGTTCTGGTATTTCGGATTGCCGTTTGGCGCCCATTTCCAGACGAAGTCGGCCAGCCAGGTCGTCGAATCGCCGGAGAAAGCGCCCGCCGCTTCAACCCCGTTGATATCCTCGAACAGGGCCTGGCGCCCGCTGGCCTTCGTCTTCAGGTACGAGACGCCGGCCCGCCATTCGTTGGAAGCACCCACATCGCCGCCGAGGTGGACGAACAAGGCCCCGGCGCCAATCCCGTTGCGGTTGCGATCCGTACCCGGGAAATTCGCCCCACGCCCGGCTTCGGCGCCGAACTCCAGGAACACCGGCGTCGGCGCCAGCCATTTGAACTGCAGCCCATCCTGCGCATAGCTCGCGTGCTCGCCGAACATGGCCTGATACATCAACGGCGCATCGGCAAAATCCCACATGTGCGGATGCTGCTCGTTCAGATAACCGATGCCCGAGCGCATCCGCCCGCCCTTGAGGCCGACGCCGTGGCCGATGGCCAGCGACTGGAACCACGCCTCCTCGACTTCGGCGGTACCGTCGAGCACGGCCAAAATGGCCTGGCCACGCCAATAGGGATCGATGTTGGCGGCCAGCACCAGTTCGGTGTGCTCCACCGAAAAACCGCGCTTGTTGATCCCCTCGATCGTGCCGGCCGCATGATTGTGGCCGCCGGCCGGAACGAATCCGGAAATGCTGCGCGCGGCCACGTCCTTCATGTTTTTGTACTGCCCCTGAAGAATCAGCGAGACCTCCGGGTTGAATCCGCTGGCACCGGAGGTCGTGCGCGCTGCGGGCGGCGCAACGACGTCGGGCACAGCCGGTTTTTCCGGCGCGGCCGCGGCCTGTTTTTCGGCCTGGGCCAGCTTCTGCTCGAGCGCCGCGATGCGCTGCTCGTAGCTCTTCTTCATCTCGTCGATCTGGGCGCGAATCGCCGCCAGATCGCCATCGGACGCGGCGTTAACGCCGCATGAGGCGGCCAGCAAGACCACCATGGCAAGGGATTTCTGCATGGGAATTTCCTGAAATTGCGTAACAAGCAGCCGACCGCGGGGATCCCACGGTCAACCGGAAAAAACGGGCAATTTCAGAAAATGGGCGGGCCCTGCTGGGTGGCGACCGGCGCCGGGAAAGTCCGGCGACCATGGGCCGTGAACGAGGCCGGGACAAACTGGACAGCGACCACCGGCGGCAATGCCGCCAGCGACGGCAGCGCCGAACCGAGATCGTGCGCCGCCAGGCAGAGCTGACAGGCATGCGTCGGCAAGCCCTGCTCATTGCTCGCTGCATGCTCGACCGCATGCACGCCTGCCGCCAGTTGGGCGAAGACGAGGGCAATAACGAGAAGCAGATGGCGCAGACGCAGCATTCGATCAGTTTATCAGGACAGCATGACCTTCCGGTGACAGCGACTCAATCGGCCTGCACCAGCAGGCCTTTGAGATACTCACCTTCGGAGAAGTTCAAGGCCACCGGATGGTCCGCCGCGCCGGCCAAACGACGAACGATGCGGGCATGGCGTCCGGCATCGAGCGCCGAATCGGCGACGATTTTCTGGAACATTTCCAGACCGACGCCACCCGAGCACGAATAGGTCATCAACAACCCGCCCGGCCGCAACAGCCGGAAGCCAAGGATATTGATGTCGCGGTAAGCCTTGGCCGCCCGCTCGGCATGGGCCGCCGAGGGCGCGAACTTGGGCGGATCGAGGACGATCAGATCGAACTGCCGCCCGGCCTTGCGGAAATCACGCAACGCCTGGAAGACGTCGGCCTCGAGCCATTCGGCCCGCTCTGCCGGCAATTGCGGATTCAGGGCCAGATTGGCCGCCGCCTGGGCCAGGGCCGGTCCGGACGAATCGATCGACAGTACGCTCGCTGCGCCGCCCGCCAGCGCCTGCAGCGAAAATCCGCCGGTGTAGCAGAAACAATTGAGCACATCCTTGCCGGCCGACAACTGGCCGAGCAGGGCGCGATTTTCCCGCTGGTCGAGATAGAAACCGGTCTTGTGGCCACCAGCGATGTCGATCGCCAGGCGCACGCCGTTTTCGTCGATGGAAAGCGGCGTCGCCGGCGGCTCGCCGTACAGCCAGCCGGTCGTCGGCCCGAGCCCTTCGAGGCCGCGCACGTCGGAATCGGAACGCTCGTAAATACGCGCGCAACCGGTCGCCTTGACCAGCCCGGCGACGATGGCATTCCGCCACTTGTCGGCCCCGGCCGAGGTCAGCTGAACGACGACAGTGTCGCCATACTGGTCGGCGATGACGCCCGGCAGGCCGTCGGATTCGGCATGGATCAGGCGCAAACCCTGCTGCCCGCGCAGCTCCGGCAGCGCCTGGCGCAACGCCACCGCCGCCGCGATACGGCGCTTGAAGAAGGCGTCGTCGATGGACTCTTCGGTATCGAAGGTCCAGAAGCGCACACGAATCTGCGATTTCGGGCTGTAGGCCGCGCGCCCGAGCGGACGCAGGTTGTCGGCCAGCACCTCGACCGTATCGCCTGGCCGCGCCCGGCCCTCGAGCCGGCCGACCGAACCGGCGAACAACCAGGGGTGATGCTTGAACGCCGAACGTTCCTTGCCCGGAAGCAGAATCAGCTGAGCCATGTTTTTCCCGAAGTCAAAAATGAAGAAGCCCCGGTCACCTTGCGGCAACCGGGGCTCGGAATACTGGCGAAAACTTAAGCGCCCAGAGCCTTGCGGTTGCGCTGATGGCACTCAGCACCGTACATGACCTTGAACATGGTCTTGCTCATGCCCTTGAACAGGCGCTTGGTGGACTTGGAAACGCAGCGGCGCTCCAGCGAAGAACGACGGTTACGATTGATGGTAGCGGCCATGATAACTCCTTGAATCCAGCGTATTTGCGAAACCGTAGAGAATAGCGCCCTGTGGATGAATCGTCAACGAAGCCTTGATTTTTCGCCAATTTTTACGGTTGTGGCGGAGCAAACCCGGTTGACCGTGAGACTTCAAGCTTATTTTGCCTTCGCTCTCGGGTGCGCGGCATCGTAAACCTTGGCCAGGTGCTGAAAATCCAGGTGCGTATAGACCTGGGTCGACGCGATGCTGGCATGACCGAGCATCTCCTGCACCGCGCGCAGATCGCCGGACGACTGCAAAACGTGCGAGGCGAAGGAATGGCGCAGCATGTGCGGATGAACGTGGGCCGGCAAGCCCATCAACACCGCCCGGCGCGCCAGGCGCGCCTCGACCATGCGCGGACTGATGCGTCGTCCGCGCTGCCCGACAAACAGGGCTTTTTCGTCGGCCAGCGCCAGTTGCGAGCGGACACCCGCCCAAGCGGCAAGCGCTTCCCGCGCCTTGCTACCGACCGGTACCACACGCAACTTGCTGCGCTTGCCGAATACGCGGATTTCGCCCTCGTGAGCAACGCTGTCGAGCGCGGTGCGACCAGCTCGGCCAGACGCAGGCCGGAGGAATAAAACAGTTCGAACATCGCGAGGTCGCGCGCGCCCTGCACCGGATCATCGTCCTCGAGCGGCGCCAGAAGGCTGGCCGCTTCGTCCACGGACAGGGCTTTGGGCAACAATCGGGGCGATTTCGGCGGACGGATTCCGTCGCAGGGATTGGCCTTGATCTGGCCACGCCCACCCAGCCAGCCGAAAAAGCCGCGCCAGGCCGACAGGGTGCGAGCCAGCGAGCGACCAGTCAGACCTTGACCATGCAGCTGCGCGACAAAGCGGCGAATGTGATGGACCAGCAGTCCATCCAGCGGCGTATCGCCTGCCGCGACCAACAATTTGGCTAAATCACGCCGGTAGTTCGAGACGGTGTGCTGCGACAGTCGACGCTGATCCGACAGTTCGGCCAGCCAGGCATCGACCGAAGCAGAGGGCGTCACAGGACGCTCTTGGTCACCCGGGCCAGGGCTGCCGACACCATTTCGCCAAGGCGTTCGAGATAAAGGGTGCCCATGTCGGCGTAGAAGCGCTGCGCATCCTCACTGCCCAGGGCGATCATCCCAACCGTGCCGCCGCCGTTGCGCAGCGCGATCAGCGCCTGCGAGCGAATATGCGACGCGGCGTCGCCAAACCACGAGTTCGTGCCAAAACCAGCGGTCGAACCGCAGAACGGCCGCGCCAGCGTTTCGGCAAACACCTGCAGTTCCTCGCTGACCGCCGCGAATTCAGGCAGATCATCGATGCCGGCCGGCTTGTCCCACAGACGCAGGGCAACATGCGGCACCGAAAAATCGTCACGCAGGTGAAAATTGAGGAGATGAATGACAGCCTGGAATGTTTCGGCCGCGATCAGGGCGACGGACAGGCGATGCACCTTCTCGCTGATCTGGTCGTTTTCCTCGCCGAAGGAAATCAGCTCGGCCAGCTTGCTTTCAGTCGCCCGGTTCTTGTCGCGCAGCGTCAGCATCTGGCGCTCAGCCAGCGACACCGTGCGACCGCCATGCGGATGCGGCACGAAAATCTGCGCCATCAGGTCTGCATACTGCTCGAAAAAACCTGGATTGTTTTTCAGGTAGTCCGCGATTTCATCGGGGAACATGGCGCTCATAATTCGATTTCTCCAGAGAATACAGTCACTGCCGGGCCAGTCATCAGAACACTCCGCTCCGCGCCACCCCAGGCGATATTCAGCTCGCCACCACGCGTCGTCACACGGACCGGCGAATCCAGCAGACCGCGCCGAATGCCGGCAACAACCGCTGCACAGGCACCTGTGCCGCAGGCCATCGTCTCACCGGCACCCCGCTCGTACACGCGCAGCTTGATGGCATGCCGATCAACAATCTGCATAAAACCGGCGTTGACCCGCTGCGGGAAACGTTCGTGTTTTTCGATCAAAGGACCATGTTCGTCGACCGGCGCCGTGTCGACGCTGTCCACAACCTGCACGGCATGCGGATTCCCCATCGACACCACGCTGGTTTCCAGGGTTTCGTCGGCCACATCAAGCATATGCACAATCACGTCGTCGTCCGCGTGAAACGGGATTTCCGCCGGCAGGAAACGCGGGACGCCCATGTCGACCGTGACGTTGCCATCCCCTTCCAGACGCGGCGTGATGATGCCCTTCATGGTCTCGACACGAATCTCGCGCTTGTCGGTCAGGCCTTGCTCATGCACGAAGCGCACGAAACAGCGCGCACCATTGCCGCACTGCTCGACCTCACCGCCGTCGGCATTGAATATCCGATAGCGGAAATCGATGCCGGGCTGCGTGGCTTTTTCCACCAGCAGAATCTGGTCGCAGCCCACGCCAAAATGCCGGTCAGCCAGATAGCACAACTGCTCCGGGGTCAGCGACAGGGTCTGGCGAATGCCATCGAGCACCACAAAGTCGTTGCCCAAGCCATGCATTTTCGAAAATTTGAGTTTCACGATCCGACCCACCAAGTGATTTAAAAAAGCATAGCAGAGACAGAGAGTTGGCTCAAAATCTTAAAGCTTCTTCTCCATCACGAAATCGTCCATCACGTAGCCGTGACCGATGTCATCCACAATCGCTTCGCGCACCACGAAGCCGTATTTTTTGTAGGAATTGATGGCTTTCTCGTTGCGTTTGTTGACCGCCAGGATCACGCACGGATAGCCCTCTTTCTTGGCCCGCGCCGCCACATGGGCAATCAACTGGCCGCCAACGCCCTGACGCTGTACGTCGGGATGGATGTACAACTTGTCGAGCTTGAATTCGCCTTTGTAGATTTCACTGAAAGCAAAGCCAACGCGACGATCGCCCAGAAAAGCTTGATCAAGCCACTTGTGCAATTCCTCGAGATCATCGTACAGACGTTCGTGCCCGTAGCGTTGCTCGAGCATGAAGTCGATCTGCTCCTGGGTAATGATGCCGGGATAGGTGGCCTGCCAGATTTCGCGGGCCAGCGCCGAGATCGCTGGCACATCGGGGGGGGTCACGGGACGGATTTCAACGTTCAGGCTGTTCATGGGTAAATCCTTTGTTCTCCGGGTGGCCGGGTTTTAAAACGTTTGTGCAACCAGAAATACTGCTCCGGCATCCGCAGCACCTGGCTTTCGATAAATCGGTTCATGAATTCCGTATCCGCCTCGACGCTTTCGCCCGGGAAATTATCCCAGGGCGGCATTACCTCGACCTCATAACCATCGGGTAACTGACGGGTGATGCAGGCGACGACCCGTGCGCCGGTCAGGCGAACCAAGCGCGACAGCGCTGGAATAGTCGCCGCCTGAACCCCGAAAAAGGGGACGAAAATCGACTCCTTCGGACCGAAATCCATATCCGGCAGATAGTAGAAGCGGTAGCCGTCTTTCATGGCCTTGACGATCTTGCGCATGCCATCCTGACGCGACAGCAAAAGCCCGTTCGCAAAGCGCATCCGTCCATCATAGAGAAGTTTGTTGAGCACCGGATTCTTCTGTTTCGAATAAACGCTGCATCCCGGCACAAACATGGACATTCGTGTCGCCCCCGCGTCGAGCCCGACGAAATGCGGCGACAACAATATTACTGGCCGGTCTTCCGGATCTGTCAGATGCTCGACCCCGCGAATACGGATCAGTCGCTCCAGCCTGGCCCTGGGCGCCCACCAGCCCAGTGTCCGATCCAGCACTGCACGGGCGAAGGCGACGAAATGGCGGCGAGCTAAATCTTCCCGCTCCGAATCACTCAGCCCAGGAAGACACAGCCGCAGATTGGTCAATGCCACATTGCGACGCTCACGGCCCAACGCGTAGAGCAGTCGTCCCAAACCAAAGCCGAGCGCCCTCAGCGCCGGCAACGGCAGCCAATGGAGGCACCACAGAAACCCGACAAGCAGGTATGTTGCAAACGTCTTCACTGCCCGCATCACTCCACCGGCGGCGGCTCGGCACCGGCCGGGCGCTTGTATCGGTTGTAGCCCCACAAGTATTGGCTGGGGCACATGCGTATCAAGGATTCGATTTCCAGATTGATCTGTTGCGCCCGGTCGACGGTAGAGCCCGCCAACGGGACGCTGGGCGGCTGAAAGCGCATCCGATAACCCTTCCCGCCAGGCAGCCGCTCGGCCCAGGTCAAGAGCGAAACCGCACCCGTTTCGGTCAGTCTGGCCGCCAGCGTCATCGTGTAGGCGTAACGACCAAAAAACTTCAGCCACACACCTTCACCGGTTTTCGGTGCCTGATCCGGCAACATGCCTACCATCTGCCCCTTCTTCAATGCCTTGATCAGGGCCCGTACACCGGACAGATCCGCCGGCGCCAGATGCAAATGCGCCCGTTTGCGGCCTTTGAGAATCAGTTCCTGAACCACCGCGAACTTCGGTGGCCGATAGAGAACCGTAATATCGCCATATGCGGAGACATATTGCGCCGTAATTTCAAAGCAGCCGAGATGCGGCGTCAGGAAGACGATGCCCTTCCCTTCCCGCTGCGCCGCCTCGACATGCTCCCAACCAATAACCTCGGTCACCAGCGGAATCGCTTCTTCGAGCGGACGCATCCAGATGCGGGCCAGCTCCACCATCTGCTTCCCCGTTTCGGCAGCGACCTTGCCCCGCAACGATGCAGGAAGCCCAGCCTGGGCAATGTTTTCACGCAAGTGACGCCGGTACGTTGGCGAGAGGGCATAGGTCAATAAGCCCAGTACCGCACCGAACAAATGCAGGGCGCGCAGCGGCAAGCGTGAAAGAAAGCGAAAGATGAAAACCATGAAGCCCCGGGGGTTGAATCCCCCTGAGAAAAGTTTAATATTATCCGTTCGCCGAGTTAAACAGACAACTTGCGGGGCGACTAATAAATTCTGCTAAAGCGTCGCCGCTCGTGGTCCGAAGCAGGTAGCGCCGGAACAAAGGACCACTGGAGCATCACATGAGCGAATATTTCTTCACTTCCGAATCCGTCGGCGAAGGCCATCCGGACAAGGTTGCCGACCAGATTTCCGACGCCATCCTCGACGCCATCCTGGCTCAGGACAAGCATTCCCGCGTCGCTGCGGAAACCCTGTGCAATACCGGCCTCGTCGTGCTGGCTGGTGAAATCACCACCCACGCCAACGTCGATTACATCCAGGTTGCCCGCGACACCATCAAGCGTATCGGCTACGACAACACCGAATACGGCATCGACTACAAGGGCTGCGCCGTGCTCGTCGCCTACGACAAGCAGAGCCCGGACATCGCCCAGGGCGTGGACAAGGCTTACGACGACAACCTCAACCAGGGTGCCGGCGACCAGGGCCTGATGTTCGGTTATGCCTGCGACGAAACGCCGTCGCTCATGCCGCTGCCGATCTACCTCTCGCACCGTCTGGTCGAGCGCCAGGCCATGCTGCGCAAGGATGGCCGCCTGCCGTGGGCGCGCCCGGATGCCAAATCGCAGGTGACCATCAAGTATGTCGACGGCAAACCCTACTGCATCGACACCGTCGTCCTGTCCACCCAGCATTCGCCGGACATCAGCCTCGAAGACCTGCGCGAAGCCACCATCGAACAGATCATCAAGCCCGTGCTGCCCAAGGAACTGATCAAGGGCAACATCAAGTTCCTGGTCAACCCGACCGGCCGCTTCGTTGTCGGTGGCCCGCAGGGCGATTGCGGCCTGACCGGCCGCAAGATCATCGTCGACACCTACGGCGGCGCTGCACCACACGGTGGTGGCGCCTTCTCCGGCAAGGACCCCTCCAAGGTTGACCGTTCTGCCGCCTATGCCGGCCGCTATGTCGCCAAGAACATCGTCGCCGCCGGCCTTGCCTCGCGCTGCCTGGTCCAGGTTTCCTACGCCATCGGCGTCGCCGAACCGACCTCGGTCATGGTCGACACCTTCGGCACCGGCAAGGTCAGCAACGAAACCCTGACCGCGCTGATCAAGAAGCACTTCGACCTGCGTCCGAAGGGCATCGTCAACATGCTTGACCTGCTTCGCCCGATCTACCAGAAGACAGCGGCTTACGGTCACTTTGGCCGCGACGAGCCGGAGTTCTCCTGGGAAGCCACCGACCGCGCCAACCTGCTCAAGTCGGATGCGGGCCTGTAGGAAATAAGTCACACCAAAGGCAAAGGGAAGCCCCACGGCTTCCCTTTTTTTTCGCTAGAATTGCGAAATATGCTCAAACGAATCTCCGTCGACCAACTTTGCCTCGGTATGCATCTTCAGGCATTTTGCGGTGCATGGATGGATCATCCGTTCTGGCGGACGAAATTCGTCCTGACCGACCCCAACGACATCGCCCTGATTCGTGAGAGCACGATCACCGAAGTCTGGATTGATATTTCCAAGGGCATTGACGTTGAAAAACCGGGTCCGGAACCCGCCGTTATTGCCGAACAGATTCCCGAGCCCCCTCCGGTCGTTCAGGAGAAAACTTCATTCAACGACGAGGTCAAGCGCGCAGCCAAAATCTGCGCCAAAGGCAAGGAAGCCGTCGTTTCAATGTTCCAGGAAGCGCGCATGGGCAAGGCCATTGAGGCCGAGGCTGCGGCACCGCTGGTCGAGGAAATATCCAACTCCGTTCTGCGCAACCCCGGCGCGCTGATCAGCCTGGCACGCCTGAAAGTCGCCGACGATTACACCTACATGCATTCGGTTGCGGTCTGCGCACTGATGATCGCACTGTCCAGACAGCTTGGGCTGGATGAACAGCAAACCCGCGAGGCCGGCATGGGTGGCCTGCTGCACGACCTTGGGAAGGCGATGATTCCCATGGAGATCCTGAACAAGCCGGGCAAGCTGACCGACGAAGAATTTGCACTGGTCAAAACCCACCCGGAAGAAGGTCACAAGCTCCTGCTCGAAGGCAAGGGTATCAGCGACGTCACCAAGGACATCTGCCTGCACCACCACGAAAAAATGGATGGCAGCGGCTATCCGAAGAAGCTCAATGGTGACGCCATCAGCCTGTTCGCCAAGATGGGGGCCGTTTGCGATGTGTACGACGCCATTACCTCCAATCGTCCCTACAAGGCAGGCTGGGATCCCGGCGAGTCGATCAAGCGCATGGCGGAATGGCAGGGACATTTCGACCCAATTGTTTTCCAGGCTTTCGTCAAGAGCCTCGGCATTTACCCCATCGGTTCGCTGGTCAAGCTGGCATCGGGCAAGCTGGGTGTCGTCGTCGAGCAAGGCGAGCAATCCCTGCTCAAGCCCAAGGTCAAGGTCTTCTTCTCGACCAAGTCCCAAGCCTACATCAAGCCGGAAGTCATCGACCTGGCGAGAAGCGCCGAGAAAATCACCGGACGCGAAGATGCCGCCAAATGGGGCATCAAGGACATCGACCGCTTCTGGGCGGCGGAATGATCGAGCCCGGTCGAGCAGGCATCTTCACCCAGCCGACCGAAGAATGTTTCCAGCCCAGACAATCCATTCGGCATTCGCACATGAACATGCTTCATTGCTATGATTCGGACATATGCTGAAGAAAATTCCCGTCGAAAAACTTGGCTTGGGCATGTACCTTCAGGCGTTCTGTGGCGCCTGGCTGGATCATCCTTTCTGGCGAACCAAATTCCTGCTGGACGATCCGGATGATCTGACACTGATCCGGAAAAGCCCCATTGCCGAAGTCTGGATCGATATTTCAAAGGGGCGCGATGTCGATCCGGACGATATCGAACCCGGCACGATCCTCCAGACAGCCGAGGAAGTTCCGGCCCAGGCACCGGAGACAACCCGCCGTGTTGCGCTGAACGACGAGCTTCGCCAGGCGGCCCGCATCATCGCCAAGGCGAAGGAAATGATTGCCTCGGTATTCGAGAACGCCCGCATGGGCCAGACCGTCGAAATCGACGCGCTGGTCCCCCTGGTCGACGAGATTCTGAATTCGCTGGCGCGCAATCCAGTTGCCCTGATTTGCCTGGCGCGCCTGAAGACCGCCGACGATTACACCTTCATGCATTCGATCTCGGTGTGCGGCCTGATGATCTCGCTGGCGCGCCAGCTCGGGCTGACTGACGAGCAGGCCCGCGAGGCCGGGATGGGTGGATTGCTGCACGACCTGGGCAAGACCACATCGCCGCAACACATGCTCAACAAGCCGGGCAAACTGACCAACGAGGAGTTTGCCGAAATCAAGCTGCACACCACCGAAGGCTACAAGATCTTGCTGGATGGAAGCGGCTTTACCGAGGTCGTCACGGACATTTGCCTGCACCATCACGAAAAGATCGACGGCTCGGGCTATCCCGAAGGGCTGTCCGGCGATCAGATTTCGCTCTACGCCAAGATGAGCGCCGTGTGCGACGTCTACGACGCGATCACCTCGAACCGCCCCTACAAATCGGCGTGGGATCCGGCCGAAGCCATTCGCAGCATGGCGGAGTGGAGCGGCCATTTTGACCCGGTGATCTTTCAGGCCTTCGTCAAGCGCATCGGCATTTACCCCGTTGGTTCGCTGGTCCGCCTGGCCTCGGGCAAACTCGGGGTAGTGATCGAGCAGAACGAACAGACGCTGCTCAAGCCCAAGCTCCGCGTATTTTTCTCGACCAAGTCGCAGGCCTACATCAAGCCCGAAGTCATCGATCTCGCGCGCAGCCTGGAAACGATTGCCGGGCGCGAGGATGCCGCGAAATGGGGCATTCAGGACATCAACCGTTTCTGGGCCAGCGACAAACCCTGAAAAGGGTTTATAATCCGCCACCTACCGAGGGGCGCTGCAGGGGATCATTTCTCCCAGGCTCGGTTTAAAACGGCGCTCACTGATCAACCCTGCCGGGCGCAGGGGGCCGCCGGTGAGCTTACAGCCGTCACTCCCCTCCCCGTCACAGTTATTTAGGAGCTTACTGTGGCTGAATTCAAAGACTGCGTTATCGCTGACATCAACCTTGCCGACTGGGGTCGCAAGGAAATCCGCATTGCCGAAACCGAAATGCCTGGCCTCATGGCCATCCGCGAGGAATTTGCCAAGAGCCAGCCGCTCAAGGGCGCGCGCATCACCGGTTCGCTGCACATGACCATCCAGACCGCCGTGCTGATCGAGACGCTGACCGCGCTCGGCGCCGACGTCCGCTGGGCCTCGTGCAACATTTTCTCGACCCAGGACCACGCTGCCGCCGCCATCGCCGCGCAGAACATCCCGGTGTTTGCCGTCAAGGGCGAAACGCTGGTCGATTACTGGGATTACACCCACCGCATCTTCGAATGGGCTGATGGCGGTTACTCCAACATGATCCTCGACGACGGCGGCGATGCCACCCTGCTCCTGCACCTCGGCGCCAAGGCCGAGAAGGACATCTCCGTGCTGGCCAAGCCGGGCTCGGAAGAAGAAACCATCCTGTTCGCCGCCATCAAGGCCAAGCTGGCCGTCGATCCGACCTGGTATTCCGTCCGCCTTGCCGCCATCAAGGGCGTCACCGAGGAAACGACGACCGGCGTCCATCGCCTGTACCAGATGCACCAGCGCGGCGACCTCAAGTTCCCGGCCATCAACGTCAATGACTCGGTCACCAAGTCCAAGTTCGACAACCTCTACGGCTGCCGCGAATCGCTGGTCGATGGCATCAAGCGCGCCACCGACGTCATGATCGCCGGCAAGGTTGCCGTCGTTTGCGGCTACGGCGATGTGGGCAAGGGTTCCGCCCAGGCCCTGCGCGCCCTGTCGGCCCAGGTCTGGGTCACCGAAATCGATCCGATCTGCGCGCTGCAGGCCGCCATGGAAGGCTACCGCGTCGTCACCATGGAATACGCCGCCGACAAGGCCGACATCTTCGTCACCACGACCGGCAATTTCCACGTCATCACGCACGACCACATGGCCGCCATGAAGGATCAGGCCATCGTCTGCAACATCGGCCACTTCGACAACGAAATCGACGTCGCGTCGATCGAGAAGTACCAGTGGGAAGAGATCAAGCCGCAGGTCGACCACGTCATCTTCCCGGACGGCAAGCGCATCATCCTGCTCGCCAAGGGCCGCCTGGTTAACCTCGGCTGCGGCACGGGCCATCCGTCCTACGTCATGTCGTCTTCGTTCGCCAACCAGACCATCGCCCAGATCGAGCTGTACACCCGTACGGCCGAATACCCGGTCGGTGTCTACACGCTACCCAAGCACCTCGACGAGAAGGTCGCCCGCCTGCAACTGAAGAAGCTCAATGCGCAACTGACGACGCTGCGTCCGGACCAGGCCGCCTACATCGGCGTGCCGATCGAAGGTCCGTACAAGGCCGAGCACTACCGCTACTAAGCCATGCGCCTGCTCGCCACCTGGATCATCAACGCGCTCGCACTGCTGGCCCTGCCCTACGTCGTGCCGTCGATCCACGTGGCGAGCTTCGGTACGGCGTTGATCGTCGCCCTCGTTCTCGGGCTGATCAATGCCGTGCTGCGGCCATTGCTGATCTTGCTGACCCTGCCGGTGACGCTACTGACGCTGGGGTTGTTCATCTTCGTCATCAACGCCGTGCTGTTCCAGTTGGCGGGGTATCTCGTCGACGGATTCAACGTCGGCGGCTTCTGGCCGGCTTTGCTCGGCTCGATTGTGTACAGCGTGATCTCGTGGCTGCTCAGTGGCCTGTTTTCGTCGGTCAAGGGCAAGTAAGTGCCGCGCGCTGACCAGCTGCTTGTCGAATCCGGGCTCGCTGCGTCACGCACGGCGGCGCAGCGCCTGATTGCGGCTGGCCGGGTTCGCTGGTCGGGCGGCACGATTCCCAAACCGGCTTTCGATTTGCCGCCAGAAACCTCGTTGACCGTCGAAGCCGACCCCGACGACCGTTTCGTCTCGCGCGGCGGCCTCAAACTGGCCGGCGCACTGGCCGAAACCGGCCTTGCCGTCGCCAGCAAGCGTTGTCTCGATGTCGGGCAATCCACCGGTGGCTTTACCGATTGCCTGCTGCAGGCCGGAGCCCGCCACGTCGTCGGCGTCGATGTCGGCCACGGGCAGTTGCACCCCCGCCTGGCTGGCGACCCGCGCGTCACCGCCATCGAGGGCATCAACTGCCGGGCGCTGACCCCGGCCGATCTGGGCACCGCCTTGCCCGAAGGCGGCTTCGACCTCATCGTCGGCGATGTGTCCTTCATCTCGATGACGCTGATCCTGCCCCAATTGCCCGCCCTGCTGGCGGCTGACGGCGACCTGCTGCTGCTCGTCAAACCGCAGTTCGAGGTCGGGCCGGACAATATCGGCAAAGGCGGCATCGTCCGCGACCCCGCGCTCTACCACGAGGTCGAGCGCAAATATTTCGATTTTGCCCAAAATTTCCGGTTGACCGTGAAAGCCTGGCTGAACAGCCCGATTACCGGCGGTGATGGCAACCGCGAATTTTTCATCTGGTTGAAAAAATGACTACAGAAATCTCCATCGAATTCTTCCCGCCGCAAACGCCCGAAGGCGTCGACAAGCTGCGCGCCGTCCGTGCCGAGCTGGCGAAACTCAATCCTGCCTTCTTCTCGGTCACCTTCGGGGCCGGCGGCTCGACCCGCGAACGCACCTTCGCCGTCGTCAAGGAAATCGCCGCCGAAGGCCATGACGCCGCACCGCACCTGTCGTGCATCGGCTCGACGCGCGACAACATCCGCGACATCCTCAACGAATACAAGGCAGCCGGCATCAAGCGCACCGTCGCCCTGCGCGGCGACCTGCCCTCCGGCATGGCCGAAACCGGCGAGTTCCGCTACGCCAACGAACTCGTCGAATTCATCCGCGCCGAAACCGGCGACTGGTTCAGCATCGAAGTCGCCGCCTACCCGGAATGGCACCCGCAGGCGCGCAGCCCGAAGGACGACCTCGACGCCTTCGCACGCAAGGTCAAGGCCGGCGCCAATTCGGCCATCACCCAGTATTTCTACAACGCCGACGCCTATTTCCACTTCGTCGACGAAGCCCGGGCGCTCGGCGTCGATGTTCCCATCGTCCCCGGCATCATGCCCATCGTCGGCTTCACCAAGCTGGCGCGCTTCTCGGACGCATGCGGTGCCGAACTGCCGCGCTGGATGCGCAAGAAGTTCGAAAGCTACGGCGACGACAGCGATTCCATCCGCGCCTTCGGCCTCGACGTCGTGACCGAACTGTGCGAACGCCTGCTCAAGGGCGGCGCGCCCGGCCTGCACTTCTACGCCATGAACCAGTCGGCGCTGACCACTGAGATATGTAAACGTCTCAACCTGAAGTAACTTTCAGTCGCAATTTTGATAGAAGCTGCACAACGGACTTTCGTAAAGGAAACTGCTTTGTATCGTGCAAATTAGCCTAACGCATAGAAGCCTTCGACTCTTCATTGCTATCTCCTCCATACGAGATGCATAATCTGCACATCTTTCTTCCAACTAGCCTTAACGCCCCCATCTTTGGATCTTGATCTTGTTTGACGCGCCCCATTCTTCGCCTATTTCCGCTACGGATACAAAGGTCATACCGTTTTTGAAGTGGGCAGGTGGAAAGCGTTGGCTAGCCTCCGATCTGGTAAAAAAAATCGGGCAGCCTGTTGGACGTTATATCGAGCCTTTTTTAGGTGGTGGCGCAATATTCTTTACTCTCAGGCCAAAAAGTGCACTATTAGGTGACCTCAATACAGAGCTTGTCGACACCTATAGGGCTATTCAGAAAAACTGGCGAGGTATTAAAAGTAGGTTGGAGCGGCACCAAGAACTACATACTAAAGACTATTATTATACAGTTCGCTCCACTACTCCTAAGAATGCGCTTGATAGAGCTGCGCGGTTTATCTATCTAAACCGAACTTGCTGGAATGGGCTATACAGAGTAAATCTTAGTGGTGTATTCAACGTACCTATTGGCACCAAAAATACCGTATTGCTGGATACTGATGATTTTGAAACCATTTCCCATTTACTTGAATCAGCAAAAATACAAGCAGGTGATTTTGAATCACTAATTGACCAAGCAATTGAAGGGGATGTGGTGTTTGCTGACCCACCGTACACCGTACGGCATAAATTTAATGGGTTCGTTAAATACAATGAAAGCCTATTCTCTTGGGACGACCAAGTTCGTCTTCGAAATTCACTGCTGCGTGCGATGAATCGGGGAGCAAAGATTTTCGTAACTAACGCTGACCACGAAAGTATCCGAGTACTTTACGGAGATGAATTTGAGCTAACAGGTATTGAACGTTACAGCTCGATTAGTGGAAAATCGAGCACCAGAGGTAAATATCCTGAGCTAGTTATTACAGGGTAGAACCATATTCTGAATAGCGTTAGCACACAACTTTGATGCACCCAAAGACTACAATTTGCACGAAGTTAGATTTGTCATATTAATAGGCTGAATATGCGTGATTGGCTAGGTAGAATCCCAATAATTGGACCTGCATTCACATGCACACTCCGTGATCACATTTCTGCTGTTGCAGATTTTTCGATCACTGTGGCATTTTCAAGCATAACATTTTGGCTATCGGTAATTATCCTTAGCATCTTTGATGTTAACCGCAGTGTCAGCCTAGGTGATTTACTTGGTAGTACAGTTCAAGGTGGGGAACTATTCATATTTTCACTCGGCATCCTTGGGCCAATTCTAATTATTGTCATGGACGATGCGCGTAAAGCCAAAAATTTTCCATCTGGAAAATGGTTAATGTTCCTATTGGTAGTTTCCGCGTTGGTATGTGGCAGCCTTTTTGCAATTCTTAAGGCCAATAGCCTTCACGGAGCTAGTGGACTGGGCATAGATAAAAATCAAGCGGTAAGCATATCGTTCTGGATGGCTAGTGTTGCTTGTGCCCTCCGGTATCTAACGATTGCCTACAATAAATCTCTAAGCCGATTCAGCGCGGAAGATCTTCAAGCAGGGGAACAGCAATTCAAGAATGCCTTCGCCACTAGGCATGGAAAGGGAAATTGATGCAACAGCGTAGCATTTTGAGAGATCCCTATAAGGTTGAAATCAGGGCACTCCCTGTTGAGCAGCCACTTGGTACATTTTATATAGCAGCTCTAGACTCAAAGGTGCTGTGTGAAATAACCCACGCAGATGTCCGCAGAATGTATAAAGAGCGGGATATTGAAACCTATTTAGGAATTCAACGCCCTTTAAATCCGAATCGCGTACAAGAAATTAAGGAGTTTGTAAAAACGTCCGACGCATGTTTTCCGACTGGCGTTATTCTTGCGGTTAAGGGTCAGTACGCCAACTTTGACGAGAACACCCTGACGCTAACTCTTCGCAATTACGAGGAGGATAGCAATCAAGAGGCAAATATTGACCGCATTGAAATTGCTCAGGTTCTAGATGGTCAGCATCGTATCGAAGGACTTCAAGGTTATAACGGAAAGCCTTTTAATGTAAATATTGTTGTCTTCGTAGACATTGACATTGAAGATCAAGCCTATCTATTTTCAACAGTTAATCTCGCGCAAACGAAGGTTAACAAGAGTCTTGTGTATGATCTTTTCGAATATTCAAAGTCTAGAAGCCCCCAAAAAACTGGCCATAACGTTGCTGTTGCATTAGATCAATTGGCAGATTGTCCCTTCCATCATCGCATCAAACGGCTGGGAGCCTCTACGCCAGGAAGAACTAGCGAACGTCTAACTCAAGCAACTTTTGTTGAATCGCTCCTTCCTTACATTACAAAAAACGCCATTCAAGACCGTGATCTCCTGATCAAAGGAAAACACCCGCACCGGGCGAATGATATGGAATCAAGGGAGCTTATCTTTCGAAATATGTTTCTTGATAACAGAGACTTCGAGATTGCCGACATTATTCTTTATTATTTCGAAGCGATCAGGAATCGTTGGGCAAGCGCATGGGACTCTGATGCAAAAGGTGCTGTGCTCGGGAAAACGAACGGTTTTAGAGCACTAATGAAGCTGTTGCGGCCAGCGTATTTGCGTCTCGGAAAACCCGGCGATGTGGTACCTCGGGAGGACTTCTTGAAGTTGTTTGAAAAAAGCTCTCTTAAGGATGAGGATTTCAACATCGACAACTTCAAACCAGGCACTAGCGGCGAATCTGCACTATATAGGACACTGATTGAACAACTTGGGTTGTCTACTTTAGCGTAGCCGCAAATCCGATTTCATTAGTGAGGTGTATTTAACCAATTACCCTATTGGAAGGCCCTCGCCTATGAGCGGCAGGGCCAATTTGTCATTCAAAACAGTTCACCGCGGTCGATTTTGTTCTTTTTAGTAGCACGGGTGCCACCAAGCATTAAATCGTCAAACAAGCCTTTTCAAGAACTGGTCAACGATTGCTGCCCGCACATCGGGTTTTACTGCATCTAACCTGAGTAGCAATTTAGCAATCTGATCATCCTCGCAGTACAAGTATGAGAGCGGTACTGCCAGCACTTCCGCAATCAGCCTCACCGTCGGCAGGGGTGGCTCATGGACACCAAGCTCATACCGACTGATCCGGGCCCTAGCGCTGGATTCGTCAATCCCAATAGCAACACCCAGTTTTTCCTGAGGCCAGCCAAGCTCCTCACGCAACGCACGGATTCTGCGTCCTGTGATGTTCTGAGGAGATGGCTGCTTTGTACGAGACATGTTGCGAGTCTCGTGACAAAGGCCGCCTGCGTTGTCACGTTATTCATTACACTCGCACATCTCAGTTGTACTTCATACTAATGAATTTAGGGCAACCTATGCAAAAGTCATTGCACCTCCTTTGTGTTACTTGCATCACAACCCTCCTTGTTTCATGTGGTTCAGGCAAAGGGATTGATGCCCGACTCGATGCAACAAAAGGCTACGATGCAAACTTCAATGCATCTGTAATCAAGGCACTTGAATCCGCTTCGCCACAGCAGCGAGAAATCTTCTTGGGTTTGGTAGAAGGGCTTCCACTGGAACACTTTCTTGCACGTTACGGCAAAGAGCCCACCGTAAAAGAGGTGGCCAATGGGCAACTGGAGCGGTACATCGCACAACTCCAAGAAGAAATAGCCCACCTTGAGTCTCGCATCAATTCTCCCGCCTCAGAATTACAAAGCATTGTGCAAAAGATCTCGGAAGCCAACCGCAAAATGGAAAGCATCAGTGGCGAGGTAACCGAAATCAAACAGAAAGACTGGGATTCCAGTCACTGCAATAGTTCGGGCTGCGTCAAGAAGTATGCCATTAATGTAAAAATCAACGCCCCGGCTGGGATCACCTTCTCAAAACTGCCTTGCACTATAGAAATCAAGCCGCAAGGGGCTACAGCACCATTTACGATTGTAGAGAACTGCGGTGGCCGACCAGGTGGTGACTATACTTTTGAAATTGCCGATAAAGAGGCAATCTCATTTGTTAATGCCACAAGCAAGATCGAATTTATCCGATCTGAAGCACGTCAAAAAAACGGTGACAGTGAAGAATATGTCATCCCTCGACGCCCCAAAGAAATTGAAGAACTAGATCAGGGCAAATCTCGGCTTGCAACTGCCCAAGCTTCAAAGAAACTTTTCAATTAACCAAAACAACTTTCTGTGAACGCCCCCTGGAGAAATCCTCGGGGCGTTTTTTTTTGCCTGTTCATCAAAGGAAACATCAATGCAATTCTGCACCACCGATCAGCCATCCCCCTTCAATCTTACTTTCAGGAAAACCCGCCGCAGTCACTTACCCAATTACCCACGCAACAATCCATACATGGAGAACAACCATGGTCATCGTTTCTGACCAGTCTCAGCTACACGGCATCAGCAATCCCGGCATTCATCATCTGGTAGCCATTCGCCTGCAGCAACTAATTGGCGATGCCAGCATTTCCACGGAATTGATCATCGTGGAAACAGGAGATGCCGCTTCCGCCATTGAGCACTCAGCAGGGTTTCCAATTCTGACCAGCCTGTTCGATGACCTGCCGTATGACCACCCCGACTACACCCCACCTTTTGAAATCATGGAGCAACACCACTATGAGCAATACCGCATCTACGAAATGGTCTTCATTGGCAATGACGATGGGGCTGCTACCGCGCTCTTTGTCCCAGACCAAGAAGGCATCGACGCCGATTTGTTGGCTGTGTGTCGATCATGGGCCACGCCAGCCGTGAGTACACCATGAGATTTCGAAACTTAATCGCCCCCCCACCCGCCCCCGAAAGGTTCTACCTCTGGGGGTTTCTCTTTTATGGAACCTGCATGCCGCAAAACAGTTATCCGCAACACCCAGTCGTCCTTGAAATGCTATCGGCCCTCGATGAAAGCCAACGCGAACTCTATGAGGAGCGCTCAGCGATTCTTGAATGGGAAGCAGGCCTTGACCGCCCCCTTGCCGAGGCAGTGGCAATACTAGAGGTCGTCCGACGAATTGGATGGCCCCCAATCCATCAAAAATAGATCGCGCCAGCCTGAGCATCTTATTCAATAAGCATAACTAAATTATGGAGTTATACATGCCTGAGAAAGACGTTACACCTGTCGCACCTATGCGAATACTGAAGACCAATTGCTGTCCCAGCCTGTCCGGGCGCTCGGAACTGACGTATCACATTGGCTGCAATGCCGAAGGCGAAGTTCAATTTCGTGTTGTAGGCAATAGCGGTTCCGGCCAGTTCAATAGCGACGCCGTTTCATTCAGTCAGATACGAAAGCTGCTCTCTGATTGCCCGGCTGACAAGCCTATGACCTCTACCGTCCTTCGCCCTGCTTTCCGTGGCAAAAGCAGCAATAGCCCGGCATTCCTGTTCGCAGCACTCAAGGCCGAGTTGATCGTATTACCGGGATCAAACAAGGATTCTGGCTACACGATGGGTGACATAGAGGTATTCAGGCACGAAATGAATGTCCTGATCGCCAGCACCACCTCAATTGCCAATACATCAGTAGATGAGCCGGCCAAGAAGAAACCTGTTGGTCGCAAACCTTCCGGAAGGCCAATCGAATGACGTTGATGGTTGCAACCCTGCTGTGCTTCATCGTGCTGCTTTGCATCGGCACATTTAAAACGTTACTTGCCATCGTAGCCTTGGCTGCTTTGGCGCTTATCTCCCCGTTCGTATTCATTGGCCTGCTTGCGGTACTGGCCATCGTATTCATTCTCACCAAGTAAGGAGTATCACCATGCAAGACCTCTATATCTGCCAAGCCATCGATACCATTTCGATGTGGGATCAAGACAGCAGTTTTTCTTGTATCGCATCATTGGCAGCACTGCGTTACCGGGATTGAAATCCCAGTTGTACCCCGCTCGGCCATTCACAGCGCCGACACAGAAGCACCTCGCCTGAACATCGCAGGCAAATCCCCTTAGCGGTACTATCCGCAGCCCCATCCCTGATTTCGACTGACATCTAACCTGTCGGCCCACTAGCCGAGGTTTTTGCACGTCTGTTGATTCAGGGATAGGCGCTGCCGGAATTTTTTTGGAGTATCTCTATGGGTAAGTCATGGCTGCAAGCATATAGCCAACGCACGAATTGTTTCTTAGACATTGGGGAGCCGCTGCCATATTGGCAGCCACCAGCGTATTTGCCGCCACATCTGCAACGCGGTCGGAATCCGATGTGGCACAAGGCGTTGGATGTTGCGGATTCAGTCCCCCCCACCCCGCCACCGGCGCCAGGGAATCTCCTCACACCGCATCCGCAACATTGCCGCAACGCCGAAAGCCATGCCAGCCATCAAGGTTGCGGCGTGACGGATCGTGGAGGGTCGATGGTAAATATCAGTCTTGACCTGACGGAATCAATACCCGTAGAATTTCTGCGCGATGTTCCTGATGTAACCGGGTACTGACTCCCATCCTCCCGGTTGCGAACATCTGTCAATGGGATGATATTCAGGCAGCAGTCTGAATGTCGTAAGCCTACGTGGAATCTCTCCACTGTACTGAACGCCACCGTCTCGCAGGCAGTGGGGCTGTACCTAGGCTTAGCTACGTGACACCCCTCTCGATCTGGGTACCCGCGACGGAAAGCCAAGGCTTGTTCGCGACCTCTGCTTGCAATTCCGTAGCGGACACCATACTTTAATCGAGAAAGGTGGTGCCTATGGCGGCCCCTAATCCAAAGATTTCTCCTCAAGCTGTTGCCGAGGTCAATACCCCACTGTTGCCCAAAGTAATGCCGTCTCAGGATGCTGTAGATCCTGCCGCCTTGCTAAGCGCAATTCTGGCAACCATTCTCCAACACGTAATCATCGATCTGGCCCAAGCGGTCGCCGTGACATTATGGATTGCGATGACATGGTTCATGCCGTGCATCAACGTTGCTCCTTTGCTGGTTATCACCGCACCAGAACGCGCTTGCGGTAAATCGCAACTCTTGTCGATCGCCCTGCGCTTAGTGTTCAGGGGAATCTCAGCGTCCAACGCATCTGCGCCTTTTCTATTTCGTGCTCTTGAAGCATGGCAGCCAACCCTCTTGATCGATGAGGCTGACACCTTCATTCGTGAGAATGCGGAAATCAAAGGGATGCTCAATGCAGGGCATACCCGCGAAAGCGCTTATGTCGGGCGTGCCACAGCAAAAGATGGTGACTTTGAGCCAGTGCTGTTCTGTGTCTGGGGAGCAAAGGTGCTTGCGGGCATTGCCCTCGAAAAGCATCTCCCAGACGCTACGATGAGTCGAAGCATCATTGCCTCAATGCGTCGCAAGTTGCCCTCCGAAACGATCGTGCGCATTCGTCATGCGGACAAAAGCACGTTTGATGTGCTGGCATCTCAACTGGCACGATTTGCTGCGGACTACTCCGAACAAGTCGCCAACGCACGCCCAGTGGTTCCAGATGCGCTTGGTGACCGAGCTCAGGACAACTGGGAGCCTCTGTTGGCAATTGCAGCATGTGCCGGAGAAGCATGGTTTGAAAAAGCGACCGCTGCAGCACTGGAACTCTCGAAGACGACCGATGAATCCGTAAGTGCCGGTAATGAACTACTTACCGATATACATGCTGTCTTTAGCTCGCGCAAAAACCCCAAGATCAGTTCGGCAGATTTAATCGATGCACTTGTTGCCGATACTGAGAGTCCGTGGGCTACCTACAACCGTGGTCGACCTCTAACACCGCGCCAGTTGAGCAAGATGCTAAGCGGATACGGAATCAAATCTAAGACTGTCCGTATGGGGCCTTACGATACGCCCAAGGGGTATGAACAAAATCAGTTTTCCGATGCCTTTGCACGGTATCTAACTCCAGCCAGGCCTGATTCATCTGAAGCAGCACATACCGCGAAGTCTCCTTCCGCAGCGGATGATGTCTGCAACGCGTCAGTGCCTTCTGAAGATGGATCATCGCATTCGGCAACGCCTGTCGACTCGACGACGGAAGTACCCACGCCACCCCCTGCCAAGGTCAGCAGCCCTTCGCCACAAAACACGAAGCTATGGGACGAGGTTAAGGACAGTTGCCAGGAAAAGCCAATTCTGCCGTTCGATCAACGTCCCGACTCCGACTTCTGACTATGTCGGTGCGGAGGCACCCCCAACCACTCTGCACCGGCTAACTCGATCAAAACATAGGAAACCCTGCAATTGAAATGCAGGTTTGAAATTCGAGGCTGAGCAATCTGGACTTGGCATTACGAGCCCAATGCCAGTTCGGCACAGCCATTTCTAAAGGAATATGAGATGCCAAAAACCACGCTCGACGCTGCTTTTGTACGTAGCGCGACATGCCCAGAAGGGAAAAACCGAATCGACTTTTTTGACACCAATATTAGGGGCTTCGTACTTGAGGTCCGCACAACAGGAGGAAGTACTTACTATCTTCGATACCGCGATGATCATGGTCGCCAACGTCAGCACAAGATCGGTGATGCCCGGTCGATCAGTTTCGATAAAGCCCGTTCGGCTGCGGAACGACTGCGTTCACAAGTCGTCTTAGGAGAGAACCCGGCCGAAGCAAAGAAGATCAAGCGATCAATTCCAACCATCGCTGAGTTCTACAGTGACACCTACCTGCCATTCCTACAAAGCTATCGCCGCAACATGGGGTCTGACTTCAGTTTCCACCATACGCATCTGCTGCCGCGTTTTGGGAAGAAGCACCTTGATCAATTGACCACGCAAGACGTGATTGATGCTCAACAATCTATGACCAAAGCTGGCTATGCACCTGGAACAGCCAACAAGTTCATCGTGCAAATTCGCTATATGTACAACGTAGCCAAAAAGCATGGCATTCCGGGGTCTGACTTCAATCCTGCAGCCGGGGTAAAGCAATACCTCGTACAAGGTCGTGAGCGCTTTCTGACCCAAGAAGAGATTCAACGCTTACGGACTGCCGTGGAAAAAAGCCAGAACAAGCAACTGAAGTACATTGTGGCGCTACTTTTGATGCTGGGTTGCCGAAAATCAGAGCTGTTGAACGCGAAATGGGAGCATGTCGACTTGGAGCGACGTACTTGGAAGATCCCTCTCTCCAAGTCAGGCAAGATGCGTCATGTGCCTCTTTCCAATGCTGCGGTCGAATTACTGAATGGGCTACCACGTTGGAAAGGCTGCCCCTACGTTCTGCCTAACCCCAAAACCCGTAAGCCATTCGTGGATTTCCATGAGCCTTGGAGCACGGCATGTCGAAGGGCTGGTTTAAAGGACGTCCGCATTCACGATCTACGCCATACATTTGCCAGCAATCTCGTCAATGCGGGCCACTCGTTATTCGTGGTCAGTCGTGCGCTTGGTCATGCCAACATTGTTCAGACGGCTCGGTACTCACATCTTGCCGACGACACTTTGCTTAAGGCCGCCGATGCTGCTGCCAGTGCTATGGGCAACACCTGGAGCAGTCTGTAAAAGTCCAGCGCACAACCCTAAAGCTGGGCAAAATCTAAACCTCTGCCACTACCCTAACATCATTTTTTCATGTTGATGGTTGGGTCAGTGGTGGGGTGAAAATTCGGCCTATTCCTAACGAAAAAAATTTCACTCGTTCGATGCTGGTAAAGCATACGTTGTGTAGATGGGAAGTCCGTGGGTGACCCAATATAAGCAGTTTGAAATCAGCCAAACCTCTTGTAACACAAGAGAAGGCAGCACTTTCAAGAAGAAACGCCATGAACCAGAGCGCCCTGACCACCGAAATCTGCCGCCGCCTCGGCTAGGCAAGCCACCAACGGCAATTTCACGGTCAACCGGAAAAAACAGCCAAAATCGAAAAGCGCCCGGCCTATCGGGCGCTTTTTTCATGCTGCCCCCGGGAATCGCCGCCTGCAGGACTTTCCCGAATTGCCTGGTTGCCCGGTTTTTCGTTGACGCTCCCTGACCACATCTATATAATGCGCGCTCCCGGTAGGTCGGGTCGGTAGCTCAGTCGGTAGAGCAGCGGACTTTTAATCCGTTGGTCCCGAGTTCGAATCTCGGCCGACCCACCATTCATATTGGGAACGTGGGGCGCTAGCTCAGTTGGTAGAGCAGCGGACTCTTAATCCGTAGGTCGACAGTTCGAATCTGTCGCGCCCCACCAGAATTCAAAAACACTTAGCTTCGGCCAGGCGTCTAGTTTCAGTAGTTGTTGTCGCTTTACAGGTAGGTTGGAAAACCAACTATCTGACCGGACGCGGGGTGGAGCAGTTGGCAGCTCGTCGGGCTCATAACCCGAAGGTCGCAGGTTCAAGTCCTGCCCCCGCAACCAAAGGATTCCAGCAAAAAGGCCAGTCACTCGACTGGCCTTTTTCTTTGTGCGTCCGGCGCCTTACTTGCGCCCGAACTTCTCGGCGAGCTGGTTGAGCTTCTCAACCCGACGCTGCGCTGCCTTGGCTTCCGCCTCGGCGGCCTTGCGCGCCTCGGCCTGCTTCTTGAATCGTTCGCGCAGCAACTCCGCAGCATGCTGACGATTTTCGTCGGTGACCGGGTCGGCCGGGCTGCCATCCAGATTCAGACGAACCGTGCCTTTTTCCATTTCCTTGAGATAGCGCGTCGAAATCGTGTGGCTGCGCATGGCCAGCCGCAGCGATTTCTTGCTCAGCTCCGGCAAGACCGCGAACACCTGCTTGTCGATGCCAATCGCCAGCGGACTGAAATTGCGGAAGACATCGAATCTGGTCTGCAGGTCCTTGAGCAGGGCGCGCGTGTCGATGGGCTTGTCGGTGCTTACTTCGGTTGTCGTCATGATGGAACAGTATCTTGTCGAGGCGCGAAGGGTAGCATGAAGACGCCCCGATTTTGTCTCGAATTGGCGTTCAGACGCCGTTTTTACGGAACCAGGCCAACATTTTCAGCCAGCCATCCTCGGCTTCTTCCTTGCGGTAGCTCGGCCGATAATCGGCATGGAAGGCATGCGGCGCATTGTCGTAGATATGAATCTGCGACGCCTTGGCGATCGGACCGCCTTGCTGCAAGGCCTTCTCCATTGCTTCGACCGTCTCCAGGGGAATGCCCGTGTCCAGGCCACCATAGAGCCCGAGCACCGGGGCCTTCAGCTCGCCAACGAGTTCGGTCGGGTGTTTCGGCGTGATCGGGCTGACCATGCCGACGAGACGGCCGTACCAGGCCACCCCGGTCTTGACGGCCGGGTTGTGGGTGCAATACAGCCAGGTAATGCGCCCGCCCCAGCAGAAACCGGTGATACCCAGGCGGCTCGTGTCGGCCCCCTTGGCCTTCGCCCACGCGACACAGGCATCGAGGTCGCTCAGCACCTGCGCATCGGGCGTCTTGTAGGTGATCTTCTCAAGAATCTGCGGGATTTCAGTGATCTGTCGCGGATCGCCCTGCCGCGCGAAAAGCTCCGGCGCGATGGCGCAGTAACCGAGCTTGGCGAGGCGACGGCACACGTCCCGGATGTATTCGTGCACACCGAAAATCTCGGAGACGACGAGGATCACCGGCGGCTTTTCCAGACCGCCGGGAACGGCACGGTAGGCGACCATTTCGCCATCCTTGACCGGCACCTTGATTTCGCCGGCGATGAGTCCGGTTTCGTCGGTCTTG
Organism: Pseudomonadota bacterium; assembly: GCA_018261895.1. Taxonomy (GTDB): domain Bacteria; phylum Pseudomonadota; class Gammaproteobacteria; order Burkholderiales; family Rhodocyclaceae; genus Azonexus. Next base: position 61,098 of record JAGTRT010000020.1, read on the forward strand.
ATGGCGGTCTGCGCCATCACGGGTTGTGTCGCCAGAGCGAAGCCGGCGCCAAGGGTGGTCACGATGAAACTCCTGCGATCAAAGGTTTGGGGTGGAACAAGACTGTCGAAATCCGCTGTTGTTTTCATGCTTTGTCTCCTCGTTGGGATTGCTACATCAAAACGATATCGTACTGCTCGGGCGAGTAGCTGGGTTCGGATTGCAGGGAAACGGATTTGCCGATGAAGTCGGAGAGCATGGCGAGCGCCTGCGACTCTTCGTCGAGGAACAGGTTGACCACGGCCGGGCCGGCCAGGATGCGGTATTCGCGGGCATTGAACTGGCGGGCTTCGCGCAGCAGTTCGCGCAGGATTTCGTAGGCGACGGTGCGCGCCGTCTTGACCTCGCCGCGTCCGCCGCAGGTCGGGCACGGCTGGCACAGGACGTGGGCGAGCGACTCGCGCGTCCGCTTGCGGGTCATCTCGACGAGGCCGAGCTGGGTGAAGCCGTTGACCGTCAGCCGCGTATGGTCGCGGGCCAGCGCCTTGTTGAATTCGTCGAGCACGGCCTTCTTGTGCTCTTCGTTTTCCATGTCGATGAAGTCGACGATGATGATGCCGCCGAGGTTGCGCAGGCGCAGCTGGCGGGCGATGGTGACGGCCGCCTCGAGGTTGGTCTTGAAAATGGTGTCGTCGAAATTGCGCACACCGACGAAGCCGCCGGTATTGACGTCGATGGTCGTCATCGCCTCGGTCTGATCCATGATCAGGTAGCCGCCGGATTTCAGGTCGACGCGGCGGGCCAGGGCTTTCTGGATTTCATCCTCGACGCCATGCAGGTCGAAGAGCGGGCGCTGGCCGGTGTAGTGTTCGAGCAGCGGGATCACCGCCGGCGTGTATTCCTGGGCAAAGGCCGTCAGCTTCTGGAAGTTCTCCCGCGAGTCGATGAAGATGCGCGTCGTTTCCGGATTGACGAAGTCGCGCAGGACGCGCTGACCGAGCGAGAGTTCCTGATAGAGCAGGGTTGGCGGTGCGGAAATGCGCGACTTCTCGCGAATGTCGGCCCAGGTCTTGCGCAGGTAGGCGATGTCGGTGGCGAACTCTTCGTCGCTGGCATTCTCGGCCATGGTCCGGACGATGAAGCCGCCCGGCTCGTCGTCCGGCACCAGGCGGTTGATCTTCTCGCGCAGCGATTCGCGGTCGACTTCGGACTCGATGCGCTGCGAAATCCCGATGTGCTTTTCCTGCGGCAGATAGACCAGCATGCGGCCGGCGATGGAAACCTGCGTCGACAGGCGGGCGCCCTTGGTGCCGATGGGGTCCTTGACGACCTGGACGAGGATGCTCTGCCCTTCGTGAAGAATCTTCTCGATCGGCCGCTCGGCGGCCCGATCCTGCGTCGCTTCGCGCGGTTGCCAGATGTCCGCGACGTGCAGGAAGGCCGTCCGCTCCAGCCCGACATCGACAAACGCCGACTGCATGCCGGGCAGGATGCGGCAGATGCGGCCGAGATAGACGTTGCCGACCAGCCCGCGGCTCGCCGTGCGCTCGATATGCAGTTCCTGGACGACGCCCTGTTGCATGACGGCAACGCGGGTTTCCTGCGGTGTGAAATTGATCAGGATTTCTTCAGACATAGTCTCTACAATGCGCGGTTTCGCTGCATTCTACTATGCCCAAAGCTCCTGAACTCCTCGCTCCCGCCGGCTCGCTCGAGATGATGCGCACCGCCTTCGATTTCGGCGCCGACGCCATCTACGCCGGCCAGCCGCGCTACAGCCTGCGCGTGCGCAACAATGAGTTCGGCAGCCTCGAAAAACTGGGTGAAGGCATCAACGAGGCGCACGCCCGCGGCAAGGCTTTTTTCGTCGTCAGCAACATCATCCCGCACAACGCCAAGCTGCCGACCTACCTCGACGACATGGCGCCGGTCATCGCCCTCAAGCCGGACGCGCTGATCATGTCCGACCCCGGCCTCATCGACATGGTGCGCGAAACCTGGCCGGAGCAGGTCATCCACCTGTCGGTCCAGGCCAACACGGTCAATTGGGCCTCCGTTCGCTTCTGGCAGAAGATGGGCATCGACCGCATCATCCTGTCGCGCGAACTGTCGCTCGACGAGATCGCGGAAATTCGCCAGCAATGCCCGGACATCGAGCTCGAAGTCTTCGTGCACGGCGCGCTGTGCATCGCCTACTCCGGCCGCTGCCTGCTTTCCGGCTACTTCAACCACCGCGATCCGAACCAGGGCACCTGCACCAATTCCTGTCGCTGGGACTACAAGTTGAGCACCGCCGACGGGGAATCTCACGGTCAACCGGAAAAAACGGCCAAAAATAAAATCGAGTACCTGATCGAGGAAAAGCAGCGCCCGGGCGAGCTCATGCCCATCGAGGAAGACGAGCACGGCACCTACATCCTGAACTCCAAGGACCTACGCGCCATCGAGCACGTCCAGCGCCTCGTCGAGATCGGCGTCGATTCGCTCAAGATCGAAGGCCGCACCAAGAGCCCGTACTACGTCGCGCGCACCTCACAGGCCTACCGCCAGGCCATCGACGACGCCGTCGCCGGCAAGCCGCTCGACCCGGCCCTGCTGCGCGAACTCGAAGGCCTGGCCAATCGCGGCTACACCGACGGATTCCTGCAGCGCCACCACGATGCCGATTACCAGAACTACCTGCGCGGCAGTTCCGAGTCGGACCGCAGCCTTTACGTCGGCGATGCCGTGGCTTTCGATGCGGCGCGCGGCCTCATGGAAATCGAGGTCAAGAACCGCTTTTCCGTCGGCGACAAGCTCGAATGCGTGCATCCGTCAGGCAATTACGTGCACACCCTGACCCGGATGGAGAACAAAAAGGGTGAAGCGATCACCGTCGCACCGGGCAGCGGCCATCGCGTGTGGATTAATTTGCCCGTCATGTACACCAATTCCTTCGTCGCGCGTTTTATTTGATTGAACGTGAAAAATTAACGCCATTTACATTTGGTGCACTGCATCAAATCACGTAAAATCATAAACATGAGCAAGATTTCGAATCGCATGCCGCTGATCGACGCCCTCAAGGCCGTCGCCGCCCTGCTCGTCCTGCTCAATCACTACTCGTCCTATGGCCCGCTCGCTCAGGCCGCCCGGGAGGCTTTTCCGGCCACCTTCGGCTGGTTCTTCGAGTATGGCCGCATGGCCGTCCAGGTTTTCCTCGTCATCGCCGGCTTCCTCGCTGCCCGCGGACTGTCGGCGGAAGGTCAGGCGCTGGGCGCTTCGCCGCTGCCCCTGATCTGGAAACGCTACCTCCGCCTCGCCATTCCCTACCTCGCCGCCATCGGGCTGGCCATCATGGCCGCCGCCATTGCCGACCAGTGGCTCGACGACGAGGCCATTCCGGCCCGCGCTACCCTGAGCCAATGGCTGGCCCATGCCTTCCTGCTGCACAACGTCCTCGGTTTCGATGCGCTTTCTGCCGGCGTCTGGTACATCGCCATCGATTTCCAGCTCTTCGCGCTGATGGCCATCCTGCTGTGGTCCGGTCGTCGCCGCCTCGTCGCGCCGGCATTCGTGCTCGGCATGGCGCTCGCCTCGCTCTTCTGGTTCAACCGCGATGCGAGCTGGGACAACTGGGCGATCTACTTCTTCGGCTCCTACGGCCTCGGTGCTGCCGCCTGGTGGGCGTCGGACCGCCGGCAGATGTCATCCTGGCTGGGCGTCATCGCTACGGTCGCCATCGCCGCCCTGATCGTCGATTTCCGCCTGCGCATCCTGCTCGCGCTGATGGTTGCCCTGCTCCTCGGTTTCGGGCGCCGTACCGGCCTCCTCGAACAATGGCCTAACGCCCGGCCGCTGGCTTTCCTCGGGCAGATTTCGTATTCCATCTTCCTCGTCCATTTCCCGGTCCTGCTCGTCGCCAACGGGCTGTATGCCAAGTTTGAATTCGAATCGACCTTGTCGGCCATGATCGGCCTGGTGCTCGCCTGGGCGGCCAGCATTGGCGCCGCGACGCTGTTCTACCGCTGGATCGAAAGCCCGGCCGCCAGCCAGCGCATCACGAGCGGGCTGAGCAGCCTGTCCGCTGCCCTCTGGATGCAATCGCGGCGGGTACTGCGCCGCACCCGCCGACTCGCCCGCCGCGCCGTTCTCGGCCGCGCCTGAGCCTTACCCCGCCAGTTCCGGGCGAGCCCGGAAAAACTCCAGCGCCTCGGGGTTAGCCAGCGCCTCGACATTCTTGACCGCCTGCCCGTGCACGACGTTGCGTACCGCCAGTTCGACGATCTTGCCTGACTTCGTGCGCGGAATATCCTGCACTTGAACGACCTGCGCCGGCACATGGCGCGGGGTGGTGTTGTCGCGGATCTGCTTCTTGATGCGGTCGATCAGCGCGGCGTCGAGGGCGTGGCCTTCCTGCAGCTTGACGAAGAGCACGACGCGCACGTCGTCGTTGCGCCCCGGCGGCCAGTCCTGGCCGATGACCAGCGCTTCGAGGATTTCCGGTAGCTGCTCGACCTGGCGGTAGATTTCGGCCGTGCCAATGCGCACACCGCCCGGGTTGAGGGTAGCGTCGGAGCGGCCGTAGATGATCATGCCGTCGTGCGCCGTGAGCTCCGAGAAGTCACCGTGACACCAGATATTGGCAAAGCGGTCGAAATAAGCCGCGCGGTACTTGGCGCCGTCGGCATCGTTCCAGAAACCGACCGGCATGACCGGGAAGGGTTTCGTACACACCAGTTCGCCCTTTTCGCCGCGCACCGGCTGGCCGACGTCGTCGAAGACATCGACCGCCATGCCCAGCCCGCGACACTGGATTTCGCCGCGATAGACCGGCAGCACGGGGTTGCCGAGGACGAAGCAGGAAATGATGTCGGTGCCGCCAGAAATCGAGGCGAGCAGGATGTCCTGCTTGATCTCGCGATAGACCCAGTCGAAGCCTTCCGGCGAGAGCGGGCTGCCGGTCGAAAACATGGCGCGCAGTGCGCCGAGGTCGTGCGTCTTGCCCGGCGTCAGGCCGAGCTTGGCGGCAGCGTCGATGAACTTGGCCGAGGTGCCAAAGTGGGTCATCTTCTCGGCGGCGGCGTAGTCGAACAGCACCGTGCCGCCCCCGGCGAACGGCGAACCGTCGTAGAGCAGCAGCGTGGCGCCGGCGGCCAGGCCGGAGACCAGCCAGTTCCACATCATCCAGCCGCAGGTCGTGAAATAGAACAGCCGGTCACCGGGCCGCACGTCGCTGTGCAACTGGTGTTCCTTGAGGTGCTGGAGCAGGACGCCGCCGTGGCAATGGACGATGCACTTCGGCACGCCGGTCGTGCCGCTCGAGAACATGATGAAGAGCGGATGATCGAAGGCGACCCTTTTGAAAATTGGGCTTTTTTTCCGGTTGACCGTCGGAAGGTCGTTCCAGGTCACGGCGTGGGCAATCTTGCTCACATCCGGCGTTGCATTAAGGTAAGGCACGACGACGACCTTGAGCAGCGACGGCATTTTGCTCACGACCTCGGCGTTCTTGGCCAGGCAATCGACCGGCTTGCCGTTGTACCAGTAGCCATCGACGCAGACCAGCACCTTGGGTTCGATCTGCCCGAAGCGGTCGAGCACGCCCTGCACACCGAAATCCGGCGAGGCGGACGACCAGATGGCACCGAGCGCCGTCGCGGCGAGCATGGCGACCAGCGTTTCAGGCAGGTTGGGCAGGTAACCGGCGACGCGGTCGCCTTCGCCGACCCCGGCGGCGATCAGGAATTCCTGGAAACGCGCGACTTCGGCGACCAGCTCGGCCCGGCTCATCCGCCGCTTGACCTTGCCCTCGCCCCAGAAGACCAGGGCCTCACCGTCGTCCTGGCGTTGCAGGAGGTTTTCGGCGTAGTTCAGGCGGGCGTCGGGGAACCAGCGGGCGCCGGGCATCTTGTTGCCATCGGCGAGCACGGTCGCCCCTTTCTCGCCGACCGCCCCGCAGAAGTCCCAGATGGCCGACCAGAAGGCCTCGGGCTGATCGACCGACCACTGCCAGAGCTCGCCGTAGCTGGCCTTGCCCCGGGCGGCCATCAGCTGCGCCATGCGCGTTTGCCCGACGCTGGCGGGATTGGGCGTCCACAAGGGCTGGGCATCGATTGCGTAGGTCATCTCGTCTCCTGAGTCTTGTTCTGTATTGACCGGCAAAGATAGCAGGATTTGGCGGCGGGCGACTGTCATCGACCGGACACTTTGCATGCCCGGATTGACGCCGGCGCATGACACGGACAAACTCGACGCCCTGACCGACCGAGCCCTTTCCCGCATGTCCTTCGCCTGGACCCTGAAACTCATCGTGAGCAGCCTCCTCCTGCCGCCCGGCAACGGCCTGGCGATGCTGCTGGTCGCCGCGATTTTCCGGCGGCGGCGCTGGGCTTTCGGGCTGGCCGCGGCAGCGCTGGCGCTGAGCATCGCCCAAACGCTGCCGGCGGTTTCCGGGCTGCTCATCAGCTCGCTGGAAAGCCGGTCGGCCGCCATCGCCCCCGACGCCCCGAAGCCGGAGGCCGGCGCCATCGTCATCCTGGGCAGCGGCCTGGCCAACGAGGCGCGCGAATACGGCGGCGACACCGCGAACGACCGCACGCTGCTCCGCGTTCGTTACGGCGCGACGCTGGCCAGGCGCTACGACCTGCCGGTGCTGGTCACGGGCGGCAAGGCACCGAACCTCGACGCGTCGGAAGCGACGGTGATGGCCGGCATCCTGCACGACGAATTCGGCGTCGCGGTGCGCTGGCAGGAAGATGCCTCGCTCGACACAGCCGGCAATGCCGCGCTGTCCGCCCCCTTGCTCAAGGCGGCCGGCGTCGAAAAGATCGTCCTCGTCACGCACGCCTTCCACATGCCGCGCGCCAAACTGCTTTTCGAGCAGGCCGGGCTGGAAGTCATCCCCGCCCCGACGGCTTTTCTGAGCCACGCCCATTTTGACTGGCTGCCCTCCGACTTCCTGCCCAACGCCAAGGCCCTGCACACCTCGTATTACGCGCTGCACGAGTGGCTGGGCATGGCCTGGATTTCCCTGACCCACTAAAAACCCTGGAGAACCGCATGACCCAAGTCGTCCTCACCGAAACCCACGGCAAGGTGGGCCTGATCCGCATCAACCGGCCGGAAGCGATGAACGCGCTGAACAACGACGTCGTGGACGGCATCGGCGCCGCCATCGATGCCTACGAGGCCGACGAGAACATCGGCTGCATCGTCATCACCGGCAATGAGAAAGCCTTCGCCGCCGGAGCCGATATCGGCGTCATGAAGGATTTCGATTACATGCACGCCTACAAGACGGATTTCATCACCCGCAACTGGGAGCGCATCAAGACGACGCGCAAGCCGGTCATCGCGGCGGTCGCCGGCTTCGCGCTGGGCGGTGGCTGCGAGATGGCAATGATGTGCGACATGATCTTCGCCGCCGATACGGCCAAGTTCGGCCAGCCGGAAATCAAGCTCGGCACCCTGCCCGGGGCCGGCGGCACGCAACGCCTGCCGCGCGCCGTCGGCAAGGCCAAGGCCATGGACATGTGCCTGACCGGCCGCATGATGGACGCCGCCGAAGCGGAAAAGAGCGGTCTGGTCGCCCGCGTCATTCCGGCCGATCAGTTGCTCGAAGAAACGCTCAAGGCGGCGACGACGATTGCCGGCTACTCGCTGCCCGTCATCATGATGATCAAGGAATCGGTCAATCGCGCCTTCGAATCGTCGCTCAACGAAGGCCTGCTCTTCGAGCGCCGCGTCTTCCATTCGTCCTTCGCGCTCGAAGACCAGAAGGAAGGCATGGCCGCCTTCGCCGAGAAGCGCAAGCCGACGTTCAAGAACCGCTGAGCCCAGCGCCGGGGGTTGCAAAAGCCCCCGGCAACATTTCCATTTTGGCCAAAATTTCCGGTTGACCGCGCCCCGCAGGAAGCACTCTTGGGGTGTCAGATTGCCCATCAACCGCCGCCAGCCACTCTCATGCACCTGTTTGTCGACATTTCCAGCCACGGCTTCGGCCACCTCGCCATCACGGCCCCGGTCCTCAATGCGCTGGCCGCACGCCTGCCGAATCTGCGCCTGACCGTCCGCAGCGCCCTGCCGGCAGCCAAGCTTGCCCAGCGCATCAAGGTTCCTTACACGCTGATACCCGAGGCCAGCGATTTCGGTTTCGTCATGATCGACGCCACACGCGTCGACCTGGCTGCCAGCGCCGCAGCCTACCGCCAGGCGCACGAAAACTGGCCCGCCCGCGTTGCCGGCGAAGCGCGCTTCCTGAGCGATCTCAAGCCCGACCTCGTGCTCACCAACGTCAGCTACCTGCCGCTGGCCGGTGCCGCGTTGGCTGGCATCCCCGCCGTCAGCTTCTGCCCCCTGAACTGGGCCGACCTCTTCGCGCACTACTTCGGCGCCGAAAGCTGGGCGCCGCCCATCCATGCCGACATCCTCGCCGCCTACCGCTCGGCGCAAGCCTTCCTGCGCGTCACGCCCGGCATGCCGATGAGCACGCTGGACAATTTGCAGGCCGTTGGCCCCATCGCCGCCCTCGGCAGCCGGCACGACCTCGGTCTCGGCGGCGACAAGGCCATCCTCGTCGCCATGGGCGGCATCGCCCATCGCCTGCCGGTGGAGAACTGGCCGCGGCTACCCGGCATTCGCTGGATCGTGCCAGCCGACTGGCAGGTTCGCCACCCCGACGCCCTCGACGGCGAATCCTTCGGCCTGAGCTTCACCGACCTGCTCTGCTCGGTCGACGCCATCGTCACCAAACCCGGCTACGGCACCTTCACCGAAGCCGCCTGCAACGGCACCCCGGTCATCTATCAGCGGCGCGAGGACTGGCCGGAGCAGGATTGCCTCATCGACTGGCTGCACGTTCACAGCCGCTGCCTGGAAATCGAGGCGACCACGCTTGCCCGCGGCCACTTTGGCGAGGCAATCGCGACGGTGCTTGCCCAGCCGGCCCCGCCCAGGCCATCGGTCGAAGGCATCGCCCAGGCAGCCCAAGCCATCCTGCAAGGGATGAAACCGGAAAATTTCGCGTGAAACGCCGCCAATCCGGCCGAAATGCCGATGGATTTGACACAATTCGGCATGCCTGAAACACCCGACCTGACGTCCCCGGCCAGCCGCCTGTGCGGCCCGGACGTTCCCGACCTGATCCGCAACGAAATCCTGGCCGACCTTTTCGAGGCCACGGCCGCCCCCATTCCCGAAAAAATCGCGCTGATTTTCGCCGAATGCGAACTCAGCTACGGCGAACTCAATGCCGCCGCCGACCGCGTCGCCTCGCGCCTGATCGCCGATGGCGTCCGCCCCGGCCAGATCGTCGGCCTCTGGCTGCCGCGCGGCATCGCCCTGCTCGTCATGCAGCTCGGCATCTCGAAGACAGGCGCCGCCTGGCTGCCCTTCGACGCCGATACGCCGATCGACCGCATCAAGGTCTGCCTTGACGACGCCGACGCCACCGGCCTCGTCACCACCGACGCCATCGCCAACCTCGGCCGCCCCTGCTGGCTGGCCGACGACCTGCAAGCCGCCCACCCCGGCCCGCTCCGGCGGCGCGAGGGCGCCCGCCCCGGCGACCCGGCCTACGTCATCTACACCTCCGGCTCGACCGGCAAGCCCAAAGGCATCCTGATCAACCAGGGCGCCATCTGCCATTTCCTGCGCAGCGAAAACGCCGTCCTCGGCATTCGCGAAGACGACCGTGTTTACCAAGGCTTCTCGGTCGCCTTCGACATGTCCTTCGAGGAAATCTGGATCAGCTACCTGGTCGGCGCCACCCTGTGGATCGCCCCCAAGGATGTCGCCACCGACCCCGAAGCCCTGCCCATCGCGCTCATCGACAACCGGGTCACGGTGCTGCACGCCGTGCCGACCTTGCTCGCCCTGTTCGCCATCGACGTGCCCGGCCTGCGCCTCATCAACCTCGGCGGCGAAGCCTGCCCGCAGGCCATCGTCGAGCGCTGGGCCCGCCCCGGCCGGCAGGTGTTCAACACCTACGGTCCGACCGAAGCCACCGTCTCGGCCAGCCTGGCCGAGCTGCACCCCGGCCAGCCGGTGACCATCGGCCGCCCGTTGCCCAACTACGGCCTGCTCGTCATCGATGCCGCCATCGAAAACGGCCTGCGCCTGCTACCGCAGGGCGAAACCGGCGAACTGTGCATCACCGGCCCGGGCGTTGCCGCCGGCTACCTCGGCCGGCCCGACCTGACGGCCGAAAAATTTCTCGCCAACCCGTGGGCGGCCAACGCCCACGAAAGCCGCCTCTACCGCACCGGCGACCTCGCCCGCATCGACGAGCACGGGCAGATCCATTGCCTCGGCCGCACCGACGACCAGGTCAAGATTCGCGGCTTCCGCGTCGAACTCGGCGAAATCGAAGCCGCCCTGACCCGCCAGCCCGGCGTCGGCACGGCCGCCGTCATCCTGCGCCAAGACGAAGGCATCGAGCGCCTCGTCGCCTACCTTATCGTTGACGACGCCGAAGCCACCACCGGCGCCGCCCTGCGCGCCACGCTGGCCACCAGCCTGCCGCCCTACATGGTGCCCTCACACGTCGAAATGCTGGCCGAAATGCCGCGCCTTACCTCGGGCAAGATCGACCGCAAGGCCTTGCGCGCGCGTCCGCTCGACCTGCCGGCCGGCAACCCCGGCGACTCGGACACCCCGGAAAACCCGGCCGAAGAAATCCTCTTCGCCGCGCTGGCCAAGCTCTTTCCTGGCCAGGCCATCCGCCGCGACGCCGATTTCTTTGCCGATCTCGGCGGTCACTCGCTGTTCGCCGCCCGCCTCGCCTCGACATTGCGCCAAGAAAAACGCTTCGCCGGCTTTTCGGTGCGCGACATCTACGTCCATCGCCGCATCGGCCTGATTGCCGACGCCCTGAGCGCCACGGTCGAAGTCGCCATCGACCCCAGCGCCACCGAATGGACGCCGCCCCCGGCCTGGCGCCGTTGGCTGTGCGCCTTCGCCCAGGCCCTCGTCCTGCCGCCACTGGTCGGCCTGCGCACGGGGCAATGGCTGGCGCCCTTCTTCACCTACCACTATTTCACCGGCGACCCCGGCGATTCAATTGCCCGCGCGGTCGCCATTTCGGTCGCCGTCTTTCTCGCCGCCACCGTCCTCGGTTTCGTGGTCGCCATCCTCGGCAAATGGCTCATCGCCGGTCGCATGAAGGCCGGCAGCTACCCGCTGTGGGGCCTGACCTATTTCCGCTGGTGGTGTGCCAACCGACTGATCGAAGGCGCACCGGTTTACATGCTCAGCAACTCGCCGCTCAACATCTGGTGGCTGCGCGCGCTGGGTGCGCGGATCGGCAACGATGCGGTCATCGGCAATGTCACCCTGCGTGTGCCGGAACTTCTGCAGGTTGGCGACCACGTCAGCATCGGCAACGCAGCCAACCTCGAAAACGCCCGGGTCGAGCGGGGCCAGCTCCATCTCGGCCCGATCACGCTGGAGGACGATGCCTACGTCGGCTCCTATGCCGTTCTCGAAGGCAACACGACCATCCGCCAACATGGCCATCTCGAAGCCCAATCGGCCCTGAGCGAGGGGCAGGCGATTCCGCCCCGACGCATCTGGCTCGGCTCTCCCGCCCGGGACATCGGCGAATTCGACCCGGCCACGTTGCCGCCCCGACCGGCCGTGTCGGAGGTCTATCTGGCCCGCGAAGGCCTGTTCTACGTGCTGGGCATGCTGGTCACCGCCGCCCTGTTCTTCATGCCGGTCTTCCCCAGCTTCATGCTGGTGGACTGGCTGGACAGCGACCCGACCCCGGCCCAGCGCGACATCCCGATCGCCCTGCAACTCCTCAAGTACTTCGCCCTCGCCTTCCCCGGCACGGCCGCCCTGATCGTCGGCACCGTCCTCTGCTCCGCCCTGCTGCGCTGGACGCTGATGCCGCGCCTGCAGGCCGGGCGCTGGCCGGTGCACAGCCGGATCTACCGCAACCGCTGGCTGGTCAACCAGATCCAGGAATCCAGCCTGAACATCCTGCACGGCATCTACGCCACGGTCTATGCGCCGTTCTGGTACCGCCTGCTCGGCGCCAAGGTCGGCCGCGATGCCGAAATCTCCACGGCGCAGGGCCTCGTTCCCGACCTGCTCACGCTCGGCGACGAAACCTTCATCGCCGACGCCGTCATGCTCGGCGACGAGGAAGTCGATGGCGGCTGGATGACGCTCAAGCCCACGGTCATCTCGCGCCGCAGCTTCGTCGGCAACGGCGCCTACATTCCCGACGGCACCACCCTGCCCGAAAACGTGCTGATCGGCGTCCAGTCCCGCGCCCCGGCCAACGAGCGCATGCAGCCCGGCGACACCTGGCTCGGCTCGCCGCCGATCAACCTGCCCGCCCGCGAACAGACCGCCGGCTACCCCGAAGAACTGACCTTCCGCCCGTCGAAACGACGCCGCCTGGGCCGCGCCCTGGTCGAGGCCTTCCGCATCATTTCCCCGCACGCCCTGGTCATCGCCGTCGGCTACACCGTCATCCTCAACGTCATGCCGCTGGCCGAGGCTGGGCTCTGGCGCGAGGTGTTTATCGCGCTGACCATCACCGGCGTCTGTTTCGGCCTGAGCACCATCGTTTTCGTCGGTTTCCTGAAATGGTTGTGGATCTGGCGCTACCGGAAGCATTCGGCCCCGATGTGGACGCCCTTCGTCTGGAATTCCGAAGCCATCACCAGCCTCTACGTCGGCATGGCCGTGCCCAACCTCATGAACTACCTGCGCGGCACGCCCTGGCTGCCCGTGGCGCTCAATCTGCTGGGTTGCCACATCGGTCGCGGCGTCTATCTCGACACCACCGACGTCACCGAATTCGACTGCATCCGCATCGGCGACTACAGCGAACTGAACGGCCTCGCCTGCCCGCAAACCCACCTGTTCGAAGACCGCGTCATGAAGATCGATGTCGTCACCATCGGCCAGCGGGTCTACGTCGGGCCGCGCACCACCGTGCTCTACGGCGCCGTCGTCGGCGACAACGTCCGCCTCGGCCCACTGTCGCTGGTCATGAAGGGCGAAACCCTGCCCGCCGGCTCACGCTGGCATGGCTGCCCGGCCGCGCCCGCCAGCCGTTGAGATGAACGATCAAGCACTAACGGTCCTGCGCTGGCCTGCCAGCGTCGATCCAACGCAGGAACTGCTGGTCGTTGCCATCGACACCCCAGACACCCCCATTCGCGACACCGCCCGCCAGCTTGTCCGCACCGTGCTCAGGGAAATACTGGGCGACGTCGAACTCGTCTCCGCCCCCGGCCAACCCATCCGCCTCGCCCGGCCCGACAGCCCGCTGAGCATTTCCGTCAGCCATGAAACAGGGCTTTCCGTGCTGGCCATTCGCCGCTCCGGCCCGGTCGGCATCGACCTGCTGCGCCTCCCGGACAATCCCGACTGGAAGGCACAGATTCCAGTGCTCGCCCGCGACTATCTCGGCCCCCAGATCGCTCAACGAATCGCCCACCTGCCGCCTGCCGAGCAGATGGCGCACTTTGCCCGGGCCTGGGCGGAACACGAAGCCAGTCTCAAATGCCGAGGCCTGCCTCTGGAAGAGTGGAGTCCGGCCCTGGTGGAAAAACTGTCGCCATGCCGTGTTCGCCAATTGGTGATGCCTACTGGCTACATCGGCGCAATAGCATTATCTGGCACCATAGTGGAACTCCCCCGTCACTTCGCTTTGTTGCGTTTACCAGAGGCACGCGAACGACCAGCCATGAAAGACCCGTGTGGCATATCAATGCCATAGCAAACAATCAACCGGCATCAAATCGCCAAGGAGCCATTTAACAATGGCCCTATGTCTAAAGTATCAACCAAACTTGACCTAGGTCAGCATGATATTAATATATCAAAATCAAGATAGATAAGAATAATGATGGTGGAATTATTGACCGGAGACACGCTTTAGCTGAAGGTCATAGATCATCAAACATGTGATCGCCACAGGATACGTATTTATGCGTTTGCAGCTCAAGAGAATCCCCGGTCACGATAAGATCCGCTTGCTGGTTCTGGTCCTATTTGCCATCGTGCTGTCTGTCAGCGCGATTTATGTCTGGCAATTGAACCGGGCAAACGCCGAACTTCGGAAGAAGACCCTAGCGCGGGCCTCGCAGCATGCAATGGAACTTGCCGAGGCGCGGCGAGATCAGATTTCTGCACTACTCACCGGAGCCGATGCGACGCTCCGCCAGTTTCGCGACCAACTGACCTCCAAAAACATGCCGGCTGTGCGATCGACGATAAGGTCAGCGTTCGACTCATTTTCCCAAGGTTCGGTCACACAATTCTCGAGAGTTGATGCCGATGGCTACATCAGTTTCTCCAGCCTTGATCTGACGACGCGTATCTATGTCGGTGATCGGGAATATTTCAAGTTTCATAAGGCTAGTCTTGAAGACAAATTGTACATAAGCAAGCCATTTCAGGCCCGAACTGTGCCGGGGAAATGGCTGGTATTGCTGACGCGACCGATTTTCGAAGCAGGACGTTTTGCCGGCGTAGCAGTCATGGCGCTTTCCCCTCACTTTGTTTCGGAGTCGCTGGCACCAAAGAGGGGCGATCCCAACGATGTTGTTACCCTGTTTTTTTCGGATGGAACTTTCCTAGCACGCAGCCACGATTTGGAAAAAGTTCTCGGTACTTCGCTGCCGAGCGATCGACCATTTCTATTACCAGACGCCCCGTCAGAAGGTGTTTTTCGCACCGAGGCCTTTTCCGATAAGCGAGCAAGGATTTACGCATGGCAGAAAATTGAACTCTTCTCTCTGATAATCAATGTCGGCCTGGATGAGGCCGCCATCGTTGAGCCGATCGAGTCCGAAATTAGTCGGACGCAATGGCGGAGTTCGATTGGAATTACGCTGATCATCGGACTGCTCGGACTGCTCGCACATCTGATCGTCAGGGTTGGGCAGGACCAGAGAGAGCGGGCGGCGCAGGAATCGATGCTGCGTGCGACGCTTGATTCAACAGCTGATGGCATCCTCGTCGTTGGTGCAGACGGCGCCATCCTGGAATTCAATCATCGCTTTCTCGAAATGTGGCGCATCCCGGAAACACTTGCGTCAGCTGGGCAGGATGCGGCATTGCTGGAGTTTGTGCTCGAGCAATTGGCCGATCCGGATTATTTCCTGGAATCAGTCACCACCCTCTACCGGAGCGACGACAAGGGCTTCGATATGTTGTCGTTCAAGGATGGGCGGCAATTCGAGCGATATACTCAGGGTGTCCGGCTAGTTGATCAGGAAGCCCGACTTTGGTCTTTCCGTGACCTGACCGAGCAAAAGAAGGCGGAAGAGGATTTCCGGGCGAGTGAACAGAAGATGTTCACCATTCTTGAAAATCTCGATGCTTACATTTATCTGAAAGATACCGAGGGACGCTACCTCTTTGCAAATCGGTCGGTTCGTGAGTTGTGGCATGCCAGCATGGAGGACCTCGTTGGATTTGGGGACGAGAAATTCTTTGACGACGCAACAGCCGCGAATATTCGGGTGAATGATCGCCGCGTTTTGGTGGATGGCGAGACACTGCGAACCGAAGAAATAAATACAGTACCGACAACCGGCATCACGAGGGTATTTCAATCGACCAAACTGCCTTTGAGGCATAACGATGGCAGCATTTACGCCCTGTGTGGCATCTCGATCGATGTAACCGAACAAAGGCGCATCCAGCATGCGTTGGCCGAACGTGAAGAGCAGTTTAGGTCCCTGGTCGAGGCGATTCCCGACACCATCCAGTTCAAGGATGCCGAGGGGCGCTGGCTTATTGCAAATGAAGTCTGCCTGAAGACATTTGGCCTCTCCGGCACTTGGTGGCAGGGCCTGACTGATGCCGAAATTGGTGCGGCGCAGCCGGAACTTGCCCCGGTGCTGGCGTCCTGTCGTGCTGGGGATGAGGCAGTGTGGAAAGCTGCACAGACAATCAGACTTTTGGAAGAGGTTCCAAGCTCGGCGGGAACGATGATCAGTTTCGATGTGATCAAGGTGCCACTGTTTGATGAAGAAAAGAATCGACGCGCCTTGGTCATTGTTGGTCGCGATATTTCGCAGCTCAAGCAAGCAGAAGCAAACCAACGTAAGTTGGCTTCCCTGCTGCGACTGATGTGTGACAACGTGCCGGACATGATTTGGGCCAAGGATATGGCGGGCCAGTACCTTTTCGCCAATCAGGCCATTTGCAGTCAGCTCCTTAACGCCACTGACACCTCAGAGCCACTTGGCAAGAATGATGTTTTCTTTGCCCTGCGCGAACGGGCCAGTCATCCAGAGAATCGCGACTGGCACACTTTCGGTGAATTGTGCCAAGACAGTGATGCGATTACGCTCAAACGGGGGTGCGCATCGCGTTTTGAAGAGTATGGCAACGTCAAGGGGAAGCTGCTCTACCTCGATGTATTCAAAGCGCCATTCCTGAATGAGGTTGGCGAAGTAATCGGTACAGTTGGTTGTGCAAGGGATATTACCGAACGAAAGAAAATCGAGTCCGAGCTCAATAACTACCGGCAGCACCTTGAAGAGCAGGTCGCTGAGCGTACCACTGCACTCTCTGTTGCCAAGGAAACGGCAGAAGCGGCGAATCGGGCGAAGACGGCGTTTCTCGCCAATATGAGTCATGAATTGCGGACGCCGATGAACGGCATTATCGGCATGACCGATCTGGCCATGCGTCGCGCTACCGACGAGAAGCAGGCCGATCAGTTACGCAAGGTAAAGCAATCCTCCCAGCACCTGCTTAGGGTAATCAACGATGTTCTCGACATCTCGAAGATCGAGGCTGAGCGACTGAGCCTGGAAAGCGTTGAATTCAGGGTGGCTGATGTGCTGGAAAGCATGCGGAATTTGATCGGTCCGGCAGCAAGATCGAAGAACATACGTTTGAGCCTTAACGTGTTGCCAGAACTTGATGTGCGACCACTTAGAGGCGATCCGCTGCGCCTTGGTCAGGTCCTGCTCAATTTGTTGAGCAATGCGATTAAATTCACCGATAAAGGTACGGTAACGCTGGATATTTCGGTCGCAGAAAGTAATGCAAACGCTGTTCTTGTCCGATTTGAGGTGCGAGATACCGGAATTGGCATCGCCGAGAATGACCAGGATCGGCTATTCCTTGCCTTCGAGCAGTCTGACAGTTCAACGACGCGACGCTATGGTGGCACCGGACTTGGCTTGGCCATCAGCAAACGCTTGGTCCAAATGATGGATGGTGACATTGGCGTTGATAGCCAGGTCGGCCGTGGCAGCACTTTTTGGTTTACTGCACGCTTCCAAACGCTGAACAGGGCCGAAAAATCGACAGTATCGGAAACTTTATCAATTGAAGCTCAATTGAAAGCAGAGTTTCCTGGAAGTCGCGTTCTATTAGTGGAGGATGAGCCAATTAATCAGGAAGTAGCCAGCGCACTTCTCGAAGAAATTGGTTGCAAGGTCTCCTTGGCAGAAGATGGCTTGGCCGCATTAAAGATCATCCAGCAGGAAACATTCGATCTTGTCCTTATGGATATGCAACTCCCCAGAATGAGTGGGGTAGAGGCAACCAAAGCTATTCGTCAACTTTCAGGATGTCAGCAAATTCCGATTCTCGCCATGACTGCCAATGCTTTTGAAACCGACAGAACCTTATGCTTTGAGGCTGGAATGAATGACCACATTGCCAAGCCGATTGACCCAGATACCCTTTTTCTGACACTACATAAATGGCTGCGTATCAGCAAAGGCTGAATATGAAGGAGCCTATGCGGCTGCTTTGTGAATGATTTGCCCCCCACTGAAGATAATTTTTCATCAGGCGTCAAAGGGCTATTAGCTGCCCAAAACCAAAATTTCGATTTTGGCTATTTTTTCCGGTTGACCGTCAAAACCGCCGATCACAGCCAAACCCTCGCCTAAATCGGGCGGAAGCCGAGTTTTTTGAGCAGTTCGCCGGTTTCGCAGACGGGCAAGCCCATGACGCCGGTGTAGCTGCCGGAAAGGTGCTCGACAAACAGGCCGGCGCGGCCCTGAATGCCGTAGGCGCCGGCCTTGTCCATCGGTTCGCCGCTGATGACGTAATGGCGGATTTCTTCGTCGTCCAGGGTGCGGAAGCGCACTTCGCTGGTCGACAGCACGTATTCGGTGCGGCGCAGGTGGTGGACCGCGACGCCGGTCAGCACGCGATGCGTCCGGCCTGAGAGGCGGCGCAGGATGGCGACGGCGTCGGCCATGTCGACGGGCTTGCCGATGATTTCCCCGTCGAGTTCAAGCGTCGTGTCGGCCGACAGGATGGGACGCAGCGGCAGGCGGCGTTCCTCGACGATCTTCATGCCGTGCAGGGCCTTGGCGCGGGCCACGCGCTCGACGTAATCGACGGGCGATTCGGCGGCCAACGGTGTTTCATCGGTTTCGCTGTCGGCGCGCATGCCGTCGCGGAAAACGACGGTATCGAAATCGATGCCAATCTGGTGCAACAACTCACGACGGCGTGGACTGCGCGAGGCGAGGTAGAGACGCATCATCCCTCCCGGTGGTATGGATGGTTTTTGAGAACGCTGACGGCGCGATAGAGCTGCTCGCAGAGGAGCAGGCGCGCCATGCCATGCGGCAGGGTCAGACTGGACAGGCGCAGCTTGTCGTCGGCCTGCTGCTTGAATTCTTCATCGAGCCCGTCGGCGCCGCCGATGAGCAGCGCAACGTCGCGACCGTCCTGCATCCAGACTTCCAGCCGTTTGGCGAGCTTGAGCGTGGTCAGGTCGTCGCCCTTTTCGTCGAGGACGACGATGCGGCTGCTGCCCGGCATGGCTTCGCGGATGCGGCCCTTTTCGGCAGACAGCAGTTGTTCGCGGGTTTTCGAGCCGCGCGGCTCGGGCTTGATTTCGATGACGCTGGCCGGCAGTTCGCGCGGCATGCGTTTGAGGTACTCGGCGCAACCTTCGCTGACCCAGCCGGGCTGACGATGGCCGACGGCGAGTACGGTCAGTTTCATTCTTCCCTGGCCTGCTCCACGGCCTTGCGACGCTGGGCGGGGGTCGCCGACCAGAGTTCCTCAAGGTTGTAATAGTGGCGGACATTGGGTTGCATGACGTGCACCACGATGTCGCCGAGGTCGACCAGCACCCATTCGCCACCGTCCTCGCCTTCGGTCGACACGACTTCGGCGCCGGCTTCCTTGACCTTTTCCTGAACGTTGTTGGCCAAGGCCTTGACCTGGCGGTTCGAGTCACCGGTGGCGATGACGATGCGATCGAACATCGAGGTCAGCTTGGTGGTGTTGATGACTTCAATATCCTTGCCCTTGATGTCTTCAAGGGCGGAAACGACGATTTTTTGCAGCTTGCGGATGTCCATCAGGTACTTTTATAGAGTTGGTTGCGCGCAATATAGTCGAGAACGGCATCCGGCAGCAAATAACGCGCCGACAGGTCGTTGGCCAACAGCTTGCGGATTTGCGTGGCCGAGATGGCGAGCTGGGTCATGGCGAAGGTGGCGATTGCCCCGGCTGGCGCCCGCTTCAGGCCGGCCGCGTCGGTCAGGCGACGATCGTTGAATTCCGTCGCCAGTTCGTGCGGCAGGCTGCTGATTTCGACGGGGAAACCCGGGCGATGCGAGACGGCGACGTGGGCCAGCGCAAAGATGTCGCGCCAGCGATGCCAGCTGGCAAGTCCGGCGAAGGCATCGGCCCCGACGAGCAGGACCAGCGACTGTTCGGGCCCGAGTTCGCGACGCAGGCGTTCCAGCGTATGCACGGTGTAGCTGGGTGCGGCTGCCTCGACCTCGCTGGCATCAATTGAAAATCGGGCATTATTTCCGGTAGACCGTAAGACCATCTCCAGACGCTGCTGCGGGGTAACCTGCGGCGTGCCGCGATGCGGCGGCTGGCCGGCGGGAATCCAGCGCACCCCGCCCAGGCCAAGATGCGTGATCGCTTCCTCGGCCAGCCGGAGGTGGCCGAAATGAACGGGATCGAAGGTACCGCCGAAGAGGCCGAGTGGCTCAGACAATTTCGGAAATACCGAAGATGTCGCGGTAACAGACATAAAAGCTGGCAAAGATGGTCGGCGCAACCACCAGCACCATCGGCATGGTCACGATGGCTGCCGCGAAATTGGCGGCATCGGGAAAAACGATGAGCAGCAGGGCGAGCAGGACGCCAGGCACGATCCCGGCGACGATCAGCAGGCCGGCGCCATAGATCAGGAATGGCCGCCAGTTCATCCAGCAGGCGACGAAACTGAAGAACAGCGAGCGGCCAAGCGTCAGGCGATGCCAGGCGGCGAGCACCGGGGCAAACCAGTAGGCCATGATGACCGGCGTCATCATGAGCATGACAAACAGGGCCGGCGCGATGAAGTCGGCGTCCTCGACCGCGGCGCGCTCGGCACGACTGCTGGCCATCATGAAACGGAACATGTCGCCGCCGTCGAACAGCGTCGACAGGCCGAGGATGCCCAGGGTACAACACAGGTAAAGGGCCCCCATGGCGACCAGGGTGCGGGAGTTTTCCTTCAAACCGCCAAACAGCGTCTGCACGCCCACCGGCTGACCGCGTTCGACGTGCCGGGCCGCCTGCATGAGGCCGACCGACAGGCCGGGGATGACCAGCGACGCGGCAAGTGCGCCGATATACGGCAGCACGTTGAGGAAAATCACCGTCATCCAGTAGGTCAGGACCAGCATGCCGAGGACGATCGGATTGCGCCGGAAAATCGCGAAGCCGCCGAGAATCCAGCCCCAGCCGGCGGCGGGAGGGAGTGTCTGCGCGCGCATGCTCAGCTACCCACGAAAATGTCGCGATAGGAGGCGTAGACCGCCCCCGAAGCCACCGGCAACAGCAGAAGCAGGCCCATGCCGACAGGCAGCATGGCGAAGAACAGGGCAACGACCAGGAAGGTGCCGAAGATGGCCATCGGCAGGAAATTCTTGGCGCCGGCGGCAAAGCTCGCCTTCATCGCGTCGAGCGGACGCATCTTGTGGAAGAAGACCAGCACCGGGGCGAACCAGGTAGCCATGATCACCGGCACCGACAGCACCATGACAACCAGGCCGGCCAGCATGACGCCGCCCATCGCGATGCCGAATCCGGCCACCTTGCCGGTAATACCGCCGCCGATCAGCCCACCGCTGACCAGCATGAAGGCCATGAAGGCGATGCCGAAGATGCCCATCGCGAAAAAGACGCCGACCATGACCAGTTCCCCGGCCCGCTGGCGGAAACCGGCAAAGAGATCGGCAATTTCGGGTTCTTCGCCCTCGTGAATCCGACGGCAGAGCTTGAACATGCCGGCGCCGAAAAGCGGGACGAGAAGATGCGCGGCAATCTGCCCGAACAGCGGCACGATGGAAATGGCCATCAGCATGATCAGCAACAGGACGGTGCTGCCAATCCAGACACCGGGATTGACCATGAACATGGCCCAGCCCTGGCGCAGCCAGTCAAAACAGGCGCCGGGATCGACTTCGCGGCTATCGCCCGAAAACGGGGCGGGCGCCATCGGAAAAACAGGCGTTTCGCTCATCCTAGAAACCGCTGCTGGACGTGCGCGCTGGCGCGTTCGGGTGGGTAGCTGGGGCGAAGCGACGAGGCGGCAGGCTCATGCCTGCAACGAGGAGCGACAAAACCAGGTGCCCGCCCGGGCGTGCCAGCGGGGACGTAGCGGACTGACCCGGCAGGAGATGGTTGGCGAAGTCGACTTCCAGTATTCATTTGTCTTCTTGAGGCAGCGAGCGGTCAGCTGCGGTTTCTAGGATCATGCGGATGCTAACGGGGCAGCGCCTCGGGAGCAAGGCGAAAACGGGTCAACAAGCGCCGAAATGCGTCGGGATTCTTGATCGTTACCACTTGCCCGGTACGCGGACGGTGCCGCACGTCCAGCCGAAGCAACCAGAAACGCAGGGCGGCAGCGCGCCGAACCGGCAACCAGGCGTCGACTTCGGCTGCCGTCAAAGGCCGGACCGACTCGTAGCCGGCAATCAGTTCGGCCACTGTCGCCGACTCGGCACACCAGTCATTGGCCGCCACAGCCAGGTCGAAGAGCAGGACGTCCTCGCCGGAAAAATAGAAGTCGAGCAGGCCGGACAGTTGATCGCCCAGCCACAGGACGTTGTCCCGGAAAAGGTCGGCATGCACCACCCCGCGCGGCAGCGCCGACCAGTCCTGCGCGGCCTGGAATTTCAGTTCGTCGTCGAGGAGGACGGCTTCATCCGGCGACAGTTTCGGCATCAGCGACTCGCCCACCCGTTGCCGCCAGGGAGCGCCGCAGGGATTGGGCGGTGCGTGCTCTATCCCCGCCACCGCCAGATGCATGCGCGCCAGCACCCGGCCGACTTCGCGGCAGTGAGCGGCCGTCGGCACCTCGATCGACTCTCCGGGCAGGCAGCTCAACAGCGCTGCCGGCTTGCCGGCCAGCGGGCGCCAGAGTCGGCCGTCGGCACCGACAACAGGACGGGGACAAGGCAGGCCGGCCTGCGCCAGGTGCGCTTGCAGCGCCAGGTGAAATTCGAGTTCGGCCGTGCTTTCGTGCCGCTCGAACAGCGTCAGCACGTAACGGCCGCTGGCCGTCGTCACGAAAAAATTGGAGTTCTGCATGCCGGCAGCGATGCCGGCGTGGTCGATCAGTTTGCCGAGCGCGAGGGGTTCCAGCCAGGCGGCGAGTTCATCCCGCCCGACCGTGGTATAGACCGACAAGGCTTACCAGCTGTGGATAACCCACATCGGCGGCTTGACCGGACGCTGGGCAATGTCGGCCTCGACAAACTGGCCGTCACCCTGGCGATCGACCAGATAGTAGGACGGGCCGACGGCCGGGGTGACCTTGACCATGTAGAGCTTGCCCTTGACGCGGAATTCCTCGCGGGTTTCGGTTTCGCGCTTGACGATGGTGACTTGCGGCTCGAGCGCTTCGTCGAAGGCTTCCATGCCGGGCGGCGGTGGCGGCACGGCGGGCAGGGGCTGGAGGTCGCCTTTCTGCGCCCAGACGGGGAGGGCGGCAAAGAGCATGAGGGGAAGAAGGCGGCGCATGTTCGTATCCTTGATGACGATGCGTTGATTTTACAGGTTGAGCAGCATCTCGTGTTCGTTCGGCAGGGGTCCGAAGGGACGCGCTTCGTAATGCTTGAAGATGGCTTCGACCACCTTTTCCGGCTCGTCGATGAGCTGGATCAGGTCGATGTCTTCACGGTCGACCATGCCTTCGGCGACCAGCCGGTCCTTGAACCAGTCGATCATGCCGCGCCAGAAATCCGAGCAGACCAGAATGAGCGGAATCTTGCGCGCCTTGCCGGTCTGAATCAGGGTCAGCGCTTCCATGAGCTCGTCGAGCGTACCGAAACCGCCGGGCATGACGACGTAGGCGCTGGCGAAGCGGACGAACATGTACTTGCGCGCGAAGAAGTGGCGGAAGGTCTGCGAGATGTCCTGGTAAGGATTGTTCTGCTGCTCGTGCGGCAGCTGGATATTCAGGCCGACCGACGGTGACTTGCCGAAGAACGCGCCCTTGTTGGCCGCCTCCATGATGCCGGGCCCGCCACCGGAGATGACCGAGAAGCCGGAATCGGACAACAGACGCGCGGTCCGCTCGGTCAATTCGTAATAGGGGGACTCCGGCTTGACGCGGGCGCTGCCGAACATGGTCACGGCCGGCTTGATCGCGGCCAGACGCTCAGTCGCCTCGACGAACTCTGACATAATGCCGAAAATCCGCCAGGACTCGCGGGCCGTCGTGTTTTTCAAGAGGGCCTCGGTCTCGACGCCCATCACCAGCTTATCGCTCTCTGTCACCTTATGCCTCTCTTATTGTTGGTGGACGGTTCGTCCTATCTTTACCGCGCTTTCCACGCCCTGCCCGATTTGCGCAACAAGGCCGGCGAGCCGACGGGCGCCATCTACGGCGTGCTGAACATGCTACGTCGTCTCGAGACCGACTACAAGGCAGACTACAAGGCGGTCGTCTTCGATGCCAAGGGCAAGACCTTCCGCGATGACTGGTATCCGGAATACAAGGCCCACCGGCCACCGATGCCCGACGACCTGGTGCAGCAGATCGAACCGCTGCACGCCGCCATCAAGGCCGCTGGCTGGCCGCTGCTCATGGTCGATGGCGTCGAAGCCGACGACGTGATCGGCACGCTGGCGACGCAGGCCGCCGCTGAACGGATCGACACGCTGATTTCGACCGGCGACAAGGATTTGACGCAGCTCGTGAGCCCGCACGTGCGCTGGTACAACACGATGAGCAACGAATTGCTCGACGAAGCCGGTGTCGAGGCCAAGTTCGGCGTGCCGCCGGACAAGATCGTCGATTATCTGGCGCTGGTTGGTGACACCGTCGACGGTGTGCCCGGCGTCGCGAAATGCGGACCGAAGACGGCGCTCAAGTGGCTGACCCAGTACGGTTCGCTCGATGAGATCGTCGCCCATGCCGATGAAATCGGCGGCGTGGTCGGCCAAAACCTGCGCGACCATCTCGCCTTCCTGCCGCTCGGCAAGAAACTCGTCACCGTCGCCTGCGACCTGAGCGGCCTGCCCGCCCCCAGCGCCCTGACCCAGGCTGAACGCGATACGACCGCCCTGCGCGAACTGTATACGCGCTACCAGTTCCGCACCTGGCTGGGCGAGATCGACGGCCCGGAAGCCGCGGCGGCCGTTCCCGCCCGCGAAGGTCTGACCGCAACGCCCGTCGCCCCGGCCGCCCCCGCCGAAGTCCATTACGAAACCGTCCTGAGCTGGCCGCAATTCGATGCCTGGCTGGCCAAAATCGAGGCGGCCAAACTGACTGCGCTCGACACCGAAACGACCAGCCTCGATTCCTTCGCAGCCCGCATCGTCGGCATTTCGCTCTCGGTCAAACCGGGCGAAGCCTGCTACATCCCGCTCGCCCACACCGCGCCCGGCGTCGCCGACCAACTGCCGCGCGACGAAGTGCTGGCCAAGCTCAAACCCTGGCTTTCCACGGTCAACCGGAAAAAAGTGCTGCAAAATGCAAAGTACGACCAGCACGTTTTTGCCAACCACGGCATCACGCTGGCCGGCATCGAACACGACACCATGCTGCAAAGCTACGTCATCGAGTCCGACAAGGGTCATGACCTCGGCCAGTTGTGCACGCGCCACCTCGGCCTCGCCACCATCGCCTACGAAGACCTGTGCGGCAAGGGCGCCAAGCAGATCACCTTCGACCAGGTCGACATCGAACGCGCCGCCACCTACGCCGCCGAGGATTCCGACGTCACGCTACGCGTCCACAACGTCCTGCACCCGCAATTCGCCGACGAACCGGGTTTGAGCCGCATCTATCACGACATCGAAATGCCGGCCCGCCAGGTCATCTGGCAGATCGAGCGCAACGGCATCCTGATCGACGCCAACGTGCTGGCCCGGCAAAGCCACGAGATGGGCCAGAAGATCATGGCCCTCGAAGCGCAGGCCTACGAGCTGGCCGGCCAGCCCTTCAACCTCGCGTCGCCCAAGCAGCTCGCCGACATCCTGTTCGAGAAGCTCGGCCTGCCAGTCAAGAAGAAAACGCCGTCCGGTGGGCCGTCCACCGACGAGGAAGTCCTCTCCGAACTGGCCCTCGACTACCCGCTGCCCAAGCTGCTGCTCGAACACCGCAGCCTGTCCAAGCTCAAGGGCACCTACACCGACAAGCTGCCGCGCATGGTCAATCCGCAGACCGGGAGAGTGCATACTCACTTCTCTCAGGCTTCCGTTGTAACCGGGCGTCTGGCATCAACCGATCCCAACCTGCAGAACATCCCAGTGCGCA
>JAGTRT010000051.1 GCA_018261895.1 Pseudomonadota bacterium
CAGACCGGCGACGATGAACATCTTGACTTGCAGCGTGGGGATCATTTCCGGCTGGCGAGCAGCGCCTTCCAGGAAGCGGCCACCCAGGATACCAAAGCCGATAGCGGTACCCAGAGCGCCGGCGCCGATCAGGATGGCTACAGCGATAGCGGTGTTGGAGAGAACGGTTGCGAGTTCCATGTTTACTCCTCAGTAAGGTAGGTTTATTGCGGGGTTAAAGTAAAAACTACAGAAAACTACAGAAAACTTAGTGCGACTCTGCGGCCATCGACATGTACACGATGGTCAGCATCATGAACACGAAGGCTTGCAGGGTAATGATCAGAATGTGGAACAGTTCCCAGGGCAAGGCCAGGGGAAGCTGGTACAGGCCGAGCAGGGCGATCAGGATGAAGACCATTTCACCGGCGTACATGTTGCCGAAGAGACGCAGTGACAACGAGATCGGGCGGGCGATTTCTTCAACGACGCGGAACAGGAAGTTGATCGGCGCCAGCTTGATGCCGAACGGAACGGCGAAGACTTCATGCATGAAGTGACCGAAGCCCTTGACCTTGAGGCCCATGAAGATCGAGATGGCGAACACGGTGAGCGACATCGCGAAGGTCAGGTTGGGGTCGGTGGTCGGCACGAACTTGAAAGGCAAATGGTGATTGCCCGTGGCGGTTTGCAGTGCGACCGGCAGGAAATCGACCGGAATCAAGTCCATGGCATTCATGACGAATACCCAGACGAAGATGGTGATGGCCAGCGGTGTCACCAGGGCGCTCTTGCCGTGGAAAGTATCGCGAACTTGCTGGTCGACCAGGCCGACGACCATTTCAACGAAGTTCTGGCCGCCCGACGGAACGCCGGAAGTGGCCTTGCTGGCCAGCATGGCCATCAGGCCGAAAACGACCAGGCCGAGAATGCCGGATACCAGCAGGGTGTCCAAGTGGAAACTCCAGAAACCGGTACAGACTCCATCGACCTTGGCGCTGTCTGAACAGACAACCAAATTGGTCAGGTGGTGTTGGATATAACCTGTGGTGGTCAGTGTGCCGCCGTCTGCGCTCATGTTTTCTCCAGTCTGTCTAGCGTTGCTTCAGCAATGCCATCCAGTAGATGACGAAGGGAACACCAGCGCAAACCCGGCCAGAGTCAAGGCAAACTTGAATCCCTCGCCTGCGGCTTGCGCCCGATAAGCCTTGATCGGATCCGCACCCGAGGTCATCCGCATAGCTCTCAGGACATACCCGAGATTTGCGATGACGCCGATTGATCCCCCGATCAGAACCGAGACTGCCGCATTCACGCTTAGGAAGATTCCTGCCGGTACGGCGAGGAAAATTACCAGCACTACCTGGCGGCTAAGTATCCAGCTTACTTGCGGATGCAAAACATGCCTCGATCAATAACCGTGCGAGTGTAACCAAGTCTTATAGATGAGTCAATTTCTGCGGCGCACAAAATGAGGGTTTTCCCGTAAAAAAATCAGAGATTTCGATTGGTGAAACTGATTACGCTGTGAACCGGGAAATCAGCCCGTCCAGCTGGTCGAGACTGGAAAATTCGATGGTGACTTTGCCGGCGCCTTTTTTGTTGGTGCTGATGGCTACGTTGGCACCCAGGCCATCCGAAAGCCGTTCCTGGAGACTGAGCAAATCACGGTCCATGGCTTTTTCGGGGGCCTGTTTGGGCGGATTCAGGAGCTGCTGGACGAGGCGTTCGGCTTCGCGAACCGACAGGCCTTTCTGCACGATGCGCTGGGCCAGGCCGACTTGCTGGCCACTGGAGACGGGGAGTAGCGCGCGGGCGTGGCCCATGTCCAGCAAGCCTTTCATGAGGAGTTCCTGGACCGGGGCAGTCAGTTGCAGCAGGCGCAGGAGGTTGCTCGCGGCCGGGCGGGAACGACCGACCGCGTCGGCGGCCTGCTGGTGGGTCAGGCCGAATTCGTCGATCAGGCGTTGCAGGCCCTGGGCTTCTTCGAGCGGATTGAGGTTTTCGCGCTGGATGTTTTCGATGAGCGCCATGGCCAGCGCCTGTTCGTCGGGGATGCTGCGGACGAGGACGGGCACTTCGGCAAGGCCGGCGAGCTGGGCGGCGCGCCAGCGCCGCTCGCCGGCGACGATTTCGTAGCGTTCGGCCCCCGGCGTGTGGTCGACGGCACGGACGAGTATGGGTTGCATGACGCCCTGGGCCTTGATCGAGGCAGCCAGTTCGGCGAGCGACTCCTGGTCCATGTGGGTGCGCGGCTGGTACTTGCCGGGCTTGAGGCGTTCGACGGGCAGGTTGCGCAGTTCGTCATCGGCTTTGGCGTCGCTGCCGGCGAGCAGCGCGTCAAGGCCACGGCCGAGTCCTTTCATCTTGATCATTGGGCGACCCTTTCAAGAATTTCCTGGGCGAGCGCGCTGTAGGCCTGCGCGCCCTTTGAGTTTTTGTCGAAGGCGATGACCGGCTTGCCGTAGGACGGTGCTTCGGCCAGGCGGACGTTGCGCGGCACGATGGTTTTGTAAACCTTGTTGCCGAAGTGACTTTCGAGTTCGTTGGAGACTTGCTGGGTCAGCGTGCTCTGGCCGTTGTACATGGTGCGCAGCAGGCCTTCGATTTCAAGGCGGGAATTGAGGTGGTGGCGCACCTTGCGCAGGGTTTCGACGAGGTCGGAGAGGCCTTCGAGGGCGTAGTACTCGCACTGCATCGGAATGAGCACGGAATCGGCGGCGACCAGCGCGTTGACGGTGAGCATGTTGAGCGCCGGCGGGCAGTCGATGAGGACGAAATCGTATTCGTCGTGGTTCTGCTGCAGGGCCTTCTTGAGGCGATATTCGCGCTGGTCGAGTTCGATCAGTTCGACTTCGGCGCCGGCGAGTTCGCGGTTGGCGGGCAGGACGTCGAAACCGAATTCGGTCTTGAAGCAGACTTCGACGAGCGTGGCCGAACCGATCAGCAGTTGATAGACGGTGGGCAGCGCCTCTTTTTTGGTGATGCCGGCGCCGGTGGTGGCGTTGCCCTGCGGGTCCATGTCGATGAGCAGGACACGTTTGCCTTCGGCAGCGAGCGAGGCGGCCAGATTGACGGCGGTGGTCGTCTTGCCGACGCCGCCTTTCTGGTTGGTGATGGCGAGTACTTTCATGACCCGGCTTTCAAAATGATCAAATGTCGTTCGGCATCCAGCCCGGGCACGGTGAGCGGGATGATCGCTTCCACGGTGATGTCGGCCGGCAGGGCCTTGAGTTCGTTGTCCGGTCGCACGCCTTTCATGGCCAGCCAGCGTCCGCCGGGGGCCAGCAGGTGGCGGGTCAGGCTGACGAAGAGGGCGATTTCGGCAAAGGCGCGGGAACTGATCTGGGCGTATTGTCCCCGCATTTCCTCGACCCGGGCGTGATGGGCCGTGACATTTTTCAGGGCCAGTTCGATGGCGGCCTGTTGCAGGAAAGTGGCTTTTTTCTGCACGGTGTCGACCATGCTGACCGAAAGCTCCGGCTTGGCGATGGCCAGTGGGATGCCGGGCAGGCCGCCGCCGGAGCCGACATCGAGCAGATTGCCGTCGCCGACATGCGGCAGGATGGCGAGCGAATCGAGCAGGTGGTGAGAAATCGCCTGGGCCGGATCGCGCAGGGCGGTCAGGTTGTAGGTCTTGTTCCACTTGAGCAGCAGGTCGCGGAAGGCGAGCAGCTTTTGTTGCGCCTCGGCCGGCAAGGCGATGTCGAGGGCGGCGAGGCCGCTGGCTAGCGCGTTCTGGCTCATGCCGCCTGGCTCAGGTTGTGGCGCTTGAGGTGGATGAGCAGCAGCGACACGGCAGCGGGCGTGATGCCCTGGATGCGCGAGGCCTGGCCGATGGTCTGCGGCTTGTGCTGGTTGAGCTTCTGCTTGACCTCGTTGGACAGTCCGGCGACCGTGCCGTAGTCGAGCTCGGCCGGCAGCGCGGTGTTTTCGTAGCTGGCCGACTTGGCGACTTCCTCGGCCTGGCGGTCGATGTAGCCCTGGTATTTGGCGGAGATTTCGAGCTGCTCGACGACGGCCGGATCGATTTCAATTTTGGGCAAATTTTCCGGTTGACCGTGAGATTCGCCTTCGCCGCCGGTTTCGGGCAGCGGCAGGGTGATGAGCGCGGCGTAGGAGACTTCGGGGCGGCGCAGCAGTTCGAACAGGTTGTATTCGTGCTCGATCGGCTTGCCCAGCACACGGATGCAGTCGTCGGCCGGCGTGATTTTCGGATTGACCCAGGTCGACTTCAGGCGTTCCTGCTCGGCGGCGATGGCGTCGCGTTTGCGGCAGAAGGCGGCCCAGCGCACGTCATCGACCAGGCCCAGTTCGCGGCCTTGCTCGGTCAGGCGCAGGTCGGCATTGTCCTCGCGCAGGCTCAGGCGGTATTCGGCGCGGCTCGTGAACATCCGGTAGGGGTCGGAAACGCCGCGCGTGATGAGGTCGTCGACCAGCACGCCGAGATAGGCTTCGTTGCGCTTCGGGCACCAGCCGGCCTCGCCGCGCACGTAGCGCACGGCATTGATGCCGGCGAGCAGGCCCTGCGCGGCGGCCTCTTCGTAGCCGGTCGTGCCGTTGATCTGGCCGGCGAAGAACAGACCGTTGATGGCCTTCGATTCCAGCGTGTCCTTGAGGCCACGCGGATCGTAGAAATCGTATTCGATGGCGTAGCCGGGGCGCAGGATGTGCACGTTTTCCATCCCGCGGATCGAGCGGACCAGTGCCAGCTGAATGTCGAACGGCAGGCTGGTCGACACGCCGTTCGGGTAGATTTCGTGCGTCGTCAGGCCTTCCGGCTCGAGGAAGACGTTGTGGCGGTCCTTGTCGGCGAAGCGGTGGATCTTGTCTTCGATCGACGGGCAATAGCGCGGCCCGACGCCTTCGATGACGCCGGTGTACATCGGCGAACGGTCCAGCCCGCTGCGGATGATGTCGTGCGTGCGCTCGTTGGTTTCGGTGATCCAGCACGGCAACTGGCGCGGATGCTGCGCGGCGTTACCGAGGAAGGAAAAGACGGGCATTGGGTCGTCCGAGTGCTGCTCTTCCATCACCGAGAAATCGATGGTCTTGCCGTCGAGGCGCGGCGGCGTGCCGGTTTTCAGGCGGCCCTGCGGCAGGTTCAATTCCTTGAGTCGCGCTGCCAGCGACACCGAGGGCGGATCGCCCATGCGGCCGCCGGTGTAATTCTCCAGCCCGACGTGGATCTTGCCGTTGAGGAAGGTGCCGGCGGTCAGAACAACGGCTTCGGCCATGAAACGGATGCCGAGCTGCGTCACGGCGCCGGTTACACGCTCGCCTTCAACGATCAGGTCGTCGCAAGCCTGCGCGAAGATGGTCAGGTTGGGCTGGTTTTCCAGTCGCGTGCGGATGGCCTGCTTGTAGAGCACACGGTCGGCCTGGGCGCGGGTGGCGCGGACGGCCGGGCCTTTCGAGGCGTTCAATATGCGGAACTGGATGCCGGCCTCGTCGGTCGCCGCCGCCATCGCCCCGCCCAGCGCATCGACCTCGCGGACCAGGTGACCCTTGCCGATGCCGCCGATGGACGGATTGCAACTCATCGCCCCGAGGGTGTCGAGATTGTGCGTCAGCAACAGCGTGTTCGCCCCCGCCCGGGCTGCGGCCAGCGCAGCTTCGGTGCCGGCGTGACCGCCGCCGACAACAATGACATCGAATCGGGTGGGATAGAGCATGGATTTGGATTTGTTGCGGCGCAATAGCGGACTGCGGATTTTACTTCAGAGCGCTGAAATATCACAGGTTTTTGCCACTTCCTTGCCCTGTCCGGCGAAGTCAAGTAAGTTGGCGGAATGAGCACAAGCCAAGCCAAGGGGCAGAGCCCTCTCGACAACGAAGAGATGCTGCTGGTTTTGCAGCAATCCTTGACCAAGAAGCGTGTCCTGATCGTTGACCGGCATTCGCCGGCCCGGGATTCCCTGCGCCTGATGCTGGGGGCCTTGGGGGTCACCCTGGTGCACGGCGCCGGCAACTCGGCAGAGGTCATCCGCCAGGTCAAGACCAACCGCTTCGACATCATCCTGTCCGATTTCGTCCTCGACGACGGCCGGGACGGTCAGCAACTGCTCGAAGAACTGCGCCACGCCCACCTCATTCCCCTGGCGACGGTGTACATGATCATCACCAGCGAACGGGGTTACACCAACGTGGTCTCGCTGGCCGAACTGGCACCGGACGATTACCTGATCAAGCCCTTCACGGCCGAACAATTGCAGGGTCGGCTGGTTCGCTCGATCTACAAGAAACACGTGCTGCGGCACATCTACGAACAGATCGAACGCGGCGCCCTGCAGGAAGCGATTGTTGCCTGCGACCGGGTCATCCAGCAGCAGCCCCAGTACATGTACGACGCCCTGCGTTTCAAGGGCGATCTGTTGCACACCCTGGGCAAGACCCAGGAAGCGGAAGCGGTTTTCCGGCGCGTACTCGAAGGGCGTGTCGTGCCCTGGGCCAAGATGGGCCTGGCCATGGCCTTGCGCGATCGCGGCGCACTGGACGAAGCCGAACATCTGGCCGAGCAGGTTACCGCAGAGGCGCCGGACTATCTGTCGGCCTACGATTTCCTCGCTTCCGTGCATGAAGCGCAGGGCAATCTGGAAGCCGCCCAGCACACCCTGCAACGGGCGGCCGATGCGTCGCCGCACAATACCGTGCGGCAACGGCTGGTTGGCGATGTCGCCGCCCGCAACAAGGATCTGCTTGCCGCCGAAAAGGCCTACGGCAAGGTCATTGAGCGCAGCAAGGGTTCAAGCCTGCGGACGGTCGACGATTTCGCCAACCTGTCGCGCGTTTTGGTCGATCGCGGCGACGTGGTGGCCTCGCGCAAGATCGCTGCCGAAATGAAGCGCGAATGGCGCGGCGACAAGCAGGCCGAACTGGCCGCCCTCGTTACCGAGAGCCTTTGCCTGAACAGCGAAGGGGCGGCCGACAAGGCGCAAAATCTCGTCGAACAGGCGCTGGCCCTGCAGAAAACGCTGGTCAGCGAAGCGGCCGAACAGGGCCACCATCATGTCTCGCAGCGCCTCGCCGTCGATCTAGCCCACGCCTGCTACGCCACCGGCAAGGAAAACGAAGCCGCCAACATCATGCGGCAGGTGGCGGCCGAGAATCACGATGACACCCATCTGATCGACCACATCACCAGCGTCTTCGAGAAAACCGGCCAGCCTGACGCCGGCAAGGCCCTGCTCGACCAGGTTGGCAAGGAAATCATCGAGCTCAACAACAAGGGCGTCATGGCTGCCCGCGCCGGCGATCTGGAGGGTGCCGTCAAGTTGCTCATCCAGGCGGTCGAGCAGGTGCCCAATCTGCAGTTCCTGGTCAATGCCGCCAAGGCCATTTTCGCGCTGATGGACAAGAACGGCTGGGATGAAGCCCTGGCCGGGCGGGCGCTGGATTACCTCCAGCGGGCCCAGCGCAAGGACCGCAAGAGCGCCAAGGTGGCCTCGGCCCGCGAGCAATATGTCACGGTGGCCAAGAAATACGGGATACTCTCCGACAACGCTTGACCCGTCAGGGTCGCAACATTTTGAAACCATTTCGTTGGGCGTCCCGCGCATCTTTTTCCGTGTTGGCGCGTTGATTACGGAGCGCCCCGCCTTTTTTGCGCGGGCGAAGCATTTTTCGGGAGTCTACGATGCTGAAACCCCTGCAACGAATACTGCTCGTCCTGAGCCTGGTGCTGGCCCTGCCGGCAATGGCCCAGAACGATCCGCCGGCCCGGGTCGGCCGGCTGGCCTATTTTGAAAATCAGGTCGATTTCCGGGTTGACCGTAACGAACAGCCCGGACCGGCCACCCTGAACTGGCCGATCAGCAGCGGTGCCGTGCTGGAAACCGGGCAGCGCGGGCGGGCCGAAGTCTGGATCGGCTCCACGGCCTATCGCCTGGCCGACGACAGCCAGGTCGAGTTTCCGGTTGTGGACGATTCGCGCGTCGATGTCCGGCTGACGGCCGGTACGCTCGCCATCAGCATCCTCGATCGCGACCAGGCCGATGACGTGATCGTCGCCACGCCGGAAGGCAACATCCGCTTCCTGACGCCGGGGCGTTACCGCATCGATGTCATGGGGGACCACAGCGAGTTGAGCGTGCAGGCTGGCCGAGCCACATTTGACAACGGACAGCGGGAGATTCCCGTGGCCGCCGGCCAGAAAATTTCCCGCTGGAGCGATGGCAGCGATCAGCTCGAAGGTGATCGTAGCAACGATGCCTTCGACCGCTGGGTATCCACCCGGGAAAACGCCACGCTGGCCGGACCGGCCCGCCGCCACGTCTCGCCGCACATGACCGGGTATCAGGATCTCGACGCCTACGGTGACTGGCAGACCGCACCGGACTACGGTGCAGTCTGGTATCCGCGTGCCGTGGCCGACGACTGGGCACCCTACCGTTACGGACGCTGGGCCTGGGTCGCGCCCTGGGGCTGGACCTGGATCGACCAGGCGCCGTGGGGCTTTGCGCCCTTCCACTATGGCCGCTGGGCGATCATTCATGGGCGCTGGGCTTGGGTGCCCGGCCGCATCGTCGCCCGCCCGGTCTATGCACCGGCACTGGTTGCCTGGATCGGCAATCCGGGCTGGAACGTGAGCTTCGGTTTCGGCGCCGCGCCGGCCGTCGGCTGGTTCCCGCTCGCGCCGCGCGAAGTCTACGTGCCGGCGCACCGCCACAGCCACAACTATGTTCGCCAGATCAACGTGGCCTATGTCCGCGACGTGAACGTCATTGACCGCGCCGTGCGGCCGGGTGGCCAGGCCAACTTCGCGCATCATGCCTTGCCGCGTGCCGTGACGGTCGTTCCGGCCAACCTGGTGCGCGAAGGCCGTGCCATCACGGCGCGCGAAATACGGCATCATGAACGCCCCGATCTCGGGCGTGCCCCGCAGGCCCGCCACGCACCAAGTGCCGACTGGCTGGCCCCGGCGCAGGGGGCCGTTCGTCCGCACGGTGATGATCGACGCGAGCCGATCAACCGCCAGCGCCGCGATTTCGATGCACCCAGGCCGGGATTCCAGGAGCGGGGTGCGCCCCGTCCGGAGGCGATGCCGCGCAACCCGGATCGGCCGGCCATCCGCCAGTCCATGCCGGAACCGGGCAACGCCCGGGATGGCGAATTCCGGCGCGACGGTTGGCGTGGTTCGCCCGACATGCGTCCGGGGATCGACAACCGGGTTCGCCCGGCCGATGGCGGCCCGGCAGCCTTGCCGCAACGGCGCGAGGCGGTGCCGGCGGAGGTTCGTCCGGCGCAACCCCAAGCCGGACAGCCGCAGGCGCTTGACGAGCGTCGCGGAGGTTTCCGTCGCCCGGGCGACGGGCAGCCTGCGGTGGAAGGCGGCCGGATGCCCGGCCAGGATGCGCCGCCGGTCCGGCGCGAGATGCCGCAGCGCATGCCGGAGGCCGGCCGAATCTCGCCGGCCGATCCGGGCGAAATGCAACGTCGCGACAACTTCCGCCGGCCGCCGGATGCGCGGCCCGACGGGGAAATGCGCGGTCGCCAGCCGGACGCTATCCCGCCGCGCCGCGACATGCCAGCCCCCGAGATGCGTAGCGAGGACCGCCAGCCCAGGCCCATGATGTCGCCCCTGGAGCGGGAGCAACGCCGGGAAATGCGGGAAATCCAGCGCATGGAACGTCCAGCCGAAGCTCCGCAGATCATGCGTCAGCCGGAAATGCCCAGACCGGCCCCGGAAGCCCGGCAACCGGCGCCGCCACCGGTACGGGAAATGCCGCAGCCCAGAGCCGAGCCGCCACGCCAGATGCCTGAGTTTCGTGCGCCTCCTCCCGCGCCGATGCCCCAGCCACGGGTTGAGCAGCCGCGTCCGCCGGTTCAGGAATTCCGGGCGCCACCCCCACCGGCGCCGGCACCCATGCCGCAACCGCGCATGGAGCCCCCGCGTCAGCCAGGGCCGCAAGGCGGCGGACAAGGCGATCCGCGTCGTCGTCATGGTGACGATGATCGGGGCGGACGTTGAGTTAGATACCCTCCCCGACCGGGCTCCCAAAGGAAGCGCCGGGTCGGGGACTAAGTATTTTGATCTGCGGATGCGCGCTTCGTCAGCCGCGACGCGGCGTCCGGGGTGTGTCGAGAGCGCGGGGATGAGGGCTTGCGCTCAGGTCTTGTGACCGAGGCCGAGATAGGCCTCGATCACGCGCGGGTCGGCGGCCAGTTCGGCGCTCGGCCCGGCTAGTGAAATCTCACCGGTTTCCAGCACGTAGCCGTAGTCGGAAACCTGCAGCGCGGCGCGGGCGTTCTGCTCGACGAGCAGGATGGCCACGCCGGTCTGCTTGAGCGCCGCGATGATGCGGAAGATTTCCTTGATGATCAGTGGCGCCAGCCCGAGGCTGGGCTCATCGAGCATGAGCAGCTTGGGGCGGGCCATCAGGGCGCGGCCCATGGCCAGCATCTGCCGTTCGCCGCCAGATAGCGTGCCGGCCAGCTGGGCGCGACGTTCTTCCAGGCGCGGAAAGAGTTCGAAAACCTCGTCCATCGTCTCCATCTGGTCGCGATGGCCGGTGCGGTAGCGGTCAAAGGCGCCGAGCAGCAGGTTGTCCTCGACGCTCATTTCGGCGAACAGCTCGCGCTTTTCCGGGACCAGCGTCATGCCATGGCGGACCAGGTGCTCGACCGAGCGCTCCTGCCATTGCGTCTGGCCCATGTAAATGATGTCGCCCTTCGACGGCAGCAGGCCCATGAGGGCTGACAAAAGCGTTGTTTTGCCGGCGCCGTTGGGGCCAATGACGGTGACGATCTCGCCACGCCGGATGGTCAGGCTGACCTCGTGCAGGGCCTCGACCTTGCCGTAGGTGACGCGCAGGTTCTTGACGTCGAGAATGACCTCGTGGTCGTGCAGGTGTGCGTGCTTGCTCATCATTTACTCCACGCCCCCAAGATAGGCTTCGAGGACCTTCGGGTCCTGCTGAACCTGTTCGGGCAAGCCTTCGGCAATCTTTTCGCCGAATTCCATGACCACCACGCGGTCGGCCAGGCCCATGACGAAATCCATGTCGTGTTCGACGAGCAGGATGCCCATGCCCTCGGCGCGCAGTCGGCGCAGCAGTTCGGCCAGCGCCTGTTTTTCCTTATAGCGCAGGCCGGCGGCGGGCTCGTCGAGAAGCAGCAGGCAGGGATCGGAGGCCAGGGCGCGGGCGATCTCGACGATGCGT
The DNA here is from genome assembly GCA_018261895.1 of Pseudomonadota bacterium. Classification (GTDB taxonomy): domain Bacteria; phylum Pseudomonadota; class Gammaproteobacteria; order Burkholderiales; family Rhodocyclaceae; genus Azonexus. Next base: position 11,142 of record JAGTRT010000051.1, read on the forward strand.
TGCTGGCCGAGCGCCAGGCTGCCGGCCGGGTCGAACATGTGGGCACCCAGGCCGACGCGCTCGACCTGACGGGCCGCTTCGGCCAGCAGGCGGTTTTCCTCGGCACGATCAAGGCGCAATGCTGCGGACACGACGCCCTTGCTGCCGCGCAGGTGGGCGCCGATGGCGACATTCTCGATGACCGTCATCTGGCCAAGCAGACGCACGTGCTGGAAGGTCCGGCTCATACCGCGCCGGGCGATTTCGCGCGACTCCAGGTCGACGGTCGATTCGCCGAGGAAGGCGATCTTGCCTTCAGTGGCCGGATTGACGCCCGACACGCAGTTGAACATCGTGCTCTTGCCAGCGCCGTTCGGGCCGATCAGTGCCATCACTTCGCCGGCCCGCACGCTGAGGTCCATGTTGTTGTTGGCGACCAGCCCGCCGAAGCGTTTGGTCACTTCGCTGGCTTCGAGCAAGACCGTGCCGGGTGCGGTCAACGCGCGTTTTGGCAAGATCTCGGCAGCGGGCACCGTGCGTAGCGCGGTGCGGCTGGGCAGCAGGTTGACGAGCACCGGCCACAGTCCGATACGGGCCTTCTGCAGCACGATGACCATGGCGATGCCGAAGACGATGATCTCGAAATTGCCGCTCTGGCCCAGGATCTGCGGCAGCCAATCCTGCAGCCACTGCTTGAGGACCGTGATCAGCCCGGCGCCGAGCACGGCGCCCCAGACGTGCCCCATGCCACCGACGACGACCATGAACAGGTACTCGATGCCCTGGGTCAGGCCGAAGGGCGTCGGATTGACGAAGCGCTGCAGGTGGGCGTAGAGCCAGCCCGACGCGCTGGCTAGCAGGGCGGCGATCAGGAAGATGACGATCTTGGTGCGCTGGGTATTGACGCCCATCGCCTCGGCCATGACCACGCCGCCGCGCAGGGCGCGGATGGCGCGACCCTCGCGCGAATCAAGCAGGTTGCGGATGGCGACGATGGCGAGCAGCACGACGAGCCAGATCAGGTAGTAGAACTGGCCGCCGGACTTGAGTTCCCAGCCGAACAGCGAGACGGCGGGAATGCTCGTGATGCCGGTGTGACCGCCGAGAAACTCGACATTGCCGAACAGGAAATACAGGCTGATGCCCCAGGCGATGGTGCCGAGCGGCAGGTAGTGGCCGCCCATGCGCAGCGTGATGAAACCGAGGAAGAGCGCGACAGCGGCCGTGATGCCGAGACCGATGAGCAGCGTCAGCCACGGCGACAGGTCGTAGGTCGTGGTCAGGAAGGCCGTCGTGTAGGCGCCGAGGCCGACGAAGGCAGCCTGCCCGAACGACGTCAGCCCGCCAACACCGGTGAGCAGGACGAGGCCGACGGCAACGATGGCGTAGAGGCCGATGTAGTTGAGCAGCGTGATCGAGAATTCGGGGAGCAGGCTGGGCGCAGCGAGCAGCAGGCCGACGAAGGCGGCGAAGGGCAGGTGGCGTTGCCAGCGGGGTGGTGCTTTTTCGGGCAGCGAATCGGGATTGATTTCGTCGGTGTGTTCGTCGTCTTCCTCGACATGGTGCGTGGTCAGCGAACGCCAGAGCAGCACCGGGATGATCAGCGTGAAGACGATGACTTCCTTGAAGGCGCTGGCGTAGAAGGACGAATACGATTCGAGCAGACCGACCAGGATGGCGCCGAGCGCGGCGAGCGGGTAGGACGCCAGGCCGCCGATGATGGCGCCGACAAAGCCCTTGAGGCCGATCAGGAAGCCGGAATCGTAGTAGATGGTCGTGATCGGCGCGATGAGGATGCCCGAGAAGGCACCGATGGCGGCTGCCAACGTGAAACACAGTTTGCCGGCGAGGATGGGCGGGATGCCCATGAGGCGGGCGCCGGTGCGGTTCATGGCCGTGGCGCGCAGGGCCTTCCCGTAGATGGTGCGCTCGAAGAAGAAATAGAGCCCGATGATGAGCAGCGCCGAGGCGACGACAACGAGGATGGTCTGTCCTTGCAGCGGGGCGTCGGCCAGTTCGAAGCTGAGGTCGGTGAAGGGCGGCGTGCGCCAGCCTTCGGCACCGAAAAAGAGCAGGCCGAGGCCGATCAGGGCGAGGTGGACGGCGACCGAGACGATGAGCAGGACGAGCACCGGCGCGCTGGCCAGCGGCTGGAAGGCGACGCGGTAGATCATCGGGCCGAGTGGGACGACGAGCATCATCGAGACGACGACTTGCACCCAGAGTGGCATCTGCGTCGGCGGCATGGCAAACAAGGCGCCGGCAAAGAGCAGCGGTATGCCGATGTTGACGATCAGGACCGGCGGCAATTTGGCGTAGCGCTTTTCGCGAAGCAGGTGGACGCTGTCCAGAATGGCGACGGTCACGCCCAGTCCGAGCAGCAGCCAAAGCGTGCCGGGAATATGGCCGGCCTGTAGCGAGGCGAGGGTCAGTGCGCCGAAGGCGACGAACTCGCCCTGTGGAATGAAGATGACGCGGGTGACGGCAAAGACGAGGACCAGCGCAAGCGCGAGGAGTGCATAGATGGCGCCGTTGGTGACGCCGTCCTGGCCGAGAAGGAGAAGAATCTGGAGGTCCATGGAACCGTGAAAGATGGGTTATAAAAAAATCACTCCCGCGCAAGCGGGAGTCCATGGCTGAGCTGGATTCCCGTTTTCACGGGAATGACTTTCCCGGATAGATTACTTGATCAGCTTCCAGGTGTTGTTTTCGATGGTGACCATGACCCGGGCGCGCTGGTCGAAGCCCTGGTGGTCGTTCGGGGTCAGGTTGAAGATGCCGTGGGCGCCCGGCAGATCCTTGGTGCCTTCGAGCGCATCGCGCAGGGCGCGGCGGAATTCGACGGTGCCCGGCTTGGCCTTCTTGAGTGCCTGCGGCACGGCGTTCTGGAGCAGCAGGCCGGCATCCCAGGCGTGGCCGCCGAAGGAGCTGACGCTACCCTTGCCGTGAGCGGCTTCGTATTTGCTGACGTATTCCATGGCCGATTTCTTGACTGGGTTGTCGTTGGGCAACTGCGCCGCAACGACCATCGGGCCGACCGGCAGGAAGGCGCCCTCGACATCCTTGCCGCCGACGCGCAGGAAGTCGTTGTTGGCCACGCCGTGCGTCTGGTAGATCAGGCCCTTGTAGCCCTTTTCCTTGAGCGTCTTCTGCGGCAGGGCAGCCGGTGTGCCGGCGCCGCCGACGAGGATGGCGTCCGGCTTGGTGACCATGATCTTGAGGATCTGGCCGGTGACCGAGGCGTCGTTGCGCTGGTAGCGTTCGCTGGCGACGATCTTTAGCTTGCGCGCTTCGGCGATCTTGGCGAACTCCTTGTACCAGCCTTCGCCGTAGGCGTCGGCAAAGCCGATGAAGGCGACCGTCTTCACATTCTTGTCGGTCATGTGCTGGACCAGTGCGGTGGCCATGTGGGCGTCGTTCTGGGCCGTCTTGAAAACCCATTTACGCTTGTCGTCCATCGGTTCGACGACAATGGCCGAACCAGCCATGGAAATGATCGGCGTTTCGTTCTCGACGGCCACATCCATCATGGCCAGCGAATTGGGCGTGATGGTCGATCCGATCACCACGTCGACCTTGTTTTCCGAAACGAATTTCTTGATGTTGCGGGTCGCTGCGGTCGGGTCGCTGGCATCGTCGAGCACGATGTAATTGACCTTCTGGCCACCCATCGTGGAGGGCAGCAGGGCGATGCTGTTCTTTTCCGGGATGCCCAGCGAAGCTGCCGGACCGGTGGCTGAAACGGAAACGCCGACGTTGATGTCGGCCAGCGCAGCGGTGGTCAGGGTGGCCAGCACGGCCAGCGTCAGTTTCTTGAGCATCTTTCTCTCCCCCGGAAACGAAAGCAACGAGTTTATCACGCGGACCCCGACCCTTTCGGGCCGGGGCTGCCATGCTTACTTGACGAGCTGCCAGCCGCCATTCTGAATGGTGACCATGACGCGGGCGCGCTGGTCGAGTCCGAGGTGGTCGTTGGCGCTCATGTTGAATACACCGTGGGCGCCGGGGACGTTCTTGGTGGCTTCCAGTGCGTCGCGCAATGCTGCACGGAATTCCTTGCTGCCCGGTTTGGCGCGCTTGAGCGCGACCGGAGCGGCGTTGGCGAGCAGGACGCCGGCGTCCCAGGCGTAGCCGCCGAAAGCGCTGACGCTGCCCTTGCCGTTGGCGGCTTCGTACTTGGTCAGGTATTCCATGGCAGATTTCTTGACCGGATTGTCGGCCGGTAGCTGGGCGGCGACCAGAATCGGGCCGGTGGGCAGCACGGTGCCTTCGCAATCCTTGCCGCAGACGCGCAGGAAGTCGTTGTTGGCAACGCCGTGGGTCTGATAGATGAGGCCCTTGAAGCCCTTTTCCTTGAGCGATTTCTGCGGCAGGGCGGCCGGGGTGCCGGCGCCGCCGATCAGTACGGCATCGGGCTTGGCGGACAGCACCTTGAGCACCTGGCCGGTGACCGAGGTGTCGGTCCGGTTGAAGCGCTCATTGCCGACCAGCTTGATCTTGCGTACTTCGGCCAGCTTCGAGAATTCGTTCCACCAGCCTTCGCCGTAGGCGTCGGAGAAGCCGATGTAGGCGACGGTCTTCACGTTGTTGTTGGTCATGTGTTCGACGATGGCGGTCGACATCTGGGCGTCGTTCTGCGGCGTCTTGAAGACCCATTTGCGCTTGGCGTCCATCGGTTCGACGATGCGCGCCGAGGCGGCCATGGCGATCATCGGCGTTTCGGTTTCGGCGGCGACGTCGACCATGGCCAGCGAGTTCGGCGTGGTGGTCGAGCCGATGATGAGGTCGACGTTGCTTTCGCTGACCAGCTTGCGGGCATTCTTGACGGCCGTGGTGGTGTCGGATGCATCGTCGAGGACGATGTAGTTGACCTTCTGGCCGGCAATCGTCTTCGGCAGCAGGTCGATGGTGTTCTTTTCGGGGATGCCGAGCGAGGCGGCCGGGCCGGTGGCCGACAGCGTCACGCCGACGTTGATGTCGGCCAGGGCAGCCGAAGCCAGCGTCGATAGCAGCGCGGCGATGAGTGTTTTTTTCATTCCTTTGTCTCCCATGGGTGAATCGATTACGCGAAGGTGAAAAGCTATTGCCAAACGGCGTTTCGCGCAAGCCAACAGCGCAAAAGGCCGTGATAAAGTCCCGTTTTTGCTCAAGACGACGGGTGCAGCCATGTTTTCTGGAATTGTCGCGGCAGTTGGCCGCATCACTGAATTGACGCCACGCGAAGTGGGCTTCCGCCTGCATGTCGATGCCGGCAAGCTGGGTCTGGATGGCGTCGCATTGGGCGATTCGATAGCGCACAACGGCGTTTGCCTGACCGTGGTTGCCGTCGACGGCAATAGCTTCGCGGTCGATGTTTCGCCGGAAACGCTGTCGTGCACGGTTGGCCTCGATGCACCGGGGCCGGTTAATCTGGAAAAGGCGTTGCGCCTCAACGACGTGATCGGCGGCCATCTGGTCTCCGGCCACGTCGATGGCGTCGGGGAAGTGCTGCGCTTCGACCCGGTGGGCGACAACCGCCTGCTCGAAATCCGCGCCCCGAAGGACATTGCCAAGTTCATCGCCCGCAAGGGTTCGATCGTCGTCGACGGCACCAGCCTGACCACCAACGAGGTCAAGGGCACCGATTTCACCATCAACCTGATTCCGCACACGCTGGAAAACACCACGCTGAACCGCCTCAAGCCGGGCAGCAAGGTCAACCTCGAAGTGGATCTGATCGCCCGCTACTGCGAGCGCCTGCTGACGGCCGAACGCGAATTGTCGGCTTAAAGGGCGTCTTCAACGGTCAACCGGAAAAAACGGCCAAAATCGATATTTTCTGGTTGCGCCTGCCCTTGTAAAACCCCCACCCCGCCCCCATAATTCAAAGCATGGTTGTAATTCCGGCAATCTGGAGGCGTTCTGGACAGGGGTTCGATTCCCCTCACCTCCACCCAAGGGCATTCCGCTGAGTGTTCTTGGATGGGGGTGTACTGGTCTCGACAGGGCGGGCAAAGGTGCGCAGGCAACTCGTCAGGCGATCGACGTTAATGAAGCAAATCCATAATTGCCAATGATGAGCAATTCGCTATTGCCGC
>JAGTRT010000088.1 GCA_018261895.1 Pseudomonadota bacterium
GAAGCGGCGGCACGCCATTATTTCGGCATCGGCGCTGCCCAGCTCGGGCCTGAGCAGGCGGCTAAACTGGCTGGCATGGTGCCGAATCCGCGCTATTACGACCGCAATCGCAGTGCGCCGGGCCTCGGGAAGAAAGCGGCGATCATTTTTGCCCGCATGCCGGCCGCGGAAATTCCCTGATCCGGTACCGTCGCCGGGTTGCGATGCTAGAATGGCCGCCTGATTTGGACACTGCCCGATGATGCAGAATGAGCGGACAAAACAACAACCTCACTGATGCCGATACCGTAAAGGACGACCTCGCGGAAGTCCAGGATCTGCTGGCCAAGCACCGGCTGGTCGAGGACATGGTTCGCCGTCAGGAAACACCGACATTGGAGAACTGCGGACTCTGTTCGCGCGACTGCCGACAGTCACGGCGGCCATCATTCTCAGTGCCCTGCCGGAAGAAGACCGCCTGATCGCCTGGAAGGAGATTGCCGAGGAGCGGGTCGACGGCATTCTCGAGCTGCTTTCCGACGACATCCGCGAAGACCTCGTCGGCGATGCGCACCATATCAGCACCAAGGTGATGGTGAACACCTTCGACCTGCATAACGGTCGCCTGCGCCAGATCACCATCGACCGCCCGGCACAGCTCGCCAACGTCAAGCCGATCTGGGTCGACCTGGTGGCGCCGACGCCACGGGTGCGCGAATGGGTCGGCAAGCATTTCGGACTGGAAATTCCGGATCCGGAAGACCTGACCGACCTCGAGGCCAGCGCGCGCTTCTATGTCGAGGACAACGGCGAAGTTCACCTGCACTCCGACTTCCTTCTCGATCTCGAAGAGGAATCGCGCAACGTTGCGGTTGCCTTCATCCTGCACAATGACATTTTGTTTTCAGTGCGGGCCGAGGAACTCCCGGTCTTTCGCCTGCAGAGATTGCGGGCGCGAACCAAACCCGGTTACGTTAACGACGGCACCGACGTCTTGCTCGACCTTTATGCCGCCGATGCCGAGTATTCCGCCGATCGTCTGGAGGACGTCTATGCCGAACTGGAGCTGGTCGGCAAGAAGGTGCTGAACACGAAGATGACCGATGAAGAGGCGGGCAATATCCTGGCCGACATCGCGCGTCAGGAGGACTTGAACGGACGCATACGGCGCAACGTATTGGATACCCGGCGGGCGGAATCCTTTCTGATGCGCGGCAAGTTTCTTTCGGTGGCGCAGTTGGAGGACGCAAGGCAGATCATGCGCGACATCGAGTCGCTTGACGGCCATACCTCGTTTCTTTTCGGCAAGATCAACTTTCTGATGGATGCCGTTGTCGGCTTCATCAACATCAATCAGAACCAGCGCGTGTCGAAGTTGACCAAGCTCGGTATCATTTTCATGCCGATCAATGTGCTTGCTGGCATTGGCGGGATGTCCGAATTTTCGATGATGACCACCAGCATTCCCTGGCCGATTTCCTACGGCGCCTTTATCGTCGGCATGGCCCTGATTGGCTGGATGACCTACGTAGCGCTGCGTCACACCGAGCGGCGCGAGTCACGGAAAAATCAGGAAACCGCCCGCACGTAGGAAGCTGCGTATCAGTGTCCGTTCTCGGGTGTCAGCAATTTGAGACCGACGATGCCGGCGACGATGAGGACGATGCACAGCACGCGCGCCACCTCCCGCGATTCACCGAACAGGATCATCCCCAGAATGGCGGTTCCGACCGCGCCGATGCCCGTCCATACCGCATAGGCCGTACCCAGCGGCAATACCTTCAGCGACCAGCCGAGCAGCACGACGCTGACGATCATGGCAGCCACGGTCGCCAGCGACGGCCCGAGACGACTGAAGCCCTCGGTGTATTTCAGGCCGACCGCCCAGCCGATTTCGCAAAGGCCGGCGACGAGGAGGGCGAACCAGGCGCTGCCGGCGCTCATTTCAGGCTGGCGAAATAGGCTTCCGCAGCAGCGATCGTCGCGGCAATGTCGGCGTCGCTGTGCGCGGCAGAGACGAAACCGGCTTCGAACGCCGACGGCGCAAAATAGTGGCCGGCATCGAGCATGGCGTGGAAGAAGCGGTTGAAGGCTTCCTTGTCGCAGGCCAGTACTTCGTCGTAGGTGCCGGGGCATTTTTCGGCAAAGTAGAGGCCGAACATGCCGCCGACGTTCTGCGCGGCGAAGGCGACGCCATGTTTTTTTGCCGCCGCGACCAGTCCGTCGCAGAGGGCTGTGGTCTTGGCAGTCAGCGCCTCGTAGAAGCCCGGTGCCTGAATGAGCTTCAGCGTGGCCAGACCGGCGGCCGTGGCGATCGGGTTGCCGGAGAGCGTGCCGGCCTGATAGACCGGGCCGAGCGGGGCGATCTGTTCCATGATCTCGCGTTTGCCGCCGAAAGCGCCGAGTGGCATGCCGCCGCCGACCACCTTGCCGAAGGTGGACAAATCCGGCGTAATGCCGAACAGGCCTTGCGCGCTCTTGAGGCCGACGCGGAAGCCGGTCATTACTTCGTCGAAAATCAGCAC
>JAGTRT010000021.1 GCA_018261895.1 Pseudomonadota bacterium
GTACAGGCTCCACAGTTCCGGGCGCTGGTTCTTCGGGTCCCACTGGCCGAACTCGTCGCGGAAGCTGAAGATGCGTTCCTTGGCGCGGGCCTTTTCCTCGTCGCGACGGGCGCCGCCGATGCAGGCGTCGAAGCCGAATTCCTCGATGGCTTCGAGCAGCGTCACCGACTGGTGCTTGTTGCGCGATTCGCCTTCGTGCTTGAGGACGACCGTGCCGCGCTTCATCGAGTCTTCTACCGAGCGGACGATCAGGCGTTCGCCCAATTCAGCCGCACGCTTGTCGCGGAAGGCGACGACTTCCTGATAGTTATGGCCGGTGTCGATGTGCATGAGCGGGAAAGGGAACTTGCCCGGGCGGAAGGCCTTTTCGGCGATGCGCAGCATGCAGATCGAGTCCTTGCCGCCGGAAAAGAGCAGCACCGGGTTGGAACACTGGCCGGCCACTTCGCGCATGATGTGGATGGCTTCGGCTTCGAGCCAGTCCAGATGAGAGAGGGTAGTGCGTTGAGTCATTGCTGGGGAATCCGCAGGGATTGTCGAATGGTTTGGATTGTAGCAAGTCCTTAATATTCGTTTAAGAACAAGTGCGCATCTTGTTATTTCCAATAATTATAAGAATGAGCTGGGCATGCCGGAACATTTGCCCTCGACGAGAGTCTGATCATGATTAAGCAGGCTTCTTCCCGCGAGGATTCAACATGCAGCTACGTTCCGCCATTGCCCTGAATGCCTTGGCCATCGCCTTGATTGCGAGTTGCGCCACGCCCTTTTCCCGCCCCTCGGCCAGTGCCGATCTGCAGGCCCGGTCCGGGAGCGCGGTGAGCGGCACGGTGACGTTTTCCGAGCAGGATGGGCGCTTGCGTGTCGAAGCCAAGGTGGCCGGCCTGACGCCGGGCGAACACGGCTTCCATGTTCATGAAGCCGGCGACTGCAGTGCGCCGGACGCTACCAGCGCCAAAGGCCATTTCAATCCGACCGCCAAGCAGCACGGCCATCACGCCGGCGACGAGCGTCACGGTGGAGACATGCCCAACCTGATCGCCAACGCGCAGGGCGAAGCCGTCTACCGGGCCGAGTTGCGTGGCCTGACCCTGAACGGCGCGACCGGCGTGGTTGGGCGCAGCGTCGTGATCCATGCCGACCCGGACGACTACAAGTCGCAGCCGGCCGGCAACTCGGGCAAGCGCATCGCCTGCGGCGTCATCGCGGCGCGCTGACGATTTCGATTTTGGCCAAAATTTCCGGTTGACCGTCAAAAGCGCCGGGCGGCAGCAGTCCGCCCGGACATTCGTGCCCCAAGCCCGTTTTTGCGTCGTGGCCCGGGAAGCGCTGCGGCGTATTCCGGGTGACCGGCGCTGCCCGCCGTTCCCATGCCCTGATGGCTGAAAAATTGTCGGAAATACTTACACCGCCCAAAATGCCAAATCATTTTTCGTTGTGCTCATGGGCTTTTCAGGCGTAGGCATCATGTTTGCTGAGGGTTCGCAAACGGCTTTTTGGTAGCCGGGAATGTGGGCGAACTTGAGGCGGGAAGCACATGACTGAAGCAGAAAAAGCGGGCGAACAAACAATCAGAATCCTGCTCGAAGCCCTGACCACCATTTCCTATCTGCGCGGTCAGGACGAGCGGGCGGCCGGCATTGCCGAATTTGCCCTCGATCAATACGAAAAAGCCATGCGCCATGGCGGGCATGTGGAGGGCTCGACTGAGTTGCAATATCTGCCCGGCCTGTGTCCGGAGCAGCGCAATCTTCACGCACTCCGGCGCAACTACGACCGGCGATCGATCAACTACGGCCCGCCTATCGGCCAGGCGGAACAGCGGCTCGGTGCGGAACGGCGAATAAATCTGGATCGTCGCAGCGAGGAGCAGGCGTACAGTTGAAGCGCCTGCATTGACCAAAAGCTGGTGGGCACCGCGGGATAGCGTTTCGCCTGCGGCGTGATCGCCGTCCGCCGGGCTCGCCCGGGATTTCAATTTTGGCCTTTTTTTCCGGTTGACCGTGAGATCGGACGCTACGGTCGAATCATCCCGGACGGCACCACCCAGCGGTCAAAATCGTCGAGCGAAACGTAATCGAGGGCCAGCGCCGCCTGCCTGAGCGTCGTACCGTCGCGGCTGGCCCGCTTGGCGATCTCGGCAGCCTTGTCGTAGCCGATGTGCGGGGTCAGCGCCGTGACCAGCATGAGCGAGCGTTCCATGAGTTCGGCGATGCGTTTGCGGTGGGCCGTGATGCCGCGCACGCAATGCTGCTCGAAGCTGCGCATGCCGTCGCTGAGCAGGCGCACGCTTTGCAGGAAGTTGTGGGCGATCACCGGCTTGAAGACGTTGAGCTCGAAATTGCCCGAGGCGCCGCCGATGGCGATGGTCACGTCATTGCCCATGACCTGGCAGCACAGCATGGTGAGCGCCTCGCACTGGGTCGGGTTGACCTTGCCGGGCATGATCGAACTGCCCGGTTCGTTTTCCGGAATGCCGATTTCGCCGAGACCCGAGCGCGGGCCGGAGGCCAGCCAGCGGATGTCGTTGGCGATCTTCATGAGCGCCACGGCCAGCGTTTTGAGCGCGCCATGGGCCGCCACCAGGCCGTCGTGGCTGGCCAGCGCGGCAAACTTGTTGTCGGCGCTGGTGAAGGGGAATCCCGTGCGGTCGGCCAGTTCGGCCGCCACCCGCGGGCCGAAATCGGGCAGGGTGTTGAGGCCCGTGCCCACCGCCGTGCCGCCCACCGCCAGCGGGTAAAGCGAGGCCAGCGCCGCCGTGACCAGCGCCTCGGCATGCTGCAGCTGGGCGACGTACCCCGAAAACTCCTGGCCCAGCGAGAGCGGCGTGGCATCCTGCAGGTGCGTGCGGCCGATCTTGATGATATCGGCCAATTCGGCCGATTTTTCGTCCAGGCTCGCCCGCAGCGCCCTGAGGGCCGGCAACAGGTGTTTTTCAATGCCGCTCACCGCCGCGACGTGCATCGCCGTCGGGAAAATGTCGTTCGACGACTGGCCGAGGTTGACCTGGTCGTTGGGATGAACGAGGCGGGCGTCGCCGCACTGGCCGCCGAGCAGCACCGAGGCGCGGTTGGCCAGCACCTCGTTCATGTTCATGTTGGTCTGCGTGCCGGACCCGGTCTGCCAGACCGAAAGCGGGAATTCGTCGGCGAACCGGCCGTCGGCGACCTCGTTGGCGGCGAGGATGATCGCCGCGGCGACGCTGCCGTCGAGCTTGCCGAACTGGCGATTGACGTTGGCGCAGCACGCCTTGACCAGCGCCAGGGCGCGAATCAGCTCGTCGGGCATGCGTTCCGTCGAAATCGCAAAATGGCCCAGCGAACGCTGGGTCTGGGCGCCCCACAGGCGATCCGCCGCGACATCGATGGCGCCGAAGCTGTCCTTTTCCTGGCGGTATTGGGTGACTGCGGGCATGGTGACCTCCTCGCCGGCCGCCATGGGCATCGGTGACGCGCTGGGGCCTGCAGGTTGGAGTCCCGGCCAGCCGCTAGGTTCGCGCTGAATTGCTTTGCCAGCGCCCTTCGGGGCTGTATACAATCGGCGCAAGGCAATATTGCTGAACCGGTTTTTGGAGTGCGGGTTGAAATCTTGGTTGTCGAATGGGTCTGCAGGCCGCGCCGCGCTCGACTGCTCGTGCGCGGCGGCGAGGAGGGCTTAGCGTGAATCGCCGATTCCTTCGTCTCATGACTGCCGCGCTGGTCATCGGCGGCCTGGCGCTGGCCATCTACTTCGCCGAGAAAATCAATCGCGAACAGTTTGCCTCGGCCGAACGCGCCGAGGTGCTGCACAGCCTGACCGTGGTCCGCGATGCGCTCGAAGGCAACCTCAACAGCGACATCCAGCTCGTGCGTGGCCTGATTGCCGTCATCGCGCTGGTTCCGGATGCCGGACAGAAACGCTTCGAAATGGCCGCTCAGCCGCTGTTTTCCGGGCGCACCCAACTCCGGAACATCGTCGGCGCGCCGGACATGGTCATCCGCTGGGTCTATCCGCTGTCCGGCAACGAAAAAGCCGTCGGCCTCGATTACCGCACGGTGCCCGGACAATTCGCGGCCGTCGAACAGGCGCGGCTCACCCGCCAGGTCGTGCTGGCCGGGCCGATCAACCTCGTCCAGGGCGGCGTTGGCCTGGTCGCCCGCCTGCCCGTCTATCTGCCGGACAAGGACGGGCGCGAGTATTTCTGGGGCATCGTTAGCGCCGTGATCGACAGCGAAAAGCTGTTTGCCGCCAGCGGCCTGAAGGACGAGACGCTGCCGGTCGCCATCGCCATTCGCGGCAAGGATGCCAAGGGGCCGGAAGGCGACGTGTTCTTCGGCGATCCTGCCGTTTTCAATGCCAAGCCCGTGCAGGCCACCATTCACCTGCCTCACGGCAGCTGGGAAATCGCCGCCATCCCGCGGGGCGGCTGGAAAGCGGTGCCGGACAACCTGTGGTCGTTGCGTCTCGGCTTCATGCTGGTCGTCATTCTGCTCACGGGCGCCTTCGTCACCCTGTGGCGTGCCTTCTCGCTGGCCTCCTCGGCAACCGAGCGGGCCGAAGCGACCCGCCGTCAGCTCTTCGCCAGCCTGCAGCACATGCCCAACGTCGCCATCCAGTGGTTCGACGCCGACGGCCGCGTGATCTACTGGAACCCCGCATCGGAAAGCCTTTATGGCTGGTCGGTGCGCGAGGCGATGGGAAGGACGATGGACCAGCTCGGCCTCAACAACCCGGTTTCGGCCGAGTCGCGTGGCATCCTGGCGCGCTCCGCCATAAATGGCGAAGCGTCGGGAACCATCGAATACGTCACGCAGACGCGCGGCGGCGACCAGCGCTGGGTGGAATCGTCGGCCTTCCTGATTCCCGGTGACGAACTGTCCCCGCACATCCTCGTCTGCATGGATATCGACATCACCAAGCGCAAGCGGGCGGAGCAGGCGGTGGCCGATTTCAATCGCGACTTCGAAGCCTTCCTGAGCCAGACCACCGATTTCGTTTACTTCAAGGATGCCCTTGGCCGCCTGCGTTTCTGCAGCCAGACGATGGCCAACATCACCGGTCACGCGAATTGGCGAGACTTGATTGGCAAACATGATCGGGAAATCTTCCCGCCAGACGTCGCCCGGCTTTACGAGGAAGAGGAACGCGCCGTGTTTGCCGAAGGCCGGCCGCTCCTCGCCCGGATCGATCCCTACTACGATGCCGATGGCCAGCCCGGCTACGTCGAAACCAACAAGTGGCCGCTCTTCGACGAGCAGCACCGGGTCATCGGCCTGTTCGGCATCAGCCGTGACATCTCCGAGCGCGTGCGCGACGAGGAAGAGCTGAAGAACTACCGCCTGCATCTCGAAGAACTGGTCGCCCGCCGCACGGCCGAGCTGGCCGTCGCCAAGGATGCCGCCGAGGCCGCCAACGTTGCGAAGAGCGCCTTCCTGGCCAACATGTCGCACGAAATCCGCACGCCGCTCAACGCCATCACCGGCATGGCCCACCTCATCCGCCGCAGCGGTCTCGAAGCAGAACAGATGGAACGCCTCGACCGCCTGGAACTGGCCAGCGAACACCTGCTCGAAATCATCAACGCCATCCTCGACCTGTCCAAGATCGAAGCCGGCAAATTCAGCCTCGAAGCCGCTCCCGTCAAGGTCAGCAGCCTGCTCACCAACGTCGTTTCCATGATGAAGGACCGCGCCCAGGCCAAGCACCTGCAATTGACCGCCGAGGCCGTGCCGCCCCTGCCCAACCTGCTCGGCGACCCGACGCGCCTGCAGCAGGCGCTGCTCAACTACGTGACCAATGCCATCAAGTTCACCGACAAGGGCAGCATCAGCCTGCGGGTCCGGGCGGTGGAAGAGGATGCGGCCAGCGTCGTGCTGCGTTTCGAGGTCGAAGATTCCGGGATCGGCATCGCCGAAGAAGAAATACCCCGCCTCTTCAATGCCTTCGAACAGGCCGACAACTCCACCACGCGCAAGTACGGCGGCACGGGCCTCGGCCTCGCCATCACCAAAAAACTTGCCAACCTCATGGGCGGCGACGCCGGTGCCGTCGGCATGCCGGGCCAGGGCAGCACCTTCTGGCTGACCGTTCGCCTGACGCGGGGCGGTGAATTCGACATTGTGGGCGACGCCGAAAGCACGGACGGCAGCGCCGAAATACTGCGCCAGGAATACCCCGGTTGCCGCGTCCTGCTCGTCGAGGACGAGCCGATCAACCAGGAAATCGCCCAGGCCATGCTCGACGACGTCGGCCTGCTCGTCGACATCGCCGATGACGGCCAGGCCGCCATCGACATGCTCGAACGCCAGAACTACGACCTCGTCCTCATGGACATGCAAATGCCGCGCATGGACGGCCTGACCGCCACCCGGCAGATACGGGCCAACACCAAATGGGCCGCCATGCCCATCCTCGCCATGACCGCCAACGCCTTCGCCGAAGACAAGGCCCGCTGCCTGGAAGTCGGCATGAACGACTTCATCGCCAAACCAGTCGACCCGGCACGGCTATACGCCATCCTGCTCAAGTGGTTGAGTCGGGTGGAAGCTTAGGCGGCTGAGCCGGCGCTGAAGAGCGGCTGGTCCGCGTTTGGCCTGGAACGGCCATTCAACCTTTTCTCCAAAGCTGCTATTCGCCACGGCGTTATTTTCATTGGCGTACAAAATCTTCGACGGTTTGTACTATCATTGAATATGCCGTTAGCATGCGTAAGACTACCCACAATGAATCAATCGATTATTTTGAATTGGGATGTTTTCGATTGTCTCTATGCCGTCCAGTGGGCCCGTTGAATGACTGTTAGGCGTTTTTACGCTCAATGATTTTTGCAACGGGGTATGCATAGGGCATTTTTGCCTTAAATGTTTCACATAACCTATTGGAGAAGAGAACCATGTCTAACTTATTCACGCCCGATCAGGCACGATACATCATGCAGCAAACGGCAAATTCATTGCGGAGTCCTAAGCTCGCAGGCTCGTTGGCTGCGACAGATGGCTTTGGCTGCGTTGCTTGCAAGATTGGACTTAACGTTGCCGCAGGTGCGACGATTGCTGCTTTAATTGCGCTAATGCTTGCAACACCAGAGTTTGCGCCAGAGGAAATTGCCGCTGAAGTTGCCATCATAGCCGCCGTTACGGGGCTCGATGCAGCGACGATAATAGCTATTTTACAAGCTATAGTAGCTGCCGGTGCAGCGGGCGGGGCTGCAGCTGTAGAGGCGGCAATTGAAGCTCTTTGCCAACAGATGGGCGCTTGTTGATTACCCGAATCCGGTAAGAGGCCTTAATCAGTTGTGAGGTCATAGAATGCGTTGAGAAACGAAGCGCACCATTTGCTTTACTCAAATGATGCGTTTCGTTGCCTCGGCAAAACCTCCGCGATCCACATTTTGCCTTACAAGCTGGTCGAGCGGACGCGGGCGATAAATTCGCCGGAGGCGCTCAATGCTGGCGTTCCAGAATGATTGCTTTCCTGGTTCGCCTAGGTTCCTTTAGGGCGCCACGCGAATGTCGACTCCCAAAATGCATCGACCAGTCAATTAGTAGTCCATCGTCGAAACGACGAGTGCAGTCGAGGCTGGCCGATCCGGGGCGGGCCTGAGCGCCGCCCCTGGATATTTCAATTTTGGCCGTTTTTTCCGGTTGACCGTGAAAGCCTGCTTTTTCGTCAGGCCGGGAGCCCGTGGGCTTTGGCGTATTCCTTGAGGAGGCGCTGGTGCAGGTCGCAGCCGGTTAGGTCGAGGCCGGGGGAGGCTAGGCCGAAGAAGCGTTCGTCGCCGTCGAGCATGGCGACTGCGCGGTCGAGGGTGGCTTCGCCGTAGAGGCTGAACAGCGCGGCTTCGTAGTTGGCCGGGTCTTCCATATCGATGAGGGTCTGCAGGCAGGCGTAGATGCGGCGGCGGCCGGCGTCGAGTTGTTCGAAATGGCGGACCCACTCCAGCCCTTCGCGGATCGCGTCGGGGTCGCCGCCGGCCAGGGCCAGCATGGTCTTCAGTTCGCCGACGCGCAGGTCGGCCCACAGTGAGCCGGGGTCGGCGGCGAGGCCGATCAGTGCGGCAACCGGGCGTTCGTCGGCGATGTTCAACTCGTTCAGCGTGTCGAGCAGTTCGCAGCACTCGTCGTCGTTGAGTTCGGCCAGACGCAGGATGTCGGCGCGGACGACGTTGCCGTTGCTGTTGTTTTCCCATTCGAGGTCGTCGATCGGGTAGATCTCGGACATGCCGGGAACGAGGATGCGGCAGGCGTAAACGCCGAGGTGGTCGAAGTCGGCGACGTAGATGTCGTGGCCGTCGGCGTGGATGCGCTCGGCCAGCCAGGCGTAGTCGTCGGCGGTCTTGCCGTGGTCGAGGTCGTTGAAGTTCCAGTCGACGAATTCAAAATCGGCTTCCTCGCCGAGGAATTCCCAGCTGATGATGCCGCTCGAATCGACGAAGTGGATTTCGATGTTCGGCGCGCTGGCGATTTCGTCGAGGTCGAAGCCCGGGGGCGGGAAGCCGTCGAGGGCTTCGAGGGCGCGGCCCTGCAGGAGTTCGGTCAGGGCGCGTTCGAGGGCGATTTCGAAGCGCGGGTGGGCGCCGAAGCTGGCGAAGACGCCCTGATCCTTCGGGTTGAGCATGGTCACGCACATGACCGGGTAGAGGCCGCCGAGCGAGGCGTCCTTGACCAGAATGCCGAAGCCAGCGTCGCGCAGGCCTTTGATGCCGGCGGCGATGGTCGGGTAACGGCCGATCGCTTCTTCCGGCACGTCCGGCAAACACAGGCCTTCGGCGATGACCTTGAACTTGACGTGACGTTCGAGGATTTCCGACAGCGCCTGGGCGCGCGCCTCGGCCTGGGTGTTGCCGGCCGACATGCCGTTGCTGACGTAGAGGTTGCTGATGATATTGACCGGGAAGAAGACCTCGGCGCCATCGCGCTGGCGGACGTAGGGAATGGCGCAGATGCCGCGATCCTCGTTGCCGGAGTTCATGTCGACGAGCGTTTCGGCCGGGATGTTGCCTTCCGGGTTGTAGAAGGCCTGCAATTCGGGCGTCAGCAATTCGGCCGGCCAGTCGATGGTGTCAGGCGTCAGCGGGAACCAGCGTTCGCGCGGGTAGTGCGTGAAGGCGTGGTTGGCGATGGTGTCGCCGAGGTAGTAGTGGTTCCAGAAATAGTTGCAAGACAGGCGCTCGAAATACTCGCCGAGCGCGCTGGCGTGGGCAGCCAGCTTCGTGGCGCCCTTGCCGTTGGTGAACATCAGGTGGCAGGCGCGATTGCGGATATGCACCGACCACACGTTGTCGACCGGGTTGAGCCAGGAGCATTCCTCGATGTCGAAACCGCGGGCCGCGAGCTTGGCCTGCATGGAGGAAATGGAGTGTTCGAGCGAAGCGTCCTTGCCCGGAATGAAGTGTTCTTGTTGCATCGGGCTTCCTGCCTGAAGAGTGAGGAGGGCAGTGTACGTCACGCTGGCGTGAATCCAACGGTCAACCGGAAAATTTGCCCAAAATCGAAATTTGTGCGGCGCCCCGCTGTCCAATTATCGGCAAGGAATCAACGGTCTGAGGGTTTCGCAAGGTATGATGTTTTGCCAATTGCATAATTTTTGGCGCGGGATCAAAATCGGGTTTCCCATTTGTCATGGAGACCGCCATGAGCATCGAGCGCAGAGGAAGGCCGGAGCGACGCCGGCGTGATGTCGGCCCGCCCAAGGGTTGTATCGAACGGCGCCGCAGCGTCGAACGTCGGTTGCCTGAGGCAGCGGAAGCCGAGCTGTCACCGGACGAATTCGCCCAATTCTTCGGGGCCATCAAGATCAAGAAAGCACCGGAAAACCACGAACTGCTGGAAAAGGCCGCCGACATCTTCGATCGTGCCCGCGACCGCTAGGACTGCGGGCGCCAGGTAGCCGCCGTGGGCGGTGGCTACCAGTCTTCAAGTATCCGGACGACGACGGCCCGGCGGTCCTTTTCCTTGCCTTCGGTCATGGTCGCGATATCGCCGCCGTTGTCCGTCCGATGCAGCCGGATGGTCTTGACCACGGTCTTTTCCGGGCGGTTTTCATCGACGTCCCAGAAACGGCCGATGCCGCGGGTAATCGGCTGGCCCGGTTCGCGCGGCAACTCGAATTCGACCTCCCCGAAACCGCTGAAACGGTCCTGCGGCTTGGCGAAGGGGCTTTCCGGGAACCAGCCCTGCCAGTGGTAGAGAATTTTCCGTTCGTTCTCGACGACGCGGGCGACCAGGCTGTTCCAGTTGGCCATCAGCGTGCCCTGGGCGTCGTAGGAAATCCCCTGCAGCACCACCGCATCGCCGCTCTCGTCGGCGTCGAGCTGCAGGAAGCTGAGATGGTGGGTCCCGTCGATGGTGATGCGCTCCCACCAGGCGCCTTTGACGCGCTCGATGAACGCCCGGTTCGCCGCTTGCGTCGCGCGCGCCTCGGGGCTGAGCTTGTGGCGGCTGCCCAGTTCAGCAATCCGTTCGGCGACCAGCCCGCATTTGGCCTCGAGCGCCGCCCTCAGATCGTTGTCGGCTGGGCGCTTGAAACTCGCCGAATGGATGCCGAGCAGGTCGGTCGGCAGCTTGAGGTCGGGCCGGTCTTCCTGGACCAGATAGCAACGCTCGCGGCCGAGGGCGCCCATGAACAGGCCGAGTTCGAAAATGACGTTGTCGCGCGGCGAGAGGCTGGCCTTCTTGCGGCTGGTCGTCACGTCGTCGGGGGTCAGCACGAGGATGGCGAAATCGACCTCGTCGGCAATTTTCTCCAGCGACTCGATGTAGGTCGCGCTCAGTTCGAAAGCCAGCGTCCACGGCTCGATGTCGGCAAACGGGGCGAGCCGGGCCTGCAGCAGCTGGCGCACGGCATTGACCACGTCGAGGCCTTCGGATGACGAGGCGATGAAGACTTTGGAACGGACGGGCATGGGCGACTCCATGATCAGGGAGGCCCGCCATCGGGCCGCCTTGCCGCATAGATAGCATATCGAACCCGGGCTGAATAGCGTGGCGATGGCGTATCGCCGCGACATTGCGCATACTGCGGGCAGGACGATCGCAAGGAGACGACCTTGGACATCAATATGCCACCGCTCGAAGTCGAAACGGGCGCCAATCCGCAGTTCGCCGTGATCTGGCTGCACGGCCTGGGCGCCGACGGCTCCGACTTCGTGCCCATCGTGCCCGAACTCGGGCTGGCCGAAACGCCTGCGGTTCGCTTCATCTTTCCCCACGCGCCCTACATGGCGGTGACCTGCAACGCCGGCTACGTCATGCGCGCCTGGTACGACATCATCTCGCTCGACAGCACCAGCCGACGCATCGACGAGGCCGGCATCCTGGCCTCACGCGAGAGCGTGCGCGCGCTGATCGAACGGGAAAAGGGGCGGGGCATCCCGGCAGCACGCATCTTCGTTGCCGGCTTCTCGCAGGGCGGCGCGGTGGCCTACACGACGGCGCTGACGCATCCGGAAAAGCTGGCCGGCGTCATCGCCCTGTCGACCTACATTCCGTCGCCCGATCTGCTCGACGAGGCGTCGGCCGGGCCCAATCGCCAGATCCCGATTCTCGCCGCCCACGGGCTCGACGACGACGTGGTGTCCCCGGTGCTCGGCATGACCGCCCGGGAGTTGCTCGAAGACCGCGGCTACGCCATCGAATGGCACGAATACGCCATGGCGCACTCGGTCTGCCTCGAAGAGGTCTGGGCCATCGGCAACTGGCTCAACGCGCGGATGGCTGCGGGCTAGCGCCGGGCAGGCTTACTTGGCCTTGCTGCGGCGGGGCGTTTCGGTGTCGCTGATCGAATGCGCCTCTTCATCCGCCGAATGCAGCAGCCAGACAAGGTCGCTGCCCTGCACCGGCATCGGGATCATCTGGTTCCAACTCCAGCGAAATACCGGGCCGAAGGGCACGTAGCGGGCGAGCACGTCCCCCTGTTCGGTCACCCCGAAGAACGGCAGCGACGATGTGATCGCATTCTTGAGTTGCTCGTTGGTCATGATGCCTCCCTCTGCGCGTGGCAATGAGGCCATTCTAAGCCCGAAGCATGGACGTATCCGAAGGCTGGCGAGAAATCGGCAGACCGCCATGAAAAAGGCCGACCGCAGTTTTCACTGACAGTCGGCCTCGCCGCGGTGCCGGAAGGCGCCTAATGCCGGCTCTGGATTTCCTCGATGTAGCCGAGGGCGCCGGTGTGGATGTTGCCGGCGTTGCCTTCGTCGGTGTCGATGTGCATGGCCAGGCGGAAGGCCGGATTGACCCGGACGACGACGTCGCCGAAGATCAACTGGCGTTCGCCTTCGATGCGCACGCGGACGACGTAGTTGTCACGGACGCGGAAGCGCAAGGCGTCTTCCGGCGACATGTGGATGTGGCGCTGGGCGCAGACGACGCCGCGTTCGATGGTGGTCGAGCCGTGGGGGCCTTCGAGCGTGATGCCGGGGGTGCCGGCGAGGTCACCGGACTGGCGGATGGGCGGCTGGATGCCGAGCTTGAATTGCTCGGTCATGGCGATCTCGACCTGGGTTTCCTTGCGGGTCGGGCCGAGGACGCGGACCTTGGCGATGCGGCCCTTGGGGCCGACGAGATGGACCTGTTCCTCGCAGGCGAACTGGCCGGGCTGCGACAGTTCGTGCATGGGCGTCAGCTGGTGGCCGGGGCCGAAGAGGGCTTCGACGTCGGCCTGCGCGAGGTGCACGTGGTGCGCCGAGATTTCGACCGGGATGGCCGGCGTTTCCTCGGCCTGGGCTTCGAGCAGCAACTGGTTGCGTTCGATGGCGCGCAGGCTTTCCCAGGCGACCAGGCGCTCGTCGTCGTTGGCGACGACGAGGACGGTGACCGGGGAGTCTTCGGCCGAGATGATGGCGTAGTTGTCGACCTGGCCGAGGTTGCGGTTCTTTTCCTCGTTGAGCTTGATGCCCATGAATTCGAGGCCCTGGCAGGCCAGGCTGCGCACCGTGGCGCTGGTTTCGCCGACATCGCCGGTGAAGGCGAGGACGTCGATGCCGCCCATGGCAGCCACGTAGGCGCCGATGTTCTTGCGCACCTGGTAGCAGTAGGCCTTGTGGGCGAGCAGGGCGCGGTGGTGGCCGTCAGCGGCGGCTTCCTCGATTTCGTGGATGTCGCTGGAAATGCCGGAAATGCCCTTGAGGCCGCTTTCCGTGTTGATCAGCGTGGACAGCTGCTCCGGCGACATGTGGTGCTGTTCCATGAGATGGATCATCACGGCCGGGTCGATGCTGCCCGAGCGGCTGGGCATGATCAGGCCGTCGGAGGGCGTCATGCCCATGGTCGTGTCGACCGAACGGCCATGGTCGATGGCGCACAGCGAGGCGCCGATGCCGAGGTGGCAGGAGACGATTTCCAGCTCGCCGAGCGGGCGCTTGAGCACTTCGGCCGACTTCAGCGACACGTAGCGGTGCGAGGTGCCGTGGAAGCCGTAGCGGCGGATGCCGTGCTGCTTGTAAAGGTCGTAGGGCAGGCCGTAGAGGTAGGCGTAGGGCGCCAGCGTCTGGTGGAAGGCGGTGTCGAAGACGGCAACCTGCGGCACGTTCGGGAACAGCTTCATGGCGACGCGGATGCCGGCGACGTTGACCGGGTTGTGCAGCGGCGCGAAGACGGCCAGTTCCTCGATGTCGGCGATGACCGACGGCGTGATGACGACCGAGCTGGAGAACTTGTTGCCGCCATGGACGACGCGGTGGCCGATGGCCGTGACGTCTTCCGGATGGAACTTGAAGGCGTCGCCGAGCAGGGCGGTGGCTTCCTGGATGACCGAGAACAGGTCGGAAAGCTTGAACGGCGCGTGTTCGACACTGCGCTGCTGGGTGCCGACGCGGACGGTGATGTGGGTGACGGCCTGGTCGGCGTGGTCGATGATGCCATGCACGTCGGCGCCGCTCTCCTGCGTGTCGTACACGCCGAAATGAATCTGGCTGATGCCGACGTTGAGGACGACGACCTTGCCCGGCTCGTTGGTCGTCAGCGACAGCGCGTACGGGTCGCTGGCGCGGGCCACGGCGTTGGCCTTGGCGGTCGGCAGATCGACCGACATGGCACGCGTGCGGTCGGCGAGCAGGCGGGAGAGGTAGCCGACGGCCTTCGGGTTGGTCAGGATGTGCGAATTGAAGACCTCCTGCGGGATCATCAGCACGAAGCAACGGTTGCCGGCGATCACGTCGGCGACGATGCGGTCACCGGTCAGCACGGACATCACCCCGAAAACGTCACCGCTGCCCAGCTGCGTGATGACAGCGCGGGTGCCGGTATTGTCGGTCATCGATATTTCGGCGTGGCCGCTGATCATGATCCCGATGAAACGGCCCTCGTCGCCCGTCTCCAGAATGGCCTCGTTGCCCTCGTAGGTGGCCAGTCGGGACTTGATGACGATCTCCTCGACCTTGTCCGCCGGGAAGTTCTCGAACAGGCGCACCTGTTCAAGGAAGAAACGCTTCAGATCCATTTCGCTCATGCTGTTTGCCTCGCCTTGATGGCAGTATTTTATACGCGCAAGACTACCATTTTGTTGCGGCGCAGCAAAGCAGGGAAAACTGCTTGTTTGAGCTAGATCAGAGCATTGTGTTTCAGGGGTTCCAGCGCCGTTCTTGTTGCACCAAAACCGGGCGGCGGAATATTTCGAATTTGGGCCTTTTTTCCGGTAGACCGTCAAATTGCCCCCTCACGCCAGCCCAAGCCCGCAGCCGGTTTGTGCTACATATCGTCTTGTCGGGTAGATCGGTGAAAGCGAGATGGCAAGGCAGGACAACGATGGAGCATAGAAATGGCTGGCGACGCCGCTGGGCGCTGATCGCGCTCCTCGGCATGAGCCTCGCGCAAGCTGCCCCGGCGGCCCAGGACGACGACCTCAAACTGGTCGAAGCCGGCAGCGCGCTGGCCGGACGGCTGGCCGCCGTCGGCCGCGTCTATTCCGGCTACGGCCCCTCGCTCTCCATGGCCAGCGGCTTCCTCGTCAGCGCCTGCCATGTCCTCACTGCCGGGCACGTCCTGGCCAAAAACGGCGAATCCGTGCGCCTCGGCAGCGAAGTGCGCTTCGTGCCCGGCAGCAACCAGGGACGATCCGTCCTGCCGCTCGCCCTCAACGGGCGGGTCGTTGCCGCCAGCCAGGAATTCATCATGCAGCCGGCGCCCACCGGCTTCAGCCAGGAACGCATACCCAACGACTGGGCCCTGATCGAACTCGACCAGCCCGTCACCGGCATCGAACCCATCCGCCTCCTCTACCCCGAAGCCGAGCCCGCACCCGGCACCGCCTATGCCGTCGTCGGCTATCCCCTCGGCCAGCGACAACAAGGCCTCTTCGCCCAGGAACACTGCCGCAACGCCTCGCGGCCGCACGGCGGCAACGCCCTGCAAGGCATCCTGGTCACCGACTGCGCCGTCCGCCAGGGCATGTCCGGCGGCCCCATCCTGATCGACGACAGTCGCCAGCCCATCGCCGCCGGCATCGTCGCCGAACGCCTGACCATCGGCGAAAAAGTCCTCACCATCGGCGTCCCCGTCGCCGCCTTCGCCGAAAAAATCGACATCGCCATGCGCGAGAGCGACATCTGCGCCATCGGCTCCCCCTACGTCTGGCCGACGGCGCGGTAGGCTGGGGAAGGAGGATACGTTTGCGGGGCTGGCGATAGGGCTTGGGATGTTAGCGTTTCGGCCGAAGTTGACACTCGACTCTCATCAAAACTCCGACCGCTCCGGGGAATAAAGCAGTCCTTGCAGGATTCAACAAATCTGGGGACGACTTAATCAGAAAAAATCGCAGTGCATAAATTTCCATGTACAATTCGCCCCATTTTGGGTGCCTTGCCTCGCGTTCGTGGGGCGGGTGAAACGGGAAGCCGGTGAATCTGCACAAGCAGACATTCCGGCGCAGCCCCCGCTGCTGTAAGCCTGACGACTCCACCTCACGCCACTGTGCACCGCATGGGAAGGTTGGTGGAGAAGATTGAAGGCGAGCCAGAAGACCGGCCCAAATCAACGAAGTACCAATCCCCGGGGTGAGGGCGAGGTTCTGTTGATTTGCTGCCGGCATTTTGTTCGTTCATGTCCCGATTGCAGCCATTCTTCCGACCTTCAGAATTCTTCCGCGGCTTGGTGCTGTTTGCCATTTCTCGCTGTGGGAGAGAATCATGCACATCATGGAAGGTTTTTTGCCGGTGGACCATGCCATCGGCTGGTCGCTGGCGTCGGCGCCGTTCGTCGCCTGGGGCGTGCATGCGGTGCGCCGGCAACTGCAGGCGCAGCCGGAGCAGCGCATGTTGCTCGGCGTTGCCGCCGCATTCGCTTTTGTCCTGTCCGCGCTCAAGCTGCCGTCGGTCACCGGCAGTTGCTCGCATCCCACCGGCGTCGGGCTCGGCGCGCTGTTGTTCGGGCCGCTGGCGATGGTGCCGGTCGGTTTCGTCGTCCTGCTCTTTCAGGCGCTGCTGCTGGCGCATGGCGGGCTGACGACGCTGGGCGCCAACGTCTTCTCGATGGCCATCGTCGGGCCTTTCGTTGCCGCCGGGCTGTTCCGGCTCGGTCGCCGCTTCGGCTTGTCGCTCGCCGTCTGCGTGTTCGCCGCCGCCTGCCTCGGCGATCTCGCCACCTATCTGACCACCGCCATCCAGCTGGCCTGGGCCTTTCCCGATCCGGCCGGCGGTTTTGCCGCCTCCTTGCTCAAGTTCGGCGGCATCTTCGCGATCACGCAGATTCCGCTGGCGATCAGCGAAGGGCTGCTGACGGTGCTGGTGGTCAATACCCTGACACGTTTCAACGCCGAGGAATTGCAAGGGCTGCCGCTGTTCGTCGTGAACGGGGGCAGGGCATGAAGAAGCAGAATCTGTTGATTTTGGCCGCCGTCGTGCTGTTGACCGTGCTGCCGCTGTGGCTGGTGCCTTATCTGGGCATTGGCGGCGCCGATGGCGAACGGTTCGGCGGCGCCGACGACAAGGCGCAGCAGGTCATCGGCGCCGTCGCGCCGGGTTACCAGCGCTGGTTCGAGCCGCTTCTGGTGCCGGCCAGCGACGAAATTGCCTCGCTGTTGTTTGCCTTGCAGGCGGCGCTGGGGGCCGGTGTCATCGGTTACTGGCTAGGCTGCGCAGTGACCCGCGACAAGCTGCGCAAACAGGGTGAAGCACAGGCGCAGCATGCTGATTGAGCAGGCGGCCTACGCCAACCGCTGGCGCGGTGTCAGCTCGGCGGCCAAGGCGACGTTCGCGCTGGCCGGGCTGCTGGCGGCCTTTGCCGCGGTGTCGCCGGGCGCTGCGCTACGCCTGGCCCTATGTTCCGCCGTGCTGACCTGCGTCGGTGCCGGCGTGCCGGCGGGCCTTTACCTGCGCGTTGCGGTGCCGGCGGTAGGTTTTCTCGCCTTGTCCTGCCTCGGCCTGCTGGTGGCGGTCGATCTCGACGGCGGCTGGCGCTGGGCGCCGGAAGCCTGGCCGCAGGTCGCGGCGCTCGCCGGCCGTTCGCTCGCCGCGCTGGCGGCCTTGCTCGGCCTGGTGCTGACGACGCCGCTGTCCGACCTGATCGCGCTGCTGCGCCGCCTGCGCTGCCCGGCCGTGCTGCTCGACCTGATGGTGCTTTGCTACCGCATGCTCTTCGTCTTCTCGCAGGCGGTGCACGACGTGCGCACGGCGCAGCAGGCGCGCCTGGGCGATGCGACGCTACGCCACAGCCTGCGCTCGCTCGGCCAGTTGACCGCCAACCTGGCGCTGCAGGTCTGGCAACGCGCGCAGGCCCTGCATCTGGCGGCGCTGGCGCGCAACGGCGACGGCAGCCTGCGCTTCCTGACGCCGCAGTTCGCCCACGCCGGGCGTGACACCGCGCTCGCCGTACTGGCCGGCGGCGGGCTACTGGCTTTGGCGCGGTGGGCGTCGTGATGCTGCTCGAAGCGCTTTCGCTGAGCCACCGCTACGCCGACGGCAGCCTCGGCCTCGACGGCTGTTCGCTGGCCATCCGCCGTGGCAGCCGCAATGCGCTGCTCGGCGCCAACGGTTCCGGCAAGACCACCTTGCTCATGCATTGCAACGGCCTGCTGCGGCCGAGCGCCGGCAGCCTGCGCTTTGCCGGCGCGCCGCTCGACATGAGCCGCGCCGGGCTGGCTGCCTTGCGCCGGCGGGTTGGGCTGGTCTTCCAGAATCCGGACCGGCAGTTGTTTTCGGCCAGCGTAGTCGAGGATGTCTCCTTCGGCCCGCTCAATCTCGGCCTCGACGAGGCGACGGTGCGCGTTCGGGTGGCGGAGGCGCTTGCTGCTGTAGGCATGAGAGAGTTCGCCAACCGGCCGGTGCATCACCTCAGCTTCGGCCAGAAAAAGCGTGTGTGCATTGCCGGCGTGCTCGCCATGCAGCCCGACGTGCTGCTCCTCGACGAGCCGATGGCCGGGCTCGACGCCGCCATGCAATCCGATCTATTGGCCGTGCTCGACCGCCTGGCGGGGCAGGGCATCACCATCGTGCTGTCCACGCACGACGTCGATTTCGCCTATCGCTGGGCCGACGACATCCATTTGCTCGCCGCCGGCCGCTGCCTCGCGTCCTTTGCCGCTGCCGAACTGCCGGCGCAGGCCGAGGCGCTGCGCCAAGCCGGGCAGCCGCTGCCGGCGGTCGTCGCGCTGCAAGGCGCGCTGGCCGCGCGCGGCATCGCCGCCGGCACACCGGCCCGCAGCCTGGACGCGCTGCTGGCGCAACTTTCCCTGGAGGAAGCTCGATGAAATTTGGCCGATTTTTTCGGTTGACCGCGGGATTTTGCCGATGAGCGGCAAGATCTGGTTTGTCGGCGCCGGCCCCGGCGATCCCGACCTGATCACCGTCAAGGGGCGCAAGCTGCTCGAACAGGCCGGCGCCGTGCTCTTCGCCGGTTCGCTGGTCGACCAGGCGGCGACGCTGTACGCGCCGGCCGGCTGCGAGATCCGCGACTCCAAGGACATGACGCTCGAAGAAATGAGCGACTGGCTGCGCGCCGCCGCCGCCCGGCATGCAACCGTGGTCCGCCTGCAAACCGGCGACCCCGGCCTCTACGGCGCGCTGATCGAGATGACGCGGCCGCTCACCGCCGCCGGCCTCGAATGGGCGGTGGTCCCCGGCGTCTCCTCGGCGATGGCGTCGATGGCGGCGGCCGGCGAGACGCTGACCCTGCCGGAAGTGACGCAGACGGTGATCCTCACCCGCGTTGCCGGGCGCACGCCGATGCCGCCGGGCGAGGAACTCGCAGCCCTGGCCGCGCACCAGACGACGCTGTGCATTTACCTGTCGATCACGCTCTTGCACAAGGTGCAGGACGCGCTGCGCGCCGCCGGCTGGGCCGAGGACGCGCCGATCCTGGTGGTGCAGAAGGCGAGTTGGCCGGGTGAGGAAAAGATCGTGCGCGGCACCCTGGCCGACATCAAGCAGCGCTGCCAGGCCGAGAAGATCGCCAGCCAGGCGATGATCGTCGCCAGCCCGACGCTGGGCGCCGCCGACTGGCCCGACCTCATCCGCTCCAAGCTCTACGACCCGGCCTTTGCCCACCGCTTCCGCCGCGCCAGCCTTTCCCCAGAACTTTCTCCGGAGTCCAGCTCATGAAATCCACCACCTACCTGCTCGTGGCGCACGGCTCGCGCGGCCGCGACGGCAACAAGGAAACCCTCGATTTCGCCGCGCAGTGGCAGGCCCGCCACCCGGACTGGCGCATCGAGGTGTGCTTCATCGAACACGCCGACCTGTTGCTCGACGAAGGCCTGGACCGCGCCGCCGCCGGGGCCGGCACGGTGGTTGCCATTCCCTTCATCCTCAACGCCGCCGGCCACGTCAAGATGGAACTGCCGGCAGCGGTGGAAGCGGCGCGGGCGCGGCATCCGCAGGTGCAGTTCATCGTCACCCGCCACCTCGGCATGGGGCGCGAGCTGTTCGCCGTCCTGCAAAGCCAGCTCGACCGCCTGATGAAACAACTGGCTGTGCCCGACCCGCAGACCACCGGCGTCGTCCTGCTCGGCCGCGGCTCCTCCGACGTCGGCGCCAATGGCGAGCTGGCCAAGATGGCGCGCTGGCTGTACGAGGAAAACGAACACGAACTGGTCGATCTGGCTTTCACCGGCGTCACCTGGCCGCGTCTGGAAACGATCGTCCAGCGCCAGGCACGCCTGGGCATGATGCAGATCGCCATCATCCCGGTCTATCTGTTCACCGGCGTGCTGATCGAGCGCATCGGCGAGCAGGTTGCCCGCCTGCGCCAGCAGTACCCGCAACTGGCCTTTGCGCTGGGCCAGCATTTCGGCTTCGACGAAGGCATCTTCGCGCTGCTCGACGCCCGCGTGTCGCCCGACGCACTGGCCGGCGGCCTGCTCGAATGCGACGGCTGCAAGTACCGCGAACTGGCCGAGGCCGAGCACCTGCACGACCACAGCCACACCGCCATCGCCAGCCCGGCGCATGCCCATGGTCACCATGCGCACGACCACGCCCACAGCCACGCCTGACCCGGAAGCACGCATGTCCAACACCGTCACCGAACAACTGACCGCCGCCGGCCGCGCCATCGAACACGACTCCTTCGCCATCATCGACGCCGAGGCCGGCCCGCACGCCTACAGCGCCGAGCAGTGGCCGCTGGTGCGGCGGATGATCCACGCCAACGCCGATTTCGAATTCAACGGCCTCACCGCCTTCCACCCCGACGCCATGCAGGCCGGCATGCAAGCGGTGCTGAAGGGCGGTACGCCCATCGTCGCCGATGTCGAGATGATCTGCGTCGGCCTGTCGCAGCCGCGCTTGCAGCACTTTGGCCTGACGACGCACCACTACATTTCCGACGCCGATGTGATCGCCGCCGCCAAGGCCGCCGACACCACCCGCGCCGTGCAAGCCATGCGCAAGGCGCAACGTCTCGGCAAGCTTGACGGCGCCATCGTCGGCATCGGCAACGCGCCGACCGCGCTGATCGAACTGGTCCGCCTGATCCGCGAGGAGGGCGTGCGCCCGGCGCTGGTCGTCGGCATGCCGGTCGGCTTTGTCTCGGCGGCCGAATCGAAGGACCTGCTGATGACCGTCAATGAAGTGCCCTGGGTGGCGATCAAGGGCCGCAAGGGCGGCTCGACGCTGGTTGTCGCCGCCATCCACGCCATGCTCGCGCTGGCCGAAGCGGAACAGAAAAAGGCCGCATGAGCGCCGCCGAAAAACCCGCCAAGGTTCGCAAGGGCGACGGCAAGCGCGCGCGCGGCAACCGCACCGGTTTTACCACCGGCGCCTGTGCCGCGGCGGCGGCGCGCGCCGCCAGCCTTGGCCTGCTGCTCAGAGAAGTGCCGGAGACCATCATCAGCCGCCTGCCGAACGGCCAGGACCAGGCCTTCCCGGTGCTCGACGGCAGCGTCGAGGAAGCCGCCGGGCTGGCGCACGCCGTCGTCGTCAAGGATGCCGGCGACGACCCGGATGCGACCAACGGCGCCCACCTGACCGCCGACGTCCGCCTGCTGCCGCACCGCGCCGGCGAGATCGTGCTCAAGGGCGGCGTCGGCGTCGGTGTGGTGAGCAAGGAAGGGCTGGGTCTGGAGGTCGGCGGGCCGGCGATCAACCCGGTGCCGCGCCGCAACATCCTCGACAACGTGCGCGCCGTCGCTGGCGAGCTGCTCGAACACGACGGCCTGGAGGTCAGCATTTCGGTGCCGGGCGGCGACGAGATGGCGAAGAAGACGTTGAACGCCCGGCTTGGCATCCTCGGCGGCATTTCCATCCTCGGCACCACCGGCATCGTCCGCCCGTACTCGACCGCCGCCTTCCGCGCCAGCGTCGTGCAGGCGGTCGATGTCGCGGCGAAGCAGGGGCAAACCAGCGTGGTGTTCACGACGGGCGGGCGCACCGAGAAATTCGCCATGCGCCAGTTGCCCGAGCTCGACGAATCCTGCTTCGTGCAGATGGGCGACTTCGTCAAGGCGGCCTTTGCCAGCGCCATCAAGCGCAAGCTGCCGAATGTCTACGTCGGCGCGATGGTCGGCAAGCTGACCAAGATGTGCCAGGGCCTGGCCGTGACGCACGCCTGGAAGGCCGAGGTCGACCGTGACATCCTCGCCGACTCGGCGCACGCAGTCGGCGCGCCGGACGAGCTGGTCGAGGAAATCCGCGCCGCCGAAACCGCCCGCTTCGCCGCCGAACGCCTGGCGACGCTCGGCCTGTCGGTGGCCTTTCACGAGCAATTGGCGAAGAAGGCGATTCGCGCCCTCAAGAGCCAGTATCCCGGCAGTTACCGGCTGGCCGTGCTGGTCTGCGATTTCGACGGCAATTTCATTTGCCGCGTCGATGAGGAGGCAGCGTCATGAGCGCGGAAGTTTTCATTGTCGGCATCCTCGACGACGGCTGGACAGGTCTCGGCGACGCTGCCCGCCAGGCGCTGGCCAGTGCCGGGCTGGTGATCGGCGTTGGGCGTACGCTCGACCTGCTGAAAACGCAGTTGCCGGCCGCCGAACTGCGCGCCATGGACGGCGCGCTCGCTCGTGTGCCGGGCTGGATTGCCGAGGCGCGCGCTGCCGGCCGGACGGTTGCCGTGCTGGCGACCGGCGACCCGCTCTGCCACGGCATTGGCGGCTATCTGCTCGGGCAATTGGGCGGCGCCGGCGTCCGCGTGCTGCCGGCGCCTTCGACCTTGCAGATTGCCTTCGCCCGCTGGCAGAAACCCTGGCAGGACGTGGCGATTGCCTCTTGCCACAGCCAGGATGCCGGCGAGTGGCAGTCGGGCGCGACGCCGGCGCACGGGCTGTACCCCTTGCTGCGGTCGGTGGCGCTGCACCGCCGCGTCTTTGCCTTCACCGGCCCGGACAACGACCCGGCGCGGCTGGCACGGGCGCTGATCACCGCCGGCTACGGCGACGAAGTCCGCCTGTCGGTGGCCAGCCGGCTGCTGCTGGCGGATGAAATGGTGGCCTGCAATCTGTCGGCGGACGACGTGGCCAATCGGCAATTTCCCGACCCCAGCGTCGTGCTGATTGAGCGTTCGATAGAAGCCGCGCCGGTCTTCGGTCGCGATGACCTCGACTACCTCCAGCGCTCGCCCGAAAAAGGCCTGATCACCAAGCAGGAAGCGCGCGCGCTGTCGCTTGCCAAGCTGCGGCTGAAGGCCGACAGCACGGTCTGGGACATCGGCGCCGGTTCCGGTTCGGTCGGCCTCGAAGCCGCCGGGCTGGCGCCGCTCGGCCATGTCTGGGCGATCGAGAAGAACGCCGCCGACGCCGCCAACGCGCGCGCCAACGCCGAGCACTTCCGTGTCGGCAACTACACGCTGTGCGAAGGCAAGGCGCCGGCGCTGCTCGACACCTGGCCGGACCCGGACGCGGTGTTCATCGGCGGCTCGGGCGGCGAGCTGGACGAACTGATCCGCCTGATCCTCGCCCGCCTGAAACCCGGCGGCCGGCTGGTGATGAACTTCGTCACGCTGGAAAACCTGGCGACGGCGACGAGCGCACTCAAGACCATCGGCGCCGGCTGGGATGTGGTGCAACTACAAGCCAGCCGCAGCCAGCCGATTCTCGACCTGCACCGCATGGCGGCGCAGAACCCGGTGTGGATCGTTACCGCCTGGGCCAAGGAGGGCAAGGCATGACCCCGAACAAAGTCAGGCTCGACCGCCTCGTCCAACTGACCGACCTGCCCAACATCGGCCCGGCCATGGCCGCCGATCTGCAGAGCCTCGGCATCCTCCGTCCCGACGATCTGCGCCACCGCGACCCGTACGCGCTCTACGAGCAACTGTGCGAGCAGACCGGCCAGCGCCACGACCCGTGCGTCATCGACGTGTTCATCTCCGTGGTGCGCTTCATGGCCGGCGAGCCGGCGCAGGCCTGGTGGGCTTACACCGCCGAACGCAAACAAACCCTAGCCTCCAGAAGCGCACGAGAAAACCATGACTGAACCCACCCAAGCCCGCAGCACTTTCGGCAAACTCATCGGCGCCTCGCTCGGCCCCGGCGACCCCGAACTAATCACCCGCCGCGCCTGGGCGGCGCTGCAATCCGGCGCGCGCTGGCTGTACCCGGTGAAAAAGGCCGAGGAATCGTCCTACGCGCTGGCCATCGTCGAGCGCGGCGGCATCGCCGTGCCGGCCGACGCGGTCGAGCTGGTCTTCCCGATGACGCGCGACGCCGAGATCCTGGCCAAGGCCTGGGCGCGCGCCGCGACACAGACCGTCGAACTGCTCGCCAGCGGCCGCGACCTGGTTTTCCTGGTCGAAGGCGACGCCTCGACCTTCGCCACCTTCGGCCACCTCGCCCGCGTCGTCCGCGAACTGGCGCCCGAGGTCGAGGTCGAGACCATTCCCGGCGTCTCCTCGTTTGCCGCCGCCGCAGCGAGCACCGGCGTGACGCTCGCCGAGGAGGATGAAACCTTCGCCATCATCCCGGCCGCCTACGGCGTCGAGCTCATCAATCACCTGCTCGACGAGTTCGACACGCTGGCGCTGCTCAAGGTCAAGCCGCTGCTCGACGAGGTCATCGACCTGCTCGAACGCCGCGACCTGCTTGCGACCTCGGTGTTCATCGAGAAGGTCGGCTCGCCCGAGGAGCGCATCGTCCGCGATGTTGCCAATCTGAAGGGCGAAAAGGTCAATTACCTGTCGCTGCTGCTGGTGCAGAACCCCAAGCGCGTGCGCGGCGAGTTGCGCCGGGGCTGCCGCAAGCGCAAAGAGGTCGTTGATGACTCCGCCGCGCTGCTTGCCTGAATCCCACGGTCAACCGGAAAAAATGCCCAAAATCGAAATTTATAGCGCCGCCCGGATATGAAAATCGCCGTCGTCTCCATCACCAAACACGGCATCGCGCTGGCCGGCCGGGTCGTCGCCGCCTTGCCCGGCGCGCAACTGTTCGCGCCGGAAAAGTTCCGTGCTGAAGCCGAGGCCGCCGTGCCCGGCGCCGCGCATTGCTACGCCGGCAAGGTCGGCGCTCAGGTGCCGGCGCTGTTCGCCGCCTTCGACGGCATCGTCGCCATCGTCTCGCTCGGCGCCGTCGTCCGCCTGATCGCACCGCATCTCGAGGGCAAGGAAGTCGATCCGGCGGTGGTCGTCGTCGACGAAGCCGGCAAGTTCGCCATCCCGGTCCTCTCCGGCCACCTCGGCGGCGCCAACCAGTTGGCCGGCCACCTCGCCGCCGCGCTCGGCGCCCAGGCGGTGCTGACCACCGCCTCCGATGCGCGCCAGACCATCGGCGTCGACATCCTCGGCCGCGAACTCGGCTGGACCTTCGAGGCGACGCACGACGAACTGGTGCGCTGCAGTGCGGCGATGGTCAACGACGAGCCGGTCGCCCTGGTCCAGGAAGCCGGCTCGCCCGACTGGTGGCCAACCCACGCCAACGGCCGCAACGGACCGCTGCCGGCCAACGTGACGTGCTTCGCCCGCCTCGAAGACGTCGATCCCGAACGCTACGCCGCCGTGCTGTGGATCAGCGGGCGGGCGATGCCGGCTGATTCCGTGGCTCGCCTGGCCGGCCGCCACGTGATCTATCGTCCCGGAGAGGCGTCTTGAAAATCACCCTCGGCCTCGGTTGCGACCGCGACACGCCCGCCGCCACCATCGAACACTGCATCGGCGAAGCGCTCGCCGCCTGCGGCGCGGTGCCGGAAGACGTCCGGGCCGCTGCTAGCATCGACCTCAAGGCCAACGAGCCCGGTCTCCTTGAAGTCATCGCCCGCCACGGCTGGCCGTCTCACTTCTACCCTGCCTGCGAACTGGCGACGGTCGAGGTACCCAACCCGTCGGAAACGGTACGCAAACACACCGGTACGCCGTCGGTGTCGGAAGCTGCGGCGCTGCTCGCAGCCGGCGCGGACAAAAACCATCTACTCATCGAAAAACACAAGCTGCGCGGCCCGGACGGCCGCAACGCAACCGTCTCCATTGCAAGGATTCCCGCATGAACGCACCAGAAAACACCGCCAAACCCGGCAAGATCATGCTCGTCGGCCTCGGCCCGGGCAGTCACGATCACCTGACGGCGCGCGCCCGTGCCGCGATTGCCGAGGCCGACACGGTTATCGGCTACGTCACCTACATCCGCCTGGTCGCCGATCTGGTTGAGGGCAAGGAGGTCATCAAGAAGTCGATGACCGAGGAACTCGACCGCGCCATTGAAGCGCTTGACCGCGCCCGCCAAGGCAAGAAGGTGGCACTGGTGTCGTCAGGCGACGCCGGCGTGTACGGCATGGCCGGGCCGACCTTCGAGGTGCTGTTCCAGGCCGGCTGGACCCCCGACAGCGACATCGAGGTCGAAATCGTCCCCGGCGCCTCGGCGATCAACACCTGCGCGGCCCTGGTCGGCGCGCCGCTGACGCACGATTTCTGCGCCATTTCGCTGTCCGACCTGCTGACGCCGTGGCCGACCATCGCCCGCCGGCTCGACGCGGTGGCCTACGCCGATTTCGTCGTCGCGCTGTACAACCCGAAGAGCGGCCGGCGCACGCAGCAGATCGTCGAGGCCCAGCGCCTGTTCCTGCGCCACCGCGACCCGCAGACGCCGGTCGCCATCGTCAAGTCCGGCCACCGCCCGAAACAGCGCATCGAGCTGACGACGCTGGAACGCATGGCCGAAGCCGACATCGGCATGCTGTCCACGGTGCTCATCGGCAATTCCAACACCTTCATCAAGCACGGCCTGATGGTGACGCCGCGCGGCTACGCCAACAAGTACGCGGTAGAAGACGGTGAGCGCAACACGCACGCCGGCGAACAGGCCGGCCACTCGCTGTCGTCCGGCCTCAATGGCTGGATGGCGGAAATCCAGGCAAGCGGCAAGAGTGCCGCCGAACTAGCCGTCGAGTACCGTCTGCCGGAAGACTATATTGCTGCCGTGCTGGCGAACGAAGTCCCGGCAGAGGGCGAAGCGTACGAGATCGAGGCATGAATGAAGTCGTCAAGCTAACGATCGGCAACTACAAATGTCATCTGGGCCGCTTGGCATGATCGCCGGCCTCTCGGAACAAGCGCCGGGGACGGTATCCCTGGTCGGCGCCGGCCCCGGCGACCCGGAACTTATGACCCTGCGCGCTTGGCGTCGGCTGCAAACGGCAGAGGTGCTGGTGTATGACAATCTGGTCGGGCCGGGAATTGTCGATTTTGCGCCGCCGGCAGCCGAGCGCATCTACGTCGGCAAATCTGCCGGCAAGCATACGCTGCCGCAGGAAGCCATCTGTCAGCTTCTGGTTGATAAGGCCCGAAGCGGCAAACGTGTCGTGCGCCTCAAGGGCGGCGATCCCTTCGTCTTCGGGCGCGGCGGAGAAGAACTGGAGGTGCTGCTCCAGAACACCATTTCAGTGGAAATTGTGCCGGGCATTACCGCCGCACTGGGGGCTGGGGCGAGCTTTGGCTTTCCGCTGACGCATCGCGATCATGCCCAGAGTTGTGTCTTCGTCACCGGGCACCTCAAGGACAACCGCATCGACCTGAACTGGCCCAGGCCAATCAGACCATCGTGATCTACATGGGCATTACAGGTCTGAACATTATCGCCGAGCGCCTGGCTTCAGCCGGCCTCCCAGCAGATACTCCCGCGGCGCTGATCTACAAGGCTACCTGGCCGGAACAGAAGATATACACGACGACACTCCTGGCCTTGAGCGAGACAGTACGCCGCTATGGCATCAAGCCGCCCACCCTGCTGGTCATCGGAAGCGTGGTTAGCCTAATCCCCCAAGGGGTCTAGTTCTCGAAAGAAGCAGCACTCAAAGTGGCTTCCCACCTCAACGTCGGCAACCTGCACTATTCTGTTGAAAAACTCGCTCATTGGCGAAAAGGGAGGTCGGGCTGAAAAGCTCGACGTTCACAATCGCTCCGTATTCGACGATCTCGTCTCCGGGAAGGTTTCGACATACCCCGGAAAAACCCGGTTTTGAGTTTTTCAACAGAATATGCACCACTCCGGCCATTCAACTGAAACACTGCCACCGGCCGCTTTGGGTCGGGAGCACCTGTTCGTCGGATTGAGAAGCTGCCATTCAAGGTCATCACAGGCTGAAGGGCGGCTTACGGCCAGGTTGCAGCCCGACAAAGACCAGCCGGCCAACGGCCGGAATGGCCGATCACCAGCCGCCTTGCTCCACCATACTGAGAGCCAGATCCTGGCTGGTTGCGTTCCCTTGCTCAGCACCCCAATCTCACGGTCAACCGGAAAAAATGCCCAAAATCGAAATCCTCGGGTACGGGCGTTTTAGCGGATCAGGCGTTCGTTCGGGCAGCAGAGGGTGAAATCCGGGAAGACCTTGGCGAGTGCGCTGTTGTTGAGGCCGAGGTGCTGGGTCAGGACGCTGCCGAGGACGCTGCGGAAGTCGGTGGTGATGGCGAGGTCGCGGTTTTCGTAGCGGGCTGGTTCGGCCAGGCCGGGCCAGCGGCCATGCACTTTGCGGCCGGCGACCTGGCCGCCGAGCAGCCAGATGACGTTGCCGTGGCCGTGGTCGGTGCCGCCGTTGCCGTTCTGGCGGACGGTGCGGCCGAATTCGGAGAGGACGACGATGGTGGTGTCGTCGAAGAGGGGGCCGAGGCCGTCGGCGAGGCCGGCCAGCCCTTCGCCGAGGGGCTGCAGGCGGTTGGCGAGCTGACCGCGGGCGCCGCCCTGGTTGGCGTGGGTGTCCCAGCCGCCGACGGCCATGAAGGCGAGCTGGACGGCCGGGTCGCCGCGCATGAGCCGCGCCACGCGGGCGGCGTCGTCGACGAAGACGGGCGGTAGCGGGGCGCCGTTGCTGGCTTTCTGCATTTCGTTTTCGATTTCCGGACTGGACAGGGCGGCCATGATTTCGCGGCGCGATTGCTGCGAGGCGCGATAGGCGTCGCCGTATTTGTCGTTGCCGGCGTAGAGCTGGTCGAAGGCCTGGCCGATGCGCGGGCGGTCGAGCGGGCCGGCCTTGGTGGCGGCCTGGCCGGAGGCGAGCATGGCGACGGGCTGCGCGCCGGCGAGGATGCGCGGCATGACGGTGCCGATGTTGAGGGCGCGATTGCCTTCGGCGGCGGGCAGTTGGGCGAGGAGGCGGTTCATCCAGCCGTCGGCCGTGGCTTTGCGGCCGGGCGTGCCGGATTCGAGGTAGTCCTGGGCGTCGAAATGCGAGCGGGTGGCGTCCGGCGAGCCGGCGGCATGGACGAAGGCGAGTTGCCCGGCCTGCCAGCGCGGCAGGAGGCTGGCGAGCGCCGGGTGCAGGGCGAAGAAGCCGTCGAGGTCGAGCCCGCCGTCGTCGCGTCCCGGCGGGGCGATGGCGATGCTGCTGCGTGCGCGGTAGTAGTCGTCGTCGCCATAGGGCACGACGACGTTGAGCCCGTCGACCGCGCCACGCAGGAGGACGATGATGAGGCGGCGGTTGTTGGCGGGGGCGGGGGAGCGGGCAGCGAAGGCGGAACGGCCGACGGGCAGCAACAGCCCGGCGGCGCCAAGGGACAGGAGGAATTGGCGGCGCAACATGGCGGTCTCCTCAGTAGGTCATGAAGTCCGGGCTGCCAAGCAGCAGCGCGGATTGCAGGCGGGCGTCGGCGCTGGCGATGACAGCCTGCGTCCGGGCGGAAAGGGTGCTGCCGAGCGTGGCGAGCAGGCGGGCGGCATCGGGGGCGGGCGGGGGCGCCATGCTTGGCGCCGGGTTGTCGTCCGGGTCCAGGCGCAGCGGCAGGCGGCCGCTGCCCAGCGCCGTGGCGAAGGTGATGCGCCGGCGCGTGCCTTCGGGGTTGAGCCAGGCGGCTTCGGTGTTCTTGTAGCCGTCCGGCGTCTGGCAGCCGTAGAGCGGCATGCCGAGTTCGCGCAGGGCGTGCAGGACGGGGCGGACGTTCTCCAGCGGCACGGCGCAGGTGCGCAGGCTGGAGAGCACGTAGCGGTAGGGCGACTTGTACTTGGCGCCCCGGGCCGCCGGGTCGCGGAATTCGGCGCTGGCGAAGAGGGCGGCGAGTACGGCGCGGATGTCGCCGTCGTTGTCGGTGAAGCGGCGGGCCAGACGGTCGACCAGCGCGCCCGGCGGCGCATCGGCGACGAAGGCCTGGGCCAGCTTGAAGGCGATGTGGCGGGCCGTGGCCGGGTGGCGGGCGAGCAGGTCGAGCGCCCGTTCGCCTTCGGCCTGGCCGTCGGGCGCGATGCGGTGGCCGAGCCAAGTCTTGTCCTCGTTGTCGTGCCGGCGCGGGTCGAAGACGAAGGTCGAGGCGCCCTGGCTGCGGCGCGGGTCGAAGGTCCAGCCGGTCAGCATGCGGGCCAGTTCGGTGACGTCCTGCTGCGTGTAGCCGCCATCGACGCCGAGGGTATGCAGTTCCATCAGTTCGCGGGCGTAGTTCTCGTTCAGCCCGCCGCGCCGCCGGCGGCCCGTGCCGGCGCCTTCGCCGGCCGACGACAGCCAGTTGTCGAGGTAGAACAGCATGGCCGGATGGTGCGCCGTGGCCCCGAGCAGATCGCGGAAACGCCCGAGGACGAAGGGGCGGATGGCCTCGCGCTCGTAGCTGGCGACCAGCGCGCGGTCCAGCCCCTTCTCGTTGAAGATGTTGAAGTGGTTGAACCAGAAATCGACCATGACCTCCTGCAACTGGCGCGGACTTTCCAGCGCCGGGAGAAGCCGGGCCAGCGACGTTTCCTCGGTCATTTGGCGGTGCCAGCGCTGGCGATCCGCCTTGGCCTCCGGGTTGTCCTTGACGGCCTTGTGCAGGGCGTGGAAGCGCTGGATCAGCTCGGCCTGCCCGGCATTGGCGAGGCTGAGGCTGTCCAGGCGCCGGGTCAGGGCGGTCGGCAGCGTCAGCCGTTCGGGGTGAAGCTGTTCGTCGATGTAGGCCGCGACGCCCATCTGCCGGACCCGCGCCAGATCGCCCGGCGCCGGGCCGAAACCGAGGCGGTTGAGGACATGCAGCGTTTCGGCGTCGCCGTCGGCCGTGGCCGCCTGCGCCCACCGGCTGCCACCAGCACCCCAGAGCCCTGCCACGGCCACCCCGCGGCAAGCCTTCAACGCAAATTGTCGCCGACCCGGATTCTCCACCTTCATCACCCATACCCCCGCTTGCTTGATGCCAGAAGTCTAGGCCGCCGCGCCGGCGCTAGCTGTGAGCAACTGAAACAAATTGTGTCCGGCGGATTTCGATTTTGGGCCTTTTTTCCGGTTGACCGTGAGATTGGGGTTTGGCGGCTGCGGAAATGAAAAACCCGGCACGAGGCCGGGTTTTAAGCATGGGGACGTGTTCAGCCCTTGACGTGCAAACCGCACTCCTTGGTTTCCGGGTTCTCCCACCACCATCGTCCAGCACGGACGTCTTCGCCGGGCGAAATGGCACGGGTGCAGGGGGCGCAACCGATACTCGGGTAGAACTTGTCGTGCAGGGCGTTGTAGGGGACGGCGTTTTGCTTGATGTAGGTCCAGATTTCCTTCTCGGTCCAGTCCGACAGCGGATTGAATTTCTCCAGACCGTTGCCTTCGTCGTATTCGCGGAAGGGCAGGCCGGTCCGGGTGGTGGCCTGCTGGGCGCGCAGGCCGGTGATCCAGGCGCGCTTGCCGGCCAGGGCGCGCTTGAGCGGCTCGACCTTGCGGGCGTGGCAGCAGGCTTTGCGCAGGGCGACGGAGTCGTAGAAGCCGTTGATGCCGTGGTTGCGGACGAAGGCTTCGACTTCTTCGGCCTGCGGGAAGTAGATCTTGAGCTTGAGGCCGTAGGTCTTGTCGACGGCGGACATCAGGTCGTAGGTTTCGAGCGGCAGGCGGCCGGTGTCGAGGCTGAAGATTTCGATGGGCAGCCCGGCCTTGACGATGAGGTCGGTGAGGACCATGTCTTCGGCACCGAGGCTGTTGGCGAAGGTGACCGGCGACCAGTTGGCGGCGATGTCGGCGAGCAGGGCGTTGACGGCCTGCGTCTTGGTGGCGACGCTGGCCGAGAGTTCCGGTGTGATGTTGAGCAGGCTCGGGGTCATGAGTTTTCAGCTACGGCGGCGGAAGTAGGGTTGCGGCTGGTCGGTCGATGCCTGGTAGGCGTTGCCGAAAGTCGTGAAACCGGCGGCCAGTGCATGATCGACGCTCTTGCCGTCCTTCAGCGCATAGCTGTCGAAGCCGACGCGCTTGAGGTAGAAGAGCTGGTCGTGCAGCACGTCGCCGACGGCGCGCACTTCGCCCTGATATTGGTAGCGCTGGCGCAGCAGGGCGGCGGTGGAATAGCCACGGCCATCGACGAATTTCGGGAAGTGGATGGCGATGACGGCGAATTGCTTGAGGTCGTCGGCCACGTCTTCGACACGCTCGTCCGGATTGATGAGCAGGCCGATGCGCGGGCGGGCGCTGATGTCGGCCTTGCGGGCCTGCCAGACGGCCAGCGGGAAAATCACGTCGCCGGCGGGCAGGGCCACGGTGTCGGGCGTTTCGCCTTCAGCGAGGACGAGCGTCGTCCAGGTGTCGACCGCCGCAGCGCCTTGTTTGATCAGTTGCGGCATTATGCGGCCTCCTTGTCTGCTGCCTTGGCCTTGCCGTGGGCGCGGCCTTCGTACACGCGGTTCTTGAACGGGTCGATGCCGATGCGATCGAGGGTGTCGAGGAAACGCTCGTCGGGGTGACGGTTTTCGATGTAAACCTTGATGATCTTGTCGACGACGTCGGGCATTTCGTCGGCCGCGAACGACGGGCCGATGACCTTGCCGAGCTTGGCCTCATTGCCCTGGCGGCCGCCGAGCGTGACCTGGTAGAACTCGGAATCGTTCTTGTCGACGCCGAGCACGCCGATGTGGCCGACGTGGTGGTGGCCGCAGGCGTTCATGCAGCCGGAAATGTTGAGGTCGATCTCGCCGATGTCGAAGAGGTAGTCGAGATCGTCGAAACGGGCCTGGATGGCGTTGGCGATGGGAATCGACTTGGCGTTGGCCAGGTCGCAGAAATCGCCGCCCGGGCAGCAGATGATGCCGGTGAGCAGGCCGATGTTCGGCGTCGCCAGCCCGGCGCCCTTGGCGGTCAGCCACAGGGCGTAGAGATGGGCTTCCTGGACGTCGGCGAGGATGATGTTCTGTTCGTGCGAGATGCGCAGTTCGCCGAAGCTGAAATGGTCGGCCAGGTCGGCCACGATGTTCATTTGCGCCGAGGTGATGTCGCCCGGCGGGACGCCATGTTTCTTCAGCGACAGCGTCACGGCGCGGTAGCCGGCGACCTTGTGCGGGTGCGTGCAGCGTTCGAGCCAGCGGGCAAAGGCTGGGTTTTCCTCACGGTGCTTGGCAAAGCCGGCATCTTCGCCGTTGGCCTGGCCGTAGGCAGGGGCCGTGAAATGCGCGGCAACGCGGTCGTACTCGGCCTGCGTGAGCGTGGCCGGGCCGTCCTTGCTGTGCGCCCATTCGTCTTCGACCTGCTTGGCGAAGGCCTCGACGCCCAAGGCCTGGACGAGGATCTTGATGCGCGCCTTGTAGGCGTTGTCGCGACGGCCGGCGCGGTTATAGACGCGCAGGATGGCCTCGCAATAGGTCAGGATGTGCTGCCAGGGCAGGAATTCGCGCACGACCTGGCCGCGGATCGGCGTCCGGCCGAGACCGCCGCCGACGATGACGCGGAAGCCGATCTCGCCGTTCTGCTGCTGCAGATGCAGGCCGATGTCGTGGAACCAGGTCACGGCACGGTCTTCCTTCGTGCCGGAAATCGCGATCTTGAACTTGCGCGGCAGGAAGGCGAATTCCGGGTGGAAGGTCGTCCATTGGCGGAGGATTTCGGCCAGCGGGCGCGGATCGATCACTTCATCGGCGGCGACGCCGGCGAACTGGTCGGTCGTGATGTTGCGCAGGCAGTTGCCCGAGGTCTGGATGGCGTGCATCTCGACC
The DNA here is from genome assembly GCA_018261895.1 of Pseudomonadota bacterium. GTDB lineage: Bacteria > Pseudomonadota > Gammaproteobacteria > Burkholderiales > Rhodocyclaceae > Azonexus. The sequence goes on from JAGTRT010000021.1 coordinate 33,679, forward strand.
TTGGCCAGCTCGGCGAGGATTTCCGGCACGTCCTCGATCTTCGGCCAGTTGAGCTGCAGGTTGTGGCGCGTCGTGAAATGGCCGTAGCCGCGGTCGTACTTGTCGGCGACTGCCGCCATCGTGCGCAGCTGCGCCGAGTTGAGCATGCCGTATGGCACGGCGATGCGGAACATCGGCGCGTGGCGCTGGACGTAGAGGCCGTTCTGCAGACGCAAGGGGCGGAATTCGTCATCGCTCAGTTCGCCGGCTTTCCAGCGGCGGACCTGATCGCGAAACTGGTCGACGCGCTCGTTGATGAGCTGGCGGTCGATGGCATCGTATTTGTACATGAAACGTCCTTGAAAAACGTCAGGCAAAAACCAGCTTGGTGCCAATCAGCACCAGCATGGAGGCCAGAATGCGGCGCAGGATATGCTCCGGCACCTTGGCGGAAACTTGTGTGCCCAGCCAGATGCCCGGCAGCGAACCGAGCAGCAGGCTCCCGAGCAGGGCCCAGTCGACCCCGCCCAGCATCCAGTGTCCGAGGCCGGCGACCAGCGTCAGCGGCACCGCATGGGCGACATCCGATCCGACAATGCGAACCGACGAAAGTTTGGGGTAAAGGAAAAACAGTGCAGCGACGCCGAGCGCACCGGCGCCGACCGACGAGATGGTGACGAGGACGCCAAGAATGACGCCGACGATGACGGTGATCTTGCCCAGGTGTTGCCGGCGCAGCTCGGAATCGTCGTGCTTGCTGGCGTAATCCCGCAGCTTGCGGCCGAACAGGATGGCAATGGCGGTCAGCATCAGGGCGAAGCCGAGGCCATGCGAAATGATCTGGCCGATGATGTTGCTGCCCTTCGGCATCTGCGACAGGACCCACACCGTGATTGCCGCGGCCGGGATACTACCCAGCGCCAGGCGCCCGGTGATCGACCAGTCGATGTGTCCCTTCTTGCCATGCGCCACCGTGCCACCAGCCTTGGTGACCGCCGCGTAGAGCAGATCGGTGCCGACGGCAGTCGCCGGATGCACGCCAAACAGCAGCACGAGCAGCGGCGTCATGAGTGAGCCACCGCCCACACCGGTCAGGCCGACAATGGCGCCAACGGCAAAGCCGGAAAGGGTGTAGAGATAATCCATGTGGGCATGTTAACAGCCGTGAATTGAATCAAAAAGAATATTGGGTTAGATTGTTATATCGACTGGTTATTAAGTGGGCAGGTCATGAAACTCCAGCAATTACGTTACATCGTCGAAATCCAGCGCCAGGGGCTCAATGTTTCCGAGGCGGCGGAGTCGCTCTACACCTCGCAGCCGGGCATCTCCAAGCAGGTCAAGTTGCTGGAAGATGAACTCGGCATCGCCATCTTCGAGCGCAGCGGCAAGCGCTTTACCGGCGTCACCGAGCCGGGCAAGGTGGTGCTCGACATTGCCGGCCGCATCCTGCGCGAAGCGGAAAACCTCAAGCGGGCGAGCGCCGAGTTTTCAGCCGGCAGCACCGGCCGACTGGTGCTCGCCGCCACGCACACCCAGGCCCGCTACGCCCTGCCGGTGGTCGTGCGCGATTTCGTCGCCCAGCACCCCGACGTCAAGCTTGAAATGCACCAGGGCAGCCCGACGCAGATCGCCGAATGGGTCGTGGCTGGCGAAGCCGACATCGGTATCGCCACCGAAGCGCTGGACCAGTATCCGCAGCTGATCACTTTGCCGGTGCGCCAATGGACGCACTGCGTCATCGCCCCGGAAGGCCATCCCATCCTGAAATCGCAACCTCTGTCGCTGAACGAACTGGCGAAATGGCCGTTGATTACCTACGACACCGCATTTACCGGCCGCTCGCGCATCAATCGCGCCTTCGAGCGCATCGGCGCCCAGCCGAACGTCGCCCTGACCGCCCTCGATGCCGACGTGATCAAGACCTATGTCAGCCTGGGCCTCGGTCTCGGCATCATTTCCGGCCTCGCCTTCGACGCCCAGCGCGATACCGGCCTTGCCGCAATCGATGCCGCGCACCTCTTCGAGTCCAACACCACCCGCCTGGCCCTGCGCCGTGGCACCTATCTGCGGCGATACGACTACGACCTGATCGCGCTCTTCGCGCCGCACCTGTCGAAGCACGTCGTCGAGATGGCCATGCAGGGGGGCGGCGACGAGTACCAGCTTTAGGGGCTGGCGCCTTACTCCCAGTATTCCGTCACTTCGCTGGCCCACGCGGTCGCGGCCAGCAGGGCGCGATTGACCATTTCCGGCGCGACGCCGGCCTGGATGGCTGCGCCCTTGATGCGTTCCAGATCGAAATCCTCGCAGGCTTCGGCGACGGAGAGCAGTGCCGCGTAGGGGCCCTGACGTTCGAGCAGGGCAAGCTTGATGTCGTCGGCCAGCAGCATTTCGTTGAGCGTATCGCCCAGCGGACGATGCAGCAGTTCGCCCAGGCAGGAGAAAATGCCGGTCAGGAACAGCGGGTCGTGGCCGGTATCGGGCATCAACTGCTCGCCGAGGGACTCCATGAGTCGGCCTCGGGTCAGCGCATTTTCGACCAGCAGCCAGTCGCCGAAATGCGGTTCGCGTACCGAGAAGAGCAGCACCGACAGCCAGCGGGTCAGGCGCTGGCGCCCGAGGATGACCAGCGCCTGTTCCAGCGAATCGATGCGGCGGGTCAAGCCCAGAGCCGGTGAATTCAGGTAACGCAGGACGCGGAAACTGAGCAGCGGGTCCTGTTTCATCGCGTCGGCAATTTCGGCATTCTCGGCTTCACCCTGAACCAGGCGCAGCATGTTGAGCAGCAGCGATTTGTGCGGGTCGCCGGTGTTGTCGTTGCGCGCCCCGGATGGTGAGCTGGCAAATTTCCCGTGGAAAGTGTCGAAATGCCACTGCTGACAGAAGCGGAGGTCGTCGAGCGTTTCGACATTGCAGGCCAGCAGGCGCTTTTTGCGCTCGCCGGGGCTGGCGCGCACGGCAGCGGAAAAGTCGCGGGCCGTATCGGGATCGTGGCCGCCGATGTCGATGGCAGCAAAGTCGGCAAGCTGGATGACCCGCCCGAAGGCCGGGTTTTTCGGTTGGCGGAAGACACCGATCTGGATGCCGCGCTCGTGAAGATTATCGATGGCTTCGCAAACGATGTCGGCCTCGGCGTCCGGTGCCAACTGGATGAGCAGGACGATATTGCTGGTCTTGAGGTTGTCTACAGCCGACAGTCCGAGGCTGGCAGAACTCATCGGGATGAAGGCCAGGCTGGTATTCCAGGCATCCTTGCTGGCGTTCAGAGTGTCGAGCAGGGTTTCGTCGAAGCGGGTTTGCTCCGCGACGTCGGCATTGGCCAGCGTCGACGACTCCTGCAGGCGGAAGATGTGGCCGGACAGGCGGTTATTGCGGTCGAAAATGGCTTCGCGCCGCAGGAACTGGTTGGATGGCGCACGTGTTTCCCGATTGGGGGCGGTCGTCGCACCCTCGGGCTGAGCCGGTTTTCCGCCAAACAGTTTTTTCAGGCCGTTGAACACGATCGAATCCCCCAAACAAAAATGCCCACCGCATGGTGGGCATTTTCACACGTTTGGCGAAAGTTTAATCGACCTTGGCTTTGCTGCGCAGTTCCTTGACCAGGTTTTCGACCTGTTGCTGGCTGGCGCGCTGCTGCAGTTGCGGCTTGACCTGGTCGAACGGCGGCGGGGTCATCGGACGGGAGTCGTCAAGCTGAATGACGTGGTAGCCGAAGTCGGACTTGACCGGGGTCTTGGTGTATTCACCCTTCTTGAGCTTGGTGAGCGCCTCGCCGAACGGCTTGACGTAGGCAGCAGGAGAGCTCCAGCCCAGTTCGCCGCCCTTGTCCTTGGAGCCGGGGTCCTTGGATTGCTTGGCCAGTTCGGAGAACTTCTCGCCCTTTTCCAGCTTGGCGATGATCGCCTTGGCGTCGTCTTCCTTCTCGACCAGCACGTGGCGGGCCTTGTATTCGGTCGAACCCAGGTTGTTCTTGATCTGCTCGTATTCGGACTTGAGCTGGGCGTCGCTGATCGGGTGGGCCTTGACGTAGTCGGTCAGGAAGGCGCGAATGAGGACAGCCTGCTTGGCCAGTTCGATCTGGCCCTGGATGTTGGCGTTCTTGTCCAGGCCCTTCTTCTTGGCTTCCTGGGCCAGGATTTCGCGGCGGACGAGTTCTTCCTTGACGGCGTTTTCCAGCTCGGCGGATTCGGGCGCACCCTGGGCCTTCTGTTCGGCGATGAAGGCGTTATAGACGCCTTGAGAAATCGGCTGGCCATTCACGGTGGCAAAGGCCTTGCCCTTCTCGGCAGCCATGACTGGGGCGGAAACAATGGCGCCAGCGATCAGCAGAGCGGCCAGACGGGAAAGCGTGTGCATGTATCTATCCTTCGGTGAGGGGATCAAAAATTATACTTCGCCAGGTACGTTGGCGCGAATGCTGAGCGCATGAATCCTGCCGCGCATCAGGTCGCCCGCCGCATCATAAATCAGGCGATGACGGGCAATGGTACTTTTCCCGGCGAATGCCTGTGCAACAATTTGTAACTGGTAGTGGCCGCCTTCGCGGGCGCCGGCATGGCCGGCATGCTTGTGCGATTCGTCCTCGATGGCGATCGATTCCGGCTGCAGTACGGCAAGGCGTTCGCGCAGGAGGGCGATGGTTTCGGCACTCACGCCGGCAGCACTTTCTTGAACGGTTTGATGACGACCTTTTCATAGACGCCGGCGGCGATGTAGGGGTCGGCATCGGCCCAGGTCCGGGCCGCTTCCAGCGAGGCGAATTCGGCGACGATGAGGCTGCCCGAAAAGCCGGCCGGGCCGGGGTCGGGCGAATCGATGGCCGGGCAGGGGCCGGCCAGGATCAGGCGGCCTTCGGCCTGCAGACCCTGCAGGCGCGCGACGTGGGCCGGGCGGGCGGCCATGCGCTGGTCCAGCGTACCGGCCTTGTCTTCGGCGATGATGGCGTAAAGCATTATTTTTCTTCCTCAACGTATTTCGACAGCATCATGCCCTGGCCGATCACGAAGACGAGCATCAGGCCCATGCCGCCGAATAGTTTGAAATTGACCCAGGCATCGGTCGAGAAATTGAAGGCGATGATCAGGTTGAGCGCGCCCATGACCAGGAAAAACGCGATCCACGACAAGTTGACCTTGGCCCAGACCGGCTCGGGCAGGGTCAGCTGCTCGCCGAGCATGGCCTTGATGGCGTTCTTCTTGAGGGCGTAGGCGCTGAACGCCATGCTGCCCGCGAAAACCCAGTACAGGATGGTCGGTTTCCACTTGATGAAGGCTTCGTTCTGGAAGGCCAGGGTCATGCCGCCGAAGACGACGACAAGGACGAGGCTGACCCAGAGCATCTTGTCGACCTTGCCGTGGCGGAAGTGCACCCAGATGATCTGGGCCACGGTGGCGACGATGACGACGACGGTGGCGAGGAGGATCGGCGCCATCTTGACGTCGTCGGGGACGTAGCCAAGCAGCGAGCCCATCCAGCTGGCCGCGAGTTCGGGGCTCTTTTCCGCATACTTGAACGTGACGAAAAAGAGGATGACGGGGAATAGGTCGAAGAGCAGTTTCATGGCGGGGCATTATATACTGCCGGGAAACAACTATCCGGCTAGCAGGGGAGTACATGCACAAGGTCCTGATTATCGATGACAGCGACATCAACCTGACGCTGATCAAGGCGCTGGTGCTCAAGCTGGGAGATTGCAGTCCGACCTTGTTCGATAACCCTTTGGCTGCGCTGGAATGGTGTCGGGGCAATGACCCGGACCTGGTGATCGTCGATTACATGATGCCGGACATGGACGGTCTCAAGTTCATCAGCGCGTTCCGGGCGCTGCACGGCCGCAACGAGATTCCGGTGCTGATGATCACCGCCAACGACCAGAAGGACGTTCGCTACGATGCCCTGCTCGGCGGGGCCAATGATTTCCTGACCAAGCCCATCGATCGCGTCGAGTTTTCGGCGCGTGCCCGCAACATGCTGTCGTTGCGTACCGGCCAGAAATTCCTGGCTGACCGAGCCGAACACCTGACGGCGCTGGTCGAAGAGCGCACCGCCGAGATTCGCGAGCGCGAGAAGGAGCTGATTTTCCGCATCTCGCGGGCGGCCGAATTCCGCGATCCGGAAACCGGTGCGCACATCCAGCGCATGGCCCACTATTCGCAGATCATCGCGCTCGGCCTCGATCTGAGCATCGCGCAGCAGAAGCTGATTCTGGAGTCCGCGCCGATGCACGACGTCGGCAAGATCGGCATTCCCGACTACATCCTGCTCAAGCCGGGCAAGCTGACGCCGGAGGAGTTCGAGGTCATGAAGGGGCACTCGAAGATCGGTCACGAATTGCTCAAGGACAGCCGTTCGGAAATCATGAAGGCCGGGGCCGAGGTGGCGATTTCGCATCACGAGAAATACGATGGGTCGGGCTATCCGTACGGCCTCAAGGGCCACCAGATTCCCCTGTTCGGGCGCATCGTGGCGGTGGCCGACGTGTTCGACGCGCTGACCTCGGAACGCCCTTACAAGCGTGCCTGGTCGCTGGACGACGCCTGCAAGTTCCTGGAAGACGGCCGTGGCAAGCATTTCGATCCGATGTGCGTCGAGGCTTTCCTGGCTGGCTGGGAACACGTGCTGGATATCCGGCAACGCTTCCGCGACGAGGAAGCACCGCAAATTTGATTTTGATCCCGGTCCGATCCGCGGCAGCGGCGGGCGGGTACAACGGAGAAGCTTATGGCAGGCGCTTTCGTGTTGGACAAGGCACCGATCCTCAGCCGTCTGGGCGGCGACGAGGACATTTTCACGATGATGGTCGACATGTTCCTGCAGGACCTCGATAACAATTGCGCCGCCTTGTCTGCCGCGCTGGCTTCGGGCGATGCCGCGGTCCTGCGCCGCGAGGCGCACACCATCAAGGGGCTGCTCGCCACCTTTTCGGACGATGCCGGTGCGGCCGAAGCTTCCGAGGTCGAGCAGCTGGCCAAACAGGGGGTTCTGTCGGCCGAGGGTGTGGCCGGTTTGCTGCAGCGCCTGCGGGAAGTGGCGTCGGTGCTAAACGCCGGGTAGTTTCAGGAAATCGGCGGCGCCGCGTGCGCCGCCTTGCGGCCCGTTCGGCACGACGCCGAGCAAGGGCGCCGGCAACGCGACTTGCAGCGTGGCCAGATTTTCATCAAAGCGCGACATCGCCGGATCGATCCGGTTGGCGACCCAGCCGGCCAGTTTCAGGCCGCGCGCGGCAATGGCGTCGGCCGTGAGCAGCGCATGGTTGATGCAGCCCAGGCGCATGCCGACGACCAGAATGACCGGCAGGCCGAGGTCTACAGCAAGGTCGGCGGCGCTGAACTTTTCACCCAGCGGTACGCAGAATCCCCCCACGCCTTCAACGATGACCAGGTCGGCCTGTTGCCGGGCCTGCTCGCATGCGGCCTTGATCGGCCCGACGGCGATGGTGACGCCGGCTTCCGCTGCCGCGATGTGCGGGGCGATGGCGGGCTGGAAACAATACGGATTGATCAGTTCGCGCGGCAGCGCAACGTTGCTCGCGGCGCGGATGGCCTCGACATCGTCGTTGAGGCCGGTGGCATCGGTGCCGGCGGCGACGGGCTTGAGGCCGGCGGCCCGCAGGCCTTCCTGCGCGGCGCGGTGGAGCAGGGCGCAGGTGATGAAGGTCTTGCCGATTTCGGTGTCGGTGCCGGTCAGGAAATAGGCGGGGCTCATCGTTGGGTGCTCATTTGCTGGCGTAAAGGTAGATGACGTCGTAGGTCAGCGGCAGGCCGGCGCTGGTGCGCAGGGCTTCGTAGGCAGTCTCGGCGCGCGCGAAGGCGGTGCGGCTCATGAGGCTGGTGCGCTTGCCCTGGCCTAGCTGGTTGGCGCCGATGGCCTTGACGGCGCGGAGCAGGGTCTTGAAATCGGCGTAGTGCGCGATTTTCGTGCCTTTTTTCGTGTTGACCGTGGCAAAGCCGAGTTGGACGGCGATTTTGCGGATCCCGTCCGGGCTGTGAAAGCTCAGCGTGTGGCGATAGTGGTCGACGTCGGCGAAGGCGTGGCGCAGTTCGTGGAAGGTGGCCGGGCCGAGGCTGGCGAGGGCGACGTGGCCGCCCGGGCGCAGCGTGCGATGGGCTTCGCGCAGGGCCGTGGCGAGGTCGCACCATTGCACGGCAAGGCTGGACCAATAGAGGTCGAGGCTGGCGTCGGCCAGGGGCAGGTGTTCGAGGTCGCCGGCCAGGCGGCAGCAGGGCGCGCCGACCTTGCCGAGCATGGCGGGCGAGAGGTCAAGCGCGACGCGATGGGCGTCGGGGAAGCGGCGCTGCAGGTCGGCCTGGGCGTAGCCAGTGCCGCAGCCGGCATCGAGCAGGCGGGCCGGGGCCATCGCCGGCAGGCCGTCGGCCAGCTGCACGCAGATGCGGCGCTGGATGTCGGCGGCGCTGTCGTAAGTCGGGGCGGCGCGCTCGAAGGACTGGCGAATGCGGGCCTTGGAGGGCCGGTTGCCGTTTTTGGGGGGGCTACTGGTCATTCAGGAAGCGGTCGAGCGTGGCGATGAAATCGTCCGGACGGGAAAGGAAGGGGGCGTGGGCGCAGTCGGCGAAGACGGCCAGTTGGGCGCCGGGGATCAGGGCGACGAGCGCTTCGGCTGCAGCCAGCGGCATGAGCGGGTCGGCCCCGCCGTGCATGAGCAGGGTCGGCGCCTTGACCTGCGGGGCAAGCTCGCGCAGGTCGACGTCGCGCAGCCAGTCGAGGCCGGTGGCGAGCACTTCGGCGGACGGGCGCGGATCGGCGAGTTGCAGCAGTTCGGTGGTGACGGCCTTGGCGCGGGCGTCGCCGCGGTTGAAGCCACCGACGAAGCGGGGCAGCATGGCTTCGACGTCGGCCGCGACGGCGGCGGCGAATTCGGCCAGCGTGGCCGGCGGCATGGCGTGCGGCCAGCCGTCGCGCTGGACGAAGGAGGCAGTGCCGGCAACCAGCACGAGCTTGCCGACCTTGTCCGGGTGGCGGGCGGCGACGGCCAGCGCCAGTTGGGCGCCGAGCGACCAGCCGGCCAGCGTCGTGCCGGGTTGCAGGCGGGCAGCGATGTCGTCGGCCGCGGCGTAGAAGTCGCCGATCAGCGGCGCGTCGCCGTAACCCGGCAATTTCAGAATTTGGCCTTTTTTCCGGTTGACCGTGAGATTCAGCGGGCCGCTGCCCACGCACCAGCCGGGCAGGAATACAAAGGGAGTCGTCATGTCAGTTCCTTGAGGGCGGCGGTCAGTTGGGCGATGTCGGCTTCGCTGTGGGCGGCGGACACGGAAATGCGCAGGCGCGCCGTGCCTTTGGGTACCGTCGGCGGGCGGATGGCCGGCACCCACAGGCCGCGTTCCCAGAGTGCTTTGGACAGCGCAACGGCGGCGTCGTTTTCGCCGACGATGAGCGGCTGGATGGCGGTCAGCGACGGCAGCAGCTTGAGCGGCAGACCGGCCAGGCCGTCGCGCAACTGGCCGATACGGGCTTTCAACGGGGCGCGAAGGGCGTCGCCGTCGGCGATGATGCGCAGGCTCCGGCTCAGCGCGCAGGCGATGGCCGGCGGCTGGGCGGTCGTGAAGATGTAGCTGCGGCCTTTTTGCAGCAGGTATTCGATGGCCGTGGCCGACCCGGCGACAAAGGCGCCGCCGACGCCGGCCGCCTTGCCCAGCGTGCCCATGAGCAAAATGCGCGGTGAGGCGGGCAGGTTGAAGTGAGCGAGGCTGCCTTGCCCGTGCGGACCAAGGACGCCGAAGCCGTGCGCGTCGTCGATGACCAGCCAGGCGTCGTAGCGCTCGGCCAGCGCGAAGATGAGCGGCAGCGGCGCGAGATCGCCGTCCATGCTGAACACCGCGTCGGTGACAATGAGCTTGGTCGCGGCGGTGCTCGCGGCCAGCAGCTTTTCCAGCGCCGCGACGTCGTTGTGCGGGTAGCGCTGGACGTCGGCGCCGTTGGCCTTGGCCTGCTGCTGGGCGTCGATCAGCGAGGCGTGGTTGAGCTTGTCGGCGAAGACGGCGGCGCCGCGGCCAGCCAGGGTGGGCGTCACGGCGAGGTTGGCGAGGTAGCCGGTGGAGAAGGTCAGGGCGCGGTCGAAGCCGGTGAAGGCGGCGATTTCCTTTTCCAGCGCCTCGTGCGGCGCCAGGTGGCCGCTGACCAGGTGCGAGGCGCCGGCACCGGCGCCCCAGTGCAGCGCGCCGTCAGCTAGCGCCTGGGCGATGTCGGTGTTGCCGGCCAGGCCGAGGTAGTCGTTGGCGGCGAAGTTGATCAGTTGCTGGCCGTCGACCGTGGCAATGCGTCCGCAGGGGCTTTCCAGCACACGGCGGCGGCGCGTCAGGCCGGCGGTTTCGATCTCTGCCAGTTCGCCGGCAAGGCGGTCTTCAAGGGAGCGGGAAGTCATGGGGCGATATTTTCCCGCAGACCCGCGGGAAAGTCGCGCTTTTCAACGAGCGGCTAAATGGCTTCGGCGGCCAGTTTCTTCCATTGCTCGTTCGAAACCAGCGTGGAGCGGGAAACGCGGAGCCTTTCGCAGCCGGCGATGGTGCGGATGGCGCCGGCGGTGGATTTCGACAGCGAGGCGTGCATCCATGGGCTGAGCGAGATGCCGCGGATGGTGGTGAGGCGGATGGGCAGGTCGAGTGCGGCATGTTCCTCGGTCGTCGAGGCGTACAGCGCGCGGAACTCGCGTTCCGGCTTGTAGGCGACGCGTTTGACGAAGGGCAGTTCGTCGACATGGAAGGCGGCCTGTTTCGCCTCCTTCATCGTCAGGTAGCGCATGCTGCCCACGGAGATTCCCGGTGCTTCGGCGATATCTTCAAGCAGCCGTTCGCGGTCGAAGACGATGCACACGCCGGACGGCCCGCTGGAGAACACCCGCCAGTGGTGATAGGTCTCGGAGGCCTGTGAGAAGCACAGTGCGAGCAGGGATTTGAGGCCCTTGCGCTCCTTGTACGCTGCCATGAAGTGCGCATCGTTGCGGTCGTCCCAGGTTTTCGGGTCGAGCAGGGTGAGCTGGCGGTTGCTCAGGATGTGGAGCAGCGCCGGCAGGTCGGTGTATCGGCGCAAGAAGGCGGGCGGGGTGGCTGCGTTCATGCGTGGAAATACGCGTGAACGGCCTGCATGGCCCGGAACACCTGCTCCTTGCGCTCACGCTGCAGGCGCCGTCGTTGCGCGGCGATTTCCACGGTGCTCATGCCGGTCGAGTCGAAGTGCCCCGAAAACAGGATGGGAACGTCGTCGGCGCTGGCCGGCAAGCATTTGGTCCGCTCGCGCGCCAGGTGCTGGACGGGCTCCGGCACGAACGGCATGAAATCGGCCGGCGCGTGGAAGCGGGCGACCACCTCGACGATCTGCTCGACGGCCTCCTTGATCGACTTGCCGCCAATGGACTTGGCGACACAACCGGCCGGCTCTTCCCAGTTGGGCTCCGGACGGTGGGGGCGTTGCAGGTTGGCGATGGCTGTCCGTCCCTCCATGTCGATGTAGGTCCGGTCAGGGCGGTACAAGGTGGCGCTTTGGCGGTCGAGGACGTAAAGCCCTTCGTCGCAAGCGGCATGGACGATGTGCCACAGCAGGTCGTAATCCATGCAACTGTTGCGCACGCCGATGGTGTACACCGCCAGCTCGGTCTGGCCGTCGATCGGGCTGTCCGCCCAGACGCAAGTGTCCGAATCGACACCCGTGTCCGGCATAGATTCCAGATCCGGGTAGTGTGCCGTCAATGCCCGGGCAAACGCCTGGTAGCGCGGGTTCATCTCGGCCGGAATCGACGACGCCACGCGGACGAATTGCCAGGCCTGTTCGGGCGACGCCGGCGCGGGGATGGCCTTGGGGTGTTCCCACACGAAAAAGATGTAACTCACCGCTCATCCTTCGCAAAATAATCCATCGGCGAACAGGCCTTCCAACCGGCCGGCCCGGCACAGGATTTCGAATTTGGCCATTTTTTCCGGTTGACCGTCAGATTCATCATGACCAGCCCTCGCTGCACAAAGGGCGCGCCTTGAACGAGGCCAGATCGTTCCTGCTGCCGTCTGCGGAAGCCAGCAGACGGTAGTGGCCGAAGGCAACACCGGCCACCAACGAACCCAGGGAAAACGCGTTTTTCATAATGCCGGATTATGACATTGAGGTTTGCGGCTGTCAGCGTCGTGCTTCGGAATCCATGGCTCCCGAGAGCGTGATCGCGACGTACCCGGATGCCCATCTGGTGCTGATGGGCATAGGATTCCTAATGGCAAATGATTTAGGTCACCCCCTAGGCCGAAGATGCCACCAACAAGCAATTTGTTGGAGTTCGGCTGGGCAATCCCCGAAAGCACCCTAACGTTGTAGCTAAGATACAGCAGGCTTGCCGGCTGTCCCAACGGCCAAAGGCCGCGCCTTGACCAGGAAGTTAGGCGATGTTTTTGGCATGGCTAGCCCTGTAATGTTTTGCTGCAACGGAGAGGAGCAGGCCAGCAGAAATGGGGCCAAGCACCCATAAAAGCAACTGACACCAAAATAGGCCGATACCCAGCCACGGCAAGAGATTGATTGAGCCGGCGAAACAGGGCTGAAGGTATTTGAGGCTGCCTTGGCAACCAAAATGCTCGTAAGCCAAAAGGGCGAGTTGCCACCCCCCAAATGTGACAAGTGCGGGAGAGGCAGCTAAAAAGTAGCGAAGAGCCCACGGCACAAATCGCCTAACGTAGAGCTAACCGGCGCTGCGCGGCTTTGGCGCTGCGCGGCTTTATCGCGCGGCGTCCAGCGACTGAAAGGAGCGAGGTTGAGCGCCGGGTTAGGCGCAGCATCTAGCATTTCAATTCAGGCAAGCGATATTTACTTGTGCCGTAAGGCATTAAACGTAATTCTGGTTTTGAGTCAGTAGGCTGTACATCACATTTAAGCGGAATTTCTCCTTTAATACCAAAACCTAACCCCTCTAGAAGAAATTCTCTGGAATCGTTTCCGGAAATAACACTAAACCAAAAACCAAAGATTGGATCGCAAGAGCTTGGTTTGTCTTTTGAGCATGGACAAACTGTGCATGGCGGGTACCCGGTTTGAACAGAGAAAGAAAAATCCCCATTTATGTCTGTGAACACTTTTATTGGATGTTCGCAAGATTTTCTTCCAAAGTTGAGTAAGTCTTCACAACTGATAATCATGACGTTAGAGAGTGGCTTTCCTTGCTTGTACAAAGACCCTTTGACGGTTGTATAAACTGGCTCATGGGCAAATGTTAAATTGGCCAGGAAAACGAGCAGTAGGGGGAAAAATATCCTTTTCATGATGAAATATCCAATGGGGGATTCAAGTCGCCTAACGTTGAAAATCACCGGACGGAGGCAAGCGCCGCTTGCCGAAGGTCCGGTGGATTGTGATGTTAGAGATCAGTGGTGTTTCCATAGTGCAATGATTGACTGATCTTCGGTGACATGGCGCTCTCGAAACTCCTTGTTGAGTATGACCCGCGTAGCCCAATCCCTGCTGTCGTGAGTCGGGTTTTCGTTTCCTCGAAAAACCGCAGCCCCAAAAACAGTACGCTCCCGATTGCGGAACAAAAAAGCTCGAAATACTTCTCCGTCTTCGCGTTGATAGCCAAGCTCCAAGTAATAAGCAAAAACCCATTCTTCCGGCCGGTGACTGGCCTTGAGTTTTTTCGGCTTAACCTCATACCAATGCCCAGGCACTGTAGTGATCTCTAACGTTGTAGGTAAGGGGCGCTGCGCGGCGCTTTATCGCGCAGCGTCCAGCGACCGGAGGGAGCGGCCTTGACCGCCGGGTTGGGCATGTGGCCTAGAGGTAGTGCTTGATGCATAAGATGAGACCTGCGATGAACCAACTGCCGACGAAAAGCTGAGCCCCACGGCCCTCCAGCGCGAACAGATCAAGCCAGACCTTACGAGATTTAGTTGCCAGGGCAATGCCACCGACAAGCGCAAGTAATAAGCCGCCAAACGGAGATGGGATGGCGACCGCTGCTGCTCCAATGCCAAATGCACAACTAAGAAATGCCCAAAGAAATCTCGCCGCTTTCCGCATCCACTGCAGCGGACTCATCCATTGCGGAAAGGAGTATTCGCGACGAAGCCAAGATGAGATGTTCATGATGCCCAACGT